>NZ_DASUVO010000044.1:0-149918 GCF_036378875.1 Actinophytocola sp.
AGGGGAAGGACCAGTGAGGGCGCGGATCTGGTGCGCCCTCGCGGCGTGCCTCGTCGCGGCTGGGTGCACCTCGGACCCGCCAGACGTCGGCGGCTCCACCAGCACCATGCCGTCAGCGACGCGAAGCACTCCACCGACCACGACCACCACGTTTCCGCCGACACCGCCACCCGCCGAGCCGCCGCCGGTCACCCGCCCCCTCGACCCGAGTGCGTATGCCACCGAAGGCACCGTGTGCGATCTCCTGACCGACCCACAAGCGATCGAGTTGGGCATGCCCAGCCCGGGCGAGTCGCACGCCATCAGCGAGACCTTCCTGGGCTGCAACCGGCTGCACGCACTCGCCGAACGGGAGGTGGAGTACAACCTCTGGCTCGACAATGACCTGTTGGAGGAAGTGTTCAGCAGGAACAAGCGGGGCGACTTCATGGTCGTGGACGTCGCCGGCCAGCCGGCCGTCATCAAGTCGGCAGATCCCGCACAGGTGTGCCATGTGACGGTGGGACTGGCGTCCCGCAAGGGGATCGAGGTCATGGCTACCGACGATCGTGGCAAGGCCTGTGCGCTGGCGATGACGATCGCGGAGCAGATGGTCAGAAACCTCGGCGGAGGCTGAAACTCTCCACATCCATCACGGTTTCGCGTACTTTGACGACAACCCAGCGAGGGGCGGTGGTGGGGATGCCGAGCGGCGGACGGGACAGTGACCGGGACGAGCACTTCCTCGTGGACGGTGTGGCGCCTGCGGTGATCGGGGGTGGTCCACCGGAGTCACCGTTCGAGACGTTGCCGGATCCCGAACCGGAGTCGCGTGATCAGTACCGGCCACAGAGCACGCCGCGTCGACAGGAGCCGCCCACGTCGCCGATTCCGGTTATCCAGCCGCTCCCGCCGGGACAGGACCGGCAGAAGCGCAAGTCGTGGCTCGCGAGGATGTTCGGGCCTAGTTCTCAATGATCCAGGTCAGCGCGCGGGACTCCTCGTCGGGGCGGGGACTCCACCGCACCGACGTGACCTCCGTGTGCTCCGGCACCACGTACACCGTGTGGCCGCCCTGGGTCTCGCCGGGCGGCACGCCGATCCGGTGTGGTGGCCGCGACGAGAGCGACACCGGCGCCTTGGAGATGGTCTTGCCGTCCGGGGTCACCAGCACCAGGTAAAGATCCGGAAGTGACTGGAACGCGACGGTGCCGCGGTTCGTCAACTCGGTGTGCACGACGACCGAGCGCTCACCCTCCTGCAGCCGGTAGCCGGCCGCGGTGAAGAGGTAGTCGGCCGGGTCGACGACCTCCACCAGGGTGATCGACAGCCGCTCGCCCTCGAGGCCCTCCGTCTGCAGTGCGGTGCCGACCTTGCCCTGCCGGACATCCGGCAGCGCGGACTTGACCGTGGGTTGCGTCACGTCCAGCGGTGGCGCGTCGCCGCGGGCCCAGGTCGACGTCTGCGGTGGGCCCCACATGCTCATCGGTGCTTCAACCTGGGGCAACGGCGGGGGTGGCTGCATGGGTGCCGGGAACGGTTGGCTCGGCGGCCCGGTCTGGGCGGGGAACGGTGTGCTCGGCGGTCCGGTGCGCGGCATCACCGGCTGCGGTGCCATCGGCATGGGACCCGACTGGGGTGGCGGTTGGCCGTACGGGTTCGGCACCGGCCCGGACGGTGGGTACGGCCCGGTCGGCGTGCCATGGACTCCGTAGGGCGGCTGGATCCCGTACGGCGGCGAGGTGGCGGCCATCGCGGCGGCCGCTGCCTGGCGGAGGCGTCCTGGGTCGCATTCGACGCCCACGAGCAGGGGTAGGCCGGTCGCCGAGAGCGCGACCAACCGTGAGGCGACCTCCCGCGGGTCCATGCCCACACGGGCGGCCACCTCGTGCACCGCTGCTCTGCCCATCTCGGCAACCACGCCGAGGAGGCGGGCGTCAACCGGATCCGTCACGGCTCGCACGCTACCCCGTTCGCTCGATCATCGCGGCGGAAGCCGCGCCCACCGAACCTATTCTCCCGCGCCAGCGAGGACCGACCGGGCGAGGGTTGGGAACAACACGGGTCGTTACTGGCAGGATCTACCCATGGCCGCGCCGACGATCCACCGAGGCTTCTGGACCCGCGATCTGAGAGCTGACAAGCACTGGCCCCTTCTCCCGTTCGACGTGCCGGAACGCTGTCGTGCCATCGCCGTCGAGCTGGAGTTCGACCCGGACTCCGGCGCCGTCGTCGACCTGGGTTGTGAGGGGGCGAACGGGTGGCGCGGCTGGTCCGGCGGTGCGCGCCGCGGCTACGTGATCACCCCGGCCGCAGCCACCCCCGGCTACGTGCCGGGCGAGTTGGAGCCGGGGGAGTGGCACGTGGTGCTCGGCCTGCACCGGCTCCCGGCGAGCGGGCTCGACGTGACCGTCACCATCCAGACCGACGGTGACGTCGAGCTGCCAGCGCCCCGACCCGCCCCGCCGGTGCCGACCAAACCCCGCCCGCGAGGCCTGCCCTCGGGTGCCGGTCTGCGCTGGGTGGCCGTCGACCTGCACGCCCACACAATGCACTCGGACGGCACGCTGACCGTCGCCGAGCTGGCCGCCGAGGCCGTCGCCGCCGGTCTGGACGCCCTCGCGGTCACCGACCACAACACTGTCAGCCATCACGCCGAGCTGGCCGAGGTTGGACGTAAATACGGTATCGCGCTGATCCCCGGCCAGGAGATCACCACGGAGTTCGGGCACGCCAACGCGTTCGGCGACATCGGCTGGGTCGACTTCCGCGAGCCGGCCGCCAACTGGGTGAAGACCGTGCGCGAGCGCGGCGGACTGCTGTCGATCAACCACCCGCTCAGCGGCGACCACGCGTGGCGGCACCCGTTGCCAGAGCACCCGCCGCTCGCCGAGGTGTGGCACTCCAGCTGGCAGGCCCCGACCTGGGGCGGCCCGCTGGCGTGGTGGCAGGCGTGGGGGACGCAGGCGACCCCGATCGGCGGCAGCGACTGGCACCGCCCGAACGACGGCGTGGCGCTCGGCTCGCCCACCACGTGGGTGGCCGTCGACTCGCACGCGCGCAACGCCGACGAGCTGGTCCCGGCCGTCATGGAGGGTCTGCGTGCCGGCCGCACCGCGGTATCTGCGTCCCGCACGGGCCCGGTCCTCCTGCCGGTCGACGGCAAGGTGATCGCCCTCGACGCCCCGGGCACGCTCGTCATCGGCCAGGAGGCCACGCACAAGGTCCGCTTCGATCGCGACACGTTCGACCCGCCCGGTCAGCACGGCCACGTGCTGTGCGGCCACGACGGCGAGGTGCTCGCGCTGGCCGGCACGCCCCACTGACGCTCGCGCTCACCCACCCCTCGGCGCTAATCTTCGTCCTGTTCGGACCGCTGTTGGTTAAACGCCAACTAACTCGACGACGAGAGGTGCCGAAGATGCGTGCACGCCGCACACTGGCGGTGGCGGCGGCCACCGCCACCACGATGGCGCTGGCCAGCTGCCTCGGGCAGCAGCAGGAGTCGGACGCCGGGCGCAACGCGGACGCCAAGGACGTGACCCTGACGATCACGGCGAACGCGGTGGCCGGCGGCAAGAACGACCTCACCGCGAAGTGGATCAGCGACTGGGTGATCCCGGAGTTCGTCAAGCAGCAGAAGGCCAAGGGCGTCGACGCGACCGTGAAGTTCGACGGCGTCGGCGTCGACGACGGTGAGTACAAGGCCAAGATCGCGCTGGACTTCAACACCGACATCGGCGGGGACGTCGTCGAGGTCGACGGCATCTGGCTCGGCGAGTTCGCGGAAGGCGGTCAGATCCGCCCGCTCGACGACGTCGTCGGCAAAGGCGAGGTCGACGCCTGGGAGGGCTGGAACCAGATCCCGGACGCGGTCGAGGCACTCGGCGAGTTCGAGGGCAGGCGGTACGGCATCCCCGTCGGCACCGACGGCCGGGTGATCTTCTTCAACAAGAACCTGTTCGCCCAGGTCGGCCTCCCCGCCGACTGGCAGCCGACGAGCTGGGACGAGATCACCGCGGCGGCCGTGTCGCTCAAGCAGCTCCCCGGTGTGATCCCGATGCAGCTCAACGCCGGCACCGCGATGACCGAGGCGACCACCATGCAGGGTGTGCTGCCGCTGCTCGCCGGCACGGGCGCCGAGATCCACCAGGACGGCAAGTGGCAGGGCGCCACGAAGGAGGTCACGCAGGTCCTGGACCTCTACCAGCAGGTCTACCGCGGTGGTCTCGCCGACCCGGTGCTCGCGCAGGAAGCCAAGGGCCGCGACAGGTCGTTCGAGCTGTTCGCGCAGAACAAGATCGGCATGCTGTTCGAGAGCGACTACTTCTGGCGCTCGGTCGTCGACCCGACGGTCGGCGTGGCGAAGATGGCGGACCGGGACAGCGCGGTCGGCTGGGCGAAGATCCCCGCGGCGAACCCGGGTGCGGGCGTCGACGGTCAGGACTTCGTCAGCATGTCCGGCGGGTCGATCCGCGTCGTCAACCCGAAGACCGAGTACCCGCAGCAGGCGTGGGAGCTGCTCCAGTTCATGAACTCCGCCGAGGCCACCAAGGCGCGGCTCGGTGACACCGCGCAGATCACACAGCGCGAGGACGTCAACGCCGAGGTGCTCGCGAACGACCCGATGCTGGGCTTCACCGCTGCGGAGGTCCTGCCGATCACCCGGTTCCGGCCGGGGCTCGCGGCCTACCCGAAGGTGTCGAGCGCACTGCAGCAGGCCACCGCCGACATCGTGGCCGGCAAGAGCGCGGAGGAGGCGGCCGCCGCCTACGAGGAAGCGCTGATCGAGGCGGTCGGCGAGAACAACGTTGCGCGCTAGGGATTCCGCTGGGCTGGGCGTGGCGCGGGCGGTCGCCTTTGTGTCGCCCGCGCTACTGCTCATCGGCCTGTTCCTGGTCTTCCCCGCGCTCTGGACCATCTACATAGGACTGACCGACTACACGCTGACGGGTCCGTCGTCGGTGGCGCCGGCGTTCGTCGGGCTGTCGAACTTCATGAACGCCCTGGACGACGCGTTGTTCGGCAACGCGTTGGGGCTGACGCTGGTGTTCGTCGTCGGGTCCGCGGTGCTCGGCCAGAACCTCCTCGGCTTCGCGCTCGCGTGGGTGCTGCGGTCCGCGAAACCCGTGGTGCGCAGGGTGGTCGAGGCGTTCGTGCTGCTGGCGTGGATCCTGCCCAGCGTCGTCGTCGCCTATCTGTGGACCGCGGTGCTCGACCGCGACGGCGGCACCCTGAACGCGTTGCTGGGCAACGAGTCCACGGCGTGGCTGGTCGAGTACCCGATGGCGTCGCTGATCGTGTTCAACACCTGGCGCGGCACGGCGTTCTCGATGATGCTGTACGGCTCGGCGTTGGCCGCGGTGCCGCCATCGCAGCTGGAGACCGCTCGCACCGTCGGCGCCAACGGCTGGCAGACGGTACGGGACGTCGTGTTCCCGCACATCCGCGGCCACGTGCTCACGAACACGCTGCTGATCTCCCTGTGGACGGCCAACGACTTCACGCCGTTCCTGCTGACCGCCGGCGGCCCGAACCACGAGTCGGAGACCCTGCCGATCTTCATCTACCAGCAGGCGATCGCGAGCGGCGAGCTCGGCTACTCGGCGGCCGTCTCGTTCCTGCTGCTGATCGTGAACCTGCTGGTGGCGCTGCTGTACCTGCTGTTGTTGAGGAGGCGGTCGTGACCTTCAAGACGATGCTGCGCCGCTCCCTCTACACCGTGCTGATCGCCGCACTGCTGGCGTTCTTCGCGGTGCCCATGCTGTGGCTCGCGTCCGCGCCGTTCGACAGCGACCCCGGCGTCGGGCTGCGCTGGCCGGACTGGACGCTCGACAACTGGCGCGTCACCTTCTCCCACCCGTACGCCCTCGGCTCACTCGTGAACTCGATCGTGCTGTGCGCGGTGGCCACGATCGTCACGACCGCGCTGGGCACGCTGGCGGCGTACGCGCTGTCCCGCGTGCGCATCCCCGGCCGTGACGCCTTGCTGTACGTGCTGTTGCTGCTGTCCAGCGTGGTCACGGGCACCGCGGCCATGGTGCCGATCTTCGTGCTGATGCTGCAGCTCGGCCTGATCAACTCGCAGTACGCGACCGGGCTGGTGATCGCGGGCGGCCTGCTCCCGGCGGCGATCTTCATTCTCAAGGACTTCATCGACACGGTGCCGCGCTCCTACGAGGAGTCGGCGCGGGTGTTCGGCGCCTCGCCGTGGCAGGTGCTGCGCGACGTCGTGCTGCCGGTCGCCCGGCCGGGCATCGCGACCATCCTGGTGTGGGCGTTCGTGCAGGCGTGGGGCAACTTCCTGCTGCCGTTCCTGCTGCTGCGGGAGGTCGATGCGCAGCCGGCGGCTGTGCTGCTGCGCACGCTGAGGGACGAGGGCGGCAGCGCGAACCTCACGGTGATCCCGGTGTTCTCGTTGCTGTACGCGGTGCCGGTGGTGGCGTTGTACCTGTTTGTCAGCAAGCGGTACGGGTTCCGGTTCCATGGAGGGATCAAGGCGTGATCGAGCTGGCTGGACTGTCCACTGTGTATCCGAACGGGGTGCGTGCGGTGGACGCGCTCGACCTGTCGATCAACGACGGCGAGTTCTTCGCGCTGCTCGGCCCGTCCGGCTGCGGCAAGACCACGCTGCTGCGCACGATCGCGGGCCTGGAACAGTCGTCGTCCGGCACGATCATGTTGGGCGGCAACGACGTCACCCGCGTCGAGGCCGGTAAACGCGGCGTCGCCATGGTGTTCCAGGACTACGCGCTGTTCCCGCACATGACCGTGGCGCAGAACATCGCCTACCCGCTGCGGGTGCGCAGGGCGTCGCGGCAGGCCCAACAGGACGCGGCGGTCTCCACCTCGGCCGACCTCGGCCTGTCGGCGCTGCTGGAACGCCGGCCCGCCCAACTCTCGGGCGGACAACAGCAGCGGGTGGCGCTGGCCAGGGCGATCGCCATGTCGGCGGACGTGCTGCTGCTGGACGAGCCACTGTCCAACCTGGACGCCCGGTTGCGCCTGGAAGCCCGCACGTTCCTCAAGCGCCTGCAACGGGACCTGGGCCTGACCACGGTGTTCGTGACTCACGACCAGGCCGAGGCACTGGCGCTGGCGGACCGCATCGCGGTGATGGCGGAGGGCCGGATCCGCCAGCTGGGCACCCCGAAGGAGGTGTTCCAGCGCCCGGCGGACACGTTCGTGGCGAACTTCATCGGCTCGACACCCATGAACCTGCTGACCGGCACGGTCCGCGACGGCTTCGTCGAGGTGGCCGGCGCCCGCCTGCCCGCGCCCGCCCCGTCCCTGACCGACGGGGCCCCGGTGGTGGCCGGCATCCGCCCGGAGTACCTGCGCCCCGCCACCGAGGGGATCACGGGCACGGTGTCCATCGTGGAGAACCTGGGCGTGACGTCGCTGGTCACGCTCGAATGCCCGGGCGAGGTCCTGGTCGGCCTGACCGTGCCGGAACACGAGGAGCCGGCGGTGGGGTCGACGATGACCGCAGCCCCAGCGCCGGGCCGCCTACTCCTGTACGACGGCGAGACGAACCAGCTGGTCTAACGGTCGGCGACCAGTCGTACCGCCAGTCCGCCGAAGATCGCGGCCGACACCCGGTTCAGCCAGCGCTGCACGGCCGGCCTGCGCAGCAGCAGTGCCGACAGCGTGCCGGCGGCGAACCCCACGGTCGCGTCGACGGAGAAGCCGACCACGATCAGGATCGCGCCCATGACCAGGAACTGGACCGGCACCGCCCAGCCGCCCTCGGTGACGAACTGGGGGAGGAACGCCAGGTAGAACAGCACGACCTTGGGGTTGGACAGGTTGACGAGCACGGCCATCACGTAGGTGCGGCGCAGCGTGCGCGCCCCGAACTTCGCCGGCGCGGTGGTGGCCACGTCCTTCGCCGACCGCAACGCGCTGATCGCCATGTAGACGAGGAAGACCGCCCCGACGATGCGCACCGTGTCCAGTGCGACGGGCGCCGCCTGCAGCACGGCGCCGAGCCCGAGCGCGGCGGCGACCGTGTGCCCGACGATGCCGGTGGACATCCCGGCCGCCGCCACCACACCGGCGGCCCGCCCCCGGGCGATCCCGTTGGCCATGATGAACATCATGTCCGGGCCGGGGACGATACTGATCACGAAAGCGGCGACGGCGAAGGCCAGCACCATCGAAAGATCCATACCGGCCATCCTGGAACAGGCGCACCCGTTCGTCGCTCGGGTTTCCGGATGCTGGAACACTCCCGCGCATGCGCCCGGAGGACTTGGCCAGCGCCCTGGTCGATGGCGGTCTCGACCGCGAGTACGTCGTCGAGACCGTCGTCGAGTCCTTCCGGGACACCGTCTCCGAGGACGAGGTGATCGCGGTCGTCGACCGCCTGGTGACGGAGCGGGATGCCGAACAGGCCGGCTGGCCGGACTCCGGCCCGGTGCTCGACGCGCTCGCGGCACTGTCGGACAAGGGCATCGTGATGCGTGCCGACTTCACCTGCTGCGGCAGCTGTGGTGCGGCCGAGATCGGCGCGGAGGCAGGGGACGACGACCGCGGGTACGTGTTCTTCCACCACCAGGACACGGAGATCGCCGCGACCGGCGGCGGACTGATGCTCTCCTACGGCACCTTCGACGGCACGGACCCGACCGTGGTCGGGCGTGAGGTGGTCGAGGCCGTCGTCGCCGCCGGTGCCGAGGTGAAGTGGAACGGCTCGGCCAGCCGGTTCATCCACGTCACCCCGCTGCGGTGGCGGCGGTGACCGCGACTCCGCGTCGTGGAAGACTCCGCGCGTGCTCGATGCCGAGGAGATCGAAGAGATCGAGGAGTACGTCCGTCCCATCGTCCACGGTGGCTTCTCCGACTGGGACGAGGTGGCCGAGGCCGCGACCGAGGCCTTCGTCGAGGAGGAGGAGCTCCCCGAGGACGACGTCATGGCGGTGGTAGACCGGCTGTGGCGGGCGAGGCTGGCCGAGCAGGCCGGCTGGCCGGCCGAGACCGAGGCGGAGCGAGTGCTGGCGGCACTGGACTCGCTGTCGGCGCGCGGCATCGTGTCGAGGGTGGACTTCACCTGCTGCAACTCCTGCGGCCTTGCCGAGATAGCCGGGCACGCGCACAACGGCGAGCACGGGTACGTGTTCTTCCACGAGCAGGACACGGAAGCCGCCACGCAAGGCGAAGGCCTGTACCTCTCGTACGGCACCTTCGACGGCGCCGACGCGACCACCGTCGGCCAGGAGGTGGTCACGGCCCTGAAGGAGGCCGGTGCACCGACCGTGTGGGACGGCACCACGGGGCAACGCATCCTGGTACACCCGCTCGAGTGGCGGATCCGGATCAGTTGACCGGCAGCTCCGAGCGGAGCATGCGGTACAGCACCTCGTCGCGCCACGCGCCGTCCCGGAAGGTGTAGCCCGCCAGCACCGCCTCGCGCACGAAACCGGCCTTCTCCAGCGACCGCTGCTCGGCCAGGTTCTCGAAGTCGGTCACGGCCTGTATCCGGTTGATCGGCAGGTGCGCGAACAGGTATCGCGCCAGCAGCAGCTGCGCCGCCGTCCCGTGTCCCTTGCCCCGCGCCCACGGCCACAGGCTGATGCCGAACTCGCAGCAGTACACCGAGTACCCCGTCTGCTGCCGGGACCACGAGACGAAACCCAGTGACTCCCCGGCGAGCTCGACCATGAGGACGCTCTTGTCGTCGGCGAGCAACCCGTTCTCCGCGTACCGCCGGCGCCACCTCGTGGGGTCCACGAACCCACCCCAGTTGAACTCCCCGATCGCCGCCGGATCGGCGAACATGTCGTCCAGCGCGTCGAGATCCGGCTCGGTCACCGGACGCAGACGTAACCCCTCGGCCATACCGGCACCGTAGCGCGGGGTGTGACCGAGGGGCTCCGGCCGGGCGTCAGACCAGTTCCGCGTCCAGCGTGATCGTGGTGCCGGTCAGCGCCTTGGAGACCGGGCAGTTCTGCTTGGCGTCCTCGGCGATCCGCGCGAAGTCCTCGGCGGAGATCCCCGGGATGCGCGCCCGCACGGTGAGCTTGATGCCGGTGATGCCCTCGCCCGGCTGGAAGGTCACGTCGGCCTTGGTGTCGACGGCCTCCGGCGGGGTGCCGGCGCCGGCGAGCGCGTGTGAGAAGGCCATCGAGTAGCAGGTCGAGTGGGCCGCCGCGATCAGCTCCTCCGGGCTGGTCTTGCCGTTCGCCTCGTTCGCCCTTGACGCCCACGACGTCTCGTACTTGCCGAGACCGGACGAGTCCAGCGACACGGTGCCGGCGCCCTCGAGCAGCGATCCCTCCCAGTGGGCGTTCGCCGTGCGTGTGGTTGCCATGTATGTCCTCCCTTGTCGAGTGCCGGTCACGAGTCTGCCCCACCGCTCATGTGACCTGGCCACCCCCCGGTTGCATCGCTCAGGCGTTCGATAGAATCGGCGTCGGCGGTTCACTCGTCGAGCAGGGCGGGATGGGCCGGGTCGTCCATGCGCACCGCGAAGTCGGCCTGGTCCAGGGGGTGCACGGTCGAGTGGTACCGCTCGAACACGGGCAGTGCCCACGCCTCCGCCTCCGGCAGGCGGCGGCGCAGGGCGGCGGGGGAGAGCCACAGATGAACAGCACAGTCGACAGGCAGACCGCGGCCGAGCAGCAGCTCGCCGTCCAGTACGAGCACGCCCCCCGGCGGAAGGTCCACATAGTCCGCTCGGGTGGCGCGGTCCGTCGACGTGTTCCAGAACGAGGGCAGGATCCGCCCGGTGCCCCCCGCGTCGAGCGGCTCGAACACCTCTCTGGTCAGTGCTCCGACGTCCAGCCAGCTGTCGTAGCGGGCGTCGGGGTCGGTCCGGCCGTGCTCGAACCGCAGCGACGCCGGCCGGAGAAAGTCCGCGGCCGACACCCGTCGCACCGGGCGACCGCGCGTACGCAGCTCCTCGGCGAGCCGGTCCGCGAGCGTGCCCGGCTCGCTCGGTGGCGCCCCGTCGACCGCGACCCTGGTCCACTCCGCACCCGGCCTTGTGATGATCGTCTCGGCTATCTCGGTGATCAGCAGATCGGGCGAGATGGGGCGGAACCGCATGCGTCCATGATCCCCCGTGTCACAAAATTGTCGGTGCCACGCGGTAGAACGGGACCATGCACAAACCATCGACGACACGCCACCCGGGCTGGCGGTCGGCGGCCACGAGTTCGTCGTAGGGTGATGCCTCGTGGCGGCTGACTCCTTCGTTCATCTGCATGTGCACACCGAGTACTCGATGCTCGACGGCGCCGCTCAGGTCGGACCGTTGTTCGCCGAGGCGCAGCGGCTGGGCATGCCCGCGGTCGGCATGACCGACCACGGCAACATGTACGGGGCCGACCAGTTCTACCAGCAGGCGAAGAAGACCGGCATCAAGCCGATCATCGGCATCGAGGCGTACATCGCGCCAAACAGCCGCTACCACAAGAAGCCGGTCTTCTGGGGCGAGGCGCGTCAGCGCAGCTCCGACGACGAGGGCGTGGGCGGCGACGTCTCGGGTGGCGGCGCGTACACGCACATGACGATGCTCGCCGGCAACGCGACGGGCCTGCGCAACCTGTTCACACTGTCCACACTCGCGTCGACCCAGGGCTACTACCGCAAGCCCCGTATGGACCGCGAGCTGATCGCCGAGAACGCGAGCGGCATCATCGCCACCACCGGCTGCCCGTCCGGCGAGGTGCAGACCCGGCTTCGGCTGGGCCAGCCCGCCGAGGCGCTGCAGGCCGCGTCGGACTACCGCGACATCTTCGGGCACGAGAACTTCTTCCTCGAGCTGATGGACCACGGGCTGCCCATCGAGCGGTCGGTGCGCGAGGGCCTGCTCGACATCGCGAAGAAGCTCGAGCTCAAGCCGATCGCCACCAACGACTCGCACTACGTCACCAAGGACCAGGCCGAGGCGCACTCAGCGCTGCTGTGCGTGCAGTCGGGCAAGACGCTGTCCGACCCGAACCGCTTCAAGTTCGACGGCGACGGCTACTACCTCAAGTCCGCCGCGGAGATGCGCGAGTACTGGGACTCCGAGGTGCCCGGCGCTTCCGACAACACGCTGCTGATCGCGGAGCGGGTCGAGTCGTACGAGGAGGTCTGGGCGTACGCCGACCGGATCCCGGCGTTCGAGGTGCCCGAAGGGGAGGACCAGGCCAGCTGGCTGGCCAAGGAGGTCACGCGCGGCCTGAACTGGCGGTTCCCGGACGGCATCCCGGACGGGTACGTCGAGCGCGCCGAGTTCGAGCTCGGCGTGATCGTCCAGAAGGGCTTCCCCGCGTACTTCCTCGTGGTCGCCGACCTCGTGGCGCACGCGCGCAAGGTGGGCATCCGGGTCGGGCCCGGCCGTGGTTCGGCCGCCGGCTCGCTCGTCGCGTACGCCCTGGGCATCACGAACCTGGACCCGATCCCGCACGGCCTGCTGTTCGAGCGGTTCCTCAACCCGGAGCGCGCGTCGATGCCCGACATCGACATCGACTTCGACGACCGCAGGCGCGGCGAGATGATCGCCTACGCCACCGACAAGTACGGGCACGACAAGGTCGCCCAGGTCATCACGTTCGGCACCATCAAGACGAAGGCCGCGTTGAAGGACGCCGCCCGCGTCCTGCACGGCCAGCCGGGCTTCTCGATCGCCGACCGGATCTCCAAGGCGCTGCCGCCGCCGATCATGGCGAAGGACATCCCGCTGAAGGGCATCGTCGACCCCAAGCACGAGCGCTACGCCGAGGCGGCCGAGGTCCGCACGCTGATCGAGACCGACAACGAGGTCAGCAAGATCTTCGAGACCGCCCGCGGCCTCGAGGGCCTGATCCGCAACGCGGGCGTGCACGCCTGTGCGGTGATCCTCTCCTCGCAACCGCTGATGCAGTCGATCCCGCTGTGGCAGCGTGACGACGGCTCGATCATCACCGGCTGGGACTACCCGTCCTGCGAGGCCATCGGCCTGCTGAAGATGGACTTCCTCGGTCTGCGCAACCTGACGGTCATCGGCGACGCGATCGACAACATCAGGGCCAACCGGGGCGGGGACGTCGACCTCGACACGCTCAGCCTCGACGACAAGAACACCTACAAGCTGCTGTCCCGAGGCGACACGCTCGGCGTGTTCCAGCTGGACGGCGGCCCCATGCGTGACCTGCTGCGGCGCATGCAGCCGACCGGCTTCGAGGACATCGTCGCGGTCGGCGCGCTGTACCGGCCGGGTCCGATGGGCATGAACGCCCACAACGACTACGCCGACCGCAAGAACAAGCGCCAGCAGATCAAGCCGATCCACCCCGAGCTGCAGGAACCGCTCAAGGACATCCTGTCCGAGACGTATGGTCTGATCGTCTACCAAGAGCAGATCATGTTCATCGCCCAGAAGGTCGCGGGCTACTCCATGGGACAGGCGGACGTGCTCCGCAAGGCCATGGGTAAGAAGAAGCAGGAAGTGCTGGACGCCGAGTTCGAGCGCTTCCAGGCCGGCATGAAGGCCAGCGACCTGCGTCCGGGCGGCTTCTCGGACGCGGCGATCAAGGCGCTGTGGGACACGATCCTCCCGTTCGCGGGCTACGCGTTCAACAAGTCGCACGCGGCCGCGTACGGCCTGGTGTCGTACTGGACGGCGTACCTGAAGGCCAACTACCCGTCCGAGTACATGGCCGCGCTGCTCACCTCTGTTGGCGACAACAAGGACAAGTCGGCCGTCTACCTGTCCGAGTGCCGCCGCGCCGGCATCAAGGTGCTGCCGCCGGACGTCAACGAGTCGGGCCTGCGGTTCGCCGCGGTCGGCACCGACATCCGCTTCGGCCTCGGCGCGGTCCGCAACGTCGGCGCCAACGTGGTCGAGTCGATCATCAAGACCCGCGAGGCGAAGGGCGCCTACACGAGCTTCACCGACTTCCTCGACAAGTCGGAGCTGGTGGTCTGCAACAAGCGAGTGATCGAGTCCCTGGTCAAGGCGGGCGCGTTCGACTCGCTGGGCCACACCAGGCTGTCGCTGATCCAGGTGCACGAGGAAGCGGTGGAAGCGGTCGTCGGCCTCAAGCGCCAGGAGGCGATGGGCCAGTTCGACCTGTTCGGCTTCGGCGACGACGACTCGTCCACCCCGTCGAACGACGCCAGCCCGCTGGCCCACCTGAAGTTCACGGCGGAGGAGTGGCCCCGCAAGCAGTTGCTCGCCTACGAGCGGGAGATGCTGGGCCTGTACGTCTCGGCCCACCCGCTGGACGGTGCCGAGCGCCTGCTGCGCAAGCACGCCCCGAAGCCCATCGCGGAGATCCTGGCCGACCCGCCGAAGGAAGGCGAGATCGTCCTGTCGGGCATGATCTCGGCGATGGAACGCCGCGTGAACAAGCAGGGCGAACCGTGGTGCATCTGCACGATCGAGGACCTGGACGCTTCGATCGAGGTCCTGTTCTTCGCGAAGAGCTACTCGGTGTTGTCCCAGGACCTGATCGAGGACGCCGCGGTGGCGGTCAAGGGCCGCGTCAACTGGCGCGAGGACAAGATGTCCGTGTTCGGCTCGGGCCTGATCCCCCTGGACTTCACCGACGCGGACCTGGCAGCGGAGGACGAGATCACCCCGTTCGTCCTGCTGTGCAACCCGGTCAAACTGAACGACGAGGTAGTCGGCGAACTGAAGAACACCCTGTCCGCCCACCGCGGCGACACCCCGGTCCACCTGAGGTTCGCCCACAAGGAGAACGGCGTGACCCTCGCACTGGACGACTACCCGATCAAGGTAACCCCAGCCTTCCTCGGCGAGATCAAGGCAATCCCAGGAGTAGCGGTCGACGCCTGACGGCCGCCTGGACTAGCAGGCGTCGAGCGGTGCGGCTGAACACGCCGGCGGGAGTGCGTCCACCGTGGTCTTCGAGGTCGAGCTGACCTTTCAGTGTCTGGTTGACCGACTCGATCCACGGGCGCACTCCACCGAGGTGGCCGTCGCGGATGAGGTGGTGGTTGTGGTCGAGCAGCGCGGCCAGCACCTCGCGTTCGCCGATCTTGGGGTAAGCCAGACATCACATGATCGGCATCCCGTCTCCAGCGCAGACAAGGTAGAGCTTCAGGCCCCGGTACCAGCGTGAATGCGACCGGCAGCAGCCGTAGCCGGCGTGCCCGGCCAACTCCGGAAGATAGCGGACACGCCCTGCCATTCCGCACTGGATCGGATGTGCCGCACCACGCCCGTGGCCAAGTCCCACTTCACACGATCTTCATGGAATCAATCATCTAGACCGCGAGTGGCCATCCGGTGAGTGCGTACGCGTTGAACCAGGCGAAGATCAGCGTGTACGTGGACACCGCGGCGATCGTCGTGCGTGGTTGGCGGTTGGCCAGTCCTATCGCGACGGGGATCAGCAGCGTGAACCCGGGGAGCAGGAACCGTCCCTTGAGGTAGGTGAGGCCAGCGGTGCCGATGACCACGATCACGACGCCGGCACCGTAGGCGACCAGCGGCCACGGCAATCGGTTCAGCCCGCTGAGCACGGCGAGCGCCACCGCCGTGAGCAGGGCCAGCACGACGATCGACTCGAAGAGCGACTTGCCGGTGGCCAGCGTGTCGCCGACGAACTCCAGAGTCTGGACGCCACCGTCGAACCGCGTGAACCAGCCCTCCCGCTGGATGTCGAACCAGCCGGTCAGCGAACCGGCCTTGTAGGCGACAAGACCCCACCACCCCAGCAGACCGAGTGGGCAGATCACGACACACACGATGGCACGCCAGCGGTCGTTGTTCCGCAACACCGCGATCAGCGCGGCGACGCCGACCACCGCGACCACGACCACCGCCGTGGAGCGGGTCAGCCCGGCGGCGACGGAGCACAGGCCGGCCAGGTACCACCGCTTCTCCAGCACCCCGACCAGCGCCCACGCGGCGCACGCGGTGAACAGCGCCTCGGTGTAGGTCATCGACAGGACGATCGACATCGGCGCGGCACCCCACAGGGCGACCAACACCAGTCCCACGCGTTCGCTGCCGCCCACCAGCCGGCCGATCCGGAAGATCGCCAGCGTCGCCGCGAGACCGGCGAGGAAGCTGACGATCAGCCCGGCCCACTCCACGCCCATGCCCGTGGCCGCCACCGCCCGCACCAGCATGGGAAAGGCGGGGAAGAACCCATAGGGAGTCACCGGGGTGTGCTGGCCTGCGGCGTCCCGGTGCGAGTCCGGGACGCCGTCGAAACCGTGCTCGGCGATCGCGAGGTACCAGTCGCCGTCCCACGAGGTCAGCATCTGGATGATCGACCGGTCGTGGTGGTCGGCCAGGAAGAGCAGCACCAGGTAGCCGGTCGTGCGCACCATGACGTAGACACAGATGGCCATCAGGTAAGGGCTGGCGGTCCGTGCCGGTATGGCGGTCGGAAGTGCGGGTGGTGCGTCCACCACCTTCGTTGTCACGACCACATGGTGGCATTGCCGGGTGGGCGCGCACTGTCCGTATCGCCACATTGGCCGGAAGGCGCCGGTCGCGTGGCTGGATCCTTCCATGTCATGGCATTCCGGCCACTGGTCGCCCCGCGTGAACGGCGCAAGGATTGACGTATGACGAAGACGATGCGGGCGATCAGCGTCCAGCGTGCCGGCGGCCCGGAGGTGCTGACCGAGGTCGAGCTGCCGAGGCCGGAGCCGGGCCCGGTGGAGATCCTGGTGCGGGTGCACGCGGCGGGCGTCAACCCGACGGACTGGAAGTCACGGGCACGAGGCCAGGCGTTCGGCGCCCCGGCTCCGTACGTGCCGGGGTACGACGTGTCGGGAGTGGTCGAGGCGGTCGGCCCGGGCGTGCGGATGTACGCACCGGGCGACGAGGTGTTCGGCATGCCGCTGTTCCCGAAGCCGGCGGGTGCCTACGCGGAGTACGTCGTCGCACCGCCGAGGCATTTCGCGCGCAAGCCGGCAAGCCTGGACCACGTGACGGCGGCGGGCCTGCCGCTGGCCGGCCTGACCGCGTGGCAGTCCCTCGTGGACTTCGCGAACGTCCAACCAGGTCAGCGCGTGCTGATCCACGCGGCCGCCGGCGGCGTCGGTCACCTGGCGGTGCAGATCGCGAAGGCACGGGGCGCCCACGTGATCGGCACGGCAAGCGCCAAGAAACACGACTTCGTCCGGTCACTGGGCGCCGACGAGCTGATCGACTACCGCACGGAGGACTTCACCAAGGCGACAGCCGACCTGGACCTGGTACTGGACACCATCGGCGGCGACTACGGCCCGAGGTCACGCTCACTCCTGCGCCCAACCGGCACCTACATCTCCCTGACCTCCCCGGCGGACGAACATTTCCTACTGGTGGAACCGGACCACGCGGGCATGCTCGCACTGGTAGATCTGATAGAGAAAAACCACCTGGCAGTAACACTGGACACCGTCTTCCCACTAGCAGGCGCCCCGAAAGCCCACGAACACGGCGAAACCGCAACCACAACCGGCAAAATAGTCCTAAAGGTAACGAACTAACCCCCTGCGGCCTCCGGCCCCCGTTTTCCAGCCTACGGCACCCCACCGACATTCCCGACACTCGAACCGGGGGTTGTCCACAAGTGTTCGCGTGTCCAACGCTCCAGGCTCGCGTGTCCAACAAATATGGCCGGTGAGTTGAACAATTCGTGTACGTGACTGTTTTGTTCAACTCACCGGTCCGCACGGTTGGATACGCGGGTTCTGGATGTCGAACTCGCCGGTCCGGATTGTTGGACACGCGGAATTGTCCACAGCCTCCTCGCTGGACGCGGATTTTTGTCGGGGGTGTGCCGTAGGCTGGAAAACGGGGGCCGGAGGCCGCGCCCGTGTCGTCGACCGCGGGCTGGCGGCAGCGGCTGAGCAAGGTGCGGGTAAGTGCCATGTTGCTTCGCTGCTGGTGGCGGCGGGTTAGCCTGCCCGCGTGACCTCGGAGCTCATCGCGCTTGATCGGGCGCATGTCTGGCATCCTTACGGGCCCATGCCCGGCCTCGTCGACCCGCTGGTGGTGGAGTCGGCCGCGGGGGTGCGGCTTCGGCTCGCCGGCGGGCGGGAACTCGTCGACGGCATGTCGTCGTGGTGGGCGGCCATCCACGGGTACCGCAACCCGGTGCTGGACAAGGCGTTGGCGGACCAGGCGGGCCGGATGAGCCACGTCATGTTCGGTGGGCTCACCCACGAACCCGCTGTCCGGCTCGCCACACGGCTCGTCGAGATCACGCCGGGTGAGCTGCGGCACGTGTTCCTCTGCGACTCCGGCTCGGTGTCGGTCGAGGTCGCCGTCAAGATGGCGCTCCAGTACTGGCGTTCACAGGACCGACCGGAAAAGCGGCGGCTGCTGACCTGGCGCGGCGGCTACCACGGTGACACCTTCCACCCGATGAGCGTCTGCGATCCCGACGGCGGGATGCACAGCCTCTGGCAGGGCGTGCTGCCGGCACAGGTGTTCGCCGACGCGCCCCCGGCGACCTTCGAGCACGACTACGTGGCGCACCTGGCCACGATGATCGAGGAGCACGCCGACGAACTGGCCGCCGTGATCGTGGAGCCCGTGGTGCAGGGCGCCGGCGGCATGCGCTTCCATGACCCGCGCTACCTGCACGTGCTCCGCGAGCTGACCCTGGCCAACGACGTCCTGCTGATCTTCGACGAGATCGCGACGGGCTTCGGCCGCACCGGCACACTGTTCGCCGCCGACCAGGCGTCGGTCGCCCCGGACATCATGTGTGTCGGCAAGGCGCTGACCGGCGGCTACCTGTCGATGGGCGCCACGCTGTGCACACCGCTCGTGGCGGACGGTATCTCCCGTGGCTCCGTGCCGGTGCTGGCTCATGGACCGACGTTCATGGGCAACCCCCTTGCCTCGGCGGTGGCGTGTGCCTCGATCGACCTGCTGCTGTCACAGGACTGGCAGAGCACGGTCAAGAAGCTGGAGGACGGCCTCATCACCGGGCTGGAACCCGCCCGCGCGCTGCCGGGCGTCCGGGACGTCCGCGTCCTCGGCGCGATTGGCGTCGTGCAACTAGACCACCAGGTGGACATGGCGGCGGCCACCGAGGCGGCGGTAGGGGCGGGGGTGTGGCTGCGCCCGTTCCGCGACCTCATCTACACGATGCCGCCTTACATCACCGAACCGCCGGACCTGACGCGGATCACGGAAGCCGTACTGGCAGCAGCCCGCGCAGGCTGACGGCCCTGGCCTCCGGCCCCCGTTTTCCAGCCTACAGAACACCCCCGACAAAAAGCCGTCGCCGACAAGCAGGCTGTGGACAATTCCGCGTGTCCAACAAACCTGACCGGCGAGTTCGACATCCAGGACGCGCGTGTCCAACCGTGTGGACCGGTGAGTTGAACAAATCAGGCGATTTGTTCAACTCACCGGTCATATTTGTTGGACACGCGATTCTGGAGCGTTGGACACGCGAACAGTTGTGGACAACCGCAGGCTTGGGTGTCGGGAATGTCGGTGGAGTGCCGTAGGCTGGAAAACGGGGGCCGGAGGCCGCGGGTCTAGTTCACTGTGCAGGTTACTGTTGGTGGGGTGTTCGTGCTGGTTCGGCTTGCTATGAAGCCGAACGCGGCCGAGTTGCCCGGGGCCAGGGTGCCGTTCCAGTTCACGTTTCTCGCGGTGACCGCGGCTCCGCTCTGGGAGACGGTCGCGTTCCACGACTGGCTGATCTGTTGGCCGTTGCCGAAGCTGAACGTGGCCGTCCACGTCGACGTCGCCCTCGTCGTGCCGTTGCGGACGCTCACCTCGCCCTGGAAGCCGTCGCCCCACTCGCTGATCACGCGGTAGGAGGCGGTGCAGGCGCCCGCCGGGGGTGGCGGGTCGTCCGGTGGGGTGGTGCCGCCGATAGCCGTCGCCAGGGCCGGGTACCACTTGTCGGACATCTTCTGGAAGCCCGAGTCGACCGGGTGGACGCCGTCGAAGGTGTCGGTGGTCGCGTTGAAGCCCGTCCACTGGTCGACCACGGTGATCGGCGACTGCGACGTCGTCTTGCCCGCCGCCCAGCCGGGGATCGCGTTGTTCAGCGCGACCACCCGCTGCGCGCAGCCGGTGCAGTTGCTGGGCTGCATCGGGATGATCTGCGCGACGATGATCTTCATGTTCGGGTTGCTCGCCCGCATCTGGTCGACCAGCTTCGAGTACGCGGTGAGGATCTGGGCGGTGGTGATCGTGCCGCCCCACAGGTCGTTGGTGCCCAGGTGCATCAGCACGATGTCGGGCCTGCTCGCGGAAAGCCAGCCCGGCAGCTGGTTCTGGTCCGCGATGCCGACGGCCTGGAAACCGCTGTGCCCCTCGTGGTCACCGTCGTGTGCGACCGCGCAGCCGCCGCCCACCTGGGTGCCCACGAAGTCGATGTTGGTGTACCCGGTCCGCTGTAGACGGTCCCACAGCAGGGCGCGCCAGCAGCCGGGGCCGGCGGTGATGGAGTCACCGAGCGGCATGATCCGGACCGGGGCGGGAGCCGACGCCGCGGACGGCGCCAGCACGAACGTCAGCACCGCGGCGAGGAGGGCGGGCAGTATTCTTCGCATGGTCGTTTCCTTTACGGCGTAACGGAAAGCAGGTGCGCCCGGTAGCCCGCGCCGTAGGTCTGGGTGGGCGTGCCGCTGTAGTCGGTGATGAGCACGTTGCCGCTGCCGCAGCCCCACGGGTTCCACGTCCACGCCGTGTAGCCGAGGCGTTGCTGGTCAAGCCAGGCCATCACCTGGTCGATGTAGTCGTGCGCGCAGGTGTCCTGGCCGATCTCACCGGCATGCACCGGCACCTGCGCGGCAACCGCGCCGATCTCGCTGTTCCAGCAGGAAACCGTGATGCAGGCGTTGAAGTTGTACGAGTGCCACGAGGCCATCAGGTTGCCGGTCGGGTCGTTCGGCTTGTAGGTCAGCCACTGGGACAGGTCGTTGGTCCACCGGATGCCGGCCGTCATGACCACGTTGGTCGCGCCGGTCGCGCGGACCGCGTCGAGCAGGTCCTGCATGCCCGCCACCTCGTAGGTGAACCCGGCGCACGTGCCGCCGTCACGCAGACAACGCCACTCGGCGGTCGGGTTCGCCCAGTTGTCGGCCGCGTCCGGGTAGGGCTCGTTGAACAGGTCGAAGACGACCGCGTTGTTGCCTTTGAAGGCGTTCGCCACCTGGGTCCAGAACGTCGGCGTGTACTGCATGCTCGGCATCGGCTTCTGGCAGGTCGCGTTGACGTCCGCGCAGGCCGAGATGTTGCCGGTGTACTGGCCGTGCGTCCAGTGCAGGTCGAGGATCGGGTTGATCCCGTTCGCCACCAGCAGCGTCACGTAGTCCTTGACGGCCTGTTGGTAGGCGGCGCCGCTCGGCGAGCCGGACAGACCGAGCCAGCAGTCCTCGTTCAGCGGGATCCGCACGGCACGGACGTTCCAGGCCTTCATCGCGTTCACCGACGCCTGGTCCACCGGGCCGCTGTCCCACATGCCCTTGCCCTGCACGCAGGCGAACTCTCCGCTGGCCCGGTTGACGCCGAGCAGCCGGTAGGTCGCCCCGCTCGCGGTGACCAGCTTGTTCCCGGAAACCCGCAGTGCCGGCGCCGCGCCGCCCGGCCCCGGCGGCGGCTCGGTCGGTGGCGGGGTGCCGGTGCAGGCGGCGCCGTTCACCGCGAAGTCCACCGGCGCCGTGTTCGTGCCGCTGTAGGAGAAGTTTGCGCCGGCCTTGACGTTGCCGTTCGCCGCGATGGTGCCGTTCCACGCCGCGTTGGTGACGGTGACCTGCCGGCCGGACTGCGACCACACCCCGCTCCAGCCCTGCTGCAGCGTCTGGTTGCCGGTGTAGGAGTAGGTCAGTGTCCAGCCGGACGCGGCGGACGCGCTGAGGTTGTTGACGGTGACGGTGACACCGAACCCGGCGCCCCAGTCGTTGGCCGCGTAGTCGACGCGGCAGGCGAACGCCGGGGCCGCGCTGACCGGAGAAGCCGCCGTCACCGGCAGGATGACGCTCGCGACCGCTGCCACGGCGGTGCACGCCACGCGGAACTTACCCAACATCGGCACTCCCTTGTGCAGGCGACGTCCAGGCGATGTGTCCTGGGAGCGCTCCCAGGGCACGGTTAGAAACGTTCGCTGGTGGAGGTCGAAACTGTCAATGGAGCAGCGCCGCGGTAACCGCAATTCACTCGTTCAGATGGAATGGACCACTAGATTGGCGCATTCAGCACCCGTGTGGTGACACAATGTAATAACTCGTCTGGGAACGCTCCCAGCTCTAGCGGCAGCCGGACCGGCCACGCGGCCGCCCATGCGCCGCCAGGGCCTCGGCCAGCTCCACGTTCGTCGGCTCCACCAGCACGGTCCCTTCCGGGGTGACGACCACCGGAATGTTGGTGCGTCCACCCGCGATCTCCGCCGCCCGTGTCCGCATCGCCGGGTCGGCGTCCGTGTCGAACTCGACGAACGGGACGTCGTGGCGGCGCAGCCACGACTTCGTCCGTCGGCAGTCGGCGCACCAGTCGGCGCCGAAGACCTGTGTCCGCTCGATCGCATGGCTCATCGGGTCGAGTGCCTCCTTGCCCACGACGCTCGTTACCGTTTTTCCGAGCATTCGCCTCTACTGGTTGGCGTCTGACCGCGCTCGCGCGTCACAGGTCCCCCGACCCGCCCGACAGTTCGGCTGACCCTACCGAGCGTGGGGCGGCTTGGGTTGCGGCAAACGGGTGGGACTAACCTGACGGTCCGTGAGTTTCATGGTGCTCACAGGTACCGGAACGGGTGTCGGCAAGACCGTCGTGGTCGCCGCCATCGCCGCGCTCTCGCTCGCGAAAAGACGCAGCGTGGCGGTGCTGAAACCAGCCCAGACCGGCCTCGCACCCGGCGAGCCGGGCGACGTCGACGAGGTCACGCGCCTCGCCGGCGACGACGTGACGACCTGGGAGCTTGCGCGCTTTCCCGACCCGCTCGCGCCCGCGACGGCCGCCCGCCGGGCCGGCATCATGCCTGTCACGCCGAAACAGGCCGCCGCGGCCGCGGTCGAGCTGTCCCGCGGGCACGACCTGGTCCTCGTCGAGGGTGCGGGCGGTCTACTCGTGTGGATGGACGACCACGGCGGCACCCTCGCCGACGTCGCGTGGTCGGCTGGCGCGCCCGTGCTGGTCGTCGCCAACGCGGGCCTCGGCACCCTCAACGAGACCGCGCTCACCACGGAAGCGTTGCGGCGCAGGGGAATCGAGTGCGCCGGCGTGGTGGTGGGGTCCTGGCCGGCCGAGCCCGACCTTGCCGCCCGGTGCAACCTCGACGACCTGCCCGTGGTGGCGGGCGCGCCGCTGGTCGGCGCCATCCCGGAAGGGGCCGGGGACCTCAGCCGCGCGAAGTTCCTGGACATGGCCATCCGCTCGCTCGGCCCGTCGCTGGGCGGCGAGTTCGACCCCATCGGTTTCGCCGCGGAACACGCCGCCTAGAGCATCGCTCGAGCGTGAGAAACATCGCGTGTCCACATCGGCCACGTACGGCAGACTGGGTCGGAAAACGCTCGACGCAGAGGGAGACACCGTGACGGCAGCTGCAGAACGGACGACGACTGACCCACTCGCCGCCGCCCGGGAGCAGGTGCTGATGCGGGGTGTCGGGCTCGACGAGCGGCAGCTCCTCGAGATCCTGCGTCTCGAGGACGACCGGATCCCGGAGCTGCTGGCGCTCGCCCACGACGTGCGCATGCGCTGGTGCGGTCCCGAGGTCGAGGTCGAGGGCATCGTGAGCCTCAAGACCGGCGGCTGCCCGGAGGACTGCCACTTCTGCTCGCAGTCCGGCCAGTTCCCGTCGCCGGTGCGGTCGGCGTGGCTCGACATCCCGGGGCTGGTGAAGGCCGCCAGGGAGACCGCGGCGACCGGCGCCAGCGAGTTCTGCATCGTCGCCGCCGTGCGTGGCCCGGACAAGCGCCTGCTGTCCCAGGTGCGGGACGGCATCAAGGCCATCCGCGAGGATGGCAACGACATCCAGATCGCCTGCTCGCTCGGCATGCTCACGCAGGCGCAGGTCGACGAGCTCGTCGAGATGGGTGTGCACCGCTACAACCACAACCTCGAGACGGCCCGCTCGCACTTCCCCAGCGTGGTGACCACCCATTCGTGGGAGGAGCGGTGGGAGACGTTGCTCATGGTGCGGGACGCGGGCATGGAGGTGTGCTGCGGCGGCATCATCGGCATGGGTGAGACGGTCGAGCAGCGGGCCGAGTTCGCGGCACAGCTGGGTGAGCTGAACCCGCACGAGGTGCCGATGAACTTCCTCATCCCGCAGCCGGGCACGCCGTACGAGAAGTACGAGATCGTCGAGGGCAAGGACGCGCTGCGCACCATCGCCGCGTTCCGGCTCGCGCTGCCCCGCACGATCCTGCGTTTCGCCGGCGGCCGCGAGCTGACACTGGGTGACCTCGGCGCCGAGCAGGGCATGCTGGGCGGCATCAACGCGATCATCGTCGGCAACTACCTGACCAATCTCGGCAGGCCCGCGCAGCAGGACCTGGACATGCTGGCGGACCTGAAGATGCCGGTCAAAGCGCTGAGTGAGCACCTGTGAGGTATTGCGTTCACTGCGGGAAGCCGGAGGGTGAAGGCGATCACCCACGGTGTGCTGGGCCACAGGCCGCGCTCGACCCGCCGCGGTTCTGCCCCGAGTGTGCGCGGCGGATGATCGTGCAGGTCACACCGGCCGGCTGGTCCGCGCGATGCAGCCGACACGGTGAGCGGTCCTCGGTCGACGCCGAGTACTAGTCTTTCCGTTACGGGCCGTGTCACGGCGTGGTGGACTAGTGGGAGGTTCGGAGTGTCGGAACAACCGGTCGGGGAGCAGGCCGCGCCGCACCGGGAGCCCGAGTACCCGATCTTCCCGCCGCCGCAGACGTGGCACCCGCCCGTGGCGAAGGTGGTCGTCAAGCGTGACCTGGTGCCGGCGGTGAGCGTGCTGTCCACGGTCGCGGTGCTGGGGCTGGCGGTCGGCTGGCTGTGGTCGATGCTCGCCCCGCCGCAGCAGAAGGTGATCACGCAGACCGGCGTGGCCGTACCGCCGATCGACTACAGCTACCACAAGTTCGACGACCTGGTGATCTTCATGCTCCTCGCACTCGGGGCTGGCGTGGTCAGCGGCGTCGCGACCTGGTACCTGCGGGAACGTCGCGGTCCCGTGATCATGGTGGCGGCGACCGCAGGCGGTGCGCTCGGTGGCTGGCTCGCGAAGTCGGTGGGCGTCGCGTGGGCGGAGGGCCGCTTCCCGGTGCCGCAGAGCGTGAAACCCCTGGACATCGTGCAGGTCGCGCCGGTGATCGAGTCGTGGTGGGTCCTGCTGCTGTGGCCGCTGACGACGGCGCTCGCGTACGGCATCCTGGCCGCGATGAACGGGATGGACGACCTGGGCCGCCGCCTGGGCTGAGGCGGGTACCACGCGAGGTGTTCGACGCGGCAAAGCCTGCGGCTCTTTAGTTCTCGATCGCCTGTTGGTTCAGTTCGGCTGGGGGAGCGGGAACCGCGCGCAGCGTGGCGAGGATGCCCGCCTCCCGGCTGATCAGGCGCGTCACCAGGCGCAGGCGGTGCAGCGGGCGGGTCTCCTCGAGGATGCGTTGTCGATCCTCCAGTGGTAACAGGCAGTCCGTGGACAGCAGGTGTGCGAGGGCAGCCACGTCGACGTCCTCGTCCGGTTCCACCCAGTCGCCGCGGCGCCACGCGGACTCGCAGTACCGGCGGTAGGCGGCGCGGGCCGCTGCCGCGAGCGAGCCGACCGTGTCGGTCGCCGGTGGCTGACCCAGGATCGTCGGCGGGGTGTCGGGCACCCACGCGACCGTGCCCATCAGGTACGGCGCAGCCACACAGTCCAGGTCCAGCAGCCGGAACCGTCGTTCGCCGACCGTCACGATGTCGAAGCGACCATCCGGTAGTCGGGACGCCTGCCGCAACACCGCTGTGCACCCGATCGGGTGAAGTTGGTCCAGGGAGGTCACCTCGACGGTCGCGGAGGGGGTCAGTGCGACGACGCCGAACCGCTTTTCCGGCACCGTTCCGGTCATCAGGTCGACGGTCAGCTGTCGGTACCTCGGCTCGAAGATGTGCAACGGCAGCGGCACCCCGGGCAGCAGCACCGTGCGCAGCGGAAAGAGCGGCAACGGGATGGCTGACGTCTGGGACACGGACCTAAGGCTAGGTCGCCACACCGCCGCGCGCTTGGTGCGCGCGCATCGGTGCGAACGATCCGGCCTAGGAAACCGCACTTTCCGTGTCGTCGCCGGCAGGGTTTCGCGCGGTTCCCGGCGGGCGCAGTACCGCGAACGGGTCCGTCACTTCGATCCCTCGTTGGGTGAACCGGAACAGCGCGGCCGGACGACCACCGGCCTTGCCCGGTGGCGCGGTGTCACCGGTGGGCTCGAGCAGGCCGCGCCGGGACAACACGCGTTGGAGGTTGGTCGCCGAGACGCGGTACCCGAGCGCGGCCGAGTACAACGACCGCAGCGCGGAGATGGTGAACATCGGCGGCGCGAGCGCGAACCCCAGGTTCGTGTACGACAGCTTGGCGCGCAGCCGGTCCCGCGCGCGACGGACGATGGACTCGTGGTCGAACGCGGTTCGGGGGAGCGCGGCCAGCGGGTGCCACGCGGTGTCCGACGGCAGTGCCGGGTCGACGTCCGACGGCACCAGCCCGAGGAACGCCGAGGCGATGACGCGCTCGCCCGGCACCCGGTCCGGTGTGCTGAACACCGCGAGCTGCTCGACATGTGACAACTGCCGCACGTCGACCTTTTCCTCCAGCTGACGCCGGATCGACGTCTCCACATCCTCGTCCGGACCGAGCCGCCCGCCCGGCAGTGACCATCGGTGCGCGTGCGGCTCCTGCCCGCGTTCCCAGAGCAGGACCTGGAGTGATCCCGCTCGCACCTGGAGCACCGCGGCCAGTACTTCGTGGACAGCCCCGGTTAACGCGGTGGTAGCATTAGCCATGTTTTCGATCCTAAGGCGAAAACCTCGGGAGAGGAAACCGACAGGCGGACCGTAGCCCACGGAGGAACAAGTGGCCGCAACGTTGGAGCAAGACTTAACGCCGTATTCCGGAGTTGAGCCGGACGCCGCGTGGCGCGACGAGGTACGCAGGCTCGCGAGGGAACGCGACGCCGTGCTGCTCGCGCACAACTACCAGCTGCCGGAGATCCAGGACATCGCCGACCACACCGGCGACTCGCTGGCGCTGAGCCGGATCGCCGCCGCCAGCGACGCGTCCACGATCGTCTTCTGTGGCGTCCACTTCATGGCCGAGACCGCCAAGATCCTGAGCCCGGACAAGACCGTCCTCATCCCGGACGCGCGGGCCGGCTGCTCGCTCGCCGACTCCATCGACGCCGCCGCGCTGCGCGCGTGGAAGGCCGAGCACCCGGGCGCGGTCGTCGTGTCCTACGTGAACACGACCGCAGAGGTGAAGGCCGAGACCGACATCTGCTGCACGTCCTCCAACGCGGTCGACGTGGTCCGCTCGATCCCCGAGGACCGCGAGGTGCTGTTCCTGCCGGACCAGTTCCTCGGCGCGCACGTCAAGCGTGAGACCGGCCGCGAGAACCTGCACATCTGGGCCGGCGAGTGTCACGTCCACGCCGGCATCAACGGACCGGAGCTGGCCGCGCGGGCCGCCGCCAACCCGGACGCGGACCTGTTCGTCCACCCCGAATGCGGCTGCGCGACCTCCGCGCTCTACCTCGCCGGCGAGGGCGTGGTCCCGAAGGACCAGGTCAAGATCCTGTCCACCGGCGACATGGTGACCGAGGCGCGTGCCACGAAGGCCAGCACGGTCCTCGTCGCCACCGAGGTCGGCATGCTGCACCAGCTGCGCCGGGCCGCCCCCGAGATCGACTTCCGCGCCGTGAACGACCGCGCGTCCTGCCGGTACATGAAGATGATCACGGCGGCCGCTCTCCTGCGGTCGTTGCGCGAGGGCAAGGACGAGGTGCATGTCGACGCCGACACCGCCGCCCGCGCGCGGGGCGCTGTCCAGCGGATGATCGAGATCGGCAAGTCCGGTGGTGGCGAGTGACCGCCGGGCCATGCTGGGAGGCGCACGCCGACCTGGTGGTGGTCGGTACCGGCGTCGCAGGGCTGACCGCCGCGCTGCGGGCCCGTGAGCTGGGCCTGAACGTGCTGGTGGTGACCAAGGAGGCCGCGGACGGCGGCAACACGCGCTGGGCGCAGGGTGGCGTCGCGGTCGTGCTGGGGGACATCGAGTCTGACTCGATCGCCCGGCACGTCGACGACACGCTCGTCGCGGGCGTCGGCCTGTGCGATGTGGTGGCGACGTCGCGGATCATCGGCGCCGGCCCGGCCTCGGTCGCCCGGCTCCGGGAACGTGGCGCGGTGTTCGACGCAGACGGCGACCGGTTGGCCCGTACCCGCGAGGGCGGGCACACCGCGTTCCGTGTGGTGCACGCCGGCGGTGACGCGACCGGCGCCGAGGTCGAGCGGGCGCTGCTGGCGGCGTCCCGCGACGATCTGGTCCCGGTGCTGGAGCACCACACCGCGGTCGACACGCTGCGCACCCCGGCCGGCGAGGTCGCGGGGCTGCTGGTGCTCGACGGTGAGGGCAGACCGGGAATCCTTGTGGCGCCGGCGGTTCTGCTCGCGACCGGTGGGCTCGGCCAGCTGTACCAGGCGACGTCGAACCCGGCCGTCGCGACCGCCGACGGGGTCGCGATCGCGCTGCGGTCCGGCGCGCCGGTCGCGGACCTGGAGTTCGTGCAGTTCCACCCCACCGTGCTGTACACGGGCGCCGGCGCCCGAGGGCGCTGCCCGCTGGTCACCGAGGCCGTGCGGGGTGAGGGTGCGGTGCTGGTCGACGCGCGGGGCTCGCGTGTGATGGTCGGCGTGCACCCGCAGGAGGACCTGGCACCGAGGGACGTGGTGTCGGCGGCGATCACCCGCCGGGCGGCCGAACTCGGCGACGACCACGTGTACCTGGACGCGACGCACCTGTCGGCGGCGGAGTTCCGGCGGCGCTTCCCGACCGTGCTGGCCGCTTGCCTCACGGTTGGCGTCGACCCGTCGGTCGCGCCGATTCCCGTTGCCCCGGCGGCACATTTCTCGTGTGGCGGCGTCGTGACCACAGTGGACGGTCGGACGCCGGTGCCTGGTCTGTACGCGGCCGGCGAGGTCGCGCGGACCGGCCTGCACGGCGCGAACCGGTTGGCGTCCAACAGTTTGCTGGAGGGCCTGGTCGTCGGGGGGCGTGCCGCGGAGTCGGTGGCGGCGGACCTGGCGCTGGGTGTGCCGGCGGAGCGGCGCCTGGCGGCGTGCCCACCGGTGCCGGTGGCGCCGGTCGCGGACCGGGACACGCTGCAGCGGGTGATGAGCCGGTACGCGGCCATCGGCCGGGACGCGGAGGGTCTCGCGGTGGTCGGCTCGGTGCTCGACGTGTCCGCGGTGGACCGTCCACTGGAGACACGCGAGCTGGTCGAGGACGCGGCGCTCACGCTGACCGCCAGGGCCCTGATCGCGGCCGCTGCCGAGCGCGAGGAGTCCCGCGGTTGCCACGTCCGCGACGACTTCCCCGACACGGCAAGGGAATGGACGAGCAGCCTGACGGTGCGGCTGACGCCGTCCGGCCAACCGATGATCGCGGAACCCGTACTCGCGAGGGGAGCAGCGTGAGCGGAGCTTGCGGAGCGAACCATGGACACCACGCCGACGAACGGCGTCACCGAGCCTGCGAGGGGATGGCGTGAGCGGCGTGAGCGGAGCTTGCGGAGCGAACCATGGACACCACGCCGACGAACGGCGTCACCGAGCCTGCGAGGGGATGGCGTGAGCGGCGTGATCGATACCGAAGACCTGTGGCGCGTGGTCAGGACGGCGCTGGACGAAGACCTGCGCTACGGCCCTGACGCGACCACCGCGGCGACCGTTCCCGCGGATGCCGTGGCCACCGCGACCATCTCACCTCGCGCGTTCGGCACGCTGGCCGGTCTGCCAGCTGTGCGGGCGGTGTTCGACGAGGTGATCGGCGACTACGAACTGCTGTCCACAATGGAGGACGGGGCGCGGGTCCGTCCCGGCGACGACGCGCTCGTCGTGCGTGCTCCGGTCCGCGCCCTGCTGACCGCGGAGCGCACCGCGCTGAACCTCCTGTGCCACCTGTCGGGTGTGGCGACGGCGACCGCGGCGTGGGTGGACGCCGTGGCGGGCACCGGCGTGGCGATCCGCGACTCCCGCAAGACGTTGCCAGGCCTGCGACTGCTGGAGAAGTACGCGGTTCGCTGCGGTGGCGGCGTCAACCACCGCCTGGGTCTCGGCGACGCGGTCCTGATCAAGGACAATCACGTGGCGGCTGCCGGTTCCGTCGTCGCGGCACTGCGGGCGGCACGCGCACAGGCGCCGGAGCTGCCGTGCGAGGTGGAGGTCGACACCCTCGACCAGCTCGACGAGGCATTGGCCGAGAAGGCGGAACTGGTGCTGCTGGACAACTTCACGCCGGAGCACTGTGTGACGGCGGTCCGCCGGGTCGCCGATCTGGGCGCCCCGACGAAGCTGGAGGTGTCCGGCGGGCTGAAGCTCGCCGACGCCCGCGTGTACGCGGAGACGGGAGTCGACTATCTGTCGGTCGGCGCGCTGACGCATTCGGCACCGGCTCTCGACCTGGGGCTGGACCTGGTGACCTAGCGGGCGGCTCGCGCGGCCGCGCAGGCGGTGGCGACATCCAGGTCGACGACGACCGCGTCGTCCGCCCAGCGACCGCGTTCCGAGATCGCGAGGCCGATCGGAGCCAATGTCGCGTGGGTCTCGTCGGCGGGCTCGTCCCGTTCCGAGGCGGACACCGCGGCCTCGGCCACGGCGCGGGGCAACCGCACGGCGACCCGGTCGACCCGGGCGTCGACCGGCCTCCCGATCGAGACAAACACCTTCGATTCGTACTGATCCATGTCGTTCACTCCGACAGTTTTCGTAGGTCGGCCAGTCCACGTAGCAGGTCAGGGCCGTGCGGTGTGGCGGCGGGATCCAGCAGCCACTGCATCGACAACCCGTCGCAGACGGCCATCATCCAGCTGGCCACCGCGGTGCAGCGCGGGTCCTCCGGGTCGGTGTCCAGCGCACGGCCCACGATCTCGGCGACCCGTGCGCGCACGCCCCGGTACATGCCCGCGAGTTGTTCCCGCAGTTCCGGGTCCCGTTCCGCCTGAGCCACGGCTTCGACGAACGAGACCAGCAGGGCCCGCCGCCCGTTGAGGCCATCCAGCAACGCGACCCAGGTGCGGTGTGCTCGTTCGAGGGGCGACGCCGCCGGGTCCGCCAGCGCGATCGTCGTCAGCTGTGCCGCCCACTCCTCGAACACGGTCCCCAGGGCCGCGTTCAGCAGCCCTGCCTTCGAGCCGAAGTGGTATCCGATGGAGGCCAGGTTCGTACCCGACGCTGCGACGAGGTCCCGCGCCGTGATGTGCGCGTACCCCTTGTCCTCCAAGAGTTGTCGCGCCGCGGCGAGCAGCTGGTCCCGATGGCTCACCGGTTGATCGTACTTGTGAGCGCCATCTATACGGGCGTATAACTTTTGGCATGGCCACGGTCGAGGCAACCCCAGGAACCACCCTGCCACCCGGCTCGAGACTGCCACGACTCGTTCAGACCGCCCTGTTCCTCAGCGCACGCCGGCGCATCCTCGCGCGCTGGCACCGCCGGTACGGGGACGTCTTCCTGATCCGGGTGGCCGGTGGGCGCACCGTCGTCACGTTGACCCTCCCCGAGCACATCCGGCAGGTGTTCGCCGGGGCGGCGACGATCTTCCACGCCGGCGAGGGCAACGGGATGCTGGCGCCGGTCATGGGGCACAACTCGGTGCTGGTCACCGACGAGGACGTCCACCTGCGCGCCCGCAAGCTGCTCATGCCGGCGTTCAATGGGGCCGCGCTGCGTGGTTACCGCGACATGATGACCGAGCTGGCCGTCGAGAACGTCTCGAACTGGCCAACGAACACGCCGTTCCCCGTGCACCCTCGGATGAACGCGGTGACGCTCGAGATCATCCTGCGGGTCGTCTTCGGCCTGTCCGACGGCCCGCGTCTGGCGGAGCTGCGGCCACGGCTGCGCCGCATCTCGGAGATCGGCCCGCTGACCGTGCTGGGCTGGAGCTATCCGCGGCTGAGCCGGTTCGGCCCGCTTCGCCGCAACTGGGAGAACCTGCAGGCCGTGGACCGCCTGCTGTACGCGGAGATCGCGGACCGGCGCGCGAGCGGCGACCTGTCCGAACGCGGCGACGTGCTGTCCCGTCTGCTCACCGAGGCCGGCGAGGAGCTGACCGACGGCGAGCTGCGCGACCACATGATCACGCTGCTGCTGGCCGGCCACGAGACCACCGCGACCGCGCTGGCCTGGGCCTTTCACGAGCTGGCGCGGCGTCCCGCGATCCTGCGGGCGGCCCGCCAGGCGGCCGACGACGGTGACGACGCGTACCTCGAAGCCGTGGCGAAGGAGGCCATGCGCCGCCGCCCGGTGATCCAGAACGTGGCCCGCAAGCTGACCGAGCCCACCGAGATCGCCGGCTACCGCCTGCCGGCCGGCACCGTCGTGGCCCCGAGCATCACCCTCGTCCACCGCGACGCGGAAGCACACCCGTCCCCGCGGGAGTTCCGGCCGGAACGGTTCCTCGGCAAGCAACCGGAGCCGGGCACGTGGATCCCGTTCGGCGGAGGTGTGCGCCGCTGCATCGGCGCGGGCTTCTCCTTACAGGAAGCGGTCGCGGTCCTGCGCGAGGCCCTGCTCCGCTACGACATCCACCCGGCCGAAGCACGACCGGAACGCACGAAGCCCCGCAACATCACGCTGATCCCGGCACAGGGCGCCCGCATCATCGCGACCCCACGCTGAACCCTCGCGTGTCCAACACTCCGGACGAGCGTGTCCAACAGTCCAGACGCGTGAGTTCAACAAATCGGAGTTACGCGATTTGTTGAACTCACCGGTCCATATCGTTGGACACGCGGGTCCTGGGCGTTGGACACGCGCTCGGTCAGAGGCGGCGGTTTGCCAGTACCGGGATGTTTGCGCGGGTTTTCGTGACCAGGTCCAGGTCGAGGTCCACCACCAGCAGCTCCGGGTCCGGGCCGGCGGAGACGAGTACCGATCCGTCCGGGGCGGCGACCAGGCTGTGCCCGACGCCGGTCGGTGCCGTCGTCGGCACCCCGGGGTCGGCCTGTCCACACGCGACGACCCAGCACGTCGAGTCCAGCGCCCGTGCGCGCACCAGAAGCTCCCACTGCGCGATCTTCCCCGGCCCGGCGCCCCACGACGCGCCCAGCAAGATCACCGAGGCGCCTCGGTCGGCCAACCCCGTGAACACGCCGGGGAACCGGATGTCGTAGCAGGTGGCCAGACCAACCTCGTTCAGCACCACGAGCTCGGCGCCCGGCGCCACCGTCCGGGACTCCTGGAAACCGAAGGCGTCGTACAGGTGGATCTTGTCGTACCCCACGTGCTGGTCACGCCCCGTCGCCAGCAGCGTGTTGAACACCCGCCCGTCCGGCGCGGGCGTGAACATCCCTGCCACCACCAACACGCCGTGCGCCGAGGCGATCTCCCGCACGGCGGAGGCCCACGGCCCGTCGAGCGACTCCGCCAGCGGGCCCAGTGACGTGCCGAAACACGCCATCGTGGCCTCGGGGAACAGAACCACGGAGGCGCCGTCCGCGGCGGCGGCCTTCACCTGTTCCTCGACGAGCGTCAGGTTCGAAGCCGGTGAAGGAGAGGATGTGATCTGGCTCAGGGCGACACGCACAGCGACGACCTCCGGCAGTGAGAAAACGCTATCCCTCCACGCGAGGATAGGCCGCCCGACTAGGGTCGAGCCTCGTGCCCAACAAGTCGCGTCTTTTACTGCCGCTGCTCGCGGTCGCACTGCTGGGCGCCTGCACCGGTGACCCGGCACCCCCGGCCTCAGGCGACCCGGACGGCACCTCTTTGGTGATCGCCGTCGCCGCCGAACCGGCCGACCTCAGCCCGCTCGCGGGGTACGCCGAGCACGGCGCCGCGAAGCTCTACGACGGACTCGTCGAGTACCAGTCCAACCTCGCCCTGCGCCCGGCGCTGGCGGTTCGACTGCCGGAGCCGGCCTCGGACGGACTGTCGTGGACCGTCGCGCTGCGGTCGAACGTCACGTTCAGCGACGGTTCCCCGTTGGAGGCGGAGGATGTCGTCGCCACGTACCGCGCGCTGCTCGATCCGGCACGCGACTCGCCGGCGCGGCAACGGTTCTCGATGCTCAAGAACGTCACGGCGGTCGACGTGGCGACCGTGCGCTTCGACCTCTCCGCCCCGTACGCGCCGTTCCCCGAACTGCTCACGCTCGGCATCGTGTCCAGCGAGTCCGTCGACACGGAGAGCCCGGTCGGCACCGGCCCGTACGTGCTGGAGTCGTGGACGCGCGGCAGCAGCCTGGTTCTCGCGGCCAACGAGTCCTACTGGGACGACGCGCCGGCCATCACCAAGGTCACCGTCGAGTTCATCCCCGACGACGAGACCCGCGCCGAACGGCTCCGCGAGGGCAAGCTTGACGGCGCCGCGCTGCCGCCCGCGCTGGCCACGACGTTCGAGGACACCGACGGCACACTGGTCGTCGCCCACAGCGCCGCGGACGTCCGTGCGGTCGTCCTGCCCACCGACAACCCCGTGACCGGTGACCCCGACCTGCGGCTCGCCATGAACTACGCGGTCGACCGCGAAACCATGGTCAAGAACGCGCTCGCCGGTAAGGGCCGCGTGGCGTACACGCCGATGCCGGAGGTGCTCGCCGAGTTCGTCGAACCGGACGCGACCTACTCCCACGACCTCACCCGCGCGCTCGACACGCTGTCCACCAGCGGCTGGCTCCCCGGCGACGCCGGTGTGCGCACGAAGAACGGCACGACCGCGACGTTCCCCCTGCGGTACCGGACCGGCGACACGGTCGCCGCCGCGCTGGCCGAGGCGTTCGCGACCAACATGTCCGCGATCGGCGTGCAGGTCACCCCCGAGCCGACCACCGACGAGGCCGCTCTCACCGCGGGCCCGGCGATCGTGAGCTTCGGCGACCCGTTCGACCCGGACACCGCGCTGTATCCGGTCCTGCGGTCCGGCACCGAAGTCGGCGGCTACCGCAACGAGACCGTGGACGCCACGCTGGACACCGGCCGCGCCGCGACCGACCCGGCCGAGCGGACCACCGCGTACCGGAAACTGCAGCGGACGTGGCTGACCGCGCCAGGCATGGTGGTGCTCGCCGCCCCCAACCACACTTACGTCATAGGCGAAAGCTGGGACGGCTACCAGCCGGTGGTGGACGCGTCGAGCGCGGACTTCACCTGGGGCGCGTGGTGGAACTTGGAGGACTGGACGCCGCGATGAGCGGAGCTTGCGGAGCGAATCATGGGTACTCAGGACGGCGCCGAGCCCGCGGAGGGCGCCGGTGGAGCGGAGCCTGCGGAGCGTTCCGGCGCCGCGAAGCGAGGGAGGCGCCGTCATGATCGATCTCGATGCCGTTCGTGCGGACACTCCGGGGTGTCACCGGGGTGTGTTCCTCGACAGTGCCGGCTCGTCGCTGCCGCCGGTGCAGGTGCTGGACGAGGTGATCAACCACCTGCACCGCGAGGCCGAGGTCGGCGGCTACGTGGCGGTCGAGGAACGCGAGGAGGACCTCGAAGCCGGTTACGCGGTGCTCGCCTCGCTGTTGGGTTGTGAGCCGGACGAGGTCGCCTTCACCGACAGCGCGACACGGTCCTGGCTGGCCGTGTTCGACGCGATCCCACTGGCCGAGGGCGACCGCATCCTGTCCACGGAGGCGGAGTACGCGGGCAACGCCGTCCCGTTGCTGCGCCGCGCTGAGGAGGTCGGCGCGACCGTCGAACCGGTCCCGTCCGACGCCAACGGCGCGGTCGACGTGGCGGCCCTGCGCGAGATGCTGGACGAGCGGGTGAAGCTGGTCTCGCTCGTGCACGTCCCCATGAACGGCGGCCTGGTGAACCCGGTGACGCCGGTCGTCGAGGCGGCGCATGCCGTCGGGGCGCTGGTCATGCTGGACGCGTGCCAGTCGGCAGGCCAGGTCCAGCTCGCCGGCCTCGACGCGGACGTCATCACGGGCACCGGCCGCAAGTGGCTGCGCGGCCCGCGCGGCACCGGGTTCCTCGCGGTACGGCGCCGGGTCCGCGAGCGGTTGCGGCCACGGCAGGTCGACCTGCACAGCGGCACCTGGGTGGCGCCTGACCGGTACGAGCTGCGGTCGGACGCGCGGGTGTTCGAGCTGTGGGAGACGAACTACGCAGACCGCCTCGGGCTCATCGCGGCCGTCCGGTACGCGTTGTCCCTTGGCATCGACAACATCGTCGCGGCCGTCCAGGAACGGGCGGAACACCTGCGCAAGGGCCTGGCGGAGCTGCCCGGCGTGACGGTGCACGACCTCGGCAGGGAACGCTGCGGGCTGGTGACGTTCTCGGTGGCGGGCCTGCCGGCGGCGGAGGTCCGCGCGCGCCTCCGCGACCGGCGCGTCACGGTGTCCCTGGCCGGGGTGACGTCGACCCAGTACGACATGACCCGCCGCGGCCTGGACCAGATCATCCGCGCCTCGCCGCACTACTTCATGACCCCGTCCCAACTGGACGAGGCGGTCGCCGCGGTGGCCGACCTGTCCTGAGGGGCACCGCGCGGGTGCCCCTCAGGGGCCTGGTCAGGTCGCGTTCGTCAGCAGGATGTCCACCGCGCCGTCGTTGCGGGACGTCTGCTCGGCGATGACCTCGTCCGGCGGGTAGAACCCGTCGAGGCCACCGCTCGACGGGTACATCTCGAAGCAGTACGACAGGACCTTGTGCTGGCCCCACATCCAGTCGTTGATGTCACCGTCGGTGATGTACAGACCGGACGACTGATCGGGGGTGTACCCGTTCGAGGCCGCCATCTGCTGCCCGATCGACTTGAAGTGGTCGTACTCCGCCTGTGTCATGCCTTCGGTCACCGTGTCGAAGGTGTGCCCGAACGGCCACAGCACAAGCTCGGAGAAGGTGTGGAAGTCGATGTGGCCCTTGATCTGCTGCACGCCGCCGACCACACGCGAGTCCACGAACGCCTGCAGCGCCGCCACCTCGGGCGCCGACCGGGCCGACGGTCCTCGGTAGTCCTCAGCGGACGGTGAGGTGCTCGACCCGTCGCAGCAGCCCCACTTGTAGGAGAAGTTGCGGTTGGGGTCCGTGCCGACCGTTCCGTTGCTGTTGGGCTGGCGGTTCTTGCGCCAGCCCTGGTACTCACCGCCGGAGATGTCGTAGACCGAGCCGTCCGGGTTCAGCGACGGCACCACGTAGATCTCGCGGCTGTTCACGAACTCGCTGGCGCCCGACGTGAGCCGGTCCACGATGTGCAGGCACATCTCGGTGGTGAGGTGCTCGCGGGCGTGCATGTTGCAGGTGAACAGGACTTCGGGCTCGTCCTCGTCGGCCGCCGCGTTGTCGCTGATCTTGATGATCGGGATGTCCCGGCCCTCGTACGAGTCGCCCAGGCTGGACAGCGCCGTGGTGTCCGGGTGCGCGGACGCGGCGGCCTGGAGCGCGGCCACCATCTCGTCGTAGGTGTGGTAGCCCTCGTCACCGGCGGGGAAGTCCGCGGCCGCCGCCCGGGACACGCCGCCGCTTCGCCGCGCCAGCATGGCCAGCCAGTCGCCGGCCAGGTCCAGCGTGAGCCCCTTCGCCCGCAGCGCGTCGGCCTGCGCCGGGCTCGCCACGACCTCCATCGTGCCGTCCCGCGCGCCGAGGACGTCCACGCCACTGCGGGCGACCGCCGTGCGGGACGTCGCGGTGTCGGCACCGCGAACCTGGTAGAGGCCCTGGTCAGGTGCGGTTGGTTCCTGTGCGCCGGCCGGCTGGCCGGCGACGAGTGCCAGGACGGTCGCCACGCCGGCGGCCGCCGCGAACACGCGACGCAAGGTGTGCAATGTCGCCTCCCCGAAGGCTCGGTGATGATCGCCCGAGCCTTCGTCAGGCGTCGCATCGCGACAACCCGTCATTGGTCGGGAACCGTGCGTCAGAATTGGATCACCCGACGATGGGTGTGGGCCGTTCGGGCGCAGGTGGCACCGCTTACTCTTGACCTGTCACCGTCGTCGTACCCGGAAAGGTTCCCGATGCTGAGCCGCACCGACCTGCGTGGTCGAGTCCTGTCGCCGGCCGAGTTGCGCGCGCTGCTGCCGCGCGCCGAGGTGGACGTGGACGCGGTGCTGCATCATGTCCGTCCGCTGGTCGACGACGTGCGCGCCCGTGGTGTCGAGGCCGCGCTCGAGCTGTCCGAACGGTTCGACGGCGTCCGCCCGTCGGCGGTCCGCGTGCCGTTGCGTGAGCTGACCTCCGGCCTCGCCTACCTCGACCGTGGCGTCCGGGAGGCACTCGAGGAGAGCATCGAGCGGGCCCGCAAGGTGCACGCCGAGCAGCGCCGCACCGACGTGACCACCCAGGTCGTGCCGGGCGGCACGGTCACCGAGCGCTGGGTGCCGGTCCGCCGGGTCGGCCTGTACGTGCCGGGCGGGCTCGCGGTGTACCCGTCGAGCGTCGTGATGAACGTGGTGCCGGCGCAGACCGCCGGTGTCGAGTCGCTGGTGGTGTGCAGCCCGCCGCAGCCCGAGTTCGGTGGGCTGCCGCATCCGACCATCCTCGCCGCCGCCGAACTGCTCGGCGTGACCGAGGTGTGGGCGGTCGGTGGCGCGCAGGCCGTGGCGCTGATGGCCTACGGCGGCACGGACACCGACGGCAAGCCCCTCGAACCGGTCGACATGATCACCGGGCCGGGCAACGTCTACCTGACCGCCGCCAAACGTTTGCTGCGCGGCCTGGTCGGTATCGACGCGGAGGCGGGGCCGACCGAGATCGCGATCCTCGCCGACGAGTCCGCGGACCCCGCGCACGTGGCCGCCGACCTGATCAGCCAGGCCGAACACGACACCCTGGCCGCGAGCGTGCTGGTCACCTCGTCGGTCGAGCTGGCCGACGAGGTCGACGCCGAGCTGGTCCGCCAGGTCAAGGCCACCAAGCACACCGATCGCATCTCGACCGCGTTGCAGGGCAAGCAGTCCGGCTGCGTCCTGGTGTCCGACGTGGACGCCGGGCTGTCCGTCGTGGACGCCTACGCGGCCGAACACCTCGAGGTGCAGACGTTCGACGCGGCCGCGATCGCCGCGCGGGTCCGGGCCGCCGGCGCGATCTTCGTCGGCGCGCACAGCCCGGTTTCGCTCGGCGACTACTGCGCCGGCTCCAACCACGTGCTGCCCACCGGCGGCTGCGCGCGGCACTCGTCCGGCCTGTCGGTGCAGACGTTCCTCCGTGGCATCCACGTCGTGGACTACTCGGCGGACGCGTTGCGTGCCGTGGCCGACAAGGTCGTGGCGCTGGCCAACGCCGAGGACCTGCCGGCACACGGGCAGGCGGTCACGGCGCGTTTCGGAGGTACGGCGTGATCTCGGAACGCGGCTTGCGGAGTGACCACGTTCTCGGCTCTTCCGTGTCCCTGTCGGATCTGCCGTTACGTGATGACCTGCGTGGTCGCACGCCCTACGGCGCGCCGCAGCTGGACGTCGAATATCGGCTCAACACCAACGAGAACCCCTACCCGCCGCCACCCGCGCTTGTCGCGGACGTGACGCAGGCGGTCGCGGAGGCGGCCGCCTCGCTGCACCGCTACCCGGACCGGGACGCGACGGCGCTGCGGACCGACCTCGCGGCGTACCTCTCGGCGTCGACCGGGGTGCCGCTGACCGTCGAGAACCTGTGGGCAGCCAACGGTTCCAACGAGATCCTGCAGCAGATCCTCCAGGCGTTCGGCGGTCCCGGCCGCACGGCGCTTGGGTTCGAGCCGTCGTACTCGATGCACCCGATCATCGCGGCCGGCACGCGTACCGAGTGGGCGCCGACCCCACGCCGCGCGGACTTCACGCTCGACACCGCGGCAGCAGCCGACGTGCTCGCCGCGCACCGGCCCGACATCGCGTTCGTGACGAGTCCGAACAACCCGACGGGCGGCTCCATCCCGCTCGACGAGCTGCGGGCGCTGATCGAGGCGGCGCCTGGCTTGATCGTGGTCGACGAGGCGTACGCGGAGTTCTCGTCGCAGGCGAGCGCGGTGGGCCTGCTCGCGGACTATCCGGCGAAGTTGATCGTGTCTCGCACGATGAGCAAGGCGTTCGCGTTCGCCGGCGGCCGCCTCGGCTATCTGGCGGCGGCGCCGGCCATGGTCGACGCGCTGCTGCTGGTACGGCTGCCCTACCACCTGTCGACGGTGACGCAGGCAGCGGCCCGCGCGGCACTGCGGCACGCCGAGGACACACTCGCCTCCGTGCACAAGCTGTCCGACGAACGCGACCGCGTGATGGAGTCGTTGCGGGACCTGGGTTTCTCGGTCGTGCCGAGCGACGCCAACTTCGTCCTCTTCGGACAGTTCGCGGACGCGCCGGCGACCTGGCGGTCCTATCTGGACCAAGGGGTCCTGATCCGCGACGTCGGTATCCCAGGACACCTGCGGGTGAGCATCGGCACGCCGGCGGAGAACGACGCGTTCCTCGCCGCCAGTAAGGAGATCGTCAGGTGAACCGGATCGGTCGGGTGGAGCGGACCACCAAGGAGTCGTCGGTGGTCGTGGAGATCGACCTGGACGGCTCGGGCAAGGTGGATGTGTCCACCGGCGTCCCGTTCTACGACCACATGCTGACCGCGTTCGGCGCCCACGGCATGTTCGACCTGACGGTGCAGGCGAAGGGCGACGTCGAGATCGACGCCCACCACACGGTCGAGGACGTGGCCATCGTGCTCGGCGAGGCCGTCGGCAAGGCCCTGGGCGACAAGCGTGGCATCCGCCGTTTCGGTGACGCATGGATCCCGATGGACGAGTGCCTGGCCCACGCCGCGGTCGACGTGTCCGGCCGGCCGTACTGCGTGCTGACGGGCGAGCCGGAGCTGCTGACGGGTTTCGTGGTGGGCAACAACTACCCGACCGTCCTCAACCGACACGTGTTCGAGTCGCTGGCCTTCCACGCCAGGATCGCGTTGCACGTCCGCGTCATCCACGGCCGCGACCCGCACCACATCACGGAAGCCCAGTACAAGGCGGTGGCCCGCGCACTGCGTGCCGCCTCGGAGGCCGACCCGCGCCAACACGGCATCCCGAGCACGAAGGGCACCCTCTAGTGTCCAAGGAAGTGGTCGTCATCGGCCTGATCGCGGTAGCCGGGTTCCTCGTGGGCGGCGTGTACTCGACGTACAAGACCGCGAAGGTCCTGGCCGTGGTCCTGGGCATCTGCGCGGCGGTGGCGGTGGGTGGCGCGATCATCTGGATGGTGTCCTGACCGCAGGCGCATCATGGAGGCATGACCGACAGGAAGCCACCAGGGATGCCGGTCGAGCACTGGGTCGACCGCCAGATCCGCCTGGCCCAGGAACGCGGCGAGATGGACAACCTCCCGGGCGCCGGCAAGCCACTGCCGAAACGCCAGGGCGGCGCCGTCGAGTGGGTGCTACAGAAGCTCCGCGACGAGAACCACGACACGAGCGTGTTGCTACCGCCGTCGCTCGCCATCCCGAAAGAGGTGGCGGCACTACCCGAACGCCTGGCCAAGCTCCGCGACGAGCGTGAGGTCCGCACAAGCGTGGCGGACCTCAACAAACGCATCCTCGCCGCCCACCGCGGTCCACAAGTGGGCCCACCACTACGCATGGGCCCACTGGATGTGGAAGAGGTAATCCGAGAGTGGCGAGCTAACCGAGCCCAAAGCTGACCGCCCCTGTTGCCCTCCGGCCCCACCCGTCGGCAAACAAGACGACGAGGTCAGCTACTCGACGGCTTGTCCGGACAGCCAGCTTCGGTCCAGGTCGCGATCAAGTCCCGGCTGACGACGGTGAGCGATCCGTCGAGGAGCCGATCTCATGGCTGCATCCGTGCTCGTGGGGCAGGACCTCATCCAACGTGACCGCACCGAAGCTGGCCCAGTCGGACTGGGTGTCCGTGTCGAGGCTGAACTGTTGACGTCCACATAGCGAATACTCAGGTCTTCTTCGTGCTTCCAGCAGTGGTGGCGGAAGCCAAGTTGCAGCCACTCCTCGCCAGCGGTTGCTCCGCGCAGCAGCGTGTCGGGCGAGAGGTCCTTGACACACCGCCGGCTGAAGAAGTCGTAATGATCCGGATCGGCAGCGAACGCCCGCGCGCCACGCGGAAGAGCGCCGGCCAGCGTGGGCAACAGACCAAGATATGCATCAGGGTCAAGGAGGTTGCCGGTCGCGGTCGCTTCCACCCTGACGTGTTTCATTCGCTGTTCAACCTCTCCGCTGACGCGACCACAGCGCACCGACTCCAGTGGGACTACTGAGGACCCAGACCGCGCGCCTCGCCTGCGGGCTCCCGCCTACCTCCACCGGTTCGGCCCACCGAGCCTCAGGCGCCAGGAACGCCGGTTGTCCGGGATAGCCAGATCGTCGCACGCCGGTCAGTCGTGCAGCCACCAGGTCCAACGGCTCCGACCCGCGTGTTCAATTGAGTTGAACAAAGTCAGTCGGGTGCTTGAACTGTTGAACTCGGCGGTCGGCATTGTTGGACACGCGGGTCCTGAGTGTTGGACACGCGGATGCCGGGCGTTGGACACGCGGGCTTGTCCACAGGCGGTGGTGCGCGGTGCCCGAAACCGTCGGTGCACGTTGGTAGCGTGGAAATCGGGGGACCCCCTGGCGCACGAATGGACCATTCGCGCGGGTTCGGTGGGTGAAACCGTTCCCCGTTGCCGTTCTCACCCGCTTGACTGTCGGGGGTCGCCCGTACGCTGGAAACCGGGGGCCGGAGGCCGCCGGGGGCTCAGATTCCGCCCTCGGTGGCCGCTTTCAACCGCGGCGCCCCTGGCCCGTACGCCGCGAGCAGGTCCTCCTTGTTGATCAGGTGGCACGACTTCAGCGACAGGCACCCGCACCCGATGCATGCCGTCAGCCGGTCACGCAGCCGCTGCATCGCGTCGATCCGGGCGTCCAACTCGCCGCGCCACACGTTCGACAGTCGCGCCCAGTCGGCCTTCGTCGGGGTGCGGCCCTCCGGCAGCGTCGCGAGCGCGTCGCGGATCTCCTCGAGGCTCAGCCCGACTCGCTGGGCGGTGCGGATGAACGCGAGCCGCCGCAGTACGGCACGTGGGTATTTCCGCTGGTTACCGGCGGTGCGCTCGGACTGGATCAGCCCGCGTTCCTCGTAGAACCGCAGCGCCGTGTGTGGCACGCCGCTGCGCCGCGAGACCTCGCCGATCGTCAGGTGGTCGGGCAGTTTCGACACAGGTCCCGACACTACTCGCGACCTCCACCTAGGTCGAGGTACTCGGGCTTGACCTCCAGTGTGCTCGAAGTCGCATTCTCGTCCGCATGACGACGACCGCTCTCGACCTCGCCGGCCTGTTCCGGCGCATGACCGGCGACGAGAAGCACGAATGGGCCGCCGCGTCCACATTGGACGTTCTGTGGGTGCTCTACGACCGCGTGCTCGACATCTCGCCGGCCACCGTCGACGACCCCGACCGCGACCGGTTCCTGCTCTCCAAGGGCCACGGCCCGATGGCGTACTACGCCGTCCTCGCGGCCAAGGGGTTCCTCGACCCCGCCACCCTCGACGACTGGACCACCTTCGCTTCGCCGCTCGGCCAGCACCCGGACCGCACGCTGGTGTCCGGCGTCGAGATCGGCAGCGGCTCCCTCGGCCACGGCCTCGCGCTCGCCGTCGGCACCGCGCTCGGCCTGCGTGCGCAGAACCGCCACAAGCCACGGGTTTACGTGCTCGTCGGCGACGGCGAGCTGGACGAGGGCAGCAACCACGAGGCCATCGCGCTCGCGAGCCGGCTCCACCTCGACCGAATGACCGCCATCGCCATCGACAACGGCTCCGCGAGCCACGGCTGGCCGGGCGGCATCGCCAGCCGGTTCGCCGTCGAGGGCTGGCACGCGACCACCGTGGACGGTCGCGACCACGACGCCCTGCACGCCGCGCTGACCGCACGCCACGACGGTCCGAAGGCCGTGGTGGCAACGATTCGGGAGGGATGACGATGCGACAGACCTTTGTGGACACCGTGACCGCCGCGCTCGACGACGACCCACGGCTCGCGGTCGTCACGGCCGACATCTCCGCCGCCGCGTTCGCGCCGGCCCGCGCCCGTCACCCGCACCGCGTGCTGAACGTCGGCATCCGCGAGCAGGCGATGGTCGGCGTGGCCGGGGGACTGGCGCTCACCGGTATGCGGCCGGTCGTGCACAGCTACACGCCGTTCCTCGTCGAGCGCCCGTTCGAGCAGATCAAGCTCGACCTCGGGCACCAGGACGTCGGCGCCGTGCTCGTCAGCATCGGCGGCTCCTACGACGACCCGGTGTGGGGCCGCACACACCAGGGCCCCGGCGATGTCGCGCTCCTCGACACCCTGCCCGGCTGGACCGTGCACGTTCCCGGCCACCCGGACGAGGTCGCCGCGCTCCTGCCGGCGGCGCTGACTGGCGACGACCGCGTCTACCTGCGGCTTTCCACCAGGCAGAACAGTCACGCGCACCCCACGACCGGCGGGTTCACCGTGGTGCGTGCTGGCGGTCGCGGCACGGTCGTCGCGGTCGGCCCCGTGCTCGACAACGTGCTCGCCGCCACCGCCGACCTGGACGTCACCGTGCTGTACGCCTCGACGGTCCGCCCGTTCGACCGCCACGGCCTGCGGGCCGCGGGTCACACGGACGTCGTGCTCGTCGAGTCCTACCTGGCCGGCACGTCCGCCCATGAGGTGACCGCCGCGTTCGACGACGTGGGACTCCGGCTGCGTGCGCTCGGAGTCCGCCGCGACATCGAGGTGCGCGCGTACGGAACGGCAGAGGAGCACGATGCGGTCCACGGCCTCGATCCGCAGGGGATCGCCGCCGCCGTCCGCGAATTCATCCGATGATTGATCGTTCTGGTCTAGACCAAAGCGCGATCTTGGCGTACCGTGGCCGGGTGGCCACGGTTAGTTAACCTGCCTTCCTGATCGGGGTACGCCAATGAAACTTCTCCCCAGCCTGGGCGCGGCCGTCGCGCTCATGCTCGCCTCGGCACTGCCCGCCGCCGCCCAGGTCGAGTCGGGCACCTGGACGTCCTACGCGCCGACCTTCAGCGTCCAGGAGCGCGGCTGCGGCGACGTCAACAACTTGACTTTCACATTGACCTGCTCGACATCGAGTGGTGACCAGCGCGCCGAGCGCCGGTACGCCACCTACTCGAGCGGCACGCGACAGTTCCAGGGCTTCTTCCGGATCACCAGCCAGACCGGCACCCGCATCAGTCTCAAGCAGACGTTCCACGGCGGCGCGTACTTCATGCTCGCCGTCGAGCGCGGCGGCCGGCTCTACGCGGTCCACGGCGGCGACACGATCGCCACCGGCGCGACCGTGGGCACCACGGTCCGGGTGAACACCGTCCACGTCGTGGGCGGCGAACATCGGACCTATATCAACGGCTCGCGCAAGCACACCGTCGACAGCGAGGGCGGCGACTTCTACGACAAGTTCGGCGCCTACCGCACGAACAGCGGCGCCGGGCCGATCACGGTGGTGTGGAGTGACATTCGCTTCTGGCGCAAGTAGGGCGGCGGTACTGCTCTGCGTCGCGGCGGGTTGCTCGCCGGCCGCCACGCAGAGCATCCAGTTGTCCAGCGAACTGACGGGCGACGACGTCACCCTGACGTGGGAGGGTCAGCGGGGTGACGTCGTCGTCGAGTTCGCCACCGAGGTCGACGGCCGGTACACGGTGCTCGACTTCCTACCGAGGTCGCGGCACCGCTACCTGCACCCGGACCTGATGCCGGCGACCACCTTCTACTACCGCGTTCGCCCGATCGAAGGTCCCGCGTCCGATGCGGTTTCCGCCGTGCCGGCAACGGATCGTGTCGAGGGCGAGGACTGGCTGGTGCCCCGGACGGTGCCGGACCCGCTCGCCGCGCCGTCGCCCGGTGGCACGCCGTCGAACCTCCGCGTCGATTCTGTCGGTGCGGACGCGCGGCGACTCATGTGGACGGACAACTCGACCGACGAGGCCGGGTTCCTCATCGAACGCGAGGCCGGCGGTGAGTTCGAGGTCGCGTTCGTGGTCGACCCGGACGTCAACTACGCCGGCCTGACCGGCGAGACCTCCGACACCTTTCGAGTGCGCGCGTTCCACTATGGGGAAATGTCGAACGTCGTGTCGGAGCTGACCCCGTAACCTTGAGGGGTGGCAAAAGTCGTCGTACTGGATTACGGATCAGGCAACCTGAGGTCGGCCGAGCGCGCGCTGCGCCGGGTCGGCGCGGACGTCGAGGTGACCAGCGACCGCCATGCGGCCCTGGAGTGCGACGGCCTGGTCGTGCCCGGTGTCGGCGCGTTCGCCGCGTGCATGGACGGACTGCGCTCGGTGGCCGGGGAGCGGATCATCGGCCAGCGCCTGGCCGGCGGCCGGCCGGTGCTCGGCGTGTGCGTCGGCATGCAGATCCTGTTCGAACTGGGCATCGAGCACGGCGTGCGCACCGAGGGCTGTGGCGAGTGGCCTGGCACCGTCGAGCGGCTGGACGCCGAGATCGTGCCGCACATGGGATGGAACACGGTCCGCGCGCCGGCGGACTCGGTGCTGTTCGACGGTCTCGACGGGTCGACGCGGTTCTACTTCGTGCACTCGTACGCGGTCCGTCAGTGGGAGCTGGCGCCGGAGCCACCCATGCCGGCCCCGAAGGTGACATGGGCGACGCACGGCTGTGATTTCGTGGCCGCGGCTGAGAACGGTGCGTTGTCGGCGACCCAGTTCCACCCGGAGAAGTCCGGCGACGCGGGTGCTCACCTGCTCACGAACTGGTTGAAGAACCTCTAGGTACGCTGCGCGCGTGACGTTCACGCTCCTACCGGCAGTCGATGTGCGCGACGGCAGTGCCGTTCGCCTGTTCCAGGGTCGGTCCGGCACCGAGACCGGCTACGGCGATCCGCTGGACGCGGCGCTGGCCTGGCAGGAGGCAGGCGCGGAGTGGGTCCACCTCGTCGACCTGGACGCGGCCTTCGGCACGGGCGACAACCGCGCCCAACTGGCGGAGATCGTGACCCGGCTCGACGTTCAGGTCGAACTGACCGGCGGCATCCGCGACGACGCGTCCCTGGAGGCCGCGCTGGCCACCGGCTGCGCACGGGTGAACCTGGGCACCGCCGCGGTCACCAACCCTGCGTGGTGCACCGAGGTGATCGCGTCGTACGGCGAGCGCGTCGCGGTGGGCCTGGACGTACGCGCCGACGATTCGGGCGGTTGGCGGGTGGCCACGAAGGGCTGGACCGAGGACGGTGGCGACCTGTGGACGGTGCTGGCTCGGCTGGAGCAGGACGGCTGTGCCCGGTACGTGGTCACGGACGTCAGCAAGGACGGCACGCTGAAGGGCCCCAACCTCGAGCTGCTACGCGAGGTGTGCGAGCGCGCGAAGGCCCCGGTGGTGGCCTCCGGCGGCGTGTCCAGCCTCGACGACCTGCGAGCACTGTCCGCCCTGGCCCCGCTTGGCGTGGAGGGCGCGATCATCGGCAAGGCGCTGTACGCGGGTGCCTTCACGCTGCCGGAGGCGCTGGCGGCGGTCACTGATCAAGCGTGATCGCCAGGCAGACGGTGCCATCCTTGCCACGGAAGAGCTTGCTTGACCCGATCACCACCCGCCCGGCGACGCCGTACTTCTTCCGCAGCACCTGACGCCCCCGCTCGGTGTCGTCGTGGTCCAGGATCCGCGCGGTCCCCTTGAGGGTTTCCCCGCGCGGCTTCCCCCGCGCGTCACACGCGGTCAGCTCGACCACCGGGTTGTTCCGCACCCGCTTCACCTTGCCGGCCGAGGCCTGCGTCCAGACGATCAGTTCATTCCCGTCCCGCCCGACCCACACCGGCGTTGGCACCGGCGTTCCGTCCTTCCGGAACGTGGTGACCAGGAGATAGCTCCCGCGGCCGAGCCGCTCGAGATCCGACATATCCGGAACAGTACCCACGGGTAACTGTGACGGCTCTCAGCGCAGACCCGCGAGATCCAGGTCCACCGTGAACGAATCCGGAGTGGACGAGGCTGTGCGGTCAGGGAGTGCGGCGCCGAAGTGTCGCGGCGCCCAGGATCAGGGCCAGAACGCCGCTACCAGCGACGATTACGAGATTCCGCGTGAGTACCCCATCGAGTTCATTCGAACGTGTGACTGATTCGAGCGCGTCGACGGCATACGATAGTGGCATCACGTTCGACAACCACTCCAGCACCGGGGTCATCGACTCCCTCGGTGCGAACAATCCACAGAGGAGGACCTGGGGCATCACGATCGCCGGCATGAACTGCACTGCCTGGAACTCGGTGCGGGCGAACGCGCTCGCGAACAAGCCGAGTGCGGTGCCGAGCAGTGCGTCCAGCGCGGCGATCAGCATGAGCAACCACACCGAGCCGTCGATCTCCAAACCCAGCCAGGTCAAGGAAATCCCGGTGGCCACCAACACCTGGAGCACCGCGACCACGCCGAACGCGATCGCGTAGCCGAACAGCAGGTCGAACTTGCCGATCGGCAACGTCATCAGGCGTTCGAGGGTCGCCGTCGTGCGTTCACGCAGGGTGGTGATCGACGTGACGATGAACATGATCGCGAACGGGAACACGGCGAGCAACGCGGGCGCGGCCGCGCTGAACGCCTGCTCCGTGTTGAACACGAACCGAAGGAGGACCATCAGCAGCGAAGGAACCAACACCATCATCGCGACCGTGCGGTGGTCGTGTCGCAGCTGGGTGAGGATGCGCCGGGCGGTGGCCAGCGCGAACGTCATGTTCATGCGAGTGCCTCCTGTTGGCGGACAAGCGTGAGGAACGCCTGCTCGAGATCGTGCGCGCCTGTGGTCGTGCGCAGGGCTTGGGGTGTGTCGTCGGCGAGGATCCCGCCGTCGCGCATGAGCAGCAGCCGCTCGCACCGGGCGGCCTCGTCCATCACGTGGCTGGACACGAGCAACGTGACACCGCGATCGGCCAGCGTGCGGAAGAGCGTCCACAGCTCCTCGCGCAGGACAGGATCGAGTCCGACGGTCGGCTCGTCGAGCACGAGCAGCTCTGGTCGCCCCAGCAGTGCGACCGCGAGGCTCGCGCGGCTGAGCTGCCCGCCGGACAGTTCGCCGACGATGTGGTGGGCATGCGTGCCAAGGCCGACCTCGTCGATCACGCGAGCCACGTCACCTGCCGGCGCGCGTAGAACCGAAGCGAAGTAGCGCAGGGACTCGCTGACCGTGAGATCCGCGTAGACGGACGGATTCTGTGTGGCGTAACCGATCTTGTCGCGCAACCGGGGACTGCCGGCGGGCTCGCCGAGCACGGTGACGGTGCCGGCCTCCACGATCTGCACCCCGACAACGGACCGCATGAGCGTCGTCTTGCCACAACCACTGGGCCCGAGGAGCCCGGTAATAGATCCGCGAGGAACCGCGAAGCTGACGTCGCGCAGCACAGTGCGCGCTCCTCGCCGCACAAACAGGCCATCCACGATGATGGCGCTGGAATTAGCCATGCGTTTAATTCTGCGCCTGTTGAACTCTCGAGTCAACCCGGAAAGGAGTCGCACATGCTCTGTCGAGGTGCCCGGCCGACCGCGGTGGTCAGGGGGTGAGGTAGCCCTGGATGACCGGTCCGATCAGGTCGACCACCTCGTCGTCGGTGGCTGAGGCCATCGGCTCGGCGGACAGGACGTAGCGAACCATCGCGAGGCCGAGCATCTGGGAGGCGGCGGCGGTCAACCGCAGGAGCGGGAGGTCGAGAGCGGCGGCCATCTTCGTCAGCACGGCGGTCTCGAGGAACGTTCGCAGCTGCCTGGCGACCTCCGGACTGGTCGCGACCGAGCGAAGCAGCGCCAGGAACGGGGCGCGGGTCTCCGGCTCGCGCCACAGGCCGAGGAAGAGCCGCACGACGCGCTCGCCCGCCCGCTCGCGGGGTCCGTCCAGGATGGTCTCCACCAGCGCGGACGGGTTGAACGGCAGGTTGAGCGCCGCGACGAACACCTGGTCCTTCGAGCCGAAGTAGTGGTGCACGAGCGCGGGGTTCACGCCGGCCTCGGCGGCGATGCCGCGGATCGTGGCACCGCCGTAGCCGCGTGCGGCGAACTGGTTGCGGGCCGCCGCCAGGATGTCCTCCTTGGTCTGGGTCTGCCCCGGTCGCCGGCCGGTCCGCGCCACATCCGCTCCTCTCTTCGACCGCAAGTATCCGCCACGTAGGCTCGACGGCATGTCAGTAGCGGTCCGGGTGATCCCCTGTCTGGACGTCGACGCCGGGCGCGTCGTCAAAGGTGTCAACTTCACCAACCTGATCGACGCGGGCGATCCGGTCGAGTTGGCGCGTGCCTACGACGCCGAGGGCGCGGACGAGCTGACGTTCCTGGACGTCACGGCGTCCTCGCATGACCGGGAGACCACCTTCGACGTGGTGCGCCGCACCGCCGAGCAGGTGTTCATCCCGCTGACGGTCGGCGGTGGCGTGCGTGAGGTGTCCGATGTGGACCGGCTGCTGCGGGCAGGCGCCGACAAGGTGTCGATCAACACTGCGGCGATCCTGCGGCCGGAGCTGCTTTCCGAGGCGTCGCAACGGTTCGGGGCGCAGTGCATCGTGCTGTCGGTCGACGCGCGCCGGGCGCCGGGCACGCTGTCCGGCTTCGAGGTGACCACGCACGGCGGCCGGAAGGGCACGGGCATCGACGCCGTCGAGTGGGCCGCACGCGGGCAGGAACTCGGGGTGGGGGAGATCCTGCTGAACTCCATGGACGCCGACGGCACCAGGGCCGGCTTCGACCTCGAACTGATCCGCATGGTGCGCGCCGAGGTGGACGTGCCGCTGATCGCCTCGGGTGGCGCCGGTGACGTGGCACATTTCCCGCCGGCAGTGGCCGCCGGTGCCGACGCGGTGCTCGCCGCCAGCGTCTTCCACTTTGGACAACTACGCATCAGCGAGGTCAAGAACGCGTTGCGGGAAGCGGAAGTGGTCGTCCGATGACCACTTTGGACCCCAAGATCGCCGACCGGCTCAAGCGCAACGCCGATGGTCTGGTGTGCGCGGTCACGCAACGCCGAGGCACCGGCGAGGTGCTGATGGTCGCGTGGATGAACGACGAGGCGCTGGCACTCACACTGGAGACCCGCCGAGCCACGTACTTCTCGCGCAGCCGGGGCAAACTGTGGGTGAAGGGCGAGACCTCGGGACACACCCAGCAGGTACACGAGGTCCGCCTCGACTGCGACGGCGACACCATCCTGCTGGTCGTCGACCAGGAAGGCGCGGCCTGCCACACAGGCGCATCAACGTGCTTCGACGAGGACCGCCTGCTCTGACGGGACCCCGACGGACCGGACCGGCGAGCACACAGGCCCGGCCGGTGCGAGGTATGCCACGCGCAGGAAAGAGGCCGAGCACAGGTCAACGCGCGCCGGACGACGGGCACGCCCCCCCGGATTCGAGGTGACCACGCACGGCGGCCGGAAGGGCACGGGCATCAGACGCCAGCGAACACCGAGCGGATTCAGGCCCCCGGCAAGGTAGGCAGGCGCACGAGTGTCCCATTCGCTCGAACTCGCGTGAGAAAGTTGTCCACAGGGGGCCGCGACCTGGGGTTTTGTCTTTGTCGGTTGGTACGATGGCCTCGGGGTGGCCCCCCGGGTATGGGTGGGGGATGCCTGCGCAACCATCTGTGTTGGCGTTGATCATGAAACCGCTCAAGCGATGTCGGGGCCGCGACATTCGCTGGCCAGGACGACATCACTGAGGCAGTGGCGCTGCGCTCGGCGGGGGAAGCAGACGGATCGGATGGGGCTACTCCCTGGGGGCCGTTCAGTGACCCTGCCGGAAAGCCCAGCCACCTAGTCGATCTTTCCGGTGATGTAGCGCTGGAACGTGGGCGCGATGGCGGCGACCATGGTGTCGATGTCGGCTGACGCGAGGGGTTCGAACTTCACCACGTAGCGGACCATGCCCATGCCGACGATCTGGGTGCCGACCAGGGTTGCCCGGAACTCGTGGTTGTCCGGCGCCAGCTTGGCGATGACGTGCGTGAAGACGTGCTTGAAGAAGAAGTCCTTCAGTGCCCTCGCCGCCTCCTCGTGACTGGTGACGCTGCGCATGAGCGCGGTGAAGATCCCGCCCCTGGAGTTGTCCCAGATGGTCAGGAAGTTACGCACGATGGCTTCGCCGATGTCGTCCGCCTCGACGGCTAGCAGGCGTTCGACGACGTCCTTCGGGTTGAACGGCAGCTTGAGCACCGCCTCGGCGAAGAGGCCTTCCTTGCCGCCGAACCAGTGGTTGACCATCGCGGCGTCGACGCCTGCTCGGGTGGCGATCGCGCGCACCGTGGCGCCGTCGTAGCCCTGTTCCACGAACACCTCGCGGGCGGCGTTGACCAGCGCCTCCCGCGTGTCCGCCCCGCCGGGACGGCGCCCTCGCCGCCGGGTCGCTTGCGTCTTCTCCGTCACACCACCATCATGCGCGAGGCAGCAAAATTTTTCAACGTTAGATGAATTCAGGGGGTGCCGGCCGACCAGGACCGGACCGGCAGAATGGACGAATGGTCAGTGTGATCGAAGCCGCCGCGCCCGCCGTCGGGCTCGGGGTGGTCAGCCCGTCGCGGGAGGAGTTCCGGCAGCTCGCGGTGGACCGGCGGGTCATCCCCGTCGTGCGGCGCGTGCTCGCGGACGCCGAGACGCCCGTCGGGGTCTACCGCAAGCTGGCCGCTGGCCGGCCCGGGACCTTCCTCTTCGAGTCGGCCGAGAACGGGCGCTCCTGGTCGCGCTGGTCGTTCGTCGGGGTCCGTTCCGCCGCCGCGCTGACCGAGCAGAACGGCGAGGCCGTCTGGACCGGCACGCCGCCGGTAGGGCTCCCGCAGGGCGGTGACCCCATGGCCGCGCTCCGCGAAACGGTGCAGCGCCTGCACACCGACCCCCTGCCCGGCCTCCCGCCGCTGACCGGCGGCATGGTCGGCTTCATCGGCTACGACTCGGTCCGCCGCCTGGAACGCCTGCCGGACCTGACCACGGACGACCTGCACCTGCCAGAACTGGTAATGCTCCTCGCCACCGACCTGGCGGCACTGGACCATCACGAGGGCACGATCACCCTCATCTCCAACGCGGTGAACTGGGACGACAGCCCCGAACGGGTGGACGCGGCCTACGACAACGCCCTCCGCAGCCTCGACGAGATGACCCGCGCGCTGCACGCACCGGCGCCGGCGACGGTGGCCGTCTACGAGCGGCCGAAGCCCGAGTACGTGCGCCGGCGGACCCGGGAGGAGCACGTCGCGGCTATCGAGGTCGCCAAAGAGGCCATTCGCGCGGGTGAGGCCTTCCAGGTCGTCCTCTCCCAACGGTTCGAGATGACCACCGACGCCGACCCGCTCGACGTCTACCGCGTGCTGCGGGCCACCAACCCCAGCCCGTACATGTACCTGCTGCGCCTCGACGGCTTCGACATCGTGGGCTCCAGTCCCGAGTCGCTGGTCACCGTGCGCGACGGGCAGGCCACGACTCACCCGATCGCGGGAACTCGGTGGCGTGGCGCGGATCCCGACGAGGACGCACTGCTCGAGAAGGACCTCCTCGCCGACGACAAGGAGCGGGCCGAGCACCTCATGCTCGTCGACCTGGGGCGCAACGACCTCGGTCGCGTCTGCAAGCCGGGGTCGGTGCACGTCGTCGACTTCTTCCGCATCGAGCGCTACAGCCACGTCATGCACATCGTGTCCACCGTTACGGGTGAACTTGCCGAGGGCAGGACCGCCTACGACGCCGTCGCAGCGTGCTTCCCCGCCGGCACACTGTCCGGCGCGCCGAAACCTCGTGCGATGGAGCTGATCGAGGAGTTGGAACCCACCCGCCGCGGCCTGTACGGCGGCGTGGTCGGCTATCTCGACTTCGCCGGCGACGCCGACACCGCCATCGCCATCCGGACCGCGCTCATGCGTGACGGCACGGCCTACGTCCAGGCCGGCGGCGGAATCGTGGCCGACTCCAACCCGCTGGCTGAGGACGACGAGTGCGTCAACAAGGCCGGCGCGGTGCTCGCCGCGATCGCCACCGCCGCGACCATGCGCCCGGCAGCGGATGGCTGAACGTTCCCTGGTGCGGCAGGAAGAAGCCGAAAGGAGGCGGCCCCCCGTGAAGACCCGGCGTCCACTGTGGATTCTCGCGGTGTTGCTGCTCGGCACGGCGGCCGCGCTGTGGGGCGCCACCGGGATCAGCTGGGTGGACACGGGCAGTGCCGGTGGCACCGGTGGGCCCAGCTTCACCGCGATTGCCCTGCTCGCCCTGGCCAGCCTCGCCGGCGTGTTCGCGGTCGGCGGCTGGACGCGCCGCCTTCTCGGCGCGATCGTCGTGGTCGCGGGAGGTTTCGTGTGCTGGCGCGCCGTGTCGACGGCCGGTGAGTTCAACCTGTTCACCGGGCGGGGACTCGCGTTGCTCGGCGGCGTGTTGTTCGTCGCCGCCGGCGCGTTGATCGTCCGGTACGCCCGCGACCTGCCGACCATGGGCAGCCGGTACCAACTCGCTAACACCGAGCGCAGGTCCGGCGACAGTGACAAGGACATGTGGGACGACCTGTCCCACGGCGAGGATCCCACCAGGGAATGAGCCCCGAACCCGAACCCCTGCAAAGTGCCGCAAAGGGACGGGGTTAGCATCCCTTGAGCGGGAAGGGGCAGGGCTGGTGACGGATAGCACGAGCGATTCATCGGAGTCGGCCACTCTGAAGCCGGGACCGACCAGCGAGCGTGGCCAGTGAGTGTCCTCGAGTCGATCATCGAAGGTGTCCGGGCCGACCTCGCGGTGCGCGAGGCCGCGCTGCCGTTCGACGTCGTGAAGGAGCGCGCCACCAAGGCGCCGCCGCCACGGGACGCCATCTCGGCACTGCGTGGCGTCGACATCAGCGTCATCGCGGAGATCAAGCGGCGCAGCCCGTCGAAGGGTGAGCTGGCGACGATCGCCGACCCGGCGACACTGGCCAAGGACTACGCCGACGCGGGTGCGCGAGTGATCAGCGTGCTTACCGAGCAGCGCAGGTTCGGCGGCTCGCTCGACGACTTCGACGCGGTCCGCGCGGTCGTCGACGTCCCCTTGCTGCGCAAGGACTTCACGGTCTCGACCTACCAGGTGCACGAGGCGCGCATGCACGGCGCCGACATCGTGCTGCTGATCGTCGCGGCACTCGACCAGCCGACGCTGGTCGGACTGCTCGACCGGGTCGAGTCACTCGGCATGACCGCGCTGGTCGAGGTGCACTCGGCCGAGGAGGCCGACAGGGCGCTCGAGGCAGGCGCGTCCGTGATCGGCATCAACGCGCGTGACCTGCACACCCTCGAGGTCGACCGCGAGGTGTTCGGCCGGCTCGCGCCGGGTCTGCCGTTCGAGACCATCAAGATCGCCGAGTCCGGCATCCGCGGGCCGGGTGACCTGATGACCCACGCCGGCGCTGGCGCCGACGCGGTTCTCGTCGGCGAGAGCCTGGTGTCCGCCCCGGACCCGAAGGCGGCGCTGGTCCAGCTGGTCACCGCCGGGTCGCACCCGGCGTGCCCCAGGCCGAGCCGGTGACGGAGACGAAGACCGAGGCTGAGACACAGGTAGTGACCGACAAGAAGCCCCACGAGCACGACGAAGCACACGACCCGGACGAGCGTGGCCACTTCGGCCCGTACGGCGGCCGGTTCCTGCCCGAGGCCCTGATCGCGGCCATGGACGAGCTGGCCGCCGTCTACGAGAAGGCCAGGGTCGACCCCGACTTCCTCGACGAGTTCAACCGGCTGCTCCGCGACTACGCCGGCCGCCCGTCGCTGCTCACCGAGGCCCCGAGGTTCGCAGAGCACGCCGGTGGCGCACGGATCTTCCTCAAGCGCGAGGACCTCAACCACACCGGCTCACACAAGATCAACAATGTGCTGGGCCAGGCGTTGCTCACCAAGCGGATGGGCAAGAAGCGGGTCATCGCCGAGACCGGCGCCGGCCAGCACGGCGTGGCCACCGCCACCGCCTGCGCGCTGCTCGGCCTCGACTGCGTCGTCTACATGGGCGAGGTCGACACGAAGCGACAGGCGCTGAACGTGGCCCGCATGCGGCTGCTCGGCGCCGAGGTCATCCCGGTGACCACCGGCTCCCGCACGCTCAAGGACGCCATCAACGAGGCGCTGCGCGACTGGGTGGCGAACGTCGACAGCACGCACTACCTGCTGGGCACGGCGGCCGGCGGGCACCCGTTCCCGATGATGGTGCGGAACTTCCACAAGGTCATCGGCCAGGAGGCCCGCGAGCAGGTCCTGGAGAAGGCGGGCCGGCTGCCGGACGCCGTCACCGCGTGTGTCGGCGGCGGCTCCAACGCGATCGGCATCTTCCACGGTTTCATCGACGACCCGTCCGTGCGGCTCGTTGGCTACGAGCCGGGCGGCCACGGCATCTCCTCCGGCGAGCACGGCGCCACGCTCAGCGAGGGCACACCAGGCATGCTGCACGGCGCGATGTCCTACCTGCTGCAGGACGAGGACGGCCAGACCGTCGAGGCGTACTCGATCTCGGCCGGCCTGGACTACCCGGGCGTCGGGCCGGAGCACGCGTGGCTCAAGGACACCGGCCGCGCCGAGTACCACCCGGTCACCGACGACGAGGCCATGGCGGCGTTCCAGCTGCTCTCCCGCACCGAGGGCATCATCCCGGCCATCGAGTCGGCGCACGCGCTGGCCGGCACGCTGAAGCTCGGCCAGGAGCTGGGCCAGGACGGGCTCATCGTGGTGTGCCTTTCCGGGCGAGGGGACAAGGACATGGACACCGCCGCGTCGTACTTCGGGTTCTCGTCATGAGCGGAGCTTGCGGAGCGAATCATCGATGTTCAGGACGGCACATCGCCCGCGGAGGGCGCCGGTGTAGCGGAGCCTGCGGAGCGTTCCGGCGCTGCGGAGCGGGCGAGGGGGCGTCATGAGTCTTGCTGAGGTGTTCGAGAAGACCAGGGCCGAGGGACGCGGCGCGCTCGTGGGTTATCTCCCCGCGGGCTACCCGACCGTCGAGGGTTCCGCCGACCTGCTGACCGGCATGATCGACGCCGGCTGCGACGTGGTCGAGGTCGGCGTGCCCTACTCCGATCCGGTGATGGACGGCCCGGTGATCCAGGCCGCCGCCACCGCCGCGCTCTCGGCAGGCTTCCGGTTGCGGGACCTGTTCACGGTGGTGGAGCGCGTGTCGTCGGCCGGCGGCACCGCCGTGGTCATGACGTACTGGAACCCCGTCTTCCACTACGGGGTGGACCGCTTCGCCCGTGACCTCGCGGCCGCGGGTGGTCAGGGCATCATCACGCCGGACCTCATCCCGGACGAGGGGGCGGACTGGCTCGAGGCGTCGTCGGCCCACGGCCTTGACCGGATCTTCCTGGTCGCGCCGTCCTCCACGGAGGAGCGGATCGCGTCGACGGCCGCCGCCACCACGGGCTTCCTGTACGCGACGGCGGTCATGGGCGTGACCGGCGCACGCGACCAGGTCGGGTCCGGCGCCGCGGCACTCGTGGCCAGGGCACGCGCCCACACGTCACTGCCCATCGGCGTCGGCCTGGGGGTTCGGTCCGGGGAGCAGGCGGCCGAGGTCGCCGGGTTCGCGGACGCGGTGATCGTCGGTTCGGCGTTCGTCTCACAGGCTGCCGACGGCGTCGCACAGGTGCAGACGCTGGCGGCGGAACTGGCAGAAGGCGTCCGCCGCCCGCTGGTCGCTCGTTAGTACTCCCTGTTCCGCAAGGCGACTCCTCTCGTCCCTCTGAGCACCCGGTCCTATCCAAGCGCAGTGCTTCACCAGTTCGATACGTCCGATCAGGGACAGATATGCGGACCTGCCGTGTGAGTCACATCGGCCGCCCGTTACGGTGACCGGCGTGACTGCGGCGCAGAGTGTCTTCCTGGCCACCATTCCGAGCCCAGACCGCGGTGTGTGGGAGCTCGGGCCCATCCCGATCCGCGCGTACGCGCTGTGCATCATCGCCGGCATCATCCTGGCGATCTGGTGGGGCGAGCGGCGGTGGATCGCGCGTGGTGGCACGGCCGGCACGGTCATCGACATCGCGGTGTTCGCGGTGCCGTTCGGCCTCGTCGGTGGGCGGCTGTACCACGTGGCCACGGACTGGCACCGCTACTTCGGCGAGGGTCGTAACCCGCTCGACGCGCTGCGCATCTGGGACGGCGGCCTGGGCATCTGGGGCGCCATCGCGCTGGGTGCCGTTGGCGCGTGGATCGGCTGCCGCGTCAAGGGCGTTCCGCTGCCGGTGTACGCGGACGCCATCGCGCCGGGCATCGTCGCCGCCCAGGCCATCGGCCGCGTCGGCAACTACTTCAACCAGGAGCTGTACGGCGGCCCGACCGACCTGCCATGGGGTCTGGAGCTGTACCGGCGGGTCAACGAGGCGGGCGCGGAGGACAACCTCAACGGCGTCGCGATCAACCACATCCCGATCGACGGCAGCCCGGTACACCCGACGTTCCTGTACGAGCTGATCTGGAACCTGCTGGTCGCCGCGCTCGTCGTGTGGGTGGACCGCAAGTTCCGGCTCGGGCACGGGCGCGCGTTCGCCGTGTACGTCATGGGTTACACGCTCGGCCGCACGTGGATCGAGCTGATGCGCACCGACGACGCCACCCACGTGTTCGGCGTGCGGATCAACGTGTGGGTGTCGATCCTCGTCTTCCTCGGCGCGGCCGTGTACTTCGTGCTGGCCCGGTCCCGCGGGCCGCGGGAGGAGCCGGAACTGTTGCGCGGCAAGGACGCGCCGCCACTGGACGACGACGCGGGCGAGAAGGCCGAGCCGGACGACGACGAGAAGGACGAGAAGGCGGAGTCCGAGGACGCCGACGCCGAGTCGAAGTCGGACGACGCCGACGAGGAGAAGTCGGACAAGGCCACCGAGGTCAAGGACGACAAGGCTGAGGCCAAGGAAACGAAGGCTGAGGCCAAGGACGCGAAGCCCGAGGCCAAGGACGACGAGGACAAGAAGGCCGACGCCTCGGCGAAGTCCGACGGCTAGTTCGGCTGGAAGTGCGCGCGCACGTCCGGCGGGAGGCATCCCGAGTAGGGGTGCTCCGGCATGGCGCCCGCCCGCACCTCGGTCGGTGCCACGACCCCGGACAGGCAGCCGTCCTCGAAGGTGACGCCGAACACCACGGACCTGGCGTCGATCGCCGGCTTGACCTCCACCTCGATGTCCCTGTCCGGGTAACCGAAGGCGATCAGCGCGTCGGCCACCGCGCGGGGCGTGATGTCACCGGACACGCGGACCTCCTCCAGGGTCGGGATCAGCGCGAGGCCCTCCGCGTCCAACCGTTGCCGTGCCGCGTCGGTGAGGTCGGCGGGCCGCTCCGGTACCGGCCCCGCCGGCTTCGGGGGCGGATGAGGGGTGAGGTTCGCGAAGAAGTAGAACACCACCCCCACCGCGAGGAGCGTCACGATGGACAGGGCGATCAGCGTGGCTTCCACGGCTTTCACGGAGCCAGTTTGCCAGCGTCAGCCCGAAAGCAGGGCCACGTCCGATAACCAGAGGTAAGTCCAGCGGCACCGAAGCGGTTGTGCGGCAAGACCGCGCCGCCGAGCAGATGGACGTCTACCTGCACAGGCTTGGCCTCCGGCCCCCGGTTCCACGCTACGGCACACCACCGACAAAACCCGGGGCCCGGTACCGAGGCTGTGGACAATTCGCGTGTCCAACGCCCAGAACCCGCGTGTCCAACAGCGCGGACCGGTGAGTTCAACAAATCGCGGACCACCGAATTGTTGAACTCACCGGTCCAGTTCGTTGGACACGCGGGAGGTTGGACACGCGAGGGGTGTGGATGAACCCGGGGCGGGCGGCCGGGAATGTCGGTGCTTTGCCGTAGTGTGGAAATCGGGGGGCCCCTGGCGCGCCAATGGGACTTTCGCTCGGGGTTAGGGCTTGTGGGTGACTAGACCTCGGCCGGTGATCAGTGGTAGGTCCAGTGCGGTCAGTAGGCCGGGTTTCGCGGCGACCACGGCGGGGATCGCGTTCACCAGGCGCATGGCCGTGGCCTTCAGGCCGCCTGTGTTGTGGTCGCCGTCCGTGCCTTCGATGCGCAGGTCCAGCGTGTAGTTCGGGTCGCCGGTGACCTCGACCCGGTAGCCGCCCTGGCCCGGCAGCGTCGGCCAGTCGGGGCCGAGGTCCGGGTGTAGGCGGGTGATGTGCTCCAGGACGCACACCGCGTGGTCGCCGACCATGCCCCGCACCTCGAAGCGCAGCGCGGCGGCCGTGCCCGCCTCGACCACGCCGGACGGCAGTTCGATCCGGTCGGGCGCTGGCAGCCGCGTCGACGACTCCGCCACGCGGTCCAGCACCACCCCCAGTCCGGCCGCGAGCTGCCGCACCACGCTGCCCCACGCCAGCGACAGCACACCCGGCTGCAGCAGCAGCGGCGTGTCGTCGATGGGGCGCCCGAAGCCCATGATGTCGAACAGGACCTTCGCGTTGTCGTACGTCGCGTAGTCGAGGATCTCCAGGCAGCGCACCTGGTCGATGCGCTGGCACACCGACGTCAGCACGAGCGGCAGCCAGTCGTTCGCGAAGCCGGGGTCGATGCCGTTGACGAACAGAGACGCCCCGCCCTCCACCGCGGCGGCCTGGATGGGCGCGACGAGGTCGTCGGGCACCACGCCGTACGGGTACTGCAGGAACACCGGCCCGCTCGCCACCACGTTGACGCCGGCACGGAGGAACCCCGTGAGGTCGGCGAGCGCCTCGTTCAGCCGGTCGTCGGCCATCGCGGTGTAGACGACGCAGTCCGGTTTGCCGGCGAGGAGCGCCTCGGCGTCGTCCGTCGCCGTGACGCCGAGTGGTCCGATGCCGGCCAGCTCACCGGCGTCCCGGCCCACCTTGTCCTTTGTGGACACCCAGACGCCGGCCAGCTCCAGCTCCGGGTGCGCGGCGATGCCAGCCAGCGCCTGGCGACCGACGTTTCCCGTGCTCCACTGGATCACTCTCATAGGTCTGGCAGTCCCAGGTCGAGGTTGGGTTGCTGCAGGCCGCCGTCGACCTCGAGCACCTTGCCGGTGACGTAGGCGCCCGCCGGTGAGGCGAGGAACAGCACGGTCGCGGCGATGTCCTCGGCCGCGCCGATCGTGCGCAGTGGGGTGGCGGAGGACATGCGCTCACGCAGCTCGTCGTTGGTGAGCACGATGTCCAGCGCCGAGGTGGCCACCGAACCGACGGCGATGGCGTTGACGCGGATCCTCGGCGCGAGGTCGTACGCGGCCAGTTCGGTGTAGTGCGCGAGGGCCGCCTTGGCCGTGCCGTAGGCGAGGAAGCCGCGGCCCGCCACCCGGCCCATGATCGACGAGATGTTGACCACGGCGCCGCCGGACATCAACGGGACCGCCGCCCTCGTCAGCGCGTGCGCCGTCGAGACGTTGAAGTGGAACGCGTCCTCGAGAAAGCCGGTGTCCGTGTCGAGGAACGGCCGGGGATAGGTGCCGCCGACGTTGTTGACCACGATGTCGAGCCGCCCGAACGTCTCGTGCGCGACCCCGGCCAGCTCGGCCGCGGCGTCCACATCGGACAGATCGACGACGACCGTACGCGCACGGCGTCCGGCGGCTTCGACCTGCTTCGCCACGGCGTCGAGGTCGGCCTCGGTGCGGGCGGCGAGCACGACGTCCGCACCGGCCTCGGCCAGCGCGACGGCGGTGGCGGCGCCGATGCCGCGGCCAGCCCCGGTCACCACGGCCACCTGGTCCGGTACCCGGAAGCGATCAAGGATCACGCCCGGAACTGTAACACGTTCTAGTTGTGGTCTACAGCGTGTACGTCGCGATCAGGTGGCTCAGCTGCCGGATGTCCGACTTGCCCTTGAACTCGAGGCGGACGATGCCGAGACCGCTGAACCAGAGGTCGAGCTCCGCGTCGAGGTCGAACGTGCCGGCGGTCTCGATCGAGAACGCCTGGATCTTGCTGTAGGGCAGCGACGTGTAGTCCCGTTTCCGGCCGGTCATCCCCTGGACGTTCACGGCGATCAGCCGCTTGTTGGTGAACACCACGAAATCCCGCACCGCCTTGAAACAGGCGATCGCCTCCTCTCCCTGGATCAGCAGCGGGGCCACCGCCGGCAGGATGTCCTGCGGGTTCACGGGCGAGAGCTTGAACACCGAACCATTGGAGAAATCGATCACGGCCGAATTGTCGGCGAGTTCCGGCTTTCCGTTACAGCTCCGCGGACCGGCGCCACCACGGGCTCGTTCTCCGTGGTGTGCAGCACTTCCACGCGTGCCTCGTAGTGGCGTTCGATCGTCTCGCGGGTCAGCACCTCGGCCGGGGTGCCCGTCGCGACGACCTTTCCCTGGTCCACCAACAGGAGTTGCGAGGCGTACTGCGCGGAGAGGGTCAGGTCGTGAAGCGTGCTGACGACCGTCGCGCCTTCCTCGTGGCGCAGGCGGTCGATCAGGTCCAGCAGTGCCTGCGCGTGGCCGATGTCCAGGCCCGTCGTCGGTTCGTCGAGCAGCAGCAGGCCCGCCTGCTGGGCCAGCACCCTGGCCAGCACCGCCCGTTGCCGTTCGCCGCCGGACAGGGTCTGCAGCGCCCGGCCGGCGAGCCCGTCCAGATCCAGCCGGCCGAGCACCTGGGCGACCACCGCCAGGTCAGAACGCCGTTCCCGAGCCAGGGGCGGCAGGTGCGGGGTACGGCCGAGCAGCACGTAGTCGGTCACGGTCAGCCGCTCCGGCAGCTGCGGTGTCTGTGGGGCGTAGGCGACCGCCTTGGCCCGCTCGCGGTGGGACAGCGACGACGCCGGCACACCGTCCAGCAGGATCGCTCCGTCATGCCGCACGACACCGACGATCGCCTTCAGCAACGACGACTTGCCTGCGCCGTTCGGGCCGATGATCCCCAGCCAGCCACCCGGCTCCACTGACACCGAGACGTCGCCGACCACGACCCGCGTGCCGTACCAGGCGCTCACCCCCTCCAGCGTCAGCGCGGTCACCGCAGCCGCTCCCTGTGCGTCCGCAGCACCACCAGGAAGAACGGCGCCCCGGTGAACGCCGTGATCACCCCGATCGGCAGCTCGGCTGGCGCGAACGCGGTGCGGGCGATGTAGTCGGCCACGATCAGGAAGGTCGCCCCACCGAGCAGCGACAACGGCACGACCACCCGGTAGCTCGCGCCGGCGAGCAACCGCACCACATGTGGCACCACGATCCCCACGAACCCGATCAGGCCGCTGACCGCGACGGCCGCCGCGGTCGCGAGTGACGCCGCCAGCAGCACCGCCACCCGAACCCGCCCGGGATGGACGCCGAGCGACGCGGCCTCGTCGTCCCCGATCGCGAGCACGTCCAGCAGCCGCGCGCACAGGCACAGCACCGTCGACGCGATGCCGATGTACGGCAGGGTCACCAGCACCTCGCGCCACCCGGTCGTGTTGAGGCCGCCGAGCATCCAGCTGTAGACCTGCTTGATCGTGTCGGTGTTGAGCTGCTGCGCGAACGTCTGCACCGCGGTCAGGAACGACGCGACCGCGATCCCGGCGAGCAGCAGCACCGCAGTGCCCCCGCCCGCGGACCGCCCGAGCACCCAGGTGAGCGACACGCCGCCGAGCGCCCCGGCGAACGCGGCGAGCGGCAACGGCCCGAGCACCCACCCGGTGGTCTGCGGCGCCGCGACCACCACGATCGTCGCCGCCATGCCGGCACCCGCCGCGGCGCCGAGCAGGTACGGATCGGCGAGCGGGTTGCGGAACACGCCCTGGAACGCGGCACCCGACACCGCCAGCGCCGCCCCGACCAGCCCGGCGAGCACGACCCGGGGCACCCGCACCTCCCACACGATCGCCGCCTCGGTGGCCGAGAGCGGGGACATACCGCCGGTGAGCTGTGCCCAGACCTCCGCGACCACCCGGCTCCAGCCGAGGTTGGCCGCCCCGAGCAGCGTGGACACCGACGCGACGACCACGAGCACCGCGACCGCCACGGCGACCACCCAGGGCCGAAGACGAGTGAGGCTCATGGGCACCGACGACATGTCGACGGGCTCAGCCGGGCCGTGGGGCTCGGCCGAGCCGCCGTCGTCGTTGCTCTTCGTCAGTTCTGCTCGCCGGCCTTCGTGACGGCGTCGGCGATCGACTTCGCCAGTTCGACGATGCGTGGGCCCCAGCGGGAGGCGAGGTCGTCGTCCAGCGGGACGACGTTGCCGTTCTTGACGGCCTTCAGGGTGTTCCAGCCGGGGCGGCTGCCGACCGTGTCGGCGGTCTGGCCGCAGCACTGCACGTCCGCGAGGAAGATCAGGTCCGGGTCGGCCGCCAGGATGGCCTCGTTGGTCAGCTGTGGGTAGCCGCCGGCGTCCACGTCGGCCGGGTCGGCGACGTTGGTCATGCCGAACAGGCCGTAGATCTGGCCGATGAACGTCTTGGACGTCACGCTGTACAGCGTCGTGTCGAGCTCGTGGTAGTAGGAGAGCGGCTTGGCCGGTTTCGGGGTGTCGGCCACGATCTCGTCCAGCCCGGCGCGGGTCCGCTTGGCCACGTCCGCGGCCTCATCGGCGTGGCCGGTCGCCTTGCCGATGAGCTCGAAGCCCGTGTAGACGTCCTCCAGCGTGGCCGCGGCGGGCACGACCAGCACCGGGACGTGCACGGCTGCCATCGACTCGACCAGGTTGTCCGGGTTGTCCGAGACGACCACGAGATCCGGGTCGTAGCCGGAGATGGCCTCGACGTTCGGGGTCAGTCCGGACAGGTCGGTCTTGGGTGCGTCCGCCGGGTAGTCGGACTGCTGGTCGACCGCCACGACCTGGTCACCGGCGCCGACCGCGAACAGGGTCTCCGTGTTGCTCGCCGACAGGGAGATGATGCGCTCCGGCCGCCGCTCGATCGTGACGGGCTCGCTCCCGGCCGGGGTGAGCGTGACGGGGAAAGCCTGGCTGTCGGCCTCGAACGTCTCGGGTGTCTGGTTGCTGGAGGCCTGCTCACGGGTCGCACACCCGGCGGCGAGCAGCGCGCCGGCGATGGTCAGGGCCGCGAGGCGCCTGGTGATGGAGGGCAACGGACTTCCTCGAGTCGTCGGTCCGGCACGCGGGCGCGCGGGGCCCTGGGCGATCGCACCCGGGACGCCGCATCCCTGCACCGGGGGCGGTTGGCGTCAGCGCGGCAGGGAGGCGACCTGGCTATGACAGTTGCGGGACAGCGCCGGATTCGCACCGGACTTCGCTACCACCGCCGCGCCGCCGGTCAGCCGTGCTGACCAGCACCGGGACGCTACCACCTCGGCAGTAACGGCGCGCCACGACGCCACCGATACACGGGCATGGGGGAGCCTGCGTTGGCCGATGAGACCACGGCCCAGTTCTACGCGCTGTCGGTGCGGCAGGCCCGTCTGTGGGTACTCAGCGCCGTATCGGGCCTGGTGCTCGGAGCACTGGTGCTGTGGCGGCCGGAGTGGTATTCGGTCGCGATAGGGATGATCTTCGTTGGCGTCGTGCAGTCGCGCTTCGGAGTCGTGCCCACCCAGATGCCATGGCGGGCGGCCACCGGGCCGTTGCTCGCGGGGCAGCCGTGGCGGGAGACACCGGTGCGGGTGCTCAACACGATCGGCACCGTGCTGTACCTCGACAACGGCGAGTACGTCCTGGTGCGTGTGCTGCCCGCGGCGGCCCGCGAGGTGATCGTGCGTGCCGGGCGTGTGTGGCTCGTGGGGCCCGACGCCAAGGGCAGGTTCGCCGTCCGGGTCGACGGGTCGCACACCGCGTGGCCGGCGAAACGCATACGGCCGGTCACGGGCACGGCGGCGCTTCCCACTCATGAGCCGATCGCGGCGATGGCGGCGCGTGTCCTGGTCGAGCGCATGCGTCCGATGGCCGGTTTCTTCCCGGTGCTCGCCGTGCTCTACCTCGTCATGGCCGTGTTCTCGACCACGTACGACGGGGAGTGGTGGTGGTACCCGTTCGCCGCCTTCTTCGTGTTCCTCACCGTCATGTTCTGGGTGTCGTACCGGCAGCTCAAGCGCCTGCGGCCCACCGAACCATGGACTCGGGCACAGGCGTCGGAGCCGTCATGGCGGGTTCGCGGCAACGGGACGGCCACCGGGACGGTCGTGTTGGACTTCCCGGACGGACGCCGTGTCACCGCACACCTCGACCGGGCGCCGCTCGACCTGTTCGTCAACGTACGGCAGGAAAAGGCGCTCTGGATCGCGGGCAACGGGGTCGTCGGGTTCCCCCACTACCCGTCGGTGGCGCTCGCGCGGCTCGTGGCTACGCCGACTCCCGTTCGACCAGTTCCGTCGGCAGGATGACCGGGTCGGCGACCGGATCGCCGCCGATCTGCGTCAGCAGCAGCTCGGTCATCGTGCGGGCCTGGTGCACGATCGGCTGATGGACCGTGGTCAGTGGCGGCTCGGTGTGGCGGGCCAGCTCGATGTCGTCGAAGCCCACCACCGACACGTCGTGCGGCACGGCGCGGCCCGCGTCGCGCAGGACGCGTAGCGCGCCGGCCGCCATCATGTCGTTCGCCGCGAAGACGCCGTCCAGGTCGGGGTAGCGGTCCAGCAGCTCGGCCATCGCGCGCTGACCGGACTCGCGGGAGAAGTCGCCGTACGCGACGCGTTCCGGTTTCCGGCCGGCCAGTGCCTGACGGAAACCGGCCAGCCGGTCGATGCCAGCGGTCATGTCCTGCGGGCCCGCGATGGTCGCGATCCGCCGCCGCCCGGCCGACAGCAGGTGCTCGGCCGCCAGCTGCGCGCCGCCGACGTTGTCGCAGTCCACATAGGACAAGCCGGGCAGCGGGCTGGCCGGGCGGCCGCCGACCACCGTGGGAATGCCCGCGTCCAGCAGGATCCTCGGGAGCGGGTCGTCGTTGTGCATGGAGGCCAGCAGCACGCCGTCGACGTGTCCACTTCGGACGTAGTCGGCGAGCTGCGCGTGCTCCGCGGTGTTCTGCGCGTTCACCAGCACCAGCTGCACGCCGGTGCCCACCAGTGTCTGGCTCGTCGCGATGATGATGTTGCCGAGGTACGGGTCGTTCAGCACCGTCGCGTCCGGCTCACGCATGACCAGCGCGATCGAGTCGGTCCGGCGCATCGCGAGGCTGCGCGCGGCTCGGTTGGGCACGTACCCGAGCGTCGCGATGGCCGCCTCGACCGCCGTCTTGACCTCGGCCGACACGCGGGGTGACCCGTTGATCACCCGGGACACGGTCGCACGCGAGACCCCCGCCTCGGCGGCGACCGTGTCCAGTGTTGGTTTCACTACCAGCCGTTCGTTCGAATTACCTGCCGGTACCAGTGTGCGCTGTCCTTCCACACCCGCTTCTGCGTGCGGTAGTCCACGTGGACGATGCCGAACCGCTTCTCGTAGCCGAATGCCCACTCGAAATTGTCCAGCAGCGACCACACGAAGTATCCCCGAAGGTCAACACCGGCCGAGATCGCCTCGCGCACGACCGTCAGGTGATCCCTCAGATAGGCGATCCGCTCGTCGTCGCGCACGCCGTCCACGCCCAGCTCGTCGTCGAACGCCGCGCCGTTCTCGGTGATCATCAACGGGATCGGGCGGTACTGCTCGTGGACCCGGTGGACCACGTTCCGCAGGCCCTGCGCGTCGATGGCCCAGCCCATCGCGGTCGTGGCGCCAGGAGGCTGGACGAACACCACGTTCTCACACGCAGGCCACGGCGACGGGCCGTCGTTGCCCGGCCCGACGTCCACCAGGGTGGGGGAGTAGTAGTTGATGCCCAGGAAGTCGATCGGCGTCGAGATCACCGGCAGGTCCTCGGGTAGCACGAACGACCAGTCGGTCAGCCGCGCCGTGTCCTGCCGCACGTCGACCGGGTAGTGACCGGCCAACAGCGGGTCGAGGAACAGCCGGTTGGCCAGCCCGTCGATCCGGCGCACGGCGTTCGTGGCCCCGGGGGACGTGGCCGCCGGCAGCACCGCGGCCAGGTTCAACGTGATCGACAGCTGTGCGGTCGACGGCAGGACCCCGCGCAGTGCCTGGGTGCCGAGCCCGTGCGCGAGCAGGAGGTGGTGGGCGGCCCGCAACGACAGCGCCGGGTCGGTTTTCCCCGGCGCGTGCTCGCCGGAGGCGTACCCGAGGAAGGCGGCACACCACGGCTCGTTCAGCGTGGTCCACGACGGGACCCGATCGCCGAGCCGGGCCCCGACCAGCTCCGCGTACTCCGCGAACCGAGCCGCGGTGTCCCGCGCCCCCCACCCGCCGGAGTCCTCCAGCTCCTGCGGCAGGTCCCAGTGGTAGAGCGTGAGCACCGGCGTGATGTTCTTCGCCAGCAACTCGTCCACCAGCCGTGCGTAGTGGTCCAGCCCCGCCTGGTTCGCCGGCCCCTTGCCACCGGGCTGGATCCGTGGCCACGAGACCGAGAACCGGTACGCGGGCAGGCCCATCTCGGCCATCAGCGCGACGTCGTCACGGTAGCGCCGGTAGTGGTCGGCGGCGACGTCGCCGGTGTCGCCGTTCACCACCCTGCCCGGTGTGTGGCTGAACGTGTCCCAGATGGACGGTCCACGTCCGTCGACGTCCGGCGCGCCCTCGATCTGGTACGCCGCCGTGGCAGCGCCCCACACGAAACCCTCAGGAAACCTCATCCTTTGACCGCCCCCTGCATGATCCCTCCGATGATCTGCCTGCCCAGCAACAGAAAGACGATCAGCATCGGGAAGGTGGCGATCACCGTGCCCGCGAGCACGAGCGAGTAGTCCACTTCGATGCCGCTCGCCGTGTTGGCGATCGCCACCTGGACCGTCGGGTTCTGCGTGTTGAGCAGGATCAACGGCCAGAACAGGTCGTTCCAGTAGGTGATGAACGTGAGCAGCCCCAGGACCGCCGCACCCGGTCGGGCGATGGGCAGCACCACGTTCCAGTAGATCCGCAGCGTCGACGCGCCGTCCACGCGACCGGCCTCGAGCAACTCGGTCGGCATGGCCGACGACAGGTACTGGCGCATGAAGAACACGCCGAACGCGCTCACCAGCGCCGGCACGATCACGCCACGCAGATCGTTGGACCAGCCGAACCACTGCGTCACCATGATGTACAGGGGGATGATCGCGAGCTGTGTCGGCACCAGCATCGTCGCGACCACCGCGGTGAACAACCCGTTGCGACCGCGGAAGGCCAGCTTGGCGAACGCGAAACCCGCGAGCGTGGACGTGAACACCACGGCCACCGTGATCGTGCCGGCCACGATCACCGAGTTCGTCAGCGCCAGCCCGAAGTTGCCCTGCTCGAACGCCGCGGACAGGTTGTCCCACAACGAACCGCCCGGCACGAGCGGCGGGGGATAGCTGCCGATCGCCGACTGGTCCCGGGAGGACACGACGATCGACCAGTACAGCGGGAAGATCGAGAAGACGATGATCGCGAAGAGGATCGCGTAGGTGCCGAAGCGGCCCGCGTCCGGTGCTCGTCTGCGTGCCATCAGTCGTCCGCCGATCGGATCCGGCGCACCAGCAGGAAGTTCACCAGCGCGATCACCACCGTGACGAGGAAGAGGGTCCACGCGATCGCGGCGCCGTAGCCGTACCGGCCGTTGGTCCAGAACTGCTGGTACAGGTACAGGACCACGGTCTGGAACTCACGTTGCGGGCCACCGTTGTTGTTCCGCGTGGTGTCGAACAGGAACGGCTCGGCGAACAGCTGCAGCGCGCCGATCGTGGACACGATGACCGTGAAGATGATCGTCGGCCGCAGGCTGGGAATCGTGATGTGCCAGAACTGCTGCCACCGGCTCGCGCCGTCGATCGACGCGGACTCGTAGAGCTCGTACGGGATCGTCTGCATCGCCGCCAGGTAGATCAACGCGTTGTAGCCGGTCCAGTGCCACGTGACCATCGCCGACACCGCGAGCCACGACGCCCACTTCTCGGCGCGCCAGTCGATCGGGTTCTCCACGAACGGCTGCAGAAACCAGTTCAGCAGCCCGAAGTCACGCGCGAAGATCTGGTTGAAGATCAGCGCGACCGCGGCGACCGACGTGATGTACGGGACCAGCACACCCATGCGCAGGAACAGCCGTCCCCGCAGCTTGTAGTTCAGCAGGTGCGCGATCCCCAGCGCCAACAACAACTGCGGCACGGTCGACACGATCCCGATGCCGAACGTGTTGATCAGTGCGTTGTGGAAGTTGTCGTCGGCCAGCAGCTTGCCGTAGTTGTCCAGGCCGACGGAGACGTCCTCGCTGCCGGGCTTGCGCGGGCTCCACGCGGTCGTCGAGATGACCGCCGTGTACACCAGCGGGAACAGGCCGAACACCGCGAACAACCCGAAGAACGGGAAGATGTACAGGTACGGCGAACCCTTGAGGTCCCAGCGGTACAGCCGGGAACGCCAGGCCTGCCTGCGGCTCACCGCGGGGCGCCGGTCTGGATCGACCGGCGCCCCGCGGTCCTGAAGTTGAGCCGTCACCCTTCACCCGCGGCGGCCTTGATGTCCTCCATCGCGGAGTCCCACGCCTCGTTCGGATCGGTGCCCTGTTCGACGCTGTTGAGCGCGCCGGCGAACGTGTTGCCGATGACGCCGCTCTGCGGACCGACCACCTGTGACGGCGCGTTCTCCAGCGACTCCGGGTAGATCGTGCCGGCCGGCGCCCCGGAGAAGAACTCCGACGTGAAGTCCGCGACCTCCGTCGAGGACCAGGTCGAGGACTGGCTCGGGAAGTTGCCGATCGACTTGAACAGCTTGATGTTCTGCTCTGGCGCGGTCAGCCATTTCGCCAGTTCCACGGAGGCGTCGATGTTCTTGCCCTGTGACGGCACGGTCACGTAGGAGCCACCCCAGTTGCCGGAGCCGCCGGGGATCTTCGCGATGTCCCACTTGCCCTTGGTGTCAGGGGCGTTGCCCTGGATGTAGCCCATCATCCAGGCCGGGCAGGTGATCGTCGCGAACTGGCCCTGCTGGAAACCGGTGTTCCACTCCGGCGAGAACTCCGCCAGCGCGGCCGACTGGCCGGCCTTGATCGCGTCGACCGTGAGGTCCCACGCGTCCTTGACGACCTTGTTGTCCTCGACGATCAGGTCGCCGTCGGCGTTGTAGTAGGTCTCCTCCTCGTTGCCGAGAATGCCGGTGAACACGTGGCCGCCCGCGTCGAACCATTTCACGTCCGCCACCGTGCCGGTGAACTGCTTGCCGACCTCGACGTACTGCTCCCACGTCGGCCAGAGCGCGGACACCTCGTCACGGGTGGTGGGCAGGCCGGCCTGCGCGAACAGGTCGGTGCGGTAGCACATGGCGAGACCGCCGATGTCGGTCGGCAGACCGATCAGCGTGCCGCCGTCCGCGCTCGACGCGCGCTGCACGATGGCGTCCGTCCACTGTGTCGTGTCGACGCTCTCGTCCTTGAAGTTGACGAACTTGTCGGTCTGCCCGATGAAGCCGGACACCTGGCCGACCTCGATCAGCTCGATGTCCGCCGCGCCGGAGCCCGCGGTCAGCCGTGCCTGCAGGTTCTGGTGGTGCGTGCCGAAGTCGCTGCGGTTCTCGACGATCTTGATGCCCTTGTGGGCCTTCTCGTACTCGTCGTAGAGAGCCCGGTTGTCGGGCAGCGAGAAGTTGTCGCCGAAGACGTTGATCGTCAGCGTGGTCGTGCCGTCGTCGCCGGCGTCCGAGCCACACGCGGTGAGGGCGAGCGCGAGCCCGGCAAGGGTCGCGACGATCCCTGAGTTACGCATTCTTTGGCCTCCTGCGGCCGTCGCCGGCCACGTCGCTGTGGTGTGCGTGAGAGCGCTCTCATGGATGAGCGAAAGAATGTCCGGCGACTTTCGGGTCGTCAAGGTCTCGTAATCGGAATGTTGTGCGCGGCAACAAACGAGGTGATGCCGGTTCCTCGCGCAGGGACAAGAGCGCGAGGAACCGGCGTGCGGCCCGGGCTCCACGTGGCCTGTACGGGACTTGCCCGGACCGCGGCTCGATGGCCGGTGCCCTGTAGGTGCCCTTCAGGGCATCCGGGCTGGTCAGCGGGCGAACGTGAGCCAGTCGACGTTGACGAAGTCGGCCGGTTGGCCGCTGGTGAAGGTCACGTACACGTCGTGCACGCCCGTGACCCCGGTGATGTTGGCCGGAACGTTCCGCCAGCTCTCCCAGCCTCCCGTGTTGGCGATGGCGAAGCTGCCGATCGGCGCGTTCGACCTGCTGTCCAGCCGTACCTCGACCAGACCGCTGACACCGCCCGCGGCCCCGGACGCCGCCCTGGCGGTGAACTGCCTTGCCGCGGTCGAGCCGAAGTCGACACCGGAGTACCGCAGCCAGTCACCGTTGGCGAGCCAGCCGACGTACTGCCCGCCAGCGGCGCTCGTCGCGCTCCCGACCTGCGTGCCGCCCTGCTGCTGGAAGCTCTCCGCCTCTATCTGCCGGTAGGCCGTCCCGCCGCCGGTGGGTGGGGGCTCGGTGCCACCGCCACCACGTGTCCAGACCGCCACGTAGTCGACGAGCATCGGCCGGCCGGACACGGTTTCCGCCGTCGGCGTCGCGAATCCGGCCACGCCGTCCGGGAACGCGCCGCCCATCGCGACGTTGAGGATGATGAAGTAACCGTGCGCGGTCATCTGGTTCCACGTGTCCGCAGGCAACTGGCCCTGGCTGACACTGTGGAACTGCTGGCCGTCGACGTACCAGCGCAGCTGGTTGGGCGTGACGCTCTGGTCCCACTCGAACCGGTAGGTGTGGAAGGCCGACTGGCACGACGAGCCGGGGCACGCACGCGACGCGCCGATGCCGTTGAACTCGTTGCACGGCCCGCCTGGCGCGACTCCACAGTGGAGCACGCCCCACACGTTGTTGAGCCCGTTGACGTTCTCCATGATGTCGAACTCGCCGATGCCCGGCCAGTTCCAGTAGTTGCCGCGGAAGGGAGCGCCGAGCGCCCAGAACGCCGGCCAGTAACCGAGTGCGGCGTTACCGGTGACGTTCGGCATCTGGATGCGGCCCTCGATACGCAGCACGCCACCGGACGGTGGCCGGAAGTCGCTGCGCTGCGTCTCGATGCGCGCCGACGTCCAGTTGCCCGCGCCGTCCTTGAGCGGAGTGATGCGCAGGTTGCCACCGCCGTCGAGGCTGACGTTGGCCGGATTGTTGGTGTGGGCGGCGATCTCGCCGGTGCCCCAGTTCGCGGGGCCCCCGGGATAGCCGTGGCCGATGTCGAAGATCCAGTTCGACGACGACGGCAGTGCGCCGGCGTTGCCGTTGAAGTCGTCGGCCCAGACCTGGGCCCACCCGGCGTCGGGCGGTGGCACGGCGGCCTCCGCGGAGTAGGTGATGGGTGCGAGAACCAGTGCTGCGGTGGCCCCTAGGGCCAACCGCCGCATGGCACGGCGGGAAAGGGGCATAGCGGTGACCTCCTCGTCACGCTCGGGCAGGGTTTCCGAGTGCCTGAATCAGGCCGCAGATGTTGCCGAAAGTCATGGAAGCGCTCTCACGAGCGAATTGTCAACCCATGGGAAGTTCCGGCGATGACAGCTGTGTGACTTGCGCCGTGACCTCTAGCGATGCGAGCGGGCGCGTGTGAGGCTGTGAGGGCCTGTGTCGCGCGGTTCACCGGCCTTCCAGCAGGGCAACCGTCGGTTACGCTGGCGCGGGCGAGGCAGCCCGGCGCACCAGGCCCCACCAGGGCAGGTGCGCCTTATCGCGCGGATCATCCAAAACGTTACATCAAACGCGGAAATCCGCCCTTTGACGCATGGCTCCTGGGTTTCGGGACTGTTAAGCTCGCGTCAACACGCGGGCCACCGGCGTCCCGCGCCCAGCTGCCAGTTGAGCGCGAGGACGACGAGGGAGGTCGACGCGTGATCTATTCCGCCATACCCACCGCACGAGGTCTTTACGACCCCACCACCGAGCGTGACGCGTGTGGCGTGGCCATGGTCGCGGACATCAAGGGGCGCAGGTCACATGGCATCGTGACCGACGCACTGGTGGCGCTGGCCAACCTCGAGCATCGCGGGGCCGCGGGCGCCGAGCCGACCAGTGGTGACGGCGCCGGCATCCTGCTTCAGCTCCCCGACGAGCTGCTGCGTGCCGCGATCGACTTCGACCTGCCGGAGTCGCGGGACGGCCAGCACGCCTACGCGGCGGGTATCGCCTTCCTGCCCCAGGACATCGACCAGCGGGCCAGAGCCGTCTCGCTGGTCGAGCGCATCGCCAAGGAGGAGGGCCTCGAGGTCCTCGGCTGGCGGGACGTGCCGGTCGCGCCGGAGGCGGCCAACGTCGGGCCGACGGCGATGTCGGTCATGCCGCACTTCGCCATGCCGTTCGTCGCGGCGCCCACCGACGTGTCGGGCGACCGTCTCACCGGCGTCGAGCTGGACCGGTTGGCGTTCTGTCTGCGCAAGCGCGCGGAGCACGAGAGCGTCGCCGCCGGCTGCGGGGTGTACTTCCCGTCGCTGTCCGCCAGGACGCTGGTCTACAAGGGCATGCTGACGACCGCTCAGCTGCCGGTGTTCTTCAGCGACCTCACCGACGAGCGCCTGGCCAGCGCGATCGCGCTGGTGCACAGCCGGTTCTCCACCAACACGTTCCCCTCGTGGCCGCTCGCGCACCCGTTCCGGTTCGTCGCGCACAACGGTGAGATCAACACGATCCGTGGCAACCGCAACCGGATGCGCGCCCGTGAGGCGCTCCTCGCCAGCGACCTGGTCCCCGGCGACCTGACCCGCCTGTACCCGATCTGCGACCCGGACGGCTCGGACTCCGCGTCGTTCGACGAGGTGCTCGAACTGCTGCACCTCGGTGGGCGCAGCCTGCCGCACGCGGTGCTGATGATGATCCCGGAGGCGTGGGAGAACAACGCCACCATGGATCCGAAGCGGCGTGCGTTCTACAAGTTCCACTCCAGTCTGATGGAGCCGTGGGACGGCCCGGCGAGCGTGACCTTCTCCGACGGCACACTGGTCGGCGCGGTGCTCGACCGCAACGGCCTTCGCCCGGCCCGATGGTGGCGCACCACCGACGACCGCGTCGTGTTCGCGAGCGAGACCGGCGTGCTGGACCTGCCGCCGGACCAGGTCGTGGCCAAGGGCCGCCTGCAGCCCGGCCGTATGTTCCTCGTGGACACCGAGGCCGGCAAGATCGTCGACGACGACGAGATCAAGTCGAAGCTCGCCGACGAGCACCCGTACGAGGAGTGGCTGCACGCCGGTCTGCTGAAGATCGCGAACCTGCCCGACCGCGAGCACGTGGTGCAGACCAGCGAGTCCGTGCTGCGTCGCCAGCTCTCCTTCGGCTACACCGAGGAAGAGCTGAAGATCCTGCTCCAGCCGATGGCGATGACCGGCGCCGAGCCGATCGGGTCGATGGGCACCGACACGCCGCCCGCGGCGCTGTCGAAGCGGTCCAGGCTGCTCTACGAGTACTTCAAGCAGAACTTCGCCCAGGTGACGAACCCGCCGCTGGACGCGATCCGCGAGGAGATCGTCACGTCGGTGGAGCGCATCATGGGCCCTGAGCAGAACCTGCTCGAGCCGGGGCCGGCGTCGTGCCGGCACATCCAGCTGCCGTACCCGGTGATCGACAACGACGAGCTCGCGAAGCTCATCCACGTCAACGACGACGGCGACATGCCGGGCTACGCCTGTACCGTCGTGCCCGGGCTGTACGAAGTGGACGGTGGCGGCGAGGCGCTCGCCGCGGCCATCGAGCGGGTGCGGCGCGAGGCGTCCGAGGCCATCGCGGCCGGTGCGCGGACACTCGTGCTGTCCGACCGGGACGCCGACCACCGCATGGCGCCGATCCCGTCGCTGCTGCTGGTCTCCGCGGTGCACCACCACCTGGTGCGCACCAAGGAACGCCTGCGGGTCGCGCTCGTCGTCGAGACCGGTGACGCCCGCGAGGTGCACCACGTCGCGCTGCTGCTGGGTTACGGCGCCGCCGCGGTCAACCCGTACCTGGCGTTCGAGACCATCGAGAACCTGATCCGGCGCGGCACGCTCACCGGCATCGAGCCGCAGCGGGCGATCCGCAACTACGTCAAGGCGTTGGTCAAGGGCGTCCTCAAGATCATGTCCAAGATGGGCATCTCGACCGTCGGCGCCTACACGGCGGCGCAGGTCTTCGAGGCGTTCGGGCTGGCCGGCGACCTGCTCGACGAGTACTTCACCGGCACCAGCAGCAAGCTCGGCGGCGTTGGCCTCGACGTGATCGCGGACGAGGTCGCGGCGCGCCATCACCAGGCACACCCGGAGAACCCGACGGACCGGGTGCACCGGCGCCTCGAGGTGGGTGGCGAGTACGCCTACCGCCGCGAGGGCGAGCTGCACCTGTTCACGCCGGAGACGGTCTTCCTGTTGCAGCACGCGACGAAGAACCGGCGTGAGGACGTGTACCGCCGGTACGTCGACGAGGTGGAGCGGCTCAACCGCGAGGGCGGCGCGCTGCGTGGCCTGTTCAGGTTCCGCACCGAGAACCGTCCTTCGGTGCCGCTGGACGAGGTCGAGTCCGTCGAGTCGATCCTCAAGCGGTTCAACACCGGCGCCATGTCCTACGGGTCGATCAGCGCCGAGGCACACGAAACCCTTGCCATCGCGATGAACCGCATCGGTGGGCGGTCCAACACCGGTGAGGGCGGCGAAGACACCGACCGGCTCTACGACGCGGAGCGGCGCTCGGCGATCAAGCAGATCGCGAGCGGCCGGTTCGGCGTGACCAGCGAGTACCTGGTGAACGCGACCGACCTGCAGATCAAGATGGCGCAGGGCGCGAAGCCGGGCGAGGGTGGGCAGCTGCCGCCGAACAAGGTGTGGCCGTGGATCGCACGCACGCGGCACTCCACCGCGGGCGTCGGCCTCATCTCGCCGCCGCCGCACCACGACATCTATTCGATTGAGGACCTCGCGCAGCTGATCCACGATCTCAAGAACGCGAACGAGCACGCTCGGGTTCACGTGAAGTTGGTCAGCGAGCTCGGCGTCGGCACGGTCGCGGCCGGTGTGTCCAAGGCGCACGCGGACGTCGTGCTGATCTCCGGGCACGACGGCGGCACCGGCGCCTCACCGCTGAACTCGCTGAAGCACGCCGGCACGCCGTGGGAGGTCGGGCTGGCCGAGACGCAGCAGACGCTGATGCTCAACGGCCTGCGCGACCGGATCACCGTGCAGGTGGACGGCGCGATGAAGACCGGCCGCGACGTCGTGGTCGCCGCGTTGCTCGGCGCGGAGGAGTACGGGTTCGCGACCGCGCCGCTGATCGTCGCCGGCTGCGTCATGATGCGGGTGTGCCACCTGGACACCTGTCCGGTCGGCGTGGCCACGCAGAACCCGGTGCTGCGCGAGCGGTACACCGGGCAGGCCGAGCACGTGGTCAACTTCTTCCACTTCATCGCGAACGAGGTGCGGGAGTACCTGGCGGAGCTGGGTTTCCGCACCCTGGACGAGGCGATCGGCCACGCGGAGCTGCTCGACGTCGACGGCGCGGTCGAGCACTGGAAGGCGAAGGGCCTCGACCTGACGCCGATCTTCGAGGTGCCGGAGACCACCTACAGCAGCACGCGGCGGCGCGTGCGTGGGCAGGACCACGGCCTCGACCAGGCACTGGACCGCACCCTCATCCAGCTGGCCGAGGCGGCGCTCGAGGACGCGCACCCGGTTCGGCTGGAGCTGCCGGTGCGCAACGTGAACCGGACGGTCGGCACGCTGCTCGGCGCCGAGGTCACCCGGCGCTACGGCGGCGAAGGGCTGCCCGACGACACGATCCACATCACACTCACGGGCTCTGCCGGACAGTCGCTCGGCGCGTTCCTGCCGGCCGGCATCACGCTGGACCTGATCGGTGACGCCAACGACTACGTCGGCAAGGGCCTGTCGGGCGGGCGGATCATCGTGCGGCCGCACGACGACTCGGTGTTCGCGGCCGAGCAGCAGGTGATCGGCGGCAACGTGATCGCCTACGGCGCGACAAGCGGCGAGATCTTCCTGCGCGGCAGGGTCGGCGAGCGGTTCTGTGTGCGCAACTCCGGTGCCGTGGCGGTGGCAGAGGGCGTCGGCGACCACGCGTTCGAGTACATGACCGGTGGCCGGGCCGTGGTGCTCGGGCCGACGGGGCGCAACCTGGCGGCCGGCATGTCCGGTGGCATCGCGTACGTGCTCGACCTGGACGAGAAGATGGTCAACACCGAGATGGTCGACCTGCAGCGACCGTCCGCGGAGGACCAGCGGTGGTTGCGGGAGATCGTGACCCGCCACCACCGCCATACCGGATCGGCGGTAGCGGCGTCGCTGCTCGGCGACTGGACCCGGCGCGCGGCGTCCTTCACGAAGGTCATGCCGCGCGACTACCAGCGCGTGCTCGAGGCGATGCGGTTGGCCGCGGCCGAGGGGCGCGACATCGACGAGGCGGTCATGGAGGCTGCGCGTGGCTGACCCCAACGGTTTCCTGAAGATCTCCCGCGCGGACGCCCCGAAGCGGCCCAAGCCGGACCGGCTCGCCGACTGGCGCGAGGTGTACGTCGAGCAGGACCCGGTCGAGCGGGGCAAGCAGGTCCGCGCACAGGCGTCCCGGTGCATGGACTGCGGGATCCCGTTCTGTCACTCGGGTTCCGCCGGGTGTCCACTTGGGAACCTGATCCCGGAGTGGAACGACCTGGTACGCGTCAACGACTGGCCCGCGGCGAGCAACCGGTTGCACGCCACCAACAACTTCCCGGAGTTCACCGGGAAGCTGTGCCCGGCGCCGTGCGAGGCGGGGTGTGTGCTGTCGATCAACCCGCTGTCCGGTGGGCCGGTCGCGATCAAGCGGGTCGAGGAGGCCATCGCCACCGCGTCGTGGGAGAAGGACCTGATCAAGCCGCGCCCGGCGACCGTGTCCTCGGGCAAGCGGGTCGCGGTCGTCGGCTCCGGCCCGGCCGGTCTCGCCGCGGCGCAGCAGCTCACCCGCGCAGGCCACGAGGTCACGGTGTACGAGCGGGACGACCGGCTCGGCGGCCTGCTGCGGTACGGCATCCCCGAGTTCAAGATGGAGAAGAAGGTCCTCGACCGGCGCCTCGCGCAGCTGCGTGAGGAAGGCACCCGGTTCGTGACCGGGTGCGAGGTCGGCGGCAGCAAGCCAGGTGACCTGTCGGTGGAGACGCTGAAGTCGTCCTTCGACGCGGTGGTGCTGGCTGTCGGTGCGCTGCGTGGCCGTGACGCGCAGGAGATCCCCGGCCGGTCGCTTTCCGGTGTGCACATGGCGATGGACCACCTGGTGCCGGCGAACAAGGAGTGCGAGGGCGACGGCCCGTCTCCGATCACGGCCGCGGACAAGCACGTGATCGTGATCGGTGGCGGTGACACGGGCGCCGACTGCTACGGCACGGCGACCCGGCAGGGCGCGCTCTCGGTGACCCAGCTCGACCAGTACCCGCAGCCGCCGTCGGTCCGGGACGACGACCGCTCGCCGTGGCCGGTGTGGCCGTGGATCCTGCGCACCTACCCCGCGCACGAGGAGGCGGGGGAGCGCCGGTTCGCGGTGGCGGTGGACGAGTTCGTCGACGACGGCAACGGGAACGTGAAAGCCGTGCGGCTGCGTGAGGTCCGGGTGCGTCGCGATCCGGAGACGGGCCGGCGCGAGGTCACGCCGGTGAACGACCACGTTGAGGAGCTGCCGGCGGACCTTGTCCTGCTGGCGATCGGCTTCGAGGGCGTGGAGCACATGCCGTTGCTCGACGGTCTGGACCTGTCGCTCACGCCGAGGGGCACGCTGTCCTGCGGCACGGACTGGCAGACCTCCGCCGAGGGCGTCTTCGTCTGCGGCGACGCACATCGCGGCGCGTCCCTCGTGGTCTGGGCCATCGCGGAGGGCCGCTCGGTGGCACACGCCGTCGACGCCTTCCTGACGGGCCGCTCGGACCTACCAGCCCCGGTGATCCCAACAGCCCTCCCCCTCGCGGTCGCCTAACCCCGCGAGTCGCGCGTTCGGCCCCGGCGAGTCTCGCGTTCGGCACCCCCGAGTTACGTTTTCGTGTACAGGCGGGCGTTCACGAAAACGCAACTCGCAGGGGCCGAGAGCGCGACTCGCGGGGGCCGAAAGCGCGACTCGCGGGGGTCAGGTTTCGGACAGTGGGTCCAGCAGGGTGGCGGCTTTCGTCAGGTCGTCTGAGAACGGGCGGTCCGCTGTGCTCGGGTCGAGTGTTGCTTCCGCCAGGGCGAAGGCGTCTCGGATCGGGAGGTCCATCAGGTCCGCCGGGCGCATGCGCAGCGCGCGTACGGCCGCCACCAGTTCGCAGGCCAGCACCTGGCGGTACGCCTCCGCCGCCGCTGTCGCCTGTCGGGCCGCCTGTGTCGAGAAGCTCGCGTGGTCCTCGACGCCGCGGGACACCACCGCCGTGCCCAGGGTCACCGGCAGCGCCGCCTGCCGCAGCATGGCCAGCGCGTCGTGGGCCACGTACTCCAGGATCATCACGCCCGAGCTGCCCGGCGGGCCGTCCGCCAGGAACGCCGGCAGGTCCGTGAACGAGGGCTCGACCAGGTCGCCGAGCCGGGCCGCCGACAGTTCGGCGACATGGTGCACGGTGGCCCTGGCCTGGTCGAGCGCCGTCGCCAGGTACGCGGTGTGGAAGTGCGCGTGGTGGAACACGTCCCCCGCCGTGAGGGACACCATCGGGTTCTCCGCGCTGGCGTTGAGCTCCACGGTCAGTACCGACCGAAGGTAGGCGAGCGCGTCCACGGCCGGGCCCTGCACCTGTGGGAAGGCACGAAGTCCGTACGGGTCCTGGATCCGGCGCCCCGGCTTCGGTGTGCCGGTCATGCCGAGCAGCCGGCGCATCTCGGCCGCGCACCACACCTGCCCGGGATGTGCCTTGGCCGCGTGCACGGCCGTCGCGTACGCCTCCGGGGAGCCGCCAAGCACGATGTACGACAGTGCGGCCACCACATGGCTCGCCCGCATCAGCCGTTCCAGCTCGAGGCACGCGAGCGTCGCCTCGGCGAGAGTGGCGGCGTTGCTGCTCATGAACGCCAGCGCGTCGGCCGTGTCCAGCGGCACCGGCGCCAGGTGCCCGACCGCCCACGGGCGCTCACCCGCCAGCGTCAGCCCGGTCTCCGCGAGCACGGTCAGGTCACCGGTGCCGATGGCGCCCGTCGCGTGGACGCGGGGGAGCGCCCCGGCCGTCAACGCCTCGGCCAGCGCCGTCAGCAGCCGGGGGTGCACGCCGGAGCCGCCGGCCGCGAGCTGGTTGAGCCTGATCAACAACATGGCCCGCACCCGCGACGCGGGCAGCAGCTCACCCGCGCCACCGGCATGGCTGCGCAACAGCCGCCTGCCGTGTTCCGGGCCGGAGTCCTCGTCGAGGGTCAGGTCGCGGTTGGCGCCGACACCGGTGGTGCGGCCGTAGATCTCCCGCCGGGCGGACAGGTCGGTGACGAGCCGCCACGCGTCGTCCGCCCGCCGCATGGCGGCCTCGTCCACGGTGACCACGACGTTCTCCTCGGCCACCAGCCGCACGTCCTCGCAGCGCAGTGTCCGACCGTCCACTGTGTACATATGGGCAGCGTAGTCATCGTCCGGGATCGTCATCCCCCGAATGGCGGGTCCAAGATCACCCGACTGGCCGGTAGCGTCCAAATTACGACCTATCCACCCTGCGCGGTCACCTAGTCGTGGTGACCGAAAGGTAGGTGATTACATGACAAGGCGATTCTGGCGGTCCGCGGTCGTGTTCGCGGCAGCCGGGCTCGCGGTCGCCGCGGTCTCGCCGGCGACAGCGACAGCGGCACCCGCCGGCATCACGGTGAACGTCGCGGCCGACACGCCCGCGGAGGCCGGCGCGGTCGCCGCGAAGTGGACGCCGGAGGCGATGCGCGACGCGATCCCGCTCGACCGGCTGCTGCCGGGCGTCGACCCCGCGAAGCTCACCGGTGACGTGCTCAAGGGCCTGCCGCAGCTCGTCCCGTCGACCGGGGCGGCGCCGATGGCGTTCCCGTCCGGCGGTGCGGCGTGGACCGGCGGCGGCAAGGTGGTCACCACGGCCGGGCGCGTGTTCTTCACGTACCAGGGCCGGCAGGCCTCGTGCTCCGGTAACGCGGTGACCAGCGGGAACAAGAGCACGGTGATCACCGCCGGGCACTGCGTCAAGCTGGACGGCGCGTTCCACACGAACTGGGTGTTCGTGCCGGGGTACAACAACGGCAACGCCCCGTTCGGCACGTGGACCGCGCGCGCGACCATGGCGACCCCACAGTGGGTGGCGTCCGAGGACATCAACTTCGACGTGGGCGCCGCGGTCGTCAACCAGCTGAACGGCCAGTCCCTCACCGACGTGGTGGGCGGCCAGGGCGTGGCGTTCAACCAGGCCCGCGGCCAGAACATGTACGCGTTCGGCTGGCCGGCGGCGGCGCCGTACAACGGCTCGCAGATGATCTACTGCAGTGGGACCACGTTCAACGCGTTCATCAGCAACGGCATCGGCATGACGTGCAACATGACCGGCGGCTCGAGCGGTGGCCCCTGGTTCCTGCAGTTCAACGAGGCGGCCGGCACCGGCGTGGTGAACTCGGTGAACAGCTACAAGATCAATTTCATCCCGACCTGGATGTTCGGTCCGTACTTCGGTGCCGACGCCCAGAACCTGTACAACACGGCACAGGCGGCCTGACGGGCGCGGGCGAAGGGCGGCCCATTTTGGGGCCGCCCTTCGTTGCATACTGCGACCATGGCCTTCACGGGGTTCGGCGAGCACGCGATCGACTTCTACGACGGGCTGGAGGTCGACAACTCCAAGTCCTACTGGGAGGACAACAAGCACGTCTACGCCGCCGACGTCCGTGCCCCGATGGAGGAACTGCTCGCCGAGCTGGCTCCGGAGTTCGCCGACGACTCGAGCCGCGTCACCGTGTTCCGCCCGTACCGCGACGTCCGCTTCGCCAAGGACAAGACCCCGTACAAGACCCACTGTGGTGGCGTGATCGAGCCGGGCCGCGGCGCGGGCGCCTACTACGTCGAGGTGGGCCCGGCCGGGCTGCGCGCCGGCGGTGGCTGCTTCCACCTGGAGTCCGACCAGGTGGCCCGTTTCCGCACCGCCGTCGCGGAGGACATCCACGGCAAGGCGCTGGAGGACATCGTCGCGAAGCTCGCCCGCACCGGCTGGGAGATCAAGGGCGACCAGCTGAAGACCAGGCCGCGCGGCTTCGACCCCGACCACCCCCGTATCGATCTGCTGCGCCATCGCTCTCTGTACGCGGTCCGCGTCTGGCCGCCGGACGACGCGCTGCACGAGCGGGAGACGATCAACCGGATCCGCAGGGCCTTCCGTGCGTTGCGCCCGATCAACGAGTGGGCGCGCGATCACGTAGGGGTGTCGGAGGTGCCGCGCCGCTGACCCGACCGTCCTTTTTGGTCGTTTCGGCGTACGGCGGACCAACTCCCGGATAACTTTCTGGATCGATCCGGTGGTTACTGCTGAGTATTTCGGGATCGTTCCAGGCAGCGGGGCTAAGCTATCGGGTCGTGAGTCGACGAGCGAAGATTGTCTGCACTCTGGGGCCAGCGACGGCCACCCCGGAGAAGGTCCGCGACCTGGTCGAGGCCGGCATGGACGTCGCAAGAATGAACTTCAGTCACGGTAGCCAGAGTGACCACAAGCAGGTCTACGACCTGGTGCGCGCCGCTTCCGACGAGCTCGGGCGTGCCGTCGGTGTCATGGCCGACCTGCAGGGGCCCAAGATCCGTCTCGGCACGTTCGCCGGCGGGAAGGCCGAGTGGCGTGTCGGCGACGTCGTGCGCATCACGGTCGAGGACATCGAGGGCACCCACGACCGCGTCTCCACGACCTACAAGGGTCTGGCCAGGGACGCGAAGAAGGGCGACCGCCTCCTGGTCGACGACGGCAACATCGGCCTGACGGTGCTGCAGGTCGAAGGCCCGGACGTGGTGTGCGAGGTCACCGAGGGCGGCAAGGTCAGCAACAACAAGGGCATCTCCCTGCCGGGCATGGACGTCTCCGTGCCGGCGATGTCGGAGAAGGACATCGAGGACCTGGAGTTCGCGCTCCAGCTCGGCGTGGACTTCGTCGCACTGTCGTTCGTGCGCTCGCCCGCCGACATCGACCTCGTCCACCAGGTCATGGACCGCAACGGCAAGGGCCGGCTGCCGGTCATCGCCAAGCTGGAGAAGCCGGAGGCCGTCTCCAACCTCGAGGCCATCGTGCTGGCGTTCGACGGGGTCATGGTCGCCCGAGGTGACCTGGGTGTCGAGCTGCCGCTTGAGCAGGTGCCGCTGGTGCAGAAGCGCACCATCCAGATCGCGCGGGAGAACGCCAAGCCGGTGATCGTGGCGACCCAGATGCTGGAGTCCATGATCCAGAACTCGCGCCCGACGCGGGCGGAGGCCTCCGACGTCGCCAACGCGGTGCTCGACGGCGCGGACGCCGTGATGCTCTCTGGCGAGACCAGCGTCGGCCGGTACCCGATCGAGGCCGTACGCACGATGGGCAAGATCGTCGAGGCGGTCGAGAGCGAGTCGACCGTGGTGCCGCCGCTGACGCACGTGCCGCGCACCAAGCGCGGCGTGATCTCCTACGCGGCGCGGGACATCGGGGAGCGGCTCAACGCCAAGGCCCTGGTCGCGTTCACGCAGTCGGGTGACACGGTCCGCCGGCTGGCGAGGCTCCACACCCACCTGCCGCTGCTGGCGTTCACGCCGGAGCCGGCTGTGCGCAGCCAGCTGTCCCTGACCTGGGGCGTCGAGACGTTCATGGTGCCCGAGGTGGACTCGACCGACCTCATGGTCCGCCAGGTCGACAACGCCATGCTCTCCATCGGCCGCTACCAGCCGGGTGACCTCGTGGTGGTCGTCGCGGGTTCCCCGCCGGGTACCGTCGGCTCGACTAACCTCATCCGCGTTCACCGGCTCGGTGAGGAAGACCACGCCTGAGCCACGGCTCAAAAGGGTGGTCCCATGACCGAAGCGGCACGTCAGGCCGCTGCCGACCTCGAAGCGTCCCAGGCCTTGCGTGGCCAGCCCGTGCTCGACCGGCTGGTCGCGCTCCTGGACCTGGAGCGCATCGAGGAGAACATCTTCCGCGGCGTCAGCCCGGCACACTCGTCCGTCCGCGTGTTCGGTGGGCAGGTGGCCGGGCAGGCGCTGGTGGCCGTCGGCCGTACCGTGCCACCAGAACGGAAAGTGCACTCGCTGCACGCGTACTTCATACGGCCGGGTGACCCGAGCGTCCCGATCGTGTACGAAGTGGACCGAATCCGCGACGGCCGTTCGTTCACCACGCGGCGGGCCGTCGCGGTCCAGCGCGGTAAGGCGATCTTCGCGTTGTCGGCGTCCTTCCAGGAGCCGGAGCCCGGTGTCGAGCACGCGGAGTCGATGCCGGACGTGCCACCGCCGGACGACCTGCCGTCGCGAGCGGACAGCATGCGCAAGATCGCCACCAAGCTAGACCCGGCGATGACGATGCCGCGGCCGATCGACATCCGGTACATCACCGACCCGCCGTGGGAGGTGCGTGGCCAGGGCAACGAGGCACGCAACCAGGTGTGGATGCGTGCCGACGGCCGGCTGCCCGACGACGAGCTGCTGCACGTCTGCGTGCTGACCTACGCGTCGGACATGACGCTGCTCGACTCGATCCTCATGCGACACGGCGTGTACTGGGGCTTCGACAAGGTGCTCGGTGCGAGCCTCGACCACGCGCTGTGGTTCCACCGCCCGTTCCGCGCGGACGAGTGGTTCCTGTACGACAGCGCCTCGCCCAGCGCGGCCGGTGCGCGCGGGCTCGCGACCGGCCGGTTCTTCGCGCAGGACGGCACCCTGATCGCCACGGTGGTGCAGGAGGGACTGCTCCGGATCCTCCCCGACTGAGCCGCCTGGTGGGTGATTGTCACAGCCGCTGAGGGGTAGGACGATTCTTCACGGACACCCCCTGCGACTGCGGAGGCCTCTGTGCGTTTCCGTCTGGTTGGTCTCTTCTCCCTACTCGGCGCCGTCCTGCTGGTCTTCGGCGGCGCCGTCCCCGTCGTCGCCCAGGACCGTGGCGCGCTCGCCGCGGACCTCGACGCGATCCTCTCCGCACCCGGCCTCGTGGACGCGGACGTCGCGCTCGTCGTGCGCACGCTCGACGGCGAGACCGTCTACAGCCGAGACTCGAACCGCCGGCAGCAGCCGGCGTCCAACACCAAGCTCGTCACGTCCGTCGCCGCGCTGGACATCCTCGGCCCGGACTACACGTTCGAGACGACGGTGCACGCCGGCGGGCGGCGCCACGGTCCCGTGCTGGACGGTGATCTCTACCTGCGGGGCACCGGCGACCCCACGATGCTCGCCGCCGACTACGACACGCTGGCCCGGCAGGTGGCGGCCGCCGGGGTGAAGTTCGTGCGCGGTGACCTCGTCGCCGACGACACGTGGTTCGACGACGTCCGGTTGGGCGCCTCGTGGGCGTGGGACGACGAGCCGTTCTCCTACTCCGCGCAGGTGTCGGCGCTGACCGCGTCCCCGGACACCGACTACGACGCCGGCTCGATCATCGTCCGGGCCGCCCCGGGCCAGGACGGCAAGGCCGTGGTGACGACCGAGCCGCCCACCGACTACGTCACCATCGTGAACACCGCGGTCACCGGCCCGGCCGGGTCAGCCAACACGCTCGATGTCAGCCGCGAGCACGGCGCGAACACGTTCACCGTGACCGGTTCCATCCCCGCGGGCGGTGCCGTCACGTCCCGGTGGATGGCGGTGTGGGAGCCGACCGGCTACGCGGCCGCGCTGTTCCGCGCCGCGCTGAGCCGGCACGGCGTTCGGGTACTCGGTCGAACCACCTCGGGTGCGGTGCCCGCCGGCGCCAGGGTCGTCACCTCCCGACAGTCGATCCCACTGAGGGAACTGCAGGTGCCGTTCTTGAAGCTGTCCAACAACCTTCACGCCGAGATCCTGGTGAAGGCCATGGGCCGCGCGGTGTCCGGTCGAGGAACCTGGAGTGCGGGCCTCGCTGCCGCCGCGAGCCGGCTGCCGTCGTACGGCCTCGATCCGGCACGGCTCTCCCTTCGCGACGGCTCCGGTCTGTCCAGAATGGACCAGATCGCGCCCGACCAACTGGCCACCCTTCTCGGCGCGGTGCGAGACCGCCCGTGGTTCCCCGAGTGGTTCGCTGCGTTGCCCGTCGCCGGCAAGGCGGACCGGTTGGTCGGCGGCACACTGCGGAGCCGGATGCGCGGCACGGCGGCGGAGGGTGTGGTGCACGCCAAGACAGGCACGCTCACCGGGGTGAGCAGCCTGTCCGGATACGTCACCAACAAGCGCGGCGAGCAGTGGGTGTTCTCCATGGTCACCAACAACTCGATCGGCGTGAACCTCAAGGCGCTCGAGGACGTGGTGGCCGTGCGCCTCGCCCAGGAAGGCGGCGGCGCACGCATCGCGACACCGGACCTCGCCGCCGAAATGTCCGAACTGGAATGCAGTTGGGAGAAGGCATGCTGAGCGTTTGCTCAACTGTGGACAGACCTCTGAGGGCTTGACGACACGTGGACAGCGGGTCCAGGACCGGTCGGGGGTGGTCCCGGACCCGCCTCACGCCGGGCGGCACTGGGAGATGGTTGGGGGGAGAGGTGCCGTCCGACCCGAGCCGCGGAAACGTGGGGAGCTGACGCGGCCCGGAGTTCCTGTTGTGTCAGTTGCCGAATGCGACCTGCCTGCGAACCGACGCCGGGTTGTCCTCCGGCGTCTCCTCCTCGGTCACCACCAGACACAGATGGGCGGTGAGGTAGGCCCGGCAGGGAGCCGGTGCGCGGCCGAACCGCCTGACCCGGCAGCGCGAACAGCGGCCGTACTCGTCCGGTGAGTGCTCGTCGAGCACTGCTTTCAACGCCTCGACCAGACGAGGCAGTTCGAAGCGCGCGACGGACGCGACCGCGTGCTCGTCGCCGAACCGCGCACGGTACGTGATGTCTGTGAGGTAGTCAGCCAGCGATGTCTCCAATTGCCCGAAGATCGGACTACTACTCACCGTGACTCCCATTGGTGTGCAGCGACGGTCTAACCTGTACCTGACATTGAGTTGCGCCCACCTTCTCCACGCGTCAACTTGCTGCTTTGAGGCGGTACCAGGTGGACCGGGCCGGTGGCAGGGCCGCCAACCTGACAAGCAGCTTGCGCTCTGCGAAGGGCAACTTGCAACTTGCACTACACGATTGGGTGAAGGCCGTGTCCGTGTCGTGCATATTCCTGCGCTCAGCGTGCACCCTTGGAACGTTTCCGAGAGGTTGGCGTGATATCTCGTGTCCAAGTGAGAACATCATCCTCCGTAAACCATCCACTGAAGGGGTGATCCATGTCGCGAGGTCCGAGCCCGACGGTGCGCCGTCGACGGCTGGCGGCCAGGCTGCGTGAGCTGCGCGAGAACGCCAACCTGACCATCGACGAGGTGGGCGACAAGCTGGAGTGCTCCGCCTCGAAGATCAGTCGCATCGAGACCGGGCACGTCGGTGTCACCCCGCGTGACGTCCGGGACATGCTCGAGGTCTACGGCGTCGACGGCGCTGAGCGCGAGTCGCTCGTGCAACTGGCGAGGGAGGCTCGCAAGAAGGGCTGGTGGCACGCCTTCAACGAGGCGTTCACCGGAGCGTTCGTCGGCCTCGAGGCGGATGCCTCGTTCCTGCACACGCACCAGGCGTTGCTCGTCCCCGGACTGCTCCAGACCGAGGCCTACACCCGCGCGATCATCCGGGCGATCCGCCCGGACATCGGTGAGGCCGATGTGGAGCTTCGCGTGCGCGCCAGGATGAGCCGGCAGAAGCTCCTCATCGACGACCCGAACCCGCCCGAGTACTGGGCCGTGCTCGACGAGGCCGTGGTGCAGCGGGTGGTCGGTGGTCCGGAGGTCATGCGTGACCAGCTGAAGCGGCTGCTCCACGTCGCGTCCCTGCCGCACGTCACCCTCCAGGTCGTGCCGTTCTCGACGGGAGCGCACGCCGGTATGGAGGCGCCGTTCCTGATCCTCGGTTTCCCCGAGCAGGCCGACCCTGACGTCGTCTATGTTGAGTACTCGACATCTGGTGTCTACTTGGAACAGCCCGCGGACGTGCACCGTTACTCGATGATTTTCGACCACTTGCGCGCGGCGGCGTTGAAGCCTGACGACACCGTCGAGCTGCTAGACCGGGCAGCCGACCGGTTGTCCTAAATGCAAGTTGTGAAGGGAGCAGAGTGTGACCGTTGACCTTTCCGGCGCGCGGTGGCGTAAGAGCAGCCGCAGCGGCGCCCAGAACGACTGTGTGGAACTGGTCGTCGCCAGATTGGGCGCCGCGGTGCGTGACTCCAAGAACCCCGAGGCGGGCCACGTCTCGTTCGCCACCACCGGCTGGGAATCCTTCATGGGTGCCGTCAAGCAGGGCCAGCTCGACGTCTGACTGACGTCCTAGAAGCAGCCAGGTGCTCTCCTGACCCCGGAGCACCGTTAGGCCGCACCCCTTACCCCGGCGACCTGCGCCGGAGTACGTGATCCTCCGATGCCGGCCGGCGCCCCTCAGTACCAGCCTGAGGCCCTGATGAACGCGTCCATCGCGACCAGGGAGCGCCCGCCGATGAACCAAACGTCTCGCCTTGCGGAAAAGGCGCGCGCCCACCCGAGGGAGGCGTGACAGGATGCAGGGCGTGGCGCGTCTGGGATCAGGAATCTCGCTGGTGGCACGTGGCCGGGAGCTCGACCGGCTGCGTACGGCGTTCGAGCAGGCCACCGGGGGTACCGCGACCGCGATGCTGATCTCCGGCGACGCCGGGGTCGGTAAGACCAGGCTCACCGAGGAACTCACGACCGTCGCACGGGACAAGGGCGCCATCGTCCTCACCGGACGGTGCCTCGACGCCGGCGAGACCGGCCTTCCCTACCTCCCCTTCGCCGAGGCGATCTCCCAGGTGCCCGACCGTGAGCAGGTCGTGCTCGCCCATCCCGCGCTGGCCAGGCTGTTCCCCGACGTCACGCTGCCCACCGGGGAGCGCAGGGAGGCCAACCTGTCCTCGATCGCCGCCGTGGTGCCCGGCGTCGGCGGCCGGATCGGCAACAACCGACCTGAGCAGGACATCGGACAGCTGCAGCTGTTCGACGCCGTGCACGCGCTGCTCACCGACCTCGCCGAGGAACACCCGGTCGTGCTGGTGCTCGAGGACCTGCACTGGGCCGACGGCTCCACCCGGCGACTCCTGTCGTTCCTGGTGGCCCGCCTGCGCGCGCAGCGGATCATGATCATTGGCACGTACCGCGGCGACGACCTGCACCGCCGGCACCCGCTGCGTCCGCTGCTGGCCGAACTCGTCCGGCAGCCCGCGCTGGAGCGCCTGGAGCTGGCGCCGTTCAACAGCGCCGACTCGCGTGTGTTCGTCGCCGCGCTCGCGGACGAGGCTGTGCCGGACGACCTGGTACGCGAGGTCGCCGGCCGCTCCGAGGGCAACGCGTTCTTCGCGGAGGAACTGCTCGCCGCCTACACAGAGGACGGCGAGAGCCTGCCGGCCACGCTCGTGGACGTGCTGTTGTCCCGTGTCGAGCGGCTCAGCGAGACCGCGCAACACGTGGTGCGGGTCGCGTCCGTGTCCGGCCGTCGCGTGCCGCACGCCGACCTGGTCGCGGTGACCGAACTGCCCGAGCACGAGCTGGAGGAGGCGCTGCGGGAAGCGGTGCAGCACCACGTGCTGGTGGCCAAACGGCACGAGTGGTTGGACGTCTACGCGTTCCGGCACGCCTTGCTGCGCGAGGCCGTCTACGGCGACCTGTTACCCGGCGAGCGGGTTCGCCTGCATGCCGCGTACGCCCGTCATCTGGCCACCATTCAAGGGCAGCGAGGTGCGGCCGGTGCGCTCGCCCACCACAGCATGGAGAGCCACCAGTTGCCGCAGGCGCTGTCCGCGTCGATCGTGGCGGCCACCGAGGCGACGGACGCGGGTGCGCCCGCCGAGGCGCTGGACCATCTGGAACTGGCGCTGAAGCTGTGGGACGGGGTCGCGCCCGCGGACCGGCCGTCCGGTATGGACGAGGTGACGCTCCTGCGCAAGGCGTCGTTCATGGCCGGCAGCTCGGGAGAGCCGGAACGCGCGGTGTCCTTCGCGCGGTCGGCGGTCAAGCTCGCCGACGAGTCCGGCGACCGGACGGTCGCGGCCATGATGCGCAGGCGGCTCGCGTCCGCGCTGTTCGCGGTGGAGGGCCGCGAGCAGGAGGCTCGGCAGGTCATCGAGAAGGCGTGGGAGATCGCCAAGGATCTGCCGCCGAGCTGTGAGAAGGCGTGGGTGCTCGCGGTGTACGCGTTGATCCTGCGCAGCATGGGTGAGCCGACGGAGGCCCGGACGTTCGCCGAGCTGGCCGTCGACGAGGCGCGGGCGTGCGACGAGGTCGGCGTGGTCGCCGACGCCCTGGTCACGCTCAGTGCGCTGGACGAGCAGCACGGGCGGATCAAGGAGAGTCGGTCCCGGCTCCGGGAGGCGATCCAGCTCGCGCGCGACGACGAGGCGTTGAGCGTGGAGCTGCGGGCGCGGCACTACCTCGCCATCAGTACCTACGAGCAGGGCGAGCTCGACGACGCGGTCAAGATCATCGACGAGGGCCTGGAACGGGCTCGCAGCACCGGTCTCGCCTGGAGCACCTACGGGTTCGAGCTGCGGGCCATCAAGGTCATCGTCCGCTACGCACGCGGCGACTGGGACGAGAGCGAGGCGGCCGCCGAACCGCCGGGCACACGGGTGTCCAGCACGGTGTCCGCGCGCCTCGCGGCGGTCGGCAGCTTCGTGATGGTGAGCAGGGGCCGGCTGGCCGAGGCGGCGCGGCTCGCGGCCGAGCTGCGGTCGGAGTGGCACCGGGACTTCCAGATCTTCGCGTCCATGGGCGCCGCCGGCGCGGAGCTCGCGCTGTGGCAGGGACGTCCTGAGGAAGGCGCGAGGCTTGTGCGGGAAGCCCTTGAGTGGGCGGAACGGGTCGGTGGGCAGTGGGTGCTCATGAACATCCACCTCGGTGCGCTCGGCGCGGCCCTGCACGCGGACCTGGCCGAACGGGCCGGCCGGCGCCGGGACGAGACGGAGCGGCTGGCGGCGGTCGAGGAGGGCACGCGGCTGGTCGAGCTGGCCCGTAAGACCGCGAAGTACGGCCGGCCACGCACGGGTTCGCTCGGGCCGGAGGGTCGTGCGTGGCTCGCCAGGGCCGAGGCCGAGGAGAGCCGGCTGCGCGGGACGAACGACCCGAAGCTGTGGGCCGACGCGGTCGACGCGTTCGGGTACGGCGCGGTGTACGAGCAGGCGGTGTGCAGGTGGCGGCTCGGCGAGGCACTGCTGGCCGCCGAACGGCGCGACGAGGCGACCGAGGTGCTGCGTGCCGCGGACGAGGTCGCTGCTCGGCTGGACGCGCAACCGTTGCGGGACGCGCTGCGCAAGCTCGCCCGGCGCGGCCGGATCGCGCTGACCGCCGGGCAGGAGCCACGCGAGACGCTGGACCCGTTCACCCCACGCGAACGCACCGTGCTGAAGCTCGTCGCGCTGGGCAGGACCAACCGCCAGGTCGGCGACGAACTGTTCATCAGCGAGAAGACGGTGAGCGTGCACCTGTCCCGGATCATGGCGAAGCTGGGCGCGACCCGTCGGGCAGAAGCGGTCGCGATCGCCTATGACCGTGGGCTGCTGGAGGAGCAGAGCGTCTAACGAGGCCACACATCGCACGCCGGTCTGAGGCCCACGCGCCGCCGAGCGGAGCGAGGCCATCAGGCACTGTCGGTGGTCGGGTTTACGCTCCGCCGCGTGAACTGCGACTGCCTGCTCTGTTCGGGTAGCGACCCGGCTGGGATGGACGAGTACGAGCGCGACATCGCGTGGCACGTGGAGAGCCACGGGTGGAGCGTGGTGGCTCTGCCGTGGGAAGGAGAGCTGCCCGGGTGGGTGTACAGCCTTGGGCTGTGGCACACGATGCGCATGCCCGAGGTGTGCATGGTGGGCTTACGGGTGGCGGACATGCACCACTGGGTCAACCTGGTGGGGGAGCGGGTGCGGGCCGGGCTGGAGCTGCGCCCGGACACGGTGATCGACGACGTGCTCGACGGGTACCCACTCGTGGTGCGGCCGGTGCACCCGTCCTGGTACGTGGACCTGTTCGCGTTCGGGCTGAACTTCTACGGGCGTCTTGTGCCGCCCGTGATGCAGCTGGTGTGGCCGGAGCTGCGGTCGGCCGACCGGCAGCCGTCGTTGTGGCTGCCCAAGGACGACCACCCGCCGAGCCTGTGGACGCGGCTCGACGATCTCATGGACTCGCCGTTCCCCGGCGCCCCGATCGACTCGCTGGTGGTCGGCTCCCGCCAGGTGATCGACGGGCTCGCGCCGGTCGCCGCGGTCGTGCACGGGACGGACGGGTCGTGGTGCTTCCTGGACTCGTCCGGGCGGCCGGAGGTCGGGCTGGTGCACCTGCGGCACGTGGTGGCCGGGTATCCGTACGTGTGCGACTTCGCCGACCTGCCGGTGGGCCACGCCGCGTGGCAGGAGTCGGACGGGAACTGGTCGCGGTCACGACTGGAGTGAGTCTGTCCTTTGTAGACGATCCGGGACGATCGGGCCCGCGACGAGCAGCACGAGACCGATCGACGCGAGCTCCTTCTCGTGCCGCCGGAACCACCCACGTGGCGCCGTGGCGGACGGGGGCCGCTCAGCGGTGACCTCGAGCGAGTAGCCGATCTCGCCGTTGACCGTCACCTCGGCGTCCTCGTGCGGGCGGGTGTAGTCGACCGCGCAGTCACCGCCGAACGTGACGGTGTTCGGTGCGCGGAAGTCGTGGTGCCGCTGGGTGAACCGATGCCCGGCGGCAGCCGCGATACTGGGTGTCGCCGACCCGAGCCCGCGGATCATCATCCCCTTGGCGACCGCCCCCAACGCCTCCAGCGCACCGGCGCGGGACGTGGCGGCCACGTCCAGCTCACCGGACAGCAACAACCCGATCGTCACCGCGACATGCCCGATGTCGACGGCGGCCTCCGCCACCGGTCCGGGAGGCAGGCTGTACCGGAAAAGGGCAGGCGTGGGTTCGGACAGTCGCGGCATCGCCATGGCTCTCCTTAAGAACACGGACACACCCCCCACTGGGAACCGTAAGCCCTGTTGATCACCCAACAGATGGCCAATAGGGCAGCACTTAGGGCACAAGAACCGCGAGTCTCGCTTCCGGCCCCTGCGAGTCGCGCGTTCAGCACCCCCGAGTTTCGTTTTCGTGTACACGCGGGCACAGCCGGGCGTTCCCGAAAACGTAACTCGCAGGGGCCGAACCCGAGACTCGCGGGGGCTGAACGCGCGACTCGCGCGGGTTAGCCGCCGATCATTACCGTGCCTACCGCCACTATCGAGCTGGTTGGGGCCGGGGCTGGGTCGTTGCACGTCATGACCGTGTCGCCGGTGCGGGCCGCTGGTTTGTTGTTGATCAGGACGGTGCCGCTGCCCTTCGTGACCGTGCCCTGGTTCGTCGGTGGGACCTGGAACGGGCCGCCCTGCGGGATGTGTGGCGGGGCGTTCGTCGCCGTGCTGCCCAGGACCGCCGCCGGTTGGCCGCCGATCATGACGTCGGTGCTGCAGCCGCCCGTGATCGTGCCCGCGAACGGGTGGGGAAGCGGTGTCGGCACCGGGCCGCCGGGGCTCGGGATCATGATGATGTGGATGTCCGTCCCGACCACCTTGTCGCCCATCTTGGCCCCCGGCTGACTCACGACTGGCCCGCCTCCCCGGAATTCAATGTGTTGGTCGCGTTGGCGGATGGAGGGTTCTGTTTGGTCACGTACTTGTCGCTGGCTTGCGTCACGTTCCCCTGAGGTGCGGTTGCGAAGCACTCGGCCTGCTTTGACCCCGAGGTTGACAGAGGGTGTCTCATTACCCCTCTTCGTCCGCTCTGAGGACGCCGCAGTGCTCGATGGTTCGCTCCGCAAGCTCCGCTCACGACGTTCGCACCCACCGTCTGGGTTGGGCCGGGGCCAAGGCACCAGCCGGTGGCCGCTTCTTCTGGCTCGCGTCGAGGTGCAGCTGTTCGGCCGGTGGCGCGATGTCGGTGTCGGGCTCGGGCAGGAACGGTGCGCTGACACTGATCGCGAACGCCGCTCGTGCCGGCATGCCCAGGTTGCTCCACAGCGCGCCGGGGTCGGTGTTGGCGATGCGGATGAACACCGGCGCGTCGGTCGCGGCCAGTGCGTCCGGCATGCAGTCCGCCGGCAGTGAGTCGGTGAACAGCATGGTGCGCAGTGCGACGTCCAGCAGCAGGTGTTCCTCGTTGATCTTCGGTGCCCGCGCGGTCACCAGGTAGGACAGCGAGCAGCGCCGGCTCGGCTCCCGGCGGGACACGACGGCGCCGCGTTCGTCGCGCTGGTCGGCGAAACCGGACTCGCGGCCGCCGCGGTCGTCGTGCATCCCGTACAGGAACAGGTCGATGGCGTTCGACGGACGCTCGGTCTCCCATGTCGGCTTCGGCGGGTCGAGCCGGACCATCGTGCCCTCCGGCAGCGACCGGCCGAGCAGCACACACAGTGCCTCGTCTACCTCGGTGATCACGCAAGTCAGTTTCGTTGTCGCACAGGGAATGCCCCACCGCCCGCCGCCCGTCCTTTCAGCGCGCCAACGTCGCCCGATCGGGCAACCGCACAGGCGGCTGCCCGAAGGGGCGCGTGCGCTCGCCCTCCGTACCGCCCCGCGACGACTGAAACCAGCTGGTCCGGAAAGAACAAACTGATCGGCGACGCTCACCACGCAACGAGGGAGACACCCGAGATGGCCAGCAGTTACCTCGCGCCCGGTGTGTACATGGAGGAGGTTTCGTCAGGTTCGCGGCCGATCGAGGCTGTGGGAACCGCGGTGGCCGCCTTCGTGGGCTTCGCCGAGCGCGGCCCCCTGCACGAGCCTGTGCTCGTCACCAACTGGACGCAGTTCAAGCAGGCCTTCGGCGACTTCGTCGAGGGCTACTACCTCGCGCACGCCGTCTACGGCTACTTCCAGAACGGTGGCGGCACCGCGTACGTCGTGCGCGTGGGTGGGGAGTCGGCCAACGGCTCCGGAAACGGCCAGGTCGCCCTGCCGGCCGCCGAGTTGCCCGCCGTCGGCGCCGAGACCAGGCCCGGCCTGACGATCTCGGCCCGTTCGACCGAGGCCGGTGACCTGACCGTCGAGGTCCAGCCGGCCAGCGAGCAGGGTGACGACGCCTTCAAGCTGGTCGTGAAGCAGGGTGGCCAGCCGGTCGAGACGTTCGACAACGTCACCGTCAAGCGCGGCGCCAACAACGTCGCCACCGTGGTGCGCCAGCAGTCCAAGCTGATCACCGTCGAGGAGACCAAGGGCAAGTCGCTCGCGCTGCCCCGTCCTGGCGAGGTCGCCCTCGGCGCGCCGTCCGCGCCTGCCCCGGTCAAGGTCGAGGCGAACGCCTACGTGGGCAACTCGGCCGACCGCACCGGGTTCGGCGGCCTGGAGGCCATCGACGAGGTCACGATGCTCTGCGTGCCCGACCTGATGGCGGCCTACCAGCGCGGCGCGCTGTCCATCGAGGACGTCAAGGCCGTGCAGCTGGCGATGATCGCGCACTGCGAGCTGATGGCCGACCGAGTGGCCATTCTGGACACTCCGCCGGGCCTGAACGCCCAGGAGGTCAAGGAATGGCGGATGGACATCGCCGGCTACGACTCGAAGTACGCCGCGATGTACTGGCCGTGGGTCAAGGTCGCCGACCCGGTGGCCGGCAAGCAGGTGTTCGTGCCGCCGTCGGGCCACATGGCCGGTATCTGGGCGCGCAACGACTCGACGCGCGGCGTGCACAAGGCGCCGGCCAACGAGGTCGTGCGTGGCGCGGTCACCCTGGAGATCAACATCACCAAGGGCGAGCACGACGTGCTGAACCCCATTGCCGTGAACTGCATCCGCAGCTTCCGCGGCCAGGGTATCCGGGTCTGGGGCGCGCGGACGCTGTCGAGCGACCCAGAGTGGCGTTACCTGAACGTGCGGCGGTTGTTCAACTACGTCGAGAAGTCGATCCTGCAGGGCACGAACTGGGTGGTGTTCGAGCCGAACGACCCGAAGCTGTGGGACTCGGTCAAGCGCACGGTCACCATGTTCCTCCGTCGCGTGTGGCGGGACGGCGCGCTGTTCGGCAACCAGCCGGCGCAGGCGTTCTTCGTCAAGTGCGACGAGGAGAACAACCCGGCGGAGAACCGGGACGCGGGAATCCTGACCGTCGAGATCGGTATCGCGCCGGTGAAGCCGGCCGAGTTCGTCGTGTTCCGGATCTCGCAGTTCGCCGAGGGCGCCGGCCTCGAGGAATGACCCACCACTTCGCTTAAGGAGCAAGGGATATGGCAGGCACGCAAGACCCGATCACAGCCTCCCGGTTCTCGATCACCATCGACGGCTACGAGATCGCCGCGTTCTCCGAGCTGCAGGGCATCACCACCGAGGTGAAGCCGGTGGAGCACCTGGAGTCCACGGACAAGGAGCTCATCCTCAAGAAGCTGCCCGGCAAGCGGGAGCCCGCGGTCGTCAAGCTCAAGCGCGGCAAGACCGCGGACATGGCGCTGTGGGCATGGCACGAGGCCGTGCTGCAGGGTGACATCCTCGCCGCACGCAAGAGCGCCTCGCTCGTGATGTACGGCGCCGACGGCAAGCCCGTCGCGCGGTACCACATGGAGAACGCGTGGCCGTCCGTCGTCGAGATCGGCGCGCTGAAGGCCGGCGCCAACGACGTTCTCATGGAGACGGTCACCATCGTGTGCGAGACCCTCCAGCGGGTGTCGGTGTGACGGCGATGGCGGAGCAGACCAGTTCCGGTCTGCGCACGGAGTACCCGTTCACGTTGCCGCGCGGGTACGTCGACGAGCACGGCCGCATACACCGCGACGGCGTCATGCGGCTCGCGACGGCCCGCGACGAGCTCACCACGCAGGCCGACCAGCGCGTCAGGGCCAACCCGGCGTACCTCACCGTGCTGCTGCTCGAGCGGACGGTCACCACGCTCGGCGACCTCGCGGCGGTCGACACGTTCGTTGTCGAGAACCTGTTCGCCTCGGATCTCGCCTTCCTGCAGGACCTCTACCGGCGCGTCAACGCCGACGGCCACACCGAGGTCGCGGTCAGCTGCCCGCACTGCGGCACCGACTTCGCGGTGGATGTCGCCGGTGATGCGCCGGGGGGATCGTGACGTACGCGACCGACCGCGTTTGGGAGGAAGTCGCGTACGTCGCCTACTACCTGCACTGGGACCTGGACAAGATCCTCGACCTGGAACACCCGGTGCGCACGCGTGTGATCACGGAGATCGGCAAGATCCACAGTCGGTCCACTGAGGAATGAGGGGACAAGTCGATGCGCTGGCCATTTCGGCGAAAGGCTGACGGCACGTCGGCCGGCCCGGCCGCGGGCACCGAGCCGACGGCCGGCGGCGACGGACACGCGCTCGCGCAAGCGATTGCACAGCCGGCCGGGGACGTGGTCAGGCCACCGGCTCGGCAGTGGGCCACACTGCCGGCGATCACCACCACCATTCCCCGGACCATGCCGTTGACCGTGGGGCCGGCACCCGTCGTGCCGCCGCTTCGGCTCGGCGAGCGGCGCGGGCTCGCGGCCTCGGTCGAGGTGCCCGTCGGCACCGTCACCGGGCTTGCCCAGTCCGTGGTGCGGGCGACCGTTCCCGCGGTTCCCGTTGCCTCGCAAGGCGTCGAGCTGTTGCCGCGGCCGGTGGTGCGTCGTCCGGTTCGGACGGCGCCCGCCGAGGTCGCGCCGTTGGTGGACGCGGTAGACGAGTACGTCGGTGAGCCACGCGTGCCGGCCGAGCCCTACAAGGCGCCCGGCTGGTTGCGGTTCATGCCGGAGTGGGCGAAGACCAGCCAGGCCGAGGAGCCCGCGCTTCCTCCGTCCGGCACACCGGAGATGGTGATCGCCGAACCGCCGTCGTTCCTCCCGGCCGAACTGCGGACACCCAAGGTCGACCCCCCGCCGCGCATGGCGGAAAGTGTTCAACCCACGACCGAGAACCCGCCGCCCCTACGTAAGCGGCGGCCGAACCTCGGCCAGTCCCGGCGGCTCGGGCTCGGCGCTCCGATCTCGAGGCCGGAGCTCGTTCACGAGTCACCGCCCATTGTGGACGGGACGGTCGAGTCACCGCAGGAGCCGCCGCCCCCACCGGCGGCCCCTGCGCGTGTGGTGGCCGAACCGGACCCGGCACCCGAGCCGCCGCCGGCACCGGAACCGGAGCCGGAACCGACGCCCGAGCCGTCGGTGGCCGACCGGGAACCGGCCAAGCCACCCGAGCAGCGTGAAGACCGGACACCGCCGTCGAGCGGCGGCCAACCGACCGGCGATCCGCCCCCGGCTGGACCAGCGCCGGTCGGTACCACACCTGCCAAGCCCGTGGCCGCGGTCTACCGCGCCACGGCAGAGCTGCGTCCGGCGCCCCGGCGTCGCGAGCGTCCACGTGGGACGGTTGTCGAGCGGGTGCCCGCCGCGCTGGCCAGCGAGGTTCGCACCCGGCAGCACGCGGACGTGTCCGAGGTGCCGGTGTACCGCGGCCCGAAGGTCAGCGAGGCGGCGAAGTCCCGTGGTGCGCGGGCGTTCGCCGCCGGCGGTGCCGTGTTCCTGCCGGACGAGGCGGGGTCGGTCGACTCACCACGCGCCCGAGGTCTGCTCGCCCACGAACTGGTGCACGCGGCCCAGCAACGCACGCTCGGCCCGCGCCTGCCGTCGCCCGACTCACCGCTCGGTCAGCGGTTGGAAGCCGAGGCGCAGGCGGCGGAACGCTTCTATGCCGGCGAGTCCGCCGAACCGCCGCCGCTCATCCACGCGCCGATGCCGGCTCCAGCGTCGGCGCCCGAGCCGGACCTGTCCGTCGCCGCCCAACTCGCAACGGAACTCGCCCCGGCCCCCACCCAGCGGTTGCAGCCGGCGAACGGCCCGTTCGACCAGGAGGAAGCCGCCGAGGTGGACCGGATCGCCACCGAGTCGGCCAGGCACGTGGTCGCGGAGTGGACGAACCCCGCGCTGCAGCAGAGAAACCCGCAGCAGCAACAACACACCACGCACGGCCCGGCGCACACCGGCGCGCACGGCACGGCGCCAGGCTCCGCCACCCGCCCCGCCAGTCGCCGTGAACAGATGATCGCCGCGGAACTGGTGCGGCTCAACAGCCACCTCGCTGCCGGTGCGGCCCCACTCACCGAGCTGCCGCGCGACGCGCTGGCCAGGATCGACCACCAGATCACGGCCGAGGCCGCCCGGCGCCACGGCAGCCACCCGTCCCGGCACGACCAGACCGCCGAGCCGCAGGAACCGCGGTACGAGCCGGGTTCCGCGCAGGCGTGGATGCACGCCATCACCGGCATGGACGTGCACTCCGATCCGGCCCCGCCCAGGCGTGGGGGCCGGGAACCCGGGCTCATGGACAGCTGGTGGAGCGGCTCCTTCCGGGACGACCGCCCGGTCGCGGAGCGGGTGGCCGACCGGATGGGGCTGATCGACCGCAGCACGGCGACCCAGTTCGACATGGACACGTGGTGGGAAACGGAAGAGGACGCGGCGGGGGACCCGGACGACGGCGACTCCGAAGGACGGTCCAGTGGGTCCTCTCTGGACCTCAACAACGTCGACCTCGACGAGCTGGCCACCCGGCTGTACGACCGGCTGCGCAGCCGACTGCGCCTCGAACTGCTCGTCGACCGTGAGCGCGCGGGCATGCTCACCGATTTTCGCTAGGAGGAAGCAATGGCACTGTCCGACACGTCCATGATCGGCCTGACGAACCGGTTCAAGGTGGTCATGTCCGGGAACAACACGTACGACATCGGTAGCTGGGCCAAGGCGGACGGGCTCGACGTCACATGGGACGTCGCCGAGTACCGCATGGGGGATGGCGGCAACGACCGGCTCTACTTTCCCGGCAACACCAAGTACACCAACATCAGGCTGACGCGCAGTGTCTCCGACGAGACCGAGGCCACGAAGAAGTGGTTGGACGAGACCGCGACGAAGGTGCAGCTCTTCGACGGGTACATCGAGCTCAGGGACTCCGGGCAGAAGAAGGTCACCTCATGGGACCTTCGTGACGTGATGCCGGCCAAGTGGTCCGTCACCACGTTCGATGCCAGCGCGAGCCAGGTCGCGCTGGAGACCCTGGAACTGACGCACCGCGGTTTCCTCAACGACCAGCGCATGTTCTGACATGGCCATCACGCTGAACACGATGCTCGCCCTCACGGCGCGGTTCCACGTGACCGTGGAGGGAATGGACCTCGGCGGCTGGGCTCGGTGCCAGGGCCTCGAGGTGAAGTTCAACTCCAAGGCCCAGCCGGAGGGCGGGAACTACCAGTACGAGACGATCCTGCCGGGGGAGATCAAGTACTCGAACGTGGTCCTGCAGCGGGCGATCAACAAGAACGACACCGAGCTGGTCCTCAGTTGGCTGCGGCAACGCGCCGAAACCTGGGTGAACGCGTCGGCGAGCGGGGGCGGGGGCACCGCGACGATCGTCCTCTTCGACTCGCGCGGCACCGAGGTCACGCGGTGGATGCTCCGCAACGTGTACCCGGAGAGCTGGAAGGGCCCGGACCTGGACGCCATGTCGGCCGGTGTCGCGATGGAGCAGCTCGTACTTGTCCACGAAGGTTTTCTGTGAGCGGAGGGGTGTGACCCATGACTGTCGCCATGGTGTCGGCTGGGGCGAACGTCGTCGCGGGGGCCGCGATCGGCGCCGCCGCGCTCGCGGGCGCACGCGTGCCCGCTTCGCTGCGGTGCATGACGTTGCCGAACATCGGGTTCGTCTACTTCGACTTCAACCCGAGCGAGATCGCGATGGCCCGCACCGCGGTGACCAAGACCGTGCCGAACCGGAACCAGGGCGGCAAGAAGGTCCAGCAGAAGGTCCCGCCACTGACGCTGAACCTCAGCAAGATCACCTTCGAGGGCCTCGACACCAAGGTGCGCTGCGACACGCTCATCACGTGGACGAACCCGGCCGGCGGCTTCGTCGGACAGGTGGCCGCGGTGTTCGGCAAGAACCTCAAGACGCAACCGCCGGAGCTCACCTTCCAGTGGGGACCACCCCTGCTGGGCTTCATGTACACGGTGACGCTGAAGTCTGTGAAGATCAACTACACCCGGTTCACCTCGGCTGGCATTCCCGTGCGGGCCACGGTCGGGCTCAACATGGACGTCGTGCCGTCACTGCTCGGCACCCTGCCGCAGAACCCGACCTCCGGTGGGCTCACCGGCCGGCGCGCGCACACCGTCGGGCACGGTGAGACGCTGCAGACCATCGCGAACGCCAACTACGGCAACCCGGGTGCGTGGCGGCGCATCGCCGAGGTGAACGGCATCAAGGACCCGACGCGGATCCGGCCCGGCGCCACCGTCTACCTGCCCAACCCGGACGAGCTGGACAAGGGGGGCAAGCGATGACGCTCGGCGGGCTGCTCGGCGGCAGCGACACCGCCATCGTCTGGCCGGACGTCAAGGTCGGCAAGGTGGTGGGGATCCCGCTGCTGCCAACGGTCACGGAGCATCTGGTGCGGGCCGTTGTGGACACTCACCTGCACCTGCCGGACATGTTCGAGCTGACCTTCCACGATCTCGAGGGCAGCATCGTCAAGGACGCGGGCCTCGAGATCGGCTCGACCGTCGAGATCTCCGCCGGGGCGGCGAACAGCGAGTCGACGACCTCCTTGATCAAAGGTGAGGTCACGTCCATCGAGGCCATCTGCCAGGAGGGCCTCATCTTCTCGATCGTGCGCGGCTACGAGCGGGCGCACCGGTTGCAGCGGGCCAAGCGCACCAGGACGTTCCTCAACATGAAGGACTCCGAGATCGCCGCCCAGGTCGCGGACAAGGCCAAGATCGAGAAGGGCGTGATCGAGGAGACCTCGGTCGCCCACGACCACATCGCGCAGATCGCCCAGACGGACTGGGACTTCCTCCAGCAGCGGGCGCGCGAGATCGGCTACGAGACGGGTGTGGTCGGTGGGAAGTTCTTCTTCCGCAAGGCATCCGGTCGCAAGGACGGCGGCGGTGGCCTGCTGGGGGACATCGTCGACACGCTGGCCAGCCTGGTCGGGCTCGGGCCGAGCAAGCTCGCCTTCAAGGAGAACCTGCACACGTTCCTGCCCCGGCTGTCCGCGGCCAACCTCACACCGGACGTGGAGGTCCGCGTGTGGGACCCGAAGGACGCCCGCGTGGCGGTGGCCAAAGTGGACGCCGCGACCGGCACCGCGAAGATCGACGACCAGGACCCCGCGGACCTGGCGAACTCCTTCAGCAACGAGTTCCTTCCGCTGCCGTCGTTGCCGCCCATACCGTCGATTCCCGGCATGCCGAGCCTCAACCTCGGGCAGCAGGCCAGTAACACCGCCTATCTGGTGGTGGACCGCCCGCTCGGCGTCGGGCAGGCGGCCGACACCGCGGCGGAGGCGGCGGCCAAGGGTGTGGCCGACCACATCGCGAGCACGTTCGCCGAGGCAGAGGGTGACGCCGACGGCGACCCCGGGATCCAGGCCGGCGCGGAGATCGAGATCGAGGGCGTGCCGGAGCAGTTCTGCGGCAAGTGGTTCGTCACCAACGCGCGGCACGTGTTCGACGCCAACGAGAACGGCTACCACACACGGTTCTGGGTGTCCGGCCGGCAGAACCGGTCACTCCTCGGGCTGACCTCGGGTGGTGCGAAGACGAAGGAGACGGCCTTCGGCGGGTTGGTGTGCGGGATCGTCACCAGCCTGAAGGACCCCGACAAGCTCGGCCGGGTGAAGGTCGCGCTGCCGTGGCTCGCGCCGAACTTCGAGTCCGACTGGGCCCGTGTGGTGCAGTTCGGCGCCGGCGCGAAGACCGGGGCGCTGTTCCTGCCGTCGGTGGGTGACGAGGTGTTGCTGGGCTTCGAGTTCGGCGACACGCGCCGACCGTATGTCCTCGGTGGACTGCTCAACAGCAAGGCGGACTACGGCGAGCTGAAGAACGCGGTGGACGGGTCCGGGATGGTGACCAAGCGCGGCATCGCCACACCGGCCGCCAACCAGCTGACGTTCACCGACGAGCTGCCGCCCGGCCCGCCGGGGAGCCTGCCGCCGGTCCAGTCGAAGATCCAGCTGGGCACGAAGGGCGACAAGCTCGGCCTCGTCATCGACCAGGTCGCCGGGACGGTCACGCTGGCGTGCAACCCGAAGCCGCCGGAGTCCAAGTCCCCCAACGGATCACTGACGATCGAGTGCGGCGAGCTCGGCGGGATCACGATCAAGGGTGGCACGGGTGGGGTCAAGATCGAGACGGACGGACAGCTCTCGCTCAACGGGAAGATGGGCGTGAAGATCGAGAGCAACGCCATCGTCGAGGTCAAGGGTTCTCTGATCAAGCTGAACTAGGGGCGTTTCATGACTTCGACACAGCAGGACTTCGTCGGTGCTGGCTGGGCGTTCCCGCTCGGTGTCGCGCCGCAGGGCGGGATCGCCCTCGTGCGCCGGGAGGTGGAGCTGGAGCAGGCGATGCGGCTGATCCTGGCGACCTATCCCGGTGAGCGGCCGATGCGCCCGGAGTTCGGCAGCCGGATCCGCGACTACGTGTTCCGGCCCATCAACGTGGAGACGATCGGGGAGCTGTCGCAGGTGGTGCGGGACGCGTTGCTGCGCTGGGAACCGAGGGTGGACGTCGAGGCCGTGCTCGTCACGCCGCATCCCGAGGAGGACGGCGTGCTCTACATAGACATCCAGTACCGCCCGAAGGACACCAACGACCGGCGCAACCTGGTCTTCCCCTTCTACACCATCCCAGAGGACGGGAGTGACTACTGATGGCGCTGCCTGCCCCCAACCTCGACGATCGCCGGTTCCAGGACCTCGTCGACGACGCGAAGCGCATGGTCATGCGGCGCTGTCCGGAGTGGACGGACCACAACGTGTCCGATCCCGGCGTCACGCTGATCGAGACGTTCGCGTTCATGACCGACCAGCTGCTGTTCCGGCTCAACCAGGTGCCTGACCGGCTCTACGTGAAGTTCCTGGAGCTCATCGGGTTGCGGCTGATCCCCGCCACGCCGGCGCAGGCCGACGTCACGTTCTGGCTGTCCGCGCCGGCGATCACCGCGGTCGGCATCCCGATGGGCACCAACGTGGCGACGCTGCGCACCGAGCAGGTCGAGTCCGTGGTGTTCTCCACCGACAAGGACCTGCAGATCCTGCCGTGCGCGCTCAACTACGTCGCGACACAGGCCGCGGACGCCGACGCGCAGGTCGACCGCACCGACGAGATCAAGATGGGCCAGTCGTTCGAGGCGTTCTCGCCGGTGCCTCGGGTCGACGACGCCATGCTCGTCGGACTGTCCAACCCGGTGCCGAACTGCGTGGTGCGCCTGGACTTCGACTGTCGGGTCGAGGGCGTCGGCGTGCACCCCGACCACCCGCCACTGCAGTGGGAGGCGTGGAACGGCAAGGAGTGGCGGCGTTGCCGGGTCAGCACCGACGAGACCGGAGCGTTGAACACGACCGGCGAGATCCACGTGCACGTGCCGGGTGACCACGAGTCCGCGGTCCTCGGCGGTCACGCGGCCGGCTGGTTGCGGGCCCGCGTGATCGAGGTGGACGAGGACTGGCCGACCTACCAGGCGACCCCGCTCGTGACCGCGTTGTCGGCCAGCACGATCGGCGGCACCGTCGAGGCCGACCACTGCGAGATCATCGAGGAGGAGATCCTCGGCGACTCGGAAGGCGTGCCGGGACAGGAGTTCTCCGTCGCCCGCGCCCCGGTGGTGCTCGGCGCTGGCCAGGCCGTCCTCGAGACCATGTCGGACCACGGCTGGCAGGAGTGGACGCAGGTACACAACTTCGCCGGCAGCGGACCCGCCGACCGGCACTACATTCTGGACGCCACGGCCGGCACCGTCCACTTCGGACCAGCGATTCGCGAGCCGGACGGCGGGCTGCGCCAGTACGGCGCGGTGGCGCCCTACGGGTCCACGATCCGGTTGCGTAAGCACGCCACCGGTGGTGGCCGGATCGGCAACGTCGGCAGGGGCGCGATCCAGACGCTGAAGTCGTCGATTCCCTTTGTTTCCAGGGTGGAGAACATCGAGGCCGCGTGGGGCGGGGTCGACGGCGAGAGCCTGGAGGAGGCCAAGGCACGTGGCCCGATCCTGCTGCGCACCCGCAGTCGCGCGGTGACCGCCGAGGACTACGAGGCCATCACACACGAGGCCGCGCCGGACGTGGCGCGGGTCCGCTGTGTCACCGCGGGCGACCAGGACACCGACGCGGGTTCCGTGCGGGTGCTGATCGTCCCCGCGGCGGCCGAGGTCGACGGCAAGATCGACTTCGCGGAACTGGTGCCGGGCGAGGAAACCCTGGCCCGGATCTCCGAACGTCTCGACGAGGTGCGGCTGATCGGCACTCGCGTACTGGTGTCGCCGCCGAGGTATCGCGGGGTGACGGTGGTCGCGCGGGTGATCGCCCGGCCGCGGCTGGACACGGCGCGGGTCCGGGCCGAGGCGTTGGAGGCGCTGTACCGGTACCTGAACCCGATCTCGGGAGGCAGGGACGGTCGTGGGTGGGAGTTCGGCCGCCCGGTGCAGGCCGGTGACGTTTACGCGCTGCTGCAACGGGTTCGCGGCGTCGACCTGGTCGAGGACGTGCGGCTGTTCGGCGCGAACCCGGTGACCGGCGAACGGGGCGAGGAGTGCCAGCGGCTCGACGTCGACCCGCACAGCCTCATCTTCTCCTACGAACACCACGTGAAGGTGGAGGACCACTGATGCGCGGCATGGTTACGGGCATGGCGAACGCGTCGCCGTTCATCGCGATGCTTCCCGCTGTGTACCAGGAGGACCCGTTCGCGGAGCGTTTCGTCGGCGGCTTCGACGACGTACTGGCACCCATACTGTCCACTCTGGACTGCCTGGTCGACTACTTCGACCCGTACCTGGCGCCGGAGGACTTCCTCGAGTGGATGGCCGGCTGGGTCGGCATCGAACTGGAAGAGGGCTGGCCGATCGAACGCCGGCGCGCGGTGGTCGCGACCGCGGTCGAGATGTACCGCATGCGCGGCACGGTCGCAGGCCTACGGGCGAACCTGCAGGTACTGACGGGCGGCCGGGTGGAGATCGCCGACAGCGGCGCGGTGGGCTGGTCGAAGAACCCGGGCGCCGCGATGCCCGGCGAAGCGTCCCCACGGCTCGCGGTACGGATCAGGGTGCACGACCCGTCGAGCGTCCCCATGGATTTGGTCGACTCGGCGGTGGCGGCCGCCAAGCCAGCACACGTGGTGCACAGAGTGGAGGTGGACAGACCGTGATCGTCTGCAAGACCTGCGGCTTCCACAACAAGGAAACAGACGCGTTCTGCGGTTCCTGTGGATCCTTCCTGGAGTGGACGGGGGAGAAGCTGGCCCCGGCGCCCGTACCCGCGGCACCAGTCGAAGAGGAGGAGGAACAGCCGAAACGCGGCTGGTTCTCCCGCCTGCAGTCGGTGCTGTACCTCGACGTGGGTAGCCGGGACCCGGTGGAGACCCCGGCCAAGCCCGGCGTCCCTGGCCGTCCCGGCGCTCCGGGTGCCGGTGGCCCGCCCAAACCGCCAGGGCTGGGTGGTCCACCCAAACCTCCGGGGGCTGGTGGCCCGCCGAAACCGCCTGGTGCCGGTGGCCCGCCGAAGCCCCCGGGCGCTGGTGGTCCGCCCAAGCCTCCGGGTGCGCCCAAGCCTCCGCCCCCACCTGGGGCCCCGAAGCCTCCGCCCCCTCCTGGCGCGCCGAAGCCCCCGCCACCGCCGGGTGCCGCGGGCCCGCCCTCACCGCCCGGAGCCCCACCTCCGCCCCCTGGGGCACCGAAGCCACCCCCGCCACCAGGTGCGGCGGCGAAGCCGCCACCTCCGCCGGGTGCGGCCACGGGCGCGGTGACGGCTGCTCCGCCTGCGCCACCCGGTGGGGCGGCGAAGCCGCCTGCTCCGCCCGGCGCGATGGCGGCTGCGCCGGGCGCGGTTGCGGGTGCCGCACCGATCGCTCCGCCTGCGCCGCCGGGTGGGCCGGCGACGGCACCATCGCCGTCGGGTGTGGCCATGGGTGCCGCGCCGGCCGCTCCGCCTGCGCCGCCCGGCGGGCCCGCGAAGCCACCCCCTGCACCGGGTGCGACCGCGGCGTCGCCGCCTGGCGGGGCGGCGACGGCACCTTCCATGGGTGCCGCGCCGACTGCTCCGCCTGCGCCGCCAAGGGCGCCCGGCAGCACGCCGCCCGGCGGCGGGCCGGCGCTGCCACCTACGCCGGGTGCCTCGCCGGCTGGGGTCGCGACACCCGCGCCAGCCGGCGGTGGGCCCACGTTGCCGCCTCCGTCTACGGCGGCTGGTGCGGTGGTGATTGCTTTGCCTGTGTCGACCGGCTCGGCTGGGCCTATGGCGCCTGCGTCGGCTGGTGGGCCTGCTCTGCCCGCGCCACCGTCTGGGCCGGCGTTGCCGCCACCCCCGCCGTCCGGCGGCCCGGCGCTGCCACCTCCTCCCGCGCCGAAGGCGCCAGCCGGTGGTCCAGCGCTACCACCACCCAACGGCGAGCCGGCAAGAACCACCGCGGCTGAGGCCAAGGAGCTTGCCGCGCCGGTGGTGGGGACCGCGAGCAGCCAGCCGGATGCCGTGGTGCCTCAGGAGGCGCGGACGAAGCCTCCGCAGGTGCGGCGGCAGCCGCCGTCGAAGAAGCTGCAGCCTGGGGATCTGGTTTGTGGCGAGTGCGGTGAGGGCAACAGCGTCACCAGGAAGTTCTGCAGTCGCTGCGGCACGTCGCTCGCGGAGGCGGAGGTCGTCAAGACCCCTTGGTGGCGCAAGCTTCTGCCGCGGCGGGGTGCGAAGGTCCGCAAGTCCGGGGACCGGCCGAAGGGGCGTGGCCGCGGCGGCAAGACCAAGCTGGGCCTGATCGTCAGCAACACCTTCAAAGTGGCGCGCAGAGTGGTCGCTCTCCTGCTGGTGCTGGGCGGTGTGGCCTACGGGATGTTCACTCCGTTCCGGGGCTGGGTCAACGAGCGCGCGGCCGAGGCGAAGGGCACGTTCGAGCGGACCTTCTTCCCCCAGTACGCGCCCGTGTCGGCGGCGGAGGCACCCGTGGGATCTCTCGTGTCGCCAGAGCATCCACCCAACAACGCGGTCGACGGCAAGTCGGACAGCTACTGGGCCGCGCCGCTCGGCGCGGTGGAGCCGAACATGGTGGTGAAGTTCGACCGCACGGTGAACCTCGCGAAGCTCATTGTCCACAATGGAGACGGCAAGGGCTTCAAGGAGACCCACCGCGCGCAGAAGCTGCACCTGGTGTTCTCCAACGGCAAGACGACCGACGTCAACCTGCAGGACCGGCCGGACCCGCAGACGGTGGAGATCGAGAACGGCGAAGGTGTGAACAGCGTGGAGATCTACGTCGAGTCCACGTTCAAGTCCGCCAGCGGCATCGATGCCAGTCTCGCCATCAGTGAGATCGAGTTCTTCGAGGAGTTGTAGCGTGGCCTGGTGATCACACTCGGCCACACCACCGGCGGGGCGTCCGACGGCCCGCCGGTGGTGCTACTGCACGCACTGGGCGAATCGGCACGCACCTGGTCGGCGTTCGCCGCACAGCTGCCCCGGCGGTCGATCGCGTTGGACCTGCGTGGCCACGGCACGTCTCCTCGGCCAGGCGACTACTCGTTCGCCACGATGGCCGACGATGTCCTGGCGTTCCTGGACTCGCAGGGGCTCGACGAGGCGGACCTCGTCGGCCACTCGCTGGGCGGCGCCGTCGGCATGCATGTCGCCATGCGGGCGCCGGGCCGGATACCCCGCCTGGTCGTCGAGGACATCGCCCCGCCGCCCCACGAGCCGGTGCCGCTGCCCGAGGTCGCGGACGCGCCCGACGAGCCGGTCGACTTCGACTGGGCGGTGGTCAAGGCGATCCGCCACCTGATCCGCACCCCTGACCCGGCGTGGTGGGCGGGACTGGCACACATCACCGCCGACACGCTGTGGTTGGCCGGCGGCCCGCCGAGCCACGTCGACCAGGCCCGCCTCCGTGCCGCTGCGGCGAAGATGCCGTCAGCGCGCGTGGTGGAGATCCCGGTGGGCCACCACATTCACAGTGAGGCGCCGGACGAGTTCGCCGCGGCGGTCATTTCTTTCCTCACCTGAGCAGGGTGGCGAGGTCGATCGCTGCCCTCGCGAACCGGAACCCCTCCGGTGGCACGCCGTTCGGGGAGTTGAGCCAGTCGCCTCGGCCGCGGACCTGGAACTTGGGGTCGTCGAGCAGCAGTGACACATAGCAGCCGTAGTCGATGGCGAAGGCGTCGTACAGCGAGCCGGGGTGGTGCGGGTCGGCGATGCCGCGGCGCAGCAGGTGAAGCATCCGCGCGTCGTGCAGATCCTCCAGCACGCCGGCGCGGTCGCGGGCCAGTTGGTCCACGACGAACGTCCGCGCCCGGCGGTGACCGACCACCTCGTCGACCAGTGCCCGCAACGCGGCGCGGGCGGGATGGTTGCCGCTGATCGCCGTCTGCTTGTCCCGCAGGTACCAGTCGCGGGCGGCCCGGCGCACGTCGGCGACCCCGATCGGCCGGTCGTGCGCGTGCTGCGCGGCGAGCGCGGCGATGTTGATCGCGTCCCGCGGCACGCCCTCCCCGGCACGCACCAGCTCGAGGAAAGCGCTGCGGCGGAAGCATTCCTCGACGAAACGGGCCGCGTCCCTCGGTGGGTCCTTGACCATCGTGCGCAGCCAGACCGACGTGTGGTTGTGGAACAGCCGGGCGAAGAACTCCTTGGCCGTGGTCTCGCTGTTGTCGAAGGCCAGGAACGCGTCCAGGTCGACCGACGACGCCGCGTCCGAGCCGACCTCGATACCCACGTACTCGCCGGTCCCGGTCGGTGTCGCGAACTGGGACCGCCGCTCGATCGCCGCGATCTTGACCGTGAGCCCGCCGATCGGCAGCACCGCGCGCCGCAACAGGTCGGCGAGGAACGGCTGCAGTTCCCTTGGCACGCTGCTCCACTCGTCGAGCAGCAGCCACAGCCTCGCCGGGCCGAGCGCACGCACGATCTTCCTGGTGGCGCGACTGAGCGGGCCGAACAGCACATGGTGCTGCTCCACCCCCGTCCGCACCAGGCGGCTCTGCGCGGTCGACGTGCGCCGCGAGCCGGTCGATGCGGTCAGCGACGGCCGCGGCGCCATCGTGAACCCCGCCGATCGCACGGACTCCGACGTGCCGCCGATCGTGGTCTCCCGTTCGACCTCGCCGACGACCTTGACGCTGGTGGCGGCCTCCGCGAGCGCGTCCAACCCGCGCAACAACCCGCTCGGGTCGGCGATCTCCCTGTCCATGGCGACCGACAGCAGCCCGTCGTGCACGTCCTCCAGCGTGTCGATCAGCAGCCGCGTGCCGCGCTCGGTCGCGGGAAGGGTGGAGTCGGCGTGTATGCCGCCGGCCGAGCCGATCGTGCGCAGATCCACGTACACCGGGACGTCACTCAAACTGGTGGCAATGTCCGCGAGATGCAACAGTGCGTGTGTCTTCCCGGTGCCGCGACGTCCGTACAGAATCTGGTGGTCAGTCGAATGCAGTAGCGCGGCGAGGGAGCCGGCCTCCACGTAGGTGCTCGACACGGTGTGCCGGGCGGAGTTCTCGGCCCTCCTCGGGATCCGCAGGAGCGCTTGGTTCAGATGTTGGTGTCTGCCCGTAGCCAATCGTGTTCCCCCGGTAGCCGGATATCTCCAGACTGCCCGGTGCGCTGTACTACGGCAACCTCAACCTCGGACGACGAAGTCGGCCGGGGTGACGGTCGGTGTCACGATCAGCAATGGCCGTTCCGCCTTGAGGGCGGTGCCGTCGATGGTCCCGGTCACCAGCCGGTTGCCGACCGACGACTTCGGGAAGATCAGCAGGGCCTGGCTGAACGCGCCAGTCGCGTCGGCCACCGCCGTCGCCGTCTCCGGCGAGCCGGCGACGGTGATCGCCACCGTGCGGTTCGGCGCGAAACCCGTGCCCGTCACCGTGACCACGCGGCCTGGCTGCGTCACGGCCGGGGACAGCTGGAGCACCGGGGTGCCGCCCTTGCCGGCCAACCCGATCAGGTGTGCGTCGCCGCCGGGTGCGTTGTCCACGAACCGAAGCACCGCCGGGCGGTCGCCCGAGGCGGTCGGCGAGAACCTGACCGTCACCTGGCACGTCCCGTTGGGGCGCAGCGGGATGTCCGAGCACGTGTCGGTGGCGATCGTGTAGTCCGCCAGTGCCACGGTCGACACGATCGCCACATCCGTGATCGTCAGCGGGGAACCGCCCACGTTGGTCACCGTGACCGTCTGGGTTGGACCGTCCGAAAGCAACAGTCGGTCGCCGAAGTTCAGCGGGTCGGGGCCTGCCGCGAACCGCGCGTCAGCCGGCGGCGGCAGCTCTTCCTTGGTTCCCTTGCCACGCAACGGAACCGTAAACTCCCGGCCGTCCCGCAGCGTCACCCGCAGCGTGCCCGTGCGGTCCGCGGCGGTGGTCGGCGCGAAGGTGACCGACACCTCGCAACTGCCCGTCTGCTGCAGGATCACGGCCTCACCGAGGCAGGTCTGCGCGCCGAGCGCGAACTCGTCGGTGCCCTCGATCGTGATCTCCTCGATCGTCAACGGTCCCGTGCCGACGTGGTCGAAACGCACGACCTGGTCGAACGTGTCGCCCAGCTCGACCTCACCGAACTCCAGCGGGCTCGGGTCGGCCTTCAGCTCCGGCCGGAACGTCCGCACGAACACGTCCGTCGCCCGGTTGTCGTCGACCACGTTCGGCACCAGGTTCGTCGCCTGCGAGTCGAACGCGACCGTTGAACCGTTGTGGGAGAGCGTCGGCGGCACCCGGTAGGGCGGCGAGTCACCGTTGCCGGCGCACGACTCGCCGGCGGGCAACTCCTCGGCGCAGTCCTCGCCGGTGCCCGCCGACACCAGCGTGCCGGGCAGCCGGGTTTGCTCGGTCCGCAGCCGTTCCCGGTCCACGACGAGGTCACGCACCACGACCTGGCACACCGTGCGCTCGTCGCGGGCCTCGGACGTCGGCGGCAGACCGGACAGGTTGACCATCGGTTTCCCGCGCAGGTCTCCTTCGCCTCGGTTGAGGCAGCTGTAGTCGTCGGTCCCGAAGTCCACACCGTCGTGGGCGTTCACGTTGTCCGTGCCGAACGCGACGAACCGCCCGTCCCCGGACAGCGACGGGCTGAACCCGTTGACGATCTCGTTGTCGTTGTCGCGGGACGCGACGATCGAGTCGACCGGCCTGTTCTCCGCGTCGATCCGCACCACGAACACCATCGGCTGGTCCGCGACCGAGTACCAGCAGCCGTCGGAGCAGACGTCCTCGTACTCCTCGGCCTCGAACGCGATTTCCCCACCGTTCGCGGAGATCGCGGGCTCGTCGAGCCGGACCGTCTCGTCCGCCGACAGGTACGTCGGCTTCTCCGGCGTGGTGTCGGTGTCCCAGTCGACGCGCAGCACGGCGCCGGACCTCATGTCCTTGCGCAACACCGCGTGGTAGGAGATGTAGGTCGGGAACTCGATGTCGCCTTCGACGCGGACGAAGCTGGCGACGAGCACGACGAAGGCGCCGTCACCGGACACGTCCGGCGACCACTGCCGCGTTGGCGGCTGGTCGCCGATGCGGGTGTCGATGATCTCGGTGGTCTTGGGCTTGCCGACGGCGCCGCCGGGCTGCCTGAGCACCGCGGTGCGCACGACGTCGAGGTACAGGCCGCTCGGCTCGACGTAGTCGTCCTCCCAGACGAGCCGGCTCGCGTCGTCCGACAGCTTCGGGACGCGCGGGTCGTCCACGCGGTAGCGGCCGCCCGATGAGGTGGACTGCCACTGCGGCTGGGTGACGCGGAAGTACGTGTAGTCCCGCTCGACGATCTCGTCGTCCTCGCCGACCGTCCGGGTCTCGTCGAACTCCCCGTCGCCGTCGGGGTCCCGGTCGCACACGAGGATGTCCGAGTCGTCGTCGTCATCGTCGGAGACGATGTTGTCGGCCCACGTCACGAAGGCGACGTAACGTCCGTCGGCGGAGATCGTCGGTGCGTAGCTGCTGTCGCTGGGCGGCACCTCACCGGGCACGACGGGCGGCGGCTGTCGCCTGCCGTTCAGCGACAGCTTCGGTTCCCCGGCCAGTCGCGGTGGCGAGTCGATCGTGATGTCGGTCGTGGGGGGCGGCGTCGTCGAGCTCGGCGGAGGTGGTTCCGGGCGCGTCAACTGGCCCCGGCTGATCATCACCGTGCGGTTGTTCCGCAGGTCCCTGACGTAGACGTTCTCGTGCCCACCGGTGTCCAGGTCGTCCAGCTTCGACCGGCTCGTGAACGTCACGGCCGTGCCGTCCGCCGACAGCTCCGGGGACGACCCGCCCTCGGGGGACTGCGTCGCGTCCGGGCCGTCCACGACCGAGGCGCGGACGGTCGTGCCGGGCGCCACCGCGGCACGTGCCGTCGTGCTCTGGCCGGACACCAGCGCCACCGAGGAAACGGCGGCAACGGTTGCGGCGATGGCCACCGCGGCGGCACGCTTGCTGCGGAACAAGGATTTCGGCACGGCAGGACCCTCACTGGTAGGCGTGGTTCACCGCGCCTGACCGTAGGTGGAAACGAGCGTGACCGGCCCCGGCGCGCGGGTGGCGTAGTGGACGCGTGGGTGCGCCCGATCGGGCAGCGCGGCCCGCCCCGCCATGCTCCCCTGCGCAAGCTGTCCGTGACCGCGCCGAGCCAGACACTGCTTTCCCATGGGAGCAACCACGTCGCTGGCGAGCAGGCAGCTGTCCGTGACCCCGGGCCAGTCGATCGAGGCGAAGATCCTGGTGCGGAACAACGGCACGCTGGTCGACCAGTTCACTTTGGACATAGTCGGAGACTCGCGGGAGTGGGCCGAGGTCGAACCGCGCATCCTGAACCTGATGCCGGGGCAGGACGTCGAGGCGACCGTCCGGTTCTCGCCACCGAGGAACTCGTCGGTGCTGGCCGGACAGGTGCCGTTCGGCGTGCGGGTGCTCTCGCGCGAGGACGCGCCGAACTCGTCGGTCGCCGAGGGCGTCATCGAGGTCGAGCCGTTCATGGACCTGCAGGTCGAGCTGTCGCCGAAGACGTCGAAGTGCCGCACCAAGGCCGTGCACGAGATCGTCGTCGACAACTCGGGCAACTACCCGATCCCGGTCGAGGTCGTCACGAACGACCCCGAGGAGCAGCTGAAGCTGACCCTCGACCACGGCTCGCTGGTCGTGCAGCCCGGCACGTCCGCGTTCCTGAAGCTGAAGGCCAAGCCGCACGACCGGTTCCTGCGCGGCCAGGACAAGCGGCTGCCGTTCGGCGTCACCGCGACCTCCGGCGAGCTGCCGCCGATCAACGCCGAAGGCACGGTCGTGCAGCAGCAGCTGCTGCCGAAGTGGCTCCTGCCGGTGGCGGCGACCGTGCTCGCGGCCGCGGTCGTGTTGACGGTGCTGTGGTTCACGCTCGTCCGCCCGACCGTGCAGACGGCCGCGAGGCAGGCGGGCGAGGAGGCGGCCAAGGAGCAGAACGCCGAGATGATGGCGGAGGTCGAGGACCTCGGCCAGAAGGCGGACGAGGCGGGGCAGAAGGCCGAGGAGGCCGAGCAGAAGGTCGAGGAGATGGAAGCGGCCGGCGGGGCCGATGAGGGTGGCGGCGGCGGTGGTGGCCGCGGCGCCACCGAGGACTCCAACGGCGTCAACATCGCGTCTGGTCAGGCCGTCGACTTCCGGATCACCACGGACGCGGAGGCTCAGCCCGACCTGGACGAGTTCGAGTCGTTCGGGGTGCCGGAGGGCGCCGTCCCGGCCGACAAGACGCTGGTGATCACCGACATCATCCTGATGAACCCGCGCGGCGACAACGGCACGCTGCTGATCAAGCGCGGCGATGACGTGCTGTACGAGACGGGGCTCGCGAACTACCGGGACCAGGACTTCCACTTCCTGGAGCCGGTGGTGATCAGTCCGGACAAGCCGCTGACGGTCGAGGTGAGCTGCCAGCTGCCCGGCGCGCCGGAGCCAGCGGACGGACAGTGCCGCCCGTCGGTGTTCTTCTCGGGTCGCTTGGCCGGCGGCGCGGCCGGGTGACGCGTTAGTCCTTTTGGGCCCTCGGCGTTCGCCGGGGGCCCTTTTACGTGAGCGGCCGGGCACTCTCGGTGGTACGGACGGGCAAACCCGGGACACAGGTCCCATGCGCCCGGGACGCACGTTCGGGCAACCTTTGCTCTGCGCGGGATTCGACGTGCTGGGCGTCGAGTCGGGGGCGCGCTAGGGAGAGCGGAAATCTGATGCTGGAGCAAAGCCGTATCCCGGTCGTCGTGCGGGCGACCGATCCGATCCTGCAGAGCGGTGTCCAGATGGCACTGCGCACACGGCAGGAGGTGTGGCTGGTCGACGAGGACGCCGCGTCCCCGGAGGCCGTGGCGCTCGTGGTGACCGACCGGTTCGACGACCGGGGGGCGCAGCTGCTGCGCACGCTGCAGGTGCGGGGGTTCACCCGGGTGGTGCTGATCGCAGGGGAGTTGGAGGACACGGAGATCCTGACCGCTGTCGAGGGGGGCGTGTGCGCGGTGGCACGGCGTGCCGACACGACGCCCGACGTGCTGGTGCGCCTGGTGAAGGCCGCCGCCGCGGGTGAGGGGGCACTGCCGCCGGACCTGCTCGGCCGGCTGCTGAACCGCGTTTCCCGGCTGCAGCGCCACGTGCTGGAGCCGCGCGGCCTGCACCTGGCGGGCATCACCAACCGGGAGACCGAGGTGCTGCGCCTCGTCGCGTCCGGACTGTCCACGAAGGAGATCGCCGACAAGCTGTGCTACTCACAGCGCACGGTGAAGAGCATCCTCCACGACGTGACAAACCGTTTCCAACTACGCAACCGCTCCCACGCGGTGGCCTACGCCCTCCGCGAAGGCCTGATCTGACCTCACAACCCGCGTGTCCAACACACTCGACCCGCGAGTTCAACAAAGCTGCTTACCGCTCGGTCAGCGGAATTGTTGAACTCAGGGGTCCGGAACGTTGGACACGCGGGTCTGGTGTGTTGGACTCGCGGGTTACTGGCCGTGGTTGCCTTCGCCAAGGCCTGCTTTTCTCGCGCGGACTATCGCTTGGGCGCGGTCGGCCACGTGGAGCTTGGTGAAGATGCTCGAGACGTGGTTGCGGACCGTTTTCGGGGACAGGGACAGCTTGCGCGCGATCGTCGAGTTGCTCTCGCCGTCCGCGATCAGGGCCAGCACCTCCCGCTCACGGGAGGTGAGTTCCGGGAAGATCGGGTCCGTGGTCTGCACCGGGCCCGCGTTGAAGAACCCGAGCACCCGGGTCGCGATGTCCGGCCCGAAGATCGCCTCGCCCCGGCCGACCGCGTGCACCGCGCGGACGATCTCCTCCTGGCCCGCGCCCTTCAGCAGGTAGCCGCGGGCGCCCGCGCGCATCGCAGCGAACACCGACTCCGTGTCGTTGAACATGGTCAGCACCATGATCCCGGTGCCAGGCCGCTCACTCACGATCTGGCGCGTCGCCTCGATGCCGTCGATGTCCGGCAGGTGCAGGTCCATCACCACGACGTCCGGCTCGAACGTCCGCGCAGCGGAGACCGCGTCCCGCCCGCTCGCCGCCTCACCGACCACGTCGAGCGACGGCTCCTCCGCGAGCACCGTGCACAGTCCGAAGCGGAACAGGGGATGGTCGTCCACGACCAGCACCCGCAGCCGCGGTGTCGCCTCCATCAACTCCCCTCCTTCGGCAACGGAAGCGTAGCGAACACCCTTGTCCCGCCGTCGGAATCGGCTTCGATCAGGCACTCGCCGCCCAGCTCCGTCGCACGCTCCCGCATGGACGACAACCCGACGCCGCCGTTCCTCACCGCCGGCAGCCCGACGCCGTCGTCCACGACCTCGACGTGCAGGTCGTCGTCGATCCATAACCGCACCGCGCACGACTTGGCCGCCGCGTGCCTGGTCACGTTCGTCAACGCCTCGCAGATGATCCGGTACGCCGCCACGTCCACCGGCGCCGGCAGTTTCGGCATGCTCGACGGCACCTCCAGCACGATCGTCACGCCACCCTTCTGCTCGTCGCCGCCGGCCGTGCGGCTCGCGAGCGCGCCGGCGTACTCGCGGATCGCCGGGATCAGGCCGATCCGGTCCAGCACCGGGGGCCGCAGACCGTGCGCGAGCCGCCGGATCTCGACGATCGCCGCCTGCAGCTCGTCCCGCAGGCGCCCCAACAACTCCCCGGTCGGGGACTCCTCGCCGACGGTCCGCCGGCTCACGTCCAGCCCGAGCGCCACCGCGGCGAGCGTCGGCCCGACACCGTCGTGCAGCTCGTGCAGGATCCGGCGCCGCTCCATCTCCCGCGCCTGCACGAGCCGGTCACGGCTGCGGCGCAGGTCTCGGGTCAGCCGTGCCGTGTACACGGCGGCGCCGGCGTGCCGGGCGACCTCGGCGAGCGCGATCCGGTCCGGCCTGGTCAGTTCACGCTGCGAGGACCGCCGCCCCACCACCAGGTTGCCGACCCGCTCGCCGTGGAAGGTCAGCGGCATCCGGTACAGCTCCCCGGTCGGCGTCCCGACGCTGGCCGCTGTCTCGCTGCGGCCCCGCGCCTGGATCTCGATCGCCATGTGCGGCAGACGCAGCGCTGCGGCCACGGTCTCCACGATCTCCGGCAACATCGACGCGGCGGTCGGGGTGTTCTCCAGCCGCGACGCCAGCGCCGACACCACCCGGTACGGGTCGTCCCGGTCCCCGTACAGCCGCTTGTTGATCAGCGACTGGAGCCGTGCGCGAACCGGCTGCGACAGCACCGCGATGGCCGCCACCACGAGCGCCTGCCACCACACGTTCGTCACCGGCCCGAACACCGCGGACCACGCGCCAAGCACCGCGAAGTACACGCCGATCGCGCCGATCGTCAACGCGCCGTAGACGACGGTCCGGCTGACCGCGACCTCGATGTTCAGCGCCCGGTGCCGCAGCACGGCGGCGGACATCGCGATGGGCACGGCCATGAACGGCAGCGCCTGCAACTCGTACGCCACGATCGGCACACCGGTCACGATCACCGGCACCACCCAGGTGGCGAAGTACGCGGCGGCACTGCCGATGAGCGCCACCAGCTGCCACATGATCGGCCGGGCCTGCGGCTCGCCACGGTGGCGCAGGTACTTGCGGACCAGCACCGTGGTGATGAGCGCCGGGTAGACGAACAGGTTCGGCAGGACGGGCACGTTCCGGACGTAGAGCCGTTCGATCGACTCGCTGAACATCATGTCGTTGACCAGCCAGACCAACCCGTAGAGCACGAGCGGCCCGACGTACCCGGCGGCGATCTGCCAGCGCTGCCGGCGGGTCACGGTGGTGCCGGGGAACACGATCGCGAAGTGCAGGACAGCGCCCCACAACAGCGCGAACGCCATCTGGCCGGTGTAGTGCCGCCAGAACTGGCTCCCGGCGACGAGGTCGACGGCCGTCAGCGGGAAGAACCCGCACCCGACGATCGCGACGATGCCGATCGCCGAGGTCATCAGCGTGGCGTGGGCGGCGGGATCCCGCGGCCGCGCCCAGAACACGGTGATGGTGGTGGCGAGCAGCAGGCCGCCGACGAGCACCATGGGCCACCAGTTGGCGAGCGCGCCCAGAATCGGGAAGGGCTCGAGCGTGACGCGCAGAACCTGGCGCTCACCGTCCCGCTCGACGACGTAGGTGAGCTTGTCGCCGACCTCGACCGCCTGCCCACCCGGCATGCGCGCGACCCGTTCGGCGAGCCGCTGCCCGTCGATGACCAGAACCTCGTCACCAAGCTCGAAAACACTGCCTGGTTCGGTCGCCGAAACGATGACGTGCCCGATCGAGACAGCACTGTCCGCGGGACTGACCGTGGCACCGTCCGTGGGCGAGGTCGCCCTCGACCAGATGCACCAACCGGCAATCCCGAAGAGGACAAGAGCGATCAGTAGGAGCGAGGCGGGTACGCGCCGCCCGCCCGCCGGGCCGAACACTCATGGATCATCCCGCACACCGCGCCTCGCGGGACAGAGCATTTGGACACGGCTGCCCGATGGTGCGTACCGGACCGACCACCAGGCCGGCCTCAGCGGCTTGCTTGGCCGTTCAGCCAGTTGCCGAGCACCGTGCCCAAACCTGACACGAACGGGTGACGCAGTTGCCATTTGCGCTGGCAGACCCCCGCTTCTGTCGGTGCCCCCGGGTAGCGTTGAAATCGGGGGACCCCCGGGGGCACGAAAGGACCATTCGCTCGGGTTCGGCAGCCGGGGCTGTTGACAGGTATTCCTGAGGTCGCTCGCTTCGGCCAGGTTTCCGAGGGAACAGTGGCGGGCGCTGTGGCTGCGGAGAGCGCGGCGCTTGCGGGACTTGGCCGGTGTCCTGAAAGACGCGATCGGGACGTTCAACGACATGAGCGCGTCTTTCAGGACACCGCTTCCGTGGCCCCGGTGTCCGAGCGAGTCGGCCGACTCGCTCGGTCAGAGCACTACACCGCCATCGCCGGTGGGGACGTGACGCGGCCTTTGGGGGCGCGGTAGTCCTTCCATGCCGCGGCCAGTCGGTGTGCGGCTTCGCTGAGCTGTTCCTGGGAGACGAGGAACTGAATACGTACGTACTGCTCGCTGTGCCCGTCCGCGTCGAGGCCGACGCCTGGTAGGACCGCGACGCCGTGGCGCAGCGCCGTTTGGGCGAACGACGTGCCGTCGCCGTGTGGTAGGCGGATCCACAGTGTCTGGCCGCCTCGCACGGCGGGCGCGTGCCAGTCAGGGAGGTGTCGGGCGAGTTCGGCGCGCAGGTGGTCGTGGCGGGCCTGTCGCCACACGGCTCCACGTTGCCGCAGGATGTCCAGGCGTGGCAACAGATCCGCGGCGGCCAGCTGTGCCGGGACGTTGCCGCCGAGGTCGTGTACGGCCCGCCGCCGCGCCAGCCGTGCGATAACCGGCACCGGTGCACGGACCCAGCCAATGCGCAGCCCGCCCCACACGACCTTGCTGAGTGACCCGATCGTGATCACCTGATCGTGGTACGCGGCCAGTGGCGGTGGTGTTTCCTCACCGGGGAAGCCGAGTTCGGCGGGCACCTCGTCTTCGATCAGGACGACGCCCGCCGTGACCGCGGTTTCGACCAGGCGGCGGCGCGGCAGCGCCGGCATGACGGCGCCGGTGGGGTTCTGGAAAGTGGGGATCACGTAGGCGAACGCGGGGCTGTGCTCGGCCACCGCGGCCGCCAGACCAGGGAGTCCGACCGGCAGCGTGCGCGGCACGGCCGCTTCCTCCCGGAACGTTTCCAGCGCACCGGGATACGTCGGCGCCTCCACCAGGACCCGGTCGCCCGGCCGGACCAGCGCACGGGCCAGCAGCGAAAGTGCCTGCTGCCCACCGTTCGTGACCAGGATCTGGTCCGGCGCGGTGGGCACGCCACGCTGCTCGTACCGGTCGGCGATCGCGCGCCGGAGAGTGGGATGCCCCATCGGGTGATAGCCGATGTCACCGTCTGTGCGGGCCAACTCGGGCAGCGTCCGGATGTACGCCTCGGCCAGCTCCGGGGGTGGCGCGTCCGGTGCGGCACACGCGAGCAGGATCACGCCGTCCCTCGGTTCGAGCAGGTGCAGGAACGAGGGCGCGTCGGTCGTGGCCCGCACCGACGCCGCCTCGGCTCCGGCGACGCGGGTGCCGCTGCCCTGCCGACGGACGATGCGGCCTTCCACGGCCAACAGCTCGTACGCCGTGACGACCGTGGTGCGGCCGACCGCGAGCGCCGACGCCAGCGCCCGGTCCGGCGGCAGCCGTGCGCCGGGCGGCAGCTCGCCCTCGTCGATCAGCGCACGCAGCCGCGCGGCGAGCAGTACGTACAACGGTCCACGCCCCGACGACCAGCGGCCGAGGCGCTCCACCAACCCAATTGGCTCCATCGACAAACCAATTTACCGCAATTGGCTCTGCCGTGTCCCGGCCGGCGTCACGAGCATTGGGTGTCATGACGACCTTCGCGCCCAGTGCCATATCGGCGCTGCTCGACAGCCCCGTGCGCTACGACCTCGCGGAGAGCACGAGCCCGCCGCTGACCCTCGGCGAACTCGCCGAACCGGCCGAACTGACCGACGTCGTGCTCGGCTACGGCCCGATCGGAGGTGACGCCGAACTTCGCGCCATGATCGCGGCCGATACCGGAGTGGCCGCCGACCAGGTGCTGGTGACGGTGGGCGCGATCGCGGCGATGTTCCTGCTCGCGCAGGCGACCTGCGCACCGGGCGACCGAGTTCTCCTTGCCACACCGTGCTTTCCGCCGGCCCGGACCGTCCCAGAAGGACTCGGCGCACAGGTGGACGTCGTACCGCTGTCGTTCGACGACGGCTACCGGCTCCCGCTCGGCCGGATCGCCGACGCGCTGACACCACGAACCCGGCTGGTGTCCCTCGCTTCGCCGCAGAACCCCTCGGGCGTCCGCTTCACCGAAGCGGAACTGCACGCGCTGCTCGACGAGGTGCGGCACCGCGCACCGGAGGCGGTCGTGCTGGTCGACGAGACCTACCGCGAATCCACCTACGGCGAAGCCAAGATCCCACCATCGGCGGCGGCGATGTCCTCGCGGGTGGTCACCTGTTCCTCGCTGTCCAAGGCACACGGCGCCCCCGGCCTACGACTGGGCTGGCTGACCACGAGCGACGCCGAGCTGTACGGGAAACTCCGCGAAGCCAAGTTCCTGACCGCGATCGCATGCTCCACTGTGGACGAGTTCCTCGCCGCCCGGGTTGTCAGTCGCCGCACGGACTTCCTCGCGCCCCGCGCCCACCGACTGCGGCAGGCACTGGACGAACTCGTTGCGTGGACCCATGACCAGCCGGTGGACATCGTCCAACCGGACGGCGGTGCCATCTGCTGCCTACGCCTCCGACCCGACCGGTTCCCAACAGCCGCGGTCGCCGACTTCTACGCCCACCTCGCCAAGCGCGACACGCGGGTAGCCCCGGGCTCCTGGTTCGGCGAGGACGACCGCGTGTTCCGCCTCGGCTTCGGCCACCTGTCCCCGCCGGACTTCACAGCGGCCCTGGACCGCCTCGCGGACGCCCTCACCGCCGCGAGGTGAACTCACGAAGGGACCGTCGGTGCCGGCCGCCTGTGGACAACTCGCCCGCACGACAAGGAATTGTCGGTGGCTGCCACTAGGCTGGAAACCGGGGGCCGGAGGCCAGCGGAGGCTAGAGCGAGCGGCTAGAGCGAGCGGCTAGGACGAGCAGTGGGGCCGGTGGGCGATGTCTGGTGGGTCGGCGTCGGCCTGGCAGGCGGTGGCTCCGGGCGGCTCGGGCCTTTCGGGCTGATCCGGGTCGCTTCGGGCCGTGATGTCCCGCGCGGGCCGGGGTCGGGGCCTCCGCGTCCTTCGGGGACAGCAGCAGGTCCAGGTCCGGCCACGACAGGCCCAGCGCCGGACCGCCGAAGATGAGCTGACGCCTCGGCCCTCAGACAGATTCCCGCGGTGAGGCGCGCTACGGGTTCACGCCGGCCGCACCGCGGGATGTGTCTCGCCTACTTGTCGTTCTGCTTCGAGTCGTCCGAGAGTTCCGGGGCCGGGGGAGCGGCTGGCAGGTCGGTGAGGGGCGTCGCGTCGGGCTTGGCGGCTTGATCGCCAGTCGGCGTCGGGGTTTCGGGTTGGGGTGCGGAGCCGTTCGGCGCTTGGGTTTCGGGTGTCTGAGCGGGTGGGGTGTCGCCGTTCGGGACCGGAGTGGCTGGTGCGGGGGTGCCGCTGGCCGGTGCCGCAGGCGGGGTCGCGGTGCCCGCTGGTGGGGTGACGGTGGTCGAGGCTGGTGTGCCAGCCTCGGGGGTCGGCAACGGAGTTGCGGGTGGCGTCGAGGACTCCGGCGCGGTGGTGGTCGCCGGCGTGACAGGGGCCGGTGGAGCGACGGGGGCAGGGGGTGCGACCGGTGAGGGCGGCGTGACCGGGGTCGGCGCGGCGTCGCCGGACAGGGCGGCGGCCACGGCGCCCGTGCCGCTCGCGGTGGCGCCGCTGACCACCTGCGTGGTGTCCGAGTCGTCGTCCGAGGACGAGGCTGCGGAAGAGGAAGGCGCGGCGGTCGCTGGCACCGGCACAGCCACCGGAGGCGGCGCGACCGCGGCGGTGGCCTGCGCCTGCCGGTACCCGTAAGGCGCCGGGAAGCCCATCCGCGGCGTGTTCGGTTCCACCCTGGCCTCACGTGGGCGCTGGCCGATGTGGGCCAGTACCACCGCGACCAGTGCCAGTGCCAGCCCACACAGCGGCAGGATCAGCCCGAGTCCTGCCGAGAAGTCCAGTGACTCGCCGGCTTCCAGCTCCCGGTCGTTGTACGCGGACGCCTGCTCCACCACCGCCATCGTCTGGAGCAGCATCACCCCGGCCAGTACGCCGAGACCCGTCGACAGCAGCGATCGGCCACCCGACGTCGGGCCCGACGTCCTGGTGCGTGACGCCACGAACGTGAACACCGCGCCCAGCACCAGCAGCGCCGCGACCAGCACGAGCGCGAGGCCGAACAGGCTCGACTCGCCCTCGAACATGTCTTCGCCGGCGTTCGTGTAACCCCACCAGCCGCTGTCCGTGCCGAAGACCGAGGGTTCGCCCTCGCCTTCGAAGGAGTTCCGGAACGTCGTGATGGACGCGAACGAACCACCGACGACGACACCGGCCGCCACCAGCGCGAGCACGCCGGCGAGCAGGCTGGTCAGGCCACCGCGGGACGGCTTCGGCGGCGGCGCGAACATCATCGGCTGCGGTGGCTGATACGGCTGGTAGCCGGGTGCGGGCTGAGTCACACCGGGAATCTTGCCAGTGCCCGTAAGGCACATGTTCGTCGCCCGAACGGACACCCGCCGCCCACTGGGCCGGGGTCGGCGGAACTGCGCTACTGAGGGCGTGAGCGGAGCTTGCGGAGCGAACCATCGATATTCAGGCTGGCGCCGAGTCCGCGGAGGGCGCCGGAGAAGCGGAGCTTGCGGAGCGTTCCGGCACCACGGAGCGGAGGAGGCGACAGCATGAGCGAGGAGACGATCGTGCTCGGGGCGGCCATCATCCGTGACTTCCGGCTGTTCGTGGCACGGCGCTCGCAGCCCGCGTCCATGGCGGGGTTCTGGGAGCTGCCCGGCACGGAGCTGGCCGGTGACGAGCGCGGCACCCTCGACGGCCTGTTCACCCACGAGTTCGGCGTCTCCCTGAACTGCGTTGACCAGCTGCTTTCCGACCGGATGCTCCTCGGGTGGCAGAACGCCGATGACGACGCCGTGCGTGCCTCGCTGCGGGTGTGGCGCTGCCAGCTCCCCAGTGAGGCCACCTTCGACATCGACCTCGGCGACCCGCGACCCAGTGGCTACCGCTTCGACGACGCCCAGTGGGTGCCACTTGACGCGCTGGACGAGGTCAGCCCCTGGCGGGACGAGGTGCGGATCGCGGCGGGAGAGGTCGCGGACTACTACTTCGCTGACCTGGTGTGGCAGGACGCGGACTGAGTGTCAGTTAATTGCTACCGCAAACGTCACGTTTCGCGTCCATGGCCATCTTCTCTGTTAGCGCGGTGTGCGGCCCGAGCGAGGGCCGGGCCGCTCACCGCCTACCAAACTGCTCCGACACGAGGGTCTTCCACTCCGCGAGCAACGTGGTCCGCCTGCGCTCGTCCCCGCCGATCATGGCGTCCAGCGCCAGCCCGCGGACCAGGTTCACGGTCAGCAGCACGAGCGTGTTCAACCGCCCGTCGTCGACGGACGCTCCCATGATCTCCCGGTAGAACTCGAGTGTCGCGTGTCCGAGCGCGCGGTCGACGGGCAGCAGCGTGCGGCGCAGCTCCGGGTCGGTGCGGGCCGCAACCCACAGCTCGACCGCCGCCGTCGACAGCGTGCCCGAGTACGCCCGCCACAGCAGGTCGATGCCCGCCTCGATGCGTTCCGGACCGGACGGCAGCTCCGCGGTCGCCGCGAGAATCTGCTCAGACAGGCGCTTGAACAGGTGCTCCAGCGCACTCGTCATCAGCTCCGCCTTCGTCGTGAAGTGGTGCTGTTGCGCGCCGCGGGACAGGCCGGCCCGCTGGCAGATCTCCTGCACGGTCGTGCGGGCATATCCCATCTCCACCAGGCACTCGACGGTCGCGTCGAGCAGCAGTTCGCGCGTGCGCTCGCTGCGTTCCGCCTGCGTCCGGTGTTTCCGAACGGAGCCCGCGGAGTGAGCATCGGTCCGTGCGGTCGGGGTCGCCATGCGTTCCTCCTGCTTTACCTGCAGTCCTGCACGCAGGTACATTCAGGTCAGACTTTACATGCCGTACGGATTGTTTTTGGAGTCGTCATGTCGCTCACCCAGCGTTCCTCCTGGCTCGACGCCGATCTCGACTCCTTCCGCGAGTTGGCGCACGCCTTCTGCCAGAAGGAGATCGTGCCCAACTACGAGCGTTGGGCGGCGGCTAAGCAGGTGGACCGCGACCTGTGGCGCAAGGCCGGCGACGTCGGCCTGCTGTGCCTGTCGATCCCCGAGGAGTACGGCGGCGGTGGCGGCTCGTTCGCGCACGAGGCGATCCTGCTGGAGGAGCAGGCGAAGGCCGGCGACGACGCGTGGGGCAACTCAGTCCACTCGGGCATCGTCGCGCACTACGTCAACTCGTGCGGCACCGAGGAGCAGAAGCGGCGCTGGTTGCCGAAGCTCGCGTCCGGCGAGCTGGTCGCCGCCATCGCGATGACCGAGCCCGGCACCGGGTCGGACCTGCAGAACGTGAAGGCGAAGGCCATCCGCGACGGTGACCACTACGTGCTGAACGGCTCGAAGACGTTCATCACCAACGGCGCGCAGGCCGAGCTGATCGTGGTGGTCGCGAAGACCGACCCCGGCGAGGCGGCCAAGGGCGTGTCCCTGGTCGTGGTGGAGACCGAAGGGGCGCAAGGGTTCCGGCGCGGCCGGGTGCTCGACAAGATCGGCCTGCACGGCCAGGACACGTCGGAGCTGTTCTTCGACGACGTCCGCGTGCCGGTGGAGAACCTGCTGGGTGGTGTGGAGGGCCAGGGCTTCGTCCAGCTCATGCAGCAGCTGCCGCAGGAACGGCTGATCATCGCGGTCGGCGCGGTGGCGGCCATGGAGGCGGCGGTCGAGCAGACCATCCAGTACACCAAGGAACGCACGGCGTTCGGGCGCGAGATCTTCAACTTCCAGAACACGCGGTTCAAGCTCGCCGAGGCCGCGACCGAGGTGGCGGTGAGCAAGGCGTACCTGGACCAGTGCATCGAGCGGCACCTGAAGGGCGAGTTGGACGTCACGGGCGCGGCGATGGTCAAGTGGTGGACCACCGACCGGCTCTCGCGGGTCGCCGACGAGTGCCTACAGCTGTTCGGCGGCTACGGCTACATGAACGAGTACCCGATCTCGCGGGTCTGGACCGCCGCGCGCGTGCAGCGGATCTTCGGCGGCACCAACGAGATCATGAAGGAAATCATCTCCCGCACGCTGTAGAGGAGCCTCGCTTGGGACCGCTTGCTGGCATCAAGGTCGTCGAGTTGGTCGGGCTCGCGCCCGCGCCGTTCGCGGCGACCGTGCTCGCCGACTACGGCGCCGACGTGATCCGGGTCGACCGGGTCAAGCCGGGCTTCGACGTGCCGGTCTTCCCGCGCGACCCGCTGTCGCGAAGCAGGCGGTGGATCGGCGTTGACACGAAGTCGCCGACCGGCCGGGACATCGTGCTGCGGCTGGTCGACGAGGCGGATGTGCTGATCGAGGGCTACCGGCCCGGTGTCACGGAACGCCTGGGGCTCGGGCCCGACGACTGCCTCGAGCGCAACCCGCGCCTGGTGTACGGCCGGGTCACCGGTTGGGGGCAGGATGGGCCGCTCGCGCAGTCGGCCGGCCACGACATCAACTACATCGGGCTGTCCGGGGCGCTGGAGCCGATCGGACGGGCGGGGGAGCGGCCGGTGCCGCCGCTGAACCTGCTGGCCGACTTCGGTGGCGGCGGCATGCTGCTGGCGATGGGCGTGCTGGCGGCGCTGGTGGAGCGGTCCGTCTCGGGGCGTGGGCAGGTGATCGACGCGTCGATGGTCGACGGTTCCGCGCTGCTCACCGCGGGCATGCACGGGCTGCGCAACGCGGGGCTGTTCCAGCGCGGACGCGGGTCGAACATGCTCGACGGCGGGGCGCCGTTCTACGACACCTACGAGACCTCCGACGGTAAGTACATGGCCGTCGGGGCGATCGAGGAGCGGTTCTGGGCCGCGTTGACGAAGGTGCTGGAGATCGATCCGGCGTCGGTCGCCGACCGGTTGGACCCGGCGCGGTGGTCTGCCGTGCGCGAGGTACTGGCCGCGGTGATCCGCACGCGCACGCGTGACGAGTGGACGGCACGCGCGGAAGGGACGGACGCGTGCCTGACGCCGGTGCTGGACCCCTCGGAGGCCCCGAAGCACCCGCACAACGCGGCACGCGGCTCGTTCGTGTCGCTGGACGGTGACATGCAGCCGGCGCCCGCGCCGAGGTTCTCGCGGTCCGCGCTGCCCGAGCCGACGGCGCCGGTGGAGCCGCGGTCGTCTACGTATGACGTGCTCACCGAACTGGGCTACGTACCGGAGGACATTGACCGAATGCGTACAGAGGGTGTCGTTGCGTAGTTCGGGGTACGCCCGGATGTGTGACGGTGTGTGTCCCCATACGCTCTCGGTCATGACCTTGGTAGGGCCAGAGAAAACGTCGCCGGTGACGATCTTCGTCGATGGCACATCGGGGATCAGCGTCACCGGCACCCTGGACGCGACCACACTGCCCGAGCTGAACCGCTCGGTGACGGACTTCTTCGAGCTGACGGACACCTCGGAGCTCGACGTGCTCACGCTGGACCTCAGCACCGTGTCGACCTGCGACCACGCGGCCTCCGCCGCCGTCCGGCACGCGCAGTCCGTGTGCGCCGACCGCGCGGTGGCCCTACGCGTGGTGCCGAGCGAGGCCGTCCGCAAGGTGATGACCGCCCGCCGCTGACGGCGTTGTGCCCGGGCCCGTCACCGCGAACAAGAAGAGTTCGGGCAGCCTGGGCACACGTCGCGACGGCCGCCATATTGTCCACGCCCGGCCAGATCGCGTTCATGATCAACGCCAACACAGGTGGTCACCCAGGCATCCCCCACCCATACCCGGGGGGCCACCCCGAGGCCATCGTACCAAGGGGCACTGACAAAACCCCTGGTCGCGGAGGCCTGTGGACAACTTTCTGGTGCGGGTTCGAGCGAATGGGACACTCGTGTGCCGGCCAACCCTTGGTGGGGCCCTGACCGCTACTCGAAGGTGCCGTGCCGGCCCGAACCGGACGCGAACCTCGCGACGCCTTCCTGCGCGTCGGCCAGTACCGCCATGCCGTGAGCGAACTCCGTGGCCAGCGGCTCCTGGGACTCCCACTGCGCCAACGCCGACGCGCGGTCCGAGCGCAGGCACGCCTGCGGGAACGCGGCCAGCTGCTTCGCCAACTCCTGCGCGGCCGTGAGCGCGGTGCCCGCCGGCACCACGCGGTTCGCCAGGCCGATCGCGAGGGCTTCCTGCGCGTCGACGGGGCGGCCCGTCAGGATCATGTCCAGCGCCCGGCTCTGCCCGATCAGCCGCGGCAGGCGCACGGTGCCGCCGTCGATCAGCGGCACACCCCAGCGGCGGCAGAACACGCCGAACACCGCTGTGGCATCGGCCACACGGAGATCGCACCACAGCGCCAGTTCCAGCCCGCCCGCGACCGCGTGGCCTTGGACCGCCGCGATGACCGGTTTCGACAGTGTCATGCGGGTCGGGCCCATCGGGCCGTCGCCGTCCGGGGTGAGCTGGTTTCCCCGCTCCGTACCCACCGACTTGAGGTCAGCGCCCGCACAGAAGGCCGAACCGACCCCGCCCAGCACGGCGACGGACGCGGACGGGTCCGCGTCGAAGGCGCGGAACGCGTCGGCGAGCGCGCGGGCCGTTGGGCCGTCCACCGCGTTCCGCGACTCGGGACGATCGATCAGGACGGTCGTCACGGATCCGGACGATTCCACCCGAACTGTGTCGGCCATGTGGGTTGCCTCCCATATGGTGGTGTGCTTGGAGATGTACGCACCGTAAGCTGGGTGCGGCCATCAGCGTGAAGGGGAGACAGCGATGAAGGCAAAAAAGGTCCTGATGCTCGTGGGCGTGGCGCTGGTCCTCTTCTACGTGATCTCACAACCGGGCCCGGCGGCGGAGGCGGTGCAGAGCATCCTCGGCTGGCTCCGGGACGGGGCTGAGGCGATCATCACATTCGTGCAGAACATCTTTGCCTGACCTGCCCAGGACCTGGCTCACGGAACGTGACAAACGTACCGGGACCAAGGCGCCACATTGGACCGTACGGGTGGATTCTGGCCCTGTTGGCCCTGTTGGCAGCCTTTCCTCGAGATCAGGTCTGGCGGACTGTCGGTGCCGGCCTTTACGGTTCCCGCATCGAAGTTCCGCGGGGTTCTTCCGCAGTTCTCGAAGGAGGCATGGATGCTCGACGATCCCGGCGTGGATGACCTGGTCCGGCAATGGACCGAGGACCACTCGAAGGCCGCCGAGGCGGACGAGATCAACCGCATCGCGTCCGAGTGGCTCGCGGAGGTGCCGGTCCAGCCGCAGCAGGGAATCCCCGGCCAGCGGGCACGCGGTGGCAACAACCCGTGGGCCGCGGTCGAGGCGACCGACCCGCGTTTCTTCGCCGCCATGCGTGAGCGGCTGCCGGACGTTCCCTCGGAGCTGATCTCCGCGGCCGCCGGCTGGTGGCAGATGGTCGGTGGTCTCGCGGAGGCCAAGGAATGGTGGGACGCCGGCATCAGCCCCCTCGACCAGCGCGCACTCGACTACCGCGCCGCAGGCCTGTCCCCGTCGGACCTCAAGCGTCGACTCGGTCCCCTCACTGTTCTCGATCACCTGCGCCGGGGCAGCGCGCCGGCATGGTGTGTGAACCGGCTGCAACGCCAGAACGAGCGTCGGTCGGCGTAACGTCGTGGCACGGCCGTCGTTGACCTCGTTGTGATCGACGGCCAGCTCTCTGACCTGCGGAGCGTGCTCCTCCGCGCCGGACTGGTGCTGCTTGTCGTGGCACTGGCGGGTAGCGGGGTCTGGCTGCTGAAGGCGGCCACGGAGCCCACGCGGAGTCCCATCGAGGCACCAGCCGCCTCGGTCCCCATCGTCGACGTCACCCCGGGTGCCATCGCCCCACCGCAGCCTCAGGCGGGCGCGGTAGGGGAGGACCCGCTCAAGGCCTGGGCCACCCGCGTGGCCGCCGTGATCGACGTCCCCGCCCGAGCGTTGATGGCGTACGGCAACGCCGAACTCGTGCTCCGCACCACCCAACCGGCCTGTCGCCTGTCCTGGGCGACCCTCGCGGGCATCGGCCGCGTCGAGTCCAACCACGGCCGCTTCGCCGGCGCCGTCCTGCGGGAGGACGGCCGTCCGTCCAAACCGATCATCGGTGTCCCACTGGACGGTTCCCCTGGCGTGCAGACCATCTCCGACTCCGACCGCGGCCAGTTCGACGGCGACTCCACCGTCGACCGTGCCGTTGGCCCCATGCAGTTCATCCCGTCCACGTGGCGCCGCTGGACCTCGGACGCCAACCTCGACGGCATCGGCGACCCCCAGCAGATCGACGACGCCGCCCTGGCCGCCGGCCGCTACCTGTGCGCCGGCAACCGCGACCTGTCGACCCCGAAGGGCTGGTGGGCGGCGGTGTTCTCCTACAACCACTCGGTTCCCTACGGCCAGAAGGTCTTCGGCCTCGCCGACGGCTACGCCCGCGCCGCCGGGTAGGTGGGAATCCCACTCGGCGCCTCCCGGCTGCGATGATCTGTGATCATTTGGGCACGGGAGGTAACCGGGGTATGCGGACGAGCCCCACGTTCCGGCGTCGCCGCCTGGCGCGGCGGTTGCGTCAGATGCGGGAGAAGGCGGGCCTGAACATCGAGGACGCCGCACGCCTGCTGGACAAGTCGCGCAGCTCCCTCGCCAGGATCGAGACGGGACAGTCGAGGGCGGACGTGCACCTCATCCGCTCCATGATGGACATCTACGACCACTACGACCCGGATTTGCTCGACCTCGCGAGAGAGGCGAACCGCCCCGGCTGGTGGGCGAGGTACACCGTCGACGACCGCGGTTGGATCAGCATGGAGACCGAGGCCTCGGTCGAACTCGAGTTCAGCGTCCTGAACATCCCCGGCCTCCTGCAGACCGAGGGATACATGCGCGCCCTGTTCGCCTCGGGGAAGGTGCGACGCAGCCGGGAGAGACTGGCGAACGACGTCGCCGCACGGCTTCACCGTCAGCGGCGGCTGACCGAAGAAGAGTTCCCGCTGCGGTTGGTGGCCATCATCGACGAGGCCGCGCTGCGGAGAAAGGTCGGCGGAGTCGAGGTGATGCGGGACCAGCTCGGCCATCTCGTCATGGTCTCCGAGTTGAGCACGGTCTCGGTGCAGGTGCTGCCCAACGAAGCCGGCGCCCACTCGGGCATGGACGGAGCCTTCATCATTCTTACGTTTCCGGAGGACGAGGACCCGTCCGTGCTCTATGTCGAGTACCCCACCGGCTCCCTTCAGGTCGAGAGACCCGAGGAGGTGACAGAGGCTAGGCTCGTCTTCGACCGCCTGCGATCCGAGGCGTTGAGCCCGTCAGACTCGGTGGCTTTCATCGAGAAGATGGCAGACGAGCTGCATGGCGAATGAGAGGCGAGAACGTGTCCTCCGTGAACTTCTCTTCCGCTGCGTGGCGGAAGAGCAGCCGCAGTGGTGACGGCAGCAACGGCGCGTGCGTTGAGGTGGCCTTTGTGAGTGCCACCGTCGGGGTGCGGGACTCCAAGAGCCAGGAGGGCGCCTGCCTTGTGTTCGGCGATGCCTCGTGGCGGGCGTTCGCCGAGGGCCTCAAGGCCGGGTGTTAGCGTCACTACTGTGAATGGCGGAGTGCTCGCTCGCCGCGTGGGAGTCGTCTTCCTCTGCGTGTTGTCCCTCGTGGCCTGTGTCGGGCTGGCCTGGTGGCAGTGGCAGCGCTTCGAGAACGGCGGGACCTGGCAGAACCTCGGCTACGTCCTGCAGTGGCCGCTGTTCGGGCTGTTCCCGGCCTTCATGTTCTGGCGGCTCCGTAAGCTGCGGGCGCAGGCGCGGGAGGAGCGACCTGAGCCACAACCAGCACCCCCGACCGAAACGGACAAACCGGTCGTGCGGCAGGATGTCCAGCGGCAGGACGCCGACGAGGATCCCGAGCTGGCCGCCTACAACCGGTTCCTCGCCCAGCTCAACGCACGAGATCAGCAGGAGACGCGATGACCGCCGAGTCCCCCGTCACCGACGAGGAGAACCCAGCCCAGGCCGTCGGTGACGCCGGCGTCAAGGGCGCGCTCGCGCGCTTCCGCGTGATGGCCTACATCGTCGGTGTCGGCCTGCTCGCGCTCTGCTTCGGCATGGTCATGAACTACGCCTTCGACGAAGGTCAGTACAGCGCCGTCATCGGACCCGTCCACGGCTTCCTGTACATCGTCTACCTGGTCGCGATCGTCGACCTCGCGCTCAAGGCCCGCTGGTCGCTCAAGGGCACGATCCTCGTGATGCTGTCCGGTGTCGTGCCGGTCGGGTCGTTCTTCGCCGAGCGGGCGGTCACCCGCCGGGTTCAGCAGGGACAGGCTCTCTAGTCGCGACGATGTCCCGCAGCGGGCTGGTGAGGCGATCTCGCCGCATCAGGATCGCGGACATGGCGTACGAGGGTAGGACGACCGCGCCCATCCAGTAGATGCCGCCGATCAACCAGCTGCCCTCCGCCGCTTGTGACCACACCATGGGCATGGTCACCAGGAGCGCGAGCAGGACCAACCCCACCACGACGACGGTTCCCCCGACGATCTCGGCGGCGATGCGGTGCCGTTGGCGACGCAGCGCCCATCCGAGGCACAGTGCCCCGACGCCGAGCACACAGGGCACCAGTGCGGGTGGACCGAGATGCCACAGCCAGCCCGCCCCATCGGCGACCGCCTGCAGAGCCGACCGCAGCCATGGCACCGCGTCGAGGGAGAAGGCGCCGCCGGGGAAGAACGTCCTCGCCGTCTGCACGACGGCCAACACGACCAGGGTGACGAAAGCCAGTGCGGCCATGGTGCCGCACACGATCGCCATCAGGACCAGACCTGGACTCCGCCGTCCCATGTTGATCCACTCGTCACTCCGGTTCACGGTGCGATAGCGGTACCTGACCATCAGTGTGGCCACGTCGCCGAGCGGCACGTGCCTGAGCAGGCCACGTCGCCGCTCCGAGCACCTCCGCCACTTGAGGTACTCGTCGAAGAAGCGACGTTGCAGGTCGCACCACTTCTCGTCCTCGCGCACCTCGAAAAGCTGGTCCGCCACGACGTTCGGCGGGCGTTCCGTGTGCATCTGTCCCGCGATCTCGACGAGTTTCTTCGATGGCGGGGCATCGGTGGTGAGAGTGAGCTTTGCGTCGACGAACCCGAGGGCGATGGCGAGGCGTTTGTCGATCTGTCGGTCTTCCTCGACCGGTCCGTACAGGATCAGCTCGCTTACCCGGTTGATGATGGTGAGCGTGGTCCGGTCCCCGGTGAACGGCATCCACACCCAGCCGTAGTCAAGAATTGACGTGTGCGGGGCCTCGAACCCCGCCAGCGCCGCCTCGAGTTGGGGGTCGCTGATCATCGCGGCGATCCGCCACGCCGCACGCGCCGCCTGTTCGTCGTCGCGCCACAGGAAACCGACCAGCACACGCAGTGCCGCGGGGGTTGCGATCCCGGCGAGGCCGTTCATGGCGGCCATGTCGCCGAGGGTGGCGACCGCGGGATCACCCATGCGCACCAACGGTTCCCGCACGTCGGGGGTCGAACGGTAGAGCCCGCCGAGCACCTCGACGGCCTCGGGCAGGCCGGATATCGCCAGCGCGTGCGCGGCCGCCGCACGTCTGCTGCCCGGGTTCGTGACCTCGTCCCGGAGAAACTCGAAGACCGCGCTCCTCCCGGCGGCCGCCACACCGAACGCGCGGACGACCTGGCTGTCCGCGGCCGCTCCATCCAGCTCGGGTGCGAAGCGGTCCAGGACCGCCCGTGCCACGTCGTCGGCGACCGTCTCGGCCTCGCCAAGGCATTCGAGTGCGGCGAGTGATCCGTTGGCCAGCAGGTGGCGGACGACCTTCGTGGCGTCGTTGAAGCCGCACCACAGGATCGCCGTCTCCTGCCAGCGGTCCGGATCCAGGTCGAGGCGCGTCAGCAGACCGTCCGCGTCCAGCGCGTCGGCCGCCAGGTAGTCCTGGAAGCTGAGGTGACCGAACCGGTAGCGGCGGTCGCCTTCATGTCGCAGCAGGCCGCTGCGCGTGATGTCCAGGAACAGGGCATTGACCGAGTTGCTGTCCGCGAGGACTCGCATGGCGTGGTCGAAGGCGGTCTCGCGGTCCAGGACATCGCTACCGCTGTCCTTGCCGGTCAACGAGAGTGTGCGGAGCACATCCTTCATGTCCCGGTGGTGTTCGGGATCTGAGCTGGCCTCGGCGTTCCTGGGCGAGAGGAGGTGGTCCACCGCTTCGCGGTAGAACTGTGCCCGGGACGACGTGATCGGGATCGACGCGCCGGGGACCCGTGTGACCTCGATCATCATCTTCAGCAGCAGCGGCACGCGTGCGAGTGCGAGGGCCCTGGGATTGTCGAACAGCAGCTCCTGCGTTCGCGAACCGTTGACGCCGAGCCGTGCCCTGATGAACTGCTTGATCAGCTCGTCGTCGAACTCGGCGACCGTCACGGCATGCATCCGGTCCCACAGCGCCCGCTCTCGCACGGCGCTGCGGCAGGTGACCACGACCTCGCAATCGCCATACTCCTCGATGAACGCGAGGACCCGCCGTACGGTGTGGCCGCGGTCCTCGCGAGGGACCTCGTCGAGTCCGTCGAGCAGAACCCGCAGCTTGCCGTTGTCGAGTGCGCGGGCCAGGAACTTCTCGGCCCGGAAGAACTCCGCGCGCCGCAACTGTTTGAGCACACAGGCATCGACGTCGTTCCTGGCCACGTCCAGAAGCTTGACGAGGACCGGGATGGCTTCCTTGCGCGTGCGTCGGCCGCCCTTGGCGAACTCGAACGCGAGATGCTTCAGTAACGCCGACTTCCCAGCACCCGGTTCACCGGCGACGACCACGTGCTTGCGGTCGGTGATGACCTGCTCCACGCGTGTCTTCCGGCCGGCGTCCTCGACCCGCAGCGGCAGGTAGTCGTCCTGTTGGTACTTGTCCGCGAGGCGCTTCTGGTACCGGCGCAGGGCGAGGGTCTGCGGGGACCGGAACCCGGCCAGCCAGTCGACCAGCCACGTGCCGAGCGGCTTCAGGATCGACGGCAACAGCTTGGTGGCACTGCCGGCGGGATCCACGGCCTCAGAGACCGACGCGGCGCAGTGCCAGCGTCACGAACCCGCGCATCGACCGGTCCCATCCCGGTGGGGCCGGCGGTGGGGACACGTCCACCAGAAGGTCCAGCGCGCGTGCCGGCAGGTCGCCCCCCAAACGGAAGGCGAGCGCGATCGCGGCCGTCATCCGCACCTCCAGCGGCTCGGCGTCCAGTTGGGACGTCAGGTGTTCGTCCACTGTGGGGAAACCCGACAGATACCCCAGGGTCAGGTTCGCGCTGGCCGGGGCCACCGACGTCACGAGCGCGTCGACGGTCTTCTCGTCCGGGGGGAAGTACGCCAGCAGCTCCGCCGCCTGCGCCGCGACCGCCGGGTCGGACAACCAGTTCGCGTAGGACGGCACGTGGGCAAGCCCGGCCCGGTACGCGTCCCCGGCCCAGCGGACCGCCGCCGCGTCGAAGTACTCCTCGGGTGCCTCCGCGCGGGCGTTCTCCGATTCGGACAGCAGCTTGGCCAGCTCGGCGAGGTCGTCGTCGGACAGCTCGTCGCCCGAGGAGAAGTCCGGGGTGAACGGCAGCGCGGCGTCACCCACGACCACCGCGCGCAGCAGGCTCAGCACCGACTCGCGGTCCGGCGTCGATGGATCGTCCACAAGCGCCACCAGGAACGGCACCACGGCGGCGCTCACGGGCCAGTGCGACCCGTCGTGGCACACGGCCCGCGACAGCCACGCCATCGCGCCCTCACGGGTAGCGGTGTTGGGCGAACGCAGCATCCGCAGCCGATCCGGCACGTCCGCGGCGACGCCATGAGCATGATGCAACTGCCGCCACGACACATCGGCCAGGCCCGCGAGAGGGTCACGCACACGTCGTTTCTACCCGATGCCCGCCCACCCCGCGCCGCCAGATGCGGTGAAGGGCACCCTCGGGGCGTTGAACGTATTCAGGACGTCCGGGTGCCGATGCCCGTCAGTGCTCGGACCGCCATCTCCTTCTGGCGTGCCGGGTCGGCCTTCTCGCTGCTCAGCACGGTGCCCAGGTAGCCGGCCAGAAAAGAGAACGGGATCGACACGATGCCCGGGTTGGTCAGCGGGTACAGGTGGAAGTCCACGCCGGGGAAGACCGACGACGGGGCGCCGGACACCACCGGGGAGAAGAACACCAGCAGCAGGCACGAACCCAGCCCGCCGTACATGCCCCACAGCGTGCCGCGGGTGTTGAACCGCTTCCAGAACAACGAGTACAGCAGGGTGGACAGGTTCGCCGACGCGGCGAACGCGAACGCCAGTGCCACGAGGAACGCCACGTTCAGGCCGTTCGCCAGGATGCCGCCGATCATCGCGAGCGCGCCGACCACCACCGCGGTGAGGCGGGCGACCCGGATCTCGGCCGCGGGTCGCGCGTTGCCGCCGCGGAAGATGTTCGCGTAGACGTCGTGCGCGAACGACGCCGACGCGGTGAGGGTCAGGCCGGCCACCACGGCGAGGATCGTCGCGAAGGCGATCGCGGCCACGATGCCCAGCAGCAGCGTGCCGCCGATCTCGAACGCCAGGAGTGGCGCGGCCGAGTTCTCACCGCCGGTCGACGCGAGGATCCGATCCGAACCGACCAAAGCGGACGCGCCGTACCCGAGCACCAGTGTGGCCAGGTAGAACACGCTCATGCAGCCGATCGCCCACACGACCGACCGGCGGGCCTGCCGCGCGTCGGGCACGGTGTAGAACCGCATCAGCACGTGGGGGAGGCCCGCGGCGCCGAAGACCAGCGCCAGCGACAGCGAGATGAAGTCCAGCTGGCTCTGGACGGTCTGGTAGTGGGTGCCCGGCGCCAGCACGTCGTGGCCGTTGGCGTTGTTGTTCGCGGCCTCGTCGAGCAGCGCCGACACGCTGAACCCGAACTTGCCCAACAGGAAGACCGTCATCAGCACGACGCACACCAAGAGCAGCGTGGCCTTGATGACCTGCACCCACGTGGTGCCCTTCATGCCGCCGACGAGCACGTACAGGATCATCACGAGCCCGACCACACAGATCACCAGCGCCTGCCCGGCCTTGCCGTGCACGTCGAGCAGCAACGCGACGAGCCCGCCGGCGCCGGCCATCTGGGCCACCATGTAGAAGAACGAGATCACCAGCGTCGACGTGGCGGCCGCGGCGCGGACCGGGCGCTGCCGCATCCGGTACGCGAGCACGTCGCCCATCGTGAACCGGCCGGTGTTGCGTACCGGCTCCGCGACCAGCAGCAGGGCGACCAGCCAGGCCACGAGGAAGCCGATCGAGTACAGGAAGCCGTCGTAGCCGTGCACCGCGATCGCGCCAGCGATGCCGAGGAACGACGCCGCGGACAGGTAGTCGCCGGTCAGCGCGATGCCGTTCCTCCTGCCGCTGAACGCGCTGTCGGCCGCGTAGTAGTCGGCGGTCGTCGCGTTGCGGTTGCTCGCCCGGTACACCGCGAACAGCGTGACGGCGAGCAGGACGGCGAACACGGCGAGGTTCACGGGCGGGCTGCCGAGTTGCCCGGCCGGGGCGGCGAGCACGGTCATTTCGCGGCGACTCCCGCCACGGCACGGAGTTCGGCGGCCACCGGGTCGAGACGGCGCCGGGCGTAACGCACGTAGGCGACGGTGATGGCCGCGGTCGAGACGAACTGGAGCAGGCCGAGGACCAGCCCCGTGGTCACCATGCCGAACAGGCGGTGGCTCATGAAGTCACGCGCGAAGGCCGCGAGCAGCACGTAGGTCAGGTACCAGAGGAGGAACAGCGTGGCCGTCGGGAAGGCGAAGCGCCGGAAGCGGCCGCGCAGGGCGGTGAACTCCGGGCTGTCGTGTATCGCGGCGAAGTCCGGCGTGCCTGCCGCGTCGCTGGTGATTCCGCCGAAACCCGCGCCTGTGCCCGGCGTGCGGGCCGTTATCGGGGTGTGAACCACCTGGCTCATGTGTTCCTCCGCTGAAGATTGTCGCGAAAACTGTATACACGCAGGGACGAAAAGTGAACTCCTCAACTATTCTCGATGGCGAGAGACCCGGGCTGGCCGTGTGATCGAAGTAGACACTACTGAGCGAGTGATCTCCCTGCATTCACACCTTGCGGTGAATCATGGCGTGACAATGCGTTGGGGGAGCAGTGCGCTGTCGGCCGCCGTGACACTTTGTGTTCGTCCAGTGTGGCCGGTAGGGCGAGTGCGCCACTGTGGAAACCCATCCCCCGAGAAGGTCACGCATCCAGGTGATGTCTAGCTACGGTCCGTTCGAGCCGTTGCGAGCGAAACGGTTCGCGTCCGCTGCGGGCGGCGGGGGGCGGGGTTACGATCGGTCACATCGCGGAGGTTGAGCGGCTTTCGTCGGATGTGACCCATTCGGGCGATCAAGTAGTTCCAAACCAGACTCATAGTAGAACGCGCATGATCGAAAAGCGGCGGTCATGTGGTGATGCGCCCTGTTTTGAGCGCTTTGTGGGTTGTTTTCGCTGGTTGAACGCTCGTGCTTCGGAATGGTTTCGTGATCTCGCGTGTGGGGTACGATCGTCCCTCAGTTCTCGCCGCGCCGGTCGGCTCGCGCGGCGCTCGACTGCAAATAATGTCGTCTCCTCATTACTGGAATGAGGCGCTGCCTTGAAACCTGCGACGGAACCCACCTCCCGGTGGGCTGCGCTGCTGAGTGTGCTCGCGAACTGGCGGGACTGGACCCTCCCCGTCAAGCTCGCCGCCGCCACACTGGTGCCGGTCGTGTTCGCGGTCGTGCTCGGCACCATGCAGATCTCCGACCAGGTCGACGAGGCTTGCGCGTACCGGCGGATCGACCGGCTGGTGATGGTCAACGAGAAGCTGCGCGAGCTGGTCGCCGCGCTGCAGACCGAGCGCGGGACGGCCGGACGGCTGCTCGCGGCTGGCACCGGCGACGTCGTCTCCCGGACGGCCGGCGAGTGGACCGTGACCGACGAGGCGCGGGCGGAGTTCCTGCGTGCCGCCGGCCGCGTCACCCTCGACCACGAGGCGGCCGCCGCGCGCTACGCGGACGTGCTGACCCGGCTCGACGGACTGACCGCACTGCGCGGGCAGGTGGCCAGGCCCGGCTTCGAGGCCGCCACCGCGGTCGCCGGCTACAGCGCGGTCATCGACGCGCTGCTCCTGTTCGACCGGACCACGCCGGCAGAGGCGCTGGACCCGACCCTGGCGTCGACCGCCTCCGCGCTCCACGACATCGAGGTCATCAAGGAGGAGGTCGCCCACCAGCAGTCGGTGATCGCGGTCGGCATCGTCCGCGGCGGCCTCACCCGCCCCGAGGTCGACACGCTCGCGGTGTCGCTGCGCCGCCAGGCCGACCGGTCCACCGACTTCCACAACCTCGCAGGCGCACGCCTGCGCGACCTCTACGACGACCGGGTCAGCGACCCGAGTATCGCGAGCCGTGACAACGTGGTGGCCGCCGCCGTCGCGCAACCCGAGGGCACCCCGGTCCCCACCACCGCCCAGGGCTGGGCGGACGGGTCCGCCCTCACCACGAAGCGCCTCGGCGAGGTCACCAGGGTGCTCGCGGCGGACATGAGCGACCGGTCGGCGGCACTGCAGGACGAGGCGAGCGACGGCGCCGGGCTCGCCGCGGTGATCCTGCTCGTCGCGCTGGTCGTCGCGCTCGGGGTGCTGTTCGTCGTCTGCCGCCACCTGCTCGGCTCGCTGACCGCGCTGCTCCATGGCGCGCTCGACGTCGCCGAGCGCGCGCTGCCCGAGGCCGTGGCCCGCATCCGCGAACAGGGCGAGCACGCCATCGACCTCGAGCCGTCACCCGTGCGGATCACCTCGATCGACGAGATGGGACAGCTGGCCCGCGCGTTCGACGCCGTGCGGCTGCAGGCGCTCCGGCTCGCCACCGAACAGGCAGGCCTGCGTGCCAGGTACGCGGACGTGTTCGTCAACCTCTCGCGCCGCAGCCAGGGGCTCGTGCAACGCCAGCTGCGGCTGCTCGAACGGCTCGAACGCGACGAGGAGGACCCGGACCAGCTGGCCACGCTGTTCCAGCTCGACCACCTCGCGACGCGGATGCGGCGCAACAACGAGAACCTGATGGTGCTGTCCGGCGGCGAGGTCAGCCGGCGGTCGCAGCGGCCCGCGAGCCTCGCCGACCTGCTCCGCGCGTCGGTGTCGGAGATCGAGCAGTACCAGCGGGTCGTGCTGCTGCCACCGCCGTCGGTCGAGGTGGTCGGCTACGCGGTCGGGGACCTGGTGCGGCTGGTCGCCGAGCTGCTCGACAACGCCACCGCGTTCTCCGCCCCCGACACCCCGGTGACGATCGCGAGCCACGCGTTCGAGGACGGCTCGCTGTGCGTGGCCGTGCACGACGAGGGCATCGGGATGAGCCAGGAGGAGCTCGACGAGGCCAACGCCAAGCTGGGCAGCGCCGACCTCGCGGTCGACGTGTCCACCTCGCGTCGCATGGGTTTGTTCGTGGTCGGGCGGCTGGCCGGCCGGCTCGGCGTCGAGGTGCGGCTGAACCGCGGCCACGACATGCCGGGTGTGCGGGCGACCGTGACCGTGCCGGCCGAGCTGGTCTCCCGGACCGTGGAACCGCCGCCGGAGCGCGTGCGGAAGACGCCGACGGGGACGAGCCTGCTGACGCCGTTCTCGCCGCACGGCCAGGCGATCGTCTCGGTCAACGGGACCAACAAGCACACCGACGCGGCGATCAGGAGCGGGCTCACGCCGTCGCCGCTGCCCCGCCGCGAGCAGGAGGAGCTGTCCGAGTTCACCTCTGGTGGGCTGCCGCGCCGCTCGCCCGGCGAGAACATGCCCGGCCCCAAGCCGGGAGAGCCGACCGGCGGGTTGTTCACGCCCGCCGACGCCAACGCCGTCACCGAGCGGTCGGCCGTCGAGGAGACCACGCCGATCTTCGACGAGATGGTGTCGGCGTGGTTCCGCGCGGTCACCGAACCCGGTGAGCCCACGCGTCTGCGGCCCCCGCGCGAGGACGACCTGTGGAACTTCGCCGCCGACTCCGGCTTCGACGCCGCCCGTGCCGTGTCGCGGGCCGAGCCGGTCGAGTACACCTCGGGTGGGTTGCCGCGCCGCAGTCCGAGGCAACACCTGGTGCCGGGCAGCGCGGCCCCGGCTTCCGACCCGTCCCCGCCGGGGCACGAGGCGGACGAGCTACGCAACCGGTTGGGCGACTACCGGCAGGGCGTACGCAAAGCCCGGGGTCACCGGCGCGGTGTCGACCCCCCTTCGATCCCCACCGCGCCGGTGACCCCGACCCAACAGTCCACATCGGACGACGAGCGGTACGCCACGCGCAGCCTGCCGAGGCGCACCCCTGGGCAGAACCTCGTGCCGGGCAGCGACCACGAACGGCGCACAAGATCTCGAACGGGAGAGTGAATGACTTCGCCGCAGGCCCAACCAAGTCAGTTCGGATGGTTGGTCAACGACCTCGCCGAGCGGGTACCCGGCGTGGCGCACGCCGCCGTCGTGTCCGCGGACGGGCTTCTGCTCACCGCATCCGCCCGGCTGCCCAGCGACCGCGCCGACCAGTTGGCGGCCGTCGCGTCCGGACTCGTCAGCCTCACACAGGGTGCGGCTCGGTGCTTCGAGGCTGGTGATGTGAAGGAGACGATCGTCGAGATGGACGGCGGGATCATGCTGCTGATGTCGGTCCGCGACGGGGCCTCGCTCGCCGTGCTCGCCTCCCCGATGTGTGACATCGGCCAGGTCGCCTACGAGATGACGCTGCTCGTCGACCGGGTCGGACAGATCCTCACGCCGGAGCTCCGGGCCCGACTCCAGGGCACCGGCGGGAGGATGGTTGGGCTGCCGGCGTGAGCGCCGAGGACGGCTTCGCCGACGTCCTCAACGGGCTGACGCTTCGTGGGCGGGGCAAGCGGAAGATGATCACCTCTCCTCTGGCCGAGGATCCGGTCGAGCTGGCGTGGACCAGCCCGTGTTCGGCGCCGGTCGTCACGGCGACGGACGAGGACCCGGCCGACGCTGCGATCGTGCGCCCCTACGCGTGGACCGCCGGTCGCACGAAGTCCACAATGGACCTACCGCTGGAGACGATGGTGTCCACGAGTGAGCACGGGGAGAACCTCGATGCCCTGACACGCACCGAGCACCGCTGCGTCGCGGAACTGTGTGTCGAGCCGACGTCGGTCGCCGAGGTAGCCACGCTGCTGTCGGTGCCGCTCGGCGTCGCGAAGGTGCTGCTGGGCGACATGGCCAAGGCGGGCCTGGTCATCGTGCACAAGACGGCCACCGGTGGCGACAACACAGCACATCTCATGTTGATGGAAAGGGTTCTGAGTGGACTCCGTCGGCTTTGACGCGGACAGCGCCGCGGGACAGGCCATGACGTCGGTCAAGATCGTCGTCGGTGGTGGGTTCGGCGCGGGCAAGACGACGTTCGTCGGTTCGGTCTCGGAAATCAAGCCGCTGACCACGGAGGCGCTGGTGACCGAGGCCAGCGAGGGCATCGACGACCTCGAGGCGACGCCCGACAAACAGACCACCACGGTGGCCATGGACTTCGGCCGTGTGTCGCTGGACCGCGACCTGGTGCTGTACCTGTTCGGCACCCCGGGTCAGGAACGGTTCTGGTTCATGTGGGACGACCTGGTGCGCGGCGCGATCGGCGCGGTCGTGCTGACCGACACCCGCCGCCTCGCGGACTCCTTCGCCCCCATCGACTTCTTCGAGGACCGCGGCCTCCCGTACGTGGTGAGCCTCAACTGCTTCGACGGCAAGCACACACACGCCATCGACGAGGTCCGCGAGGCACTGGCCGTGCCAGAAACGGTCCCGATCCTCCGCTGCGACGCCCGCGACCGTGATTCCGTGAAACGCACCCTCATCACGATGGTGGAGTACGCGATGGAACAGTGGGTCGCGTTCCACGGCGCGGAGGTGAGCTGACCTTCGGCTGTGTCGGACGGCGTCCGCGCACCGCCGACACCGCCGCTGCCACGAGAGCGCCGAGCATGGCCAACGCCATGTCCTTGTGCGGATCCCAGATGTCACCCTGCTGACCGTTGTAGGCCTCGGCCATGTCGGGGGCGAGCACGGCGGCGACACCCCATTCGAACAGCTCGTACAACGCACTGGTCGCGAGCACGACCTCCATGGCCCGCAACGGTTTCGTCCGCAGCATCATGGTGGCGCAGAGGCCGTACGAGAAGTGCACGAGCCGGTCGAAGTGGTTGCGTTGCCAGCCGAACGCATCGGACAGTCGGAACCCGAGAAGTGCGGCGGTCCAGTCGTCGTACGGCACGTAGGAGTAGAGCCAGCGTGCCGCGATCGTGTGCAGCGTCAGGAAAACCAGCGCCCACACCCACGTGCGCAGCGACAGGCCGACCCGCCGATGCACCCAGGCGAGCGTGACCAGCGCGACCAGTGTCAGCGAACTGTGCATCGCCTGCTCGACAGGCCACGGCGGCCGCCACCACGTCGCCACGACGACCAACCCGAACAACCCCAGCGCCCAGGCAAGCCCACGTGTCATCCGTGCAGCCTGGCGATCTTGTCCGCCGCGCAGGGCCCGAACCGTCCTGCCGTTGCCGAACCGGTACTTCCCGAAGGTGCGGCCGTCGCTGCCCGACTGGTCGCCGAACCGCACGTTGGCGCGGGTATGGCGCCGTCCGACACTGGCGACATGGAAGCAGAGCACGAAGAAGTCGAGGACCAGGACGTCCAGTGCGGCGACATCGACGCCGGCAGCGGCTCACAGTGCCTGCAGCTCGACAGCGACTGGGTCGCGTACCTGGCCGAGGCCGACCTGCCCGACAACGTGACCGGCGTCGACTACAGCATCTCGGACTTCGAAGGTCAGGAGTGGGCCAATGTCTGACCCCGCCGCGCCGACCACCCCACACTGGATCGTCCGCGAGTTCCAGCTGACCACCCCGTTCCTGCTACGGGGCGAGCTGGAGTACCAGTCATGGGACGACCTGGAGCGGACCCTCACCGGAGAGCTCGAGTTCGGTCAGCTGCCCCAGCTGCGGTTCGAGTTCGGCCAGGACGTCAGCCGCCTCCAGGGCGGGCTCGGGCTCCAGCTCATCAGGTACGAGCTCCCGCAGATCGGCCCAGTGGTCATCGAGGCCGGCGTCGGCGCCATGGTCCGCTGGGGCGAGGACCAGGGCTTCGAACTGAGCCCGGAGATCGAGATCCGCAACGTCCAGTGGCCGAGGTTCAGCTTCAGCCTCGAAGGCGCGATGACCCTGTCCGGCGCCAACGAGAACGGCCAACCACAGCTCAGCGGCGAGATCATGGGCAACCTGAAGATCCACTTCGACATCTTCGCGCCGCGCGGCACCTTCCGCCGCCGCTGACGGATCAACCGGGCACGTAGGTGAACCAGTAGACACCGTGACCACCGACCGCGACGAGCCGATGGTTGCTGAGCCAGGCACAGCCGTTCAGCTTGCCGTCAAGGCGCATCTCGGTTCGAACGGTCCAGTCACTGCTGTCGTGAACGCGTAGCGTCCGATCGGCCGACACCGTCGCGAGCCGCGAGCCGTCCGGGGACCATGCCCAGTCCTTCGTCTCGTGGTGATCGGTGTACTCGGCGTCGAGAGTCCACGTGTCGCTGTTCCAGTACTGGATGGTGTCGTCGAGCCGGATGGTGAGCCGCCGTCCGTCAGGAGCCGCCACGGCCTTGTCGATCTTCGTGGACAGCCGCAGTGTGGTGACCTGCTCCCAGGTTCTCGGCTTCACTACGTGCACGGCCTTGTCGACACACACGGCGAGCCATCCGCCAGTCGGTGCGATCGCGACGTGTGTGCTGGTGCGAAAAAGCCCGCGGTTTCGACGAATACGCCTGGTGACCGGGTTCGGTGTGGGCGGTGCCTCGCGGTGTACTCGCAGGCTTGTCTCGTCCACGACCAGGAACACGGGCGGCTGCCACCCTTCGGTATCCCACAGAACGATCCGGTTCTCGAAGTTCGCGACGCACACCAGACCGCCGCCCCCGAACAGCCGGGCAGGGAATGACGCGTCAGGAAGGCTCAATGACCGTGATATGTGCCAGTTGTCTGCCTCGCAGATCGCGACCTCATTGTACTTCTTAACCGACAGTGCACCATTGCCGACAGAAGCGATGCCGTAGACGTTGCCGGAAGTCGGGAGTGCCTCGCGGGTCGCTCCCGTAGTGGGGTCGTGGATCGTGACCGAGTCGGTGCCATTTCGCACCGCGAGCCAGGTTCTGTCGGGGGCGACGACACACGCCTCCGCGCCGCTCGCCAGCTTGTCCCGTCTGCCTCCGGCACGGACCTGATCCAGATCCCACAGTCTGACCGTCCGGTCCGCGCTCGCCGACGCCAGCACTGTGCCGTTCGGAGAGAAGGCGAGGTCCATGACGTTCGAGCCATGCGCGGCGATCTGGCCGATCGGCCGCCAGCCGATGGTGCTCCACAGGACGATCAACCCGGTTTCACTTCCGGTGGCGAGTACTTCGCCGTTCGACGAGAAGGCGGCCGCGGTGAGGTCACTGTTGTAGTGCAGCGTTCTCGGAGGTTCGTTGACCCTGGTCAGGTCGTAGATGGAGAGAGCCGAATGACCTGCCACCGCGGCCCATCTCTCGTCCGGGCTGACCGCCACGTCCGAAAGGAAAGCGTCGATTTTGGACAGATCGACGCGTTCGTCAGTGCCAAGGTCCCAGATCCGCACGGCATCGTCGATGCTCAACAACCGCCCGTCACGGAGGCTGGTACAGGATCTGATGGTCTCGGGAGTCTTGATCGAGCGAAGTTGCTTTCCAGTTTGGCTCTCCCAGACCCGGATCGTGTCATCGCTCCCCACACTGACAATTGTTTCTCCGTCCGTCGAGAAGCAGCAACAGCGGACCCAGCCCCGGTGACCTTCGAGTGTGTGAAGAACTTCCCAGGTGCTCGTGTCCAACACGCGAATCGTTCCCCCATCACCTTCACAGGCGAGGAGATGGCCGTCGGGAGAAAGAGCGACGGCATCGGGCAGGCCACCTGGCAAAAGCCGGACGAGTTGGCCGCTGTCGGGATGCCAGACCCGCAGTCCGTCGGAGACGGACACGAGCCAGTGGCCGTTTCGTGAGAAAGCGCAGGCGACCACCTCGTCCTCGTGCCCTCCCAGAACGCGGTTCAGCGCCGGATCAGGGCGATCTGGCAGCGGGCGCTCCGGGATGAGGTGTGGTACCGCCGCCACGTCCGCAGTGGCCGCTTGGCGCAAGTCGTCGAGCGCTGAGGATGGTGGCAGTCGCTGGGCAAGTGCGTTCACCACGGCATGTTCTGGATTGCCTGGCACGAGTAGATGTCCCAACTGGTCGAGGAACCTGCTCAGCTCCATCGCGCTTCCGGTGTTGACGAAGGCCAGGTCCTCCACGACGGCGACCGGGCCGAACCGCCGCAGTTTGCTGATGACCCAGCGAGGAGCTGTGACGAGCGTGGCCACCTCCTCCAGGCGGCCCGCTTCCTGCAGGTGGTAGGCGAGCGAGCGCCACAGGTACTTGGCCGAGTGCGGCAGGGTCCACCACGGGACCGGACGTGTGGTGTGGTTGAGCAGCCGCGTCGACACTGCGTTCAGTAGGACGTCGTGGAGTTGCCGGAGTCGTGGCCGGCCGCATTTGTGTTGGAGGTAGGCGCGGATCACGTCGTGCAGTCGCAGCCGGTCGCCGTGCCGGGTGACCAGCGAGAGTTCGGCCAGTTCCTGGCACAGCAGTTCGCCGTCATCCGAGGACAGGTCGGCCGACGCCTGCCAGAGGAGCACGACGAGATCCACCGGTATCTCGGAGTCCTCCGGGAAGATGGCGAGCTCGAGCACCCGTTCTCGCCGGGCGCCGAGCACACCCAGTGAGGATTCGAGCGTTGCCGCGACGGTCCGGTCGCGGCGCGCCGCGTCGGTCACGTCGAGTGCGGCGGGCCCAAGTTCGCGCAGATTGTGCAGGAGGTGTCCGGCGGACTTCGCGACATCGCCGCCATCGCGGTCGGTTCGGCGCAGGCTCGCGTTCGCGAGACGAAGAGCGATCGGCCATCTGCCGGTGATCTCGAGGAGCTGTTCGCCCACGGCCTCGGGCAGCCCGGGTACGCCGCCGGTCAACAACTGCCGGGCCTCCGCGTGACTCATCTGGTCGACCCGCACCGGTTCGACGCCGGTGTGGTCCGCGAGCAGAGCGGGGATCCTGGTGGTGACCAGAAGAGTGCAACCGCGGCCGGCGTTGAGGAACGGGCGTAGCTGCTCGGCCGTCCAGACGTCGTCGACGACCAGCAGCGACGGACCCTCATCCTTGAGCAGGCCACTCAGTTTGAGCCCGGCCTGCTCAGGGCTCGTGATGCCGGACGGCTGCCCGCTGATGTGTTCGATGACGTCGTTGATGGCGTCGGCGAGCCCGGCGCCGCGGACCTCCTGGCCGACGGTCACCCAGTACGTTGCCGGGAATGCCTTCTTGATCTCCGGGAGCTCGCACACGGCGGTCGCGAGCGTGGTCTTGCCGAAACCACCAGCGCCCGTGAGCGCAGTGGTGATCCCGACCTTGCGTGCGCCACCCGCGAGCAGTGCGCGGAGGATCTGACTCGTCGGGCCCGGTCGAGGCACGAACATGCCGGTCATGCCGGGAATCACCGGAGGACCGAGTGGGGTCGTCCGTTTCGGGGCGGTACGCCAGAACTCCAGGCCGACCCACGCCGAGGACAGTACGGCCAGCACGACGAAGATCAGCCAGCTCCAGCCGGACGTGAGCACGTTGACCGTGACGGCTACCGCGATGTTCACGACCGTGACCGCGGCGGCGGCCGCCTGCTTCTGCACCGGCATCAACCCTGGCCCCCATCAACCCGATCAGGCGCGACATCGGGAGCCTAACGAGGGCGCGGCCGGAACCTGTCGTGCGGCACCACGGCGATGGGGACCAGTTCGACGAGGAATTCCGGGAGCACGAGGCCCGGTACCTGGATCAGGACGCTGGCCGGTGCGGTCTCGGCGGGGAAGTGGCGGGCACGGACCCGTTGGATGGCCGGCAGGTCGCCACGGTCGAGGAAGTAGATCGTCATGGAGACGATGTCCGTGAGGGTGCCGCCGATCTCGTCGAGGACCAGTTGGATGTTGTCGATCGACTTTTCCATCTGTGCCTCGGCATCGCCGACTCCGACGACGCGATCGTGCTCGTCCCACGCCACCTGTCCGGTGATGTGGACGACGACCCCGTCGCCATGGGCGACGCCCTGTGAGAAGGCTCGGCCGTTCGGCTGCCACATGTCGGGTGGGTTGAACCGGTGCGTCAAGTTTTTTCACCCTCCGTCTACGGTATTGGTCATTCCTTGCGGGGTTCTGCGGGCGTTCGATACAGTCTGCGCCGGGGGTGTGACGCGGACGGACCGCGTGAGAGTGGGGATCATCGTTCGCTTTGTTTCGCAGGGTTGTTCCCTGCTCTGGGGTGCACTCCCACACTGGGGATGAAGATCATGTTTTCCAGAATCATGGTCGGTGCCGTTCTGGTACTGACCGCGATGGCTGGTGCGCTCGTCGCGCCGGCGCAGGCTAATCCTTCCGGTAGCGCGGGCGTTACCGCGGCACGCTACATCAACCTCGGCCCGACCGATCTGTGTCCGGACGGGTACTTCTGTGCCTACGAAGGCACTGGTCTCGTTGGTCGCGGGGTCGGCTTCTTCGCGACCGAGTCCGACTGGGGAGCCATTCCGACCCAGTTCAGGTGGATCAACAACACCGCCCGGTCCGGGGAGAACTGGGGATTCACCGGAACCCTCGACGACGTTCGGGCATATCCGCTGCGGAATTTCCAGAATGACCCTCGGTGGCCGGCGGTGTGCCTGCCCAACGTCAGCCAGAACTTCGACTGGGGCACGTTGCGGCCGGAGTCCAAC
>NZ_DASUVO010000045.1:0-179484 GCF_036378875.1 Actinophytocola sp.
TCGGGGCTGGAAGGAAAACGATCTGCCTGCCCCAGGCGACAAGCAAACTTCGCTGACCCACCGGCTCCTTGACTAGCCAGACTTGCTTCCGATTTGGATCCCCTTTGGGGTCATACATGCTGAGCAATGGAAGTGTTGCAGACGACGGGTCGATAAGGTGCTCACGGATAGGTTGGAGCGTCTCCCGCAGAATATACTTCCAGCCAAAAAGCGAAAACGCCGCGAGGTATGCAGCGCGTATCCATGCAACTCTGGCACGGTCGGGCGAATATTTAAGATGCGGCGTAACAGTCCATTCGATGTTGGCATTCCTGGTTTCACTCAACATCCGCATGTGTTGACTCAAGCGCTCGAAGGTGCCCGGCTCATTTATTTTCGGATCACCTATAAACATCGTGCCCGACTGGCCGGAGACATGCATCTTAACTCTGGCAGTGACATCTCCAAACGACAAGGCGACGGTCTCAGGGCGCTCACTCTGGCCTGAAAATAACATGCGCAGCCGCGTCTCCTTGTGAGCCTCTGCGTCAAATTTAGTTCCGGCGTCGTTGTTGCACTTCCTGCACGTCAGCGTCACTTCGTTGCCGCCGAGAGCCTTGGGAGGCGCGTGCTCGACGCTCAACTCCCCTGTGTCCAACTCGTCAACCGTGAAGATGATATCGAGGCAAAGAGGGCAAAGATACCAATGCTCATCCGATGGGAATGCATGCTCGAATCCCCGTTCTCGCGCAACAGCTCGCAACGTGCGAGCGCCCTGGTAGAACCAGGCACGATGCTTTGCCTTCGCCACAGCTACACCGTACGTTGAGTTGGCATTGCGTGCTGCCGAATTTGGCTCTATGGGATCAAGGGCGACGCTTCGCGCCGCCGGGCCGGTCGGCCTGCCGCTCCGCTCACGGCCGCCGGCCGGCGATCAGTACAGCACCGCACCCATCCACGAGCCAGCCTGGCGCCAGCATCTCACGACAGCCGCTCCCCTCACACGTCCCGGTGATCGTTTAGCGCCGATTCGCCGCTATCAAGGGCGCCTGACGGCGTCGCTGGCGCGATCTCGCTTCGCTCGCCCCTTGACACCGACGAACCGGCGCTAAGGGCGGCCAGGACGAGGGGGACGGTGGCACGTAGGGGCTCCGAACCTCGGGGCACCAGGTCGGGAGCTATCTTCCGGTGGTGAATCGGGAATGGATGCGCGAACAGCTGGTCGAATACCTCGGTATCGTCGAGCGGCTGATCAACTCCGAGGGGCCGCTCATGCCAACGCCTGTCGGGACATACACGCAGCGTGCAGTCGACCGGCAGACCCGGGGTGAGTTGACGGCAGAGCGTCGGCGCCGGGAGCCTGCTGTGAAGGCGATCCTTCGGGTGCAGGATCCAGTACTTGCATCCTTCAACTCGGATCGCCAGCCGGGCGGTCTCACGTCCGCCCGCGCAGCTGTTCAGCGTGGCATTGGCCACCTTGACTATGAGGACGAGCTCAAAGCCCACCTGGCGCCGGACGCGCCGACGCTGCCGGCGGACAAGCTGCACCCATGGGTGTGGGACGCCGCGCGAACCTTTTGGGAGAGCCAACACTTCCGTGCGGCCGTCGCGCAGGCCGCCGCCGCGATCAACGCCCACACACAGCAGAAGGTCGGAATCAGAAAACTCGCGGACAACGACCTGATGAACCAGGTCTTCACCGGCAACACGAAGCCGGGCCAAGTTGTGCTCCGCCTGCCTGGTGACCACACCGACCAGACGATCCAGAGTCAGCAGCGATCGCTCCGGCCCTTCGCTGAAGGCTGTTTCGCCGGCATCCGGAACCCTGCTACGCATGAAACAGGACCTGACTGGTCGGAACAGAAGGCCCTCGAACACCTCGCGGCCCTTAGCATTCTTGCCCGAGCGATCGACGAGTGTGAAGTGATCGTTCAGAGCTGATCGGGTCACAAGCTGACCGAGGCACCGCTACCATGCGGCCGGTGGCGATCAAGATCAGGCCGTCTCCAGGCCGTCAAAGGTCACTCAACAACGAGAAACGACGCTGATCAACGGAACACGTATCCGCTGGTCAGCGCCGTTTTGACGGGTTGACCTCAGCCCTGCTTGGTCTCCCAGAAGATCTTGTCGATCTCGGCGATGTAGTCCAGCAGCTGCTGGCCGGAGGCGGGGTCCATGGAGCCCTTGGTGCCGGAGGCGCCCGCTGCCTTGGTCGCCTTGTTGAACAGCTCGTGGAGCTGCGGGTACTTCTCGAAGTGCGGCGGCTTGAAGTAGTCGGTCCAGAGGACCCACAGGTGGTGCTTCACGAGCTCGCTGCGCTGCTCCGCGATGAGGATCGCGCGCGTGCGGAACTCCGGGTCCTCGTTGTCCTGGTACTTCTGCTGGATGGCCTTGACCGACTCGGCCTCGATGCGGGCCTGCGCCGGGTCGTACACGCCACACGGAAGGTCGCAGTGTGCGGTGGCCTCCAGGCGTGGGCCGAGAATGCGCGACAGGAGTCGCATCTTTCCTCCCTGACAAGGGTTGACGCTCCGACACTTTGGACCCTACTCCCGGCATCCTGGGCGTTCACGGCGGAGGTGATCGAATGAACCCCCTGGGGTGGCTGCCCTACCGGCGCGTCTGGGTGCGTGGGCCCTCGATGGCGCCCACGCTCAAGGACGGCGACGTCGTGTTAGTGCGGAATGGCAGAACGCCACGAGCGGGTGATGTGGTGGTGGTCACGTGGGTGACGCGACCTCACCAGCTGTCGATCAAGCGTGTTACCCGCCGTAACGGGGACGGATGGCACGTCGAGGGGGACAACCCCTACGGCTCGACCGACTCGCGCGGGCTCGGGCCCGCCCAGGTGCACGGGGTCGTCGTGGCCCGCATCTGGCCTCACCCCAGGCGCCTGAGCTCCCGGTAGCGGGCCTGGCAGTCCTCGTACCTCGGCAGCAGTCCGCTGGCCTCCGCCTCCGCCAGCGTCGGGGCCTCCGCGTCCTTCGGGGACAGCAGCAGGTCCAGGTCAGGCCACGACAGGCCCAGCGCCGGGTCCAGCGGCGAGATGCCGTGCTCGGCCGGCGGGTTGTACGGCGTAGAGCAGTGGTATGAGATGACCGTGTCGTCCTCGAGCGCCACGAAGCCGTGTCCGACGCCCTCCGGCACGTACACCGCGCGGAAGTCGACCGGGTCCAGGCGCACCATGTCGAACACGCCGAAGGTGGGAGAGCCGACGCGGATGTCGACGACGACGTCGAGCAGGGCGCCTACCGGGCAGTAGATGTACTTCGCCTGCCCCGGTGGCACGTCCGCGAAGTGCAGGCCGCGCAGGCTGCCCCGCCGTGACCTGCTGTGGTTCGTCTGCGCGAGGCGCAACGGGTGCCCGACCGCCTTGACGAACGCCGCGTCCTGGAACGGGGACACGAACACCCCGCGGTCGTCGGGGAACGACCGGGGACTGAACTCGAAAACACCTGGGACGGCAAGCTCCCGTACTTCCATGTGACGGAGGGTACGCGACGCCCAACTCGCACTTCTGTCTACACTGTGGGATACCGCAGCGTCCGCGGTCGCCCGCCCTACAAAGCGGCGGTGGCGGCTGACGTGCCCGGCCGGTCCCCGCATCGGTGTCAACCGATCGATGCTCGACCATGCCGCGATCGAGCGGAGCCACCTTCTCCCATGCCATGGCTTCCGCATCGACCCCGCAGGAAGGGACGCAATGACGACCGTGAACGACCCGCTAGCCACCGACCTCAACACGCCCGTCACCGACGACGAGATCTTCCGTGCCCATGAGGGCGGCAAGCTGGACGTCTCGGTACCGCGCGCGATCACCGACTCGCGTGCGCTCTCGATCGCCTACACGCCAGGGGTGGCGAAGGTGAGCCGCGCGATCGCCGAGGACGCCTCGCTCGTCGACAAGTACACGTGGACCAGCCGTCTGGTCGCCGTCGTCAGCGACGGCACCGCGGTGCTCGGCCTCGGCGACATCGGACCCCGGGCCGCGCTGCCGGTCATGGAGGGCAAGTCCGCGCTGTTCAAGACGTTCGGCGGTCTCAACTCGATCCCGCTGGTGCTCGACACCACCGACGTGGACGAGATCGTCGAGACCCTGGTGCGCCTTCGCCCGTCGTTCGGCGCGGTGAACCTGGAGGACGTGGCCGCGCCGCGCTGCTTCGAGCTGGAGAAGCGGCTCATCGAGGCGCTGGACTGTCCGGTCATGCACGACGACCAGCACGGCACCGCGATCATCCTGCTCGCGGCGCTGCGTGGGGCGAACGCCGTGCTGGACAAGCCGATCGCGGACCAGCGGATCGTCATCGCCGGCGCGGGCGCGTCCGGCGTGGCGTGCGCGAACATCCTGCTGTCGGCCGGTGCCGGGGACGTCACCGTGGTCGACTCGCGCGGCATCCTCCACGAGGGCCGCGAGGGAATGAACGACGTGAAGGCCGAGCTCGCCACCCGCACCAACAAGACCGGACTGCGGGGCGGTATCGCCGAGGCGTTGACCGGCGCGGACGTGTTCGTCGGTCTTTCCGGCTCAACGGTTCCCGAAGAGCTGATCGCGTCCATGGCGAATGGTTCCGTGGTGTTCGCGTTGTCGAACCCGGATCCCGAAATTCACCCGGACGTGGCGCGCAACCATGCCGCTATCGTGGCAACTGGTCGCAGCGATTTTCCGAACCAGATCAACAACTCGCTGGCGTTCCCCGGAGTATTCCGCGGTGCGCTCGACGCGGGGGCGCGGAAGATCACCGAGCACATGAAGCTCGCCGCGGCCGAAGCCATCTTCGCGGTGGCCGAAGAAGACCTTTCGGCGGACTACATCGTGCCAAGCGCGGTGGATCCGAGGGTCGCGCCGGAAGTTGCCGCGGCTGTGGCTAAGGCGGCGAAAGAAGACGGGGTAGCCTAAGGCACCGGCGGGAAGATCGGCGTAGCGCCAACCCCGTCGGTAACGGCGAGAGGATGGCGTGGTGGCCGAGCATGTGGTGCGTGCCGGCCGGCTCTTGGGTGAGCAGCCGACCGGCGACACTGTGCTGCCTCGTGACGGGGATCCGTTGGTGGAGGACGTCGCGACCTCGCCTGAGCACGCTCTCGAACTGCTCGGCGCGGTCGAGCGGATCGCCGAGCTCGGCGTGTGGAACATCGACCTCGCGGCGGGGACGGCGTACTTCTCCGAAGGCATGCGGAAGATGTGCGCCATCCCGCCGCAATGCACGGTCAGCGAGGCGGTTCGCCTGGTGTTCGCGGACGACCAGACGGTGCTCGGGGTGTTCCGGGCCCGTCTGGTCGGCGGCCAGGATCCGCTGCCGGCCGAGGTCGAGGTGCGAAACGCCGCAGGAGACCGGATCTACCAGATCCGTGCGCGGCCCGAGTTCGACGCGGCCGGCAAACTCGTTGGCGCCAGCGGAACCGTGCAGGACGTCACCCGCTTCCGGGCAGCGGAACAGCGCGCGAGCCAGGACCGGCGCCTGTTCGGCGACGCACAACGTGTCGCACGGATGGGCACCTGGGAGTGGAACACCGAAACGGGTGAATGTATTTGGTCGTCGATGCTCTACGAGCTTTTCGGCGTCGAACCAGGAACCCCTATCACCTATACGGATTACCTCAGTCTGGTGCATCCCGAGGACCGCGGGTGGGTGGACGAGCGCTGGCAGGACCTCGCGCGCAGCGGCCGGCCGGTCGAGTGTGAGCACCGGGCGGTGTTGCCGGACGGCACCAAGAAGGTGTTCCGCTGCCGGGGTGCGGCGCCGGACGCCGACCACGGCCAGCCGATCATGATCGGCACCGCGCAGGACGTCACCGAGCAACGCTCCACCGAGACACGCATGATGCGTTCGTCGCAACGGTTTTCCGACCTGGTGGCGATCGCGCCGGTCGGCATCGGCCTGTTCGACGAGACGGAGCGGCTGGTCGACGCCAACGACGCGTTGTGCAGGCTGCTCCAGATGGATCTCGAGCGGCTGCGGGGGAAGACGGCCGCCGACCTCACCCACTCCAGCGACCGAGGCGAGTCGTTGCTGGCCGGTGCTTCCCGCCGCAGCGGCGACACCCGTGCCGCGCAGCGGGTGCTGGTCACCGCGTCCGACAAGGCCGTCTACTGCGAACTGCACATGACGATGTCCGTCGCCGACGACGGCCAGCGGTTCTGGCTCGTGGTGTTCTCCGACGTCACCGAGCGGCGCAGGGCCGCGGAACGGTTGCGGTACCAGGCAACGCACGACGAGCTGACCGGGCTGCCCGGCCGGGTCGCGGTGAACGACCTGCTGAACCAGCTGCTCGGCGGGGCGGACGCGGACCGCGTGGCGTTGCTCTTCTGCGACGTCGACAACTTCAAACGGGTCAACGACTCCCTTGGCCACGACGTCGGCGACGAGCTGATCGCCGCGCTGGCGCGGCGCCTGGAACGCGGGTTGCCGCCCTCGTGCACGGCGGGCCGGATGTCCGGCGACGAGTACGTCGTGATCTGCTCGGACACCTCGGAGGTCGGCGGCGTCGAGGCGCTGGCCAACCGGGTCGCCAAGCTGCTGCGTGCGGTGGTGCCGGTGCGCAGCCACTTGTTGCGGGTGTCGGCCACGATCGGCGCGGCGACACCGACCGGCCCGGAGACGACGGCCGCCGACCTGCTGCGGTTCGCCGACGCCGCGATGTTCAACGCGAAGCGCCAGGGCACGGGCCGGGTCCAGCTGGCGAGTGAGGCGCTCATCGCGTCGGCGAACAGCCAGATGCTGCTGGAGGGCCAGCTTCGCGAGGCCATCAACAACGACGGGCTCGTGCTGCACTACCAGCCGGTGGTCGGTCCGGACGGCACTGTCCGGTCGGCGGAGGCCCTGGTCAGGTGGCCGCACCCGGAGCGGGGAATGTTGCCGCCGAACGAGTTCCTGCCGGTGGCCGAACAGGGCGACCTGCTGCGGGACCTGGACCGCTGGGTGCTGCGGACCGCGCTGTGCGAGGCCGCTCGCTGGCCGATGATGGCCGGCGGCGTGCTCGGCGGCGGGGTCGGTGTCGCGGTGAACCTGGGCGGCCTGGTACCGGGCGACCCTGAGTTCACCGACATCGTGTCCGCGGCGGTGGCGGAGACGGGCATCGACTGGGACCGCGTCGTGCTTGAGCTCGTGGAGACCAGCTTCATCGACCTGCCGGACAGAAGCCGCAAGGCCATGGACGCACTCGCCGAACGCGGTGTGCGGTTCGCGGTCGACGACTTCGGCCAGGGCTACTCCTCACTCGCCCGCCTGAAGGAGCTGCCGGCCCAGATCATCAAGATCGACCGGGCGTTCGTGTCGGGTGTCGCCACCGAGGCCGCGGACTTCGCGGTGGCGCGTGCACTGGTTGACATGGCCCGGGCGATGGGCCGGTCCTGCGTCGCGGAGGGCGTCGAGACCGAGTCGCAGTTCCACGTCCTCCGCAGCTTCGGCGTCGAGGCCTACCAGGGTTGGCTGCTGTCGAAACCGTTGCCGGCCAAGGAGTTCCGCGAACTGCTCCGACTCGGCCCGGTGCACGTCCCCCGCGGCACCTAGATCTCCAGCACCGCTTTGCCGTGGAGCTGTCGGGACAGCAGGGCCTCGACGGCCTTCGGCGCCAGTGCCCACGTGTCCCGCCAGGCGATCTGCGGGTCGAGTTCACCGGCCGCCACCCGTGCCGCGAGCCACCCGAGGTCCTCGGTGAGGTCGTGGGACGCGAGGAGGCTGAAGGTGACGATCGACCGGCCGTGCTGTCCCATGCCCGCGAAGGTGCCAGGTGGGAACGTCTCGGTCTCGTCGGCTGTGTGCCCGACGGACACGAGCGTGCCGTACTCGGCGAGCCGGTTGTAGGCGTCCACGAGCTGCCGTCCGCCGACCATGTCCACGACACCGTGCACGTCTGCGTCGAGTGCTCGCGGCCCGTCGACCACCTCGTGTGCACCCAGGTGCCGGAGGCTGTCGCCGTGCCGGGCCGGGTCGCCGGTGGACGCGATGACATGCGCGCCGCCAAGCCTGGCCAGTTGGACGGCGTAGCGGCCGACCCCACCGGTGGCACCGGTGACGAGGACCCGCTTGCCGAGGATCGGGCCGAGCCGGTACAGCGCGCGCAGTGCGCTGGCACCCGCGACCGGAACAGTGCTGATCGCACCGAGATCGGCGTGCTCGGGCACGACGCCGAGCGAGGTGGTGTCGACGGCGCGAAGCTCCGCCCACGCACCGTCCGCGCCGATGGTCACCACGGGTGTGCCGGCGGCGGGTCCTTCCCCGTTGGCGGCGGGCCGTTCGACGACCCCGGCGGCGTCCCAGCCGAGCACGGCTCCGTCTGCTGCGTTGGCCAGGCCCCACCTGACCTCGCCGTGGTTGAGAGAGATGGCGGTGACCCGGATCAGGGCCTGGTCGGGGCGGGGGCGTGGGTCCGGCGCCTCGGCCAGCCGCAGTCCGCCGGGTGCCGAGTGGTCGACGACGAGTGCTCGCATGACGACGATAGTGCCACTGAGTGGCATAAGCGTACAAGTGGCCTTCGCGTATAGTTGCCGGCGTGACCACCGCCCGGCCGCCCCTGCGCGAGCGCAAGAAGCGGCGCACCCGCGAGGCGCTGATCGACACCGCCCTGGAGTTGTTCACCAGCAAGGGTTTCGCGCATACGACGCTGGACGAGCTGTGTGACACGGTCGACGTCTCCAAGCGCACGTTCTTCCGCAACTTCGTGAGCAAGGAAGACGTGGCGATGGCCCCGACGCAGGATCTGTGGACCGCGTTCCTGGGTGAGCTGCGGGTCCGGGAACCGACCGGCGAACCTCTGCTGGCGTTGCTGCGCGACATCCTGCTCGCCGCCGTCGACGCGATGCCGGATGGCTGGGCGTCCCGGGTCGTGCTCAGCAGAAAGCTGGCGCAGACGACGCCTTCGATGAACGCGCACGGCCTCGACTTCTGCGACCGCACCACCCGCGCGGCGCTGGAGATCCTGCGCGACCGCGTCGACCTCGCCGACGACCTCCGTCCGCGGCTCGCACTCGACATCGGGGTGGCCGCGTTCCATGTCGCGTTGGAGCGGTGGGTTTCCGGGGCGGGAGAGCCGAGTCACGCAGCCTTGTCCGCCGCGCTGCGGAACGCCTTCGAAGCGGTCCCGACGAGCCTGACGCTGATCGCCACCCCGCGCGTGTCCAACACCCACGACCCGCGTGTCCAACAAAATGGACCGGTGAGTTCGACAAACCCGTCGCGTGGTTGAGCGGACCGGCTGGGTCCGCGCCTGCTGCTGGACAGGCACTTAGCTAATTTGCATAATAGCTCAGTGCTCGAAGCTGAGGTGCTCAAGGCGCTCGCCAACGAGAAGCGGTTGCGGGTGCTGGAGTGGTTGCGCGACCCGGTGGCGCACTTCCCGGCGCAAAAGGACGGTGACCTCGTCGAGGACGGCGTGTGCTCGCTGTTCATCGCGGAGAAGCTCGGAGTGAGCCAGCCGACCTGTGGCGAACATCTGAAGGTGCTCAGCCGGGCCGGGTTGATCCGGGGCAAGAAGATCAAGCAGTGGGTGTTCTACCGGCGGGACGAGGAGCGGATCGCCGCGGTGAAGGAGTTGTTGGGCAGTGATTGGTGAGCTGACCGTCTACGAGCGACTGCTCGCGGACCTCGACGCGGCCGGGGCGCGGTACCGGTTGATCGACCACGCGCCGGAAGGACGCACGGAGCTGGTCAGCGCGATGCGGGGACACGACGCCGCCCATGCCGCGAAGTGTCTCGTCGTGATGGTCAAGGTCGGCAAGAAACAGACGAGGTACGTGCTCGCCGTCGTGCCGGGGGACGCCCGGCTGGACCTCGACGCGGTGCGGGGCCTGATGGGTGGCACCTACGTGGCGTTCGCAGGTACGGAGAAGGCCGAGGAGCTCGCCGGCAGTGTGAGTGGCACGGTGCTGCCGATCAGCTACCACCCGCGCCTGGAACTCGTCGTCGACCCGGCGTTGCTTGACGTGCCCGAGCTGTACTTCAACGCCGCGCGGCTCGACCGCTCGGTCGCGCTGTCGACCGAGGATTACGTCCGTGTTGCACAGCCTCGGGTCGAGCGCATCGTGTAGATGACGATCTGATCACGCTAGGCTGAACGGCCCTGTTCGGCTAGGCCGAACGGCGGCGATCAGATCGTGGGACGTCCTGCCATCGTCGGTGGTTCAGGCTAAGGTCGGGCGACCCAAACGGCCGGCAGGTGGCCGTCTCGATCTGAGGAGTCCCGGGGCATGATCGAGTTCAGGGCCGTGACCAAGCGGTATCCGGACGGCACGGTCGCCGTGGACGGTCTCGACCTCGCCGTCGACGCCGGGCGGATCACGGTCTTCGTCGGGCCCTCAGGGTGTGGCAAGACGACCTCGCTGCGCATGATCAACCGGATGATCGACCCGACCAGCGGCACGATTCTGGTGGACGGGCAGGACATCCGCGAGTCCGATCCGCCGCTTCTGCGTCGTGGCATCGGTTACGTCATCCAGCACGCCGGGCTTTTCCCGCACCGCACGGTCCTCGACAACGTCGCCACCGTGCCCCTGCTCACCGGCACCAGCCGGCGTCAGGCCAGGACCAGGGCGGCGGAGATGCTCGAACTGGTCGGTCTGCCCGCCGAGTACGGCAAGCGTTATCCCGCTCAGCTCTCCGGAGGTCAGCAGCAGCGCGTCGGCGTGGCCCGCGCGCTCGCCGCGGACCCGCCCGTGCTGCTCATGGACGAGCCGTTCAGCGCGGTCGACCCGGTCGTCCGCGACGACCTCCAGCAGCAGCTGCTGCGCCTCCACTCCGAACTGAACAAGACGATTGTCTTTGTGACGCACGACATCGACGAGGCGATCAAGCTCGGCGACAAGGTGGCGGTCATGCGCGTCGGCGGCCGGCTCGCGCAGTACGCCACGCCGTCGGAGCTGCTGGCCAAGCCGGCGGACGACTTCGTCTCCACCTTCGTCGGCAGGGATCGCGGCTACCGTGCGCTCGGTTTTCTCGCCGCGGACGGTGTGCCCGTCGGCCCGGTCGCCACGGCGAAGGTCGGCACGAACGCGGCGGACGCGGCGCCGACCGACGGCTGGGTCGTCGTGGTCGACGACGAGAACCGCCCGCTCGGCTGGCTGCCAGCCGGCCGGTTATCCACATTGGACAAGGTGACCGGTGACGACCTCGTCTCCGGCGGCTCACTGTACAAAGTGGATGACGGGTCCCTGCGGAGCGCGCTCGACTCCGCGCTCAGCTCGCCAGCCGGTCTCGGCATCGCGATCGACGGGAACGGCGCCGTGGTCGGCAGTGTCCAGGCCGGCACCGTGCTCGACGCGCTCGCCGAGGCGCGGCGGACCGGTGAGGTGCCGGCGTGAACGTCGACTGGCCGTGGCCGTGGCTGCCCCGCAACGTCGACAAGATCGCGGCGGCGCTCGGCGAGCACCTCTATCTCGCGCTGCTGCCGGTCCTCGTCGGCCTGATCGTCTCGATCCCGCTCGGCTGGGCCGCCCGCCGCTGGCCGGGGGTGCGACTCGTCCTCGTGCCGCTCGCCGGCGTGCTCTACACGATCCCCTCGCTAGCGCTGATCACGCTGGTACCGCTGCTGATCGGCACGAAGATCATCGACCCGCTCAACGTCCAGGTGCCGCTCGCGATCTACACGATCGCGTTGCTGGTCCGCTCGGTCACCGACGCCCTGCTCGCCGTGCCGGGTGATGTCACCGCGGCGGCCACCGCGGTCGGTTTCCGTGAATCCCGGCTGTTCCTGACCGTGGAGCTGCCGCTCGCCATCCCGGTGATCGTCGCCGGGCTGCGGGTCGCGACGGTGTCCGCGATGAGCCTGACCTCCGTCGGCGCGCTGATCGGCATCGGCGGGCTCGGTGAGCTGATCACGGAGGGCTTCAAGCGCAACAACGCCGTCGAGATGGTCGTCGCGATCGCGTTGATCGTCGTCCTCGCGCTGGTCATCGACGCGTTGCTGCTGCTGGTGGGGCGCCTGATCACACCATGGACCCGCGTGAGGCAGGGGGCGAGCCGGTGAACTCGACGCTGACCTGGCTGTTCGACCCGGACCACTGGAGCGGTCCGACCGGCATCCCCGCGCGGATCCTCGAGCACCTCGGCTACACGGCGCTGACCGTGCTGGTCGCGGCCGCGATCGCGATCCCGCTCGGCGCGGTCATCGGGCACACCGGCCGAGGCACGTTCCTGATCGCCGGCCTGTCCAACGGCCTGCGTGCGCTGCCCGAGCTCGGCCTGCTGACGCTGCTCGTGCTGCTCACGTACGTCGGCCTGCTGCCGGTGGTGATCTCGCTGGTCGTCCTGGCGCTGCCGCCGATCCTGGCGGGCACGTACGCGGGCATCCGCAACGTCGACCGCGCCGTGGTGGACGCCGCCCGCGGCATGGGCATGCGCGGCGGGGCCGTCCTGTGGCGGGTCGAGCTGCCGAACGCGCTGCCGCTGATCCTCGGCGGCCTCCGCTCGGCAACCCTGCAGGTGATCGCGACCGCGACGATCGCGGCCTACGTCGCGCTCGGCGGCCTCGGCCGGTTCGTCATCGACGGCAACAACGCCGGCGCCGGCTCGCCGGACGGCTACCCGCAGATGGCGGCGGGCGCCATCGTGATCGCCGTGCTGGCACTGGTCGTCGAGGGCGTGCTGGAGCTCGTGCAGCGGCTCGTCGTGTCACCCGGCCTGCGTGACACGGCCACCCGCAGGCGGGTCGCCCGCATCTGGCGCAGGCCAACCCCCGATTTGGTTAGCAAGTCCACGTGAGGAGACAGACGATGAAACGCGTTATCGCCGGAGTGGCGACGGCCCTGGCGGCGACGCTGGCCGTTTCCGCGTGCGGCAACTCCGACCCACTCGCCGAGGACACCCCTACCAACTCCTCCGGCGAGTCGATCACCATCGGCTCGGCGAACTTCCCGGAGAGTCAGCTGCTCGCCGAGATCTACGCGCAGGCGTTGGAGGCCAAGGGAGTCTCGGTCACGCGGAAGCCGGACCTCGGCAGCCGCGAGAAGTACATGGACGGCCTGAAGGACGGCTCGATCGACCTCATCCCCGAGTACACGGGCTCGCTGCTGGTGTTCCTCGACGAGAAGGCCGAGGCGACCTCGTCCGAGGACGTGTACGCGGCGGTGCAGGAAGCGTTGCCGGACAACCTGATCGTGCTGGAGAAGTCCGAGGCACAGGACAAGGACGCGGTCGTCGTCACCGAGGAGACGGCGGAGAGGTGGAACCTGAAGTCCATTGAGGACCTCGTGCCGCACTGCGGCGAGGCGGTCTTCGGTGGGGCGCCGGAGTTCCAGACCCGGCCGAACGGCATCCCGGGCCTCGCATCGCGGTACGGCTGCAACTTCAAGAGCTTCAGTGCGCTGGAGCCGGGCGCGATCACGACGAAGGCCTTGCTGGAAGGCACGGTCCAGGCGGCGGACATCTTCACCACCGACGCGTCGATCGCGGCCAACAACCTGGTCGTGCTGGAGGACCCGAAGAACAACTTCGCGGCGGAGAACGTGGTGCCGTTGATCAACAAGGACAAGGCCAGCGACACCGTGAAGGAGACGCTGAACGCGGTCTCGGCCAAGCTCGACACTGAGCAGCTGCTGGAGCTGAACGCGGCCTTGAACGCGCCGGACAAGCCGGAGTACTCGGACGTGGCGAAGGACTGGCTGTCGAAGGCCGGCGTCTGACCCACGCACGAACGACGGTGGCCGTGCCCGGTAGGGGCACGGCCACCGTTTTCAGTTCAGCGGAAACGGGCATACAGCCCGGGGTTCGGGCCCGTTCGCACGTCCAACCGCGCACCCACCGCCGCGAGGTCCCTGCTGATCGCGGCCACGTCGGGGTGTTCGGCGTGGAAGGAGACCAGTTCGACCTCGGGCAGCCCGGATGTCGTGGGGTGGCTGGTCGTGCCCCAGTCGATGAGGAACGGGACGAGAGCGCCCCGCGGCGGGGTGAGGCGCCAGGCCAGCACGGTGCCGTCGGTCGTGAGTCGTGACATCGACTCGACCTCGCCAGGGTCGTAGCCCGCGGCTCGCGCGTTGGCGACCGTGGCGTCGAGGTCGGCAGGCCGGATGGCCCAGTCGACCAGTTTCGGTTCGGTGAGGGCGGCGATCTCGAACCACGTCGGTGGGCTGTCGGACTCCGGGTCCGGCCCGATGATCTCCAGGTACGCCGAGCCGCCGAGCCCCACGAGGTAGTTGCGCGTGCCCTTGCCCTCGTGCCGTCCACCTGGGACGGGTTGGACGCCGTACCGATCGGCGAAGGCCGCCGTCGCGACGGCGAGATCCGGGACGGCGTAGACGAGGTGGTCGAGCTGTGGATCGGTCACCGGTTCGTGCCTCCTATTCGGGTGCTCAGTTCCGCCGCCGCTCGTTTTGTTTCCGCCGCGAGCTCCGGCCAGGTCTCGCCGCACTCGGGGTCGCACTCGTGGCGGAACGTCGTCGAGATGGCGGCGATCGGATGTCCACTATGGTCCAACACCGGCGCGGCCACCGAAGCGAAACCTGGTGTCACGTAACCGTCTTCCACCGCCCAGCCCCGTCGCCGGGCCGCGGTGAGCAGGCGGCGCAGCGACGGAAGATCCGTCGGCCCGCGACCCGTCCGGTCCACGAACGCGGCCCGTGACGGGAACAGCGCCCGGACCTGTGCCGCCGGCAGCGCCCCCAGCATCGCCCGCCCCGACGCCGGAAGGTGCGCGGGCAGCCGGACGCCGACGTCGGTCACCACCGTCGCGTGCCGTGCCGGTTGTTCCCGAAGCAGGTACAGGGTTTCGCGGCCGTGCAGCACGCCCAACTGTCCTACGTGGCCGGTGCGTTCGAGCAACGCGCGCAGGACCGGCCGCGCGAGCCGTTCGAGCGGGTCGTGCCGCAGGTACGCGGAACCCAGCTCGAACGCCGCCAGCCCCAGCCCGTACCGCCGCTCCTCCGGCAGGTGGGTCACGAAGCCGGCCGTGGTCAGCTCGGCCAGCAGGTGGTACGTGGTCGAGCGGGGCAGGCCCAGCTCACGGGCCACGTACGCCGCCGTCACCGGCCCGGCACGGCCCGCCAGCAGCCGCAGCACCGCCAGCCCTCGGCGGAGCGCGGGTATGTCGGTCATCTGTCTGGCATACCAGACGGGAGGTCGAGCTTCAGCCTGTGTGCCGCGCCGACCAGCGGCATCGACAACCTCGATCATGGCCTTTGGCGACACGGCGCGGACCTTGGCGACCGGCTGGACGGTCCGAGTCTGGAATACCAGACAATCTCGGCGCGAGTCGGCTCGTGCGGACGGCGTTGTCGCGTTGAGATGGACACATGGTCGTGATCGATGGCGGGGCGTTGACCCGCGAGCAGGTCGTCGCCGTCGTGCGGGGTGGTGAGCCGGTCGAGGTCGGCGCCGGGGCGCTGGCCGAGATTGCCAAGACCCGGGACCACGTGGAGCGGCTCGCCGAGGCCGCGACCCCCACCTACGGCGTGTCCACCGGGTTCGGCGCCCTCGCCACCCGGCACATCCCGCTGGACCGGCGGGCCGCGCTCCAGCGGTCGCTGATCCGTTCGCACGCCGCCGGCGCCGGCACGCCCGTCGAGACCGAGGTCGTGCGGGGGCTCATGCTGCTGCGGCTGCGCACCCTCGCCACCGGGCGCACCGGGGTCCGGTCCGAGACCGTGGACGCCCTGACCTTCCTGCTCAACGCGGGCATCACCCCGGTCGTCCACGAGTACGGGTCGCTCGGCTGCTCCGGGGACCTTGCGCCGCTCTCCGCCGTCGCACTCGCGCTCATGGGCGAGGGTGAGGTGGACGTCGACGGGCAGCGCAGACCGGCCAAGGACGCGCTCTACGAGGCCGGCATCGCGCCGCTGGAGCTGGCCGAGAAGGAGGGGCTCGCGCTCATCAACGGCACCGACGGCATGCTCGGCATGCTGGTGCTCGCGCTGCACGACCTCCACCGGCTGCTCGACGTCGCCGACCTCACCGCCGCCATGAGCGTCGAGGCGCTCCTCGGCACGGACCGGGTCTTCGCCCCCGAGCTGCAGGCGCTGCGGCCGCACCCCGGTCAGGCCACCTCCGCCGCACGCATGACCGCCCTGCTCGACGGTTCGGCGATCATGGCAAGCCACCGGGGACCGGACTGCAACCGCGTGCAGGACGCGTACTCGCTCCGCTGCGCGCCGCAGGTGCACGGCGCCGCCCGCGACACCGTGTCCTATGTGGAGACGGTGGCCGACCGCGAACTCGCCGCCGCCATCGACAATCCGGTCGTGCTGCCCGACGGGCGGGTCGAGTCCAACGGGAACTTCCACGGCGCGCCGATCGCGTACGTGCTGGACTTCCTCGCGATTCCCGTCGCCGACGTCGCCAGCATGGCCGAGCGGCGCACGGACCGGATGCTGGACGCCACCCGCAGCCACGGCCTGCCGCCGTTCCTCGCCGCAGATCCCGGTGTCGACTCCGGACACATGATCGCGCAGTACACGCAGGCCGCGATCGTCTCCGAGCTGAAGCGGCTCGCCGTGCCGGCGTCCGTCGACTCGATTCCCAGCTCCGCCATGCAGGAGGACCACGTTTCGATGGGCTGGTCGGCGGCCCGCAAGCTTCGCACGGCCGTCGACGGGCTCACCACCGTCCTCGCGGTCGAACTGCTCACCGCCGCCCGCGCGCTCGACCTGCGGGCCCCGCTCGCCCCGGCGCCCGCCACCGCGCGGGCCGTCGCGGCACTGCGCCGCACCGTCCCCGGGCCCGGCCCGGACCGTCACCTCGCCCCGGAGATCGCCGCCGCCGAGGCACTCATCCGAACGGGAGACCTACCATGACCTCTGGCGCCCGTCCCGTCCGCGCAGCTCGCGGCACCACGCTCACGGCACGCAACTGGCAGACCGAGGCCGCGTTGCGCATGTTCCACAACAACCTCGACCCCGAGGTCGCCGAGCGCCCGGACGACCTGGTCGTCTACGGCGGCACCGGCAAGGCCGCCCGCAACTGGGCGAGCTTCGACGCGATCACCCGCGAGCTGACCGCGTTGCGCGAGGACGAGACCCTGCTCGTCCAGTCGGGCAAGCCGGTCGGCGTGATGCGTACGCACGAGTGGGCGCCGCGCGTGCTGATCGCCAACTCCAACCTCGTCGGGGACTGGGCCACGTGGCCGGAGTTCCGCCGGCTGGAGTCGTTGGGGCTCACCATGTACGGCCAGATGACCGCCGGCTCGTGGATCTACATCGGCACCCAGGGCATTCTCCAGGGCACCTACGAGACGTTCGCTGCCGTGGCACGCAAGCGGTTCGGTGGCAGTCTCAAAGGGACGATCACGCTGACCGCCGGTCTCGGCGGCATGGGTGGCGCGCAACCGCTCGCCATCACGATGAACGACGGCGTCGCACTGTGTGTCGAGGTCGACCCGGCGCGTGCGCGGCGGCGGGTGGAGACCCGCTACCTCGACGAGGTCGCGTCTTCATTGGACGATGCGGTCGCCCGTGTCGAGGCCGCGAAGGCCGACGGGCGGGCGCTGTCCGTCGCGGTGATCGGGAACGCGGCCGACGTCGTGCCCGAGCTGCTGCGCCGCGGTGTCGAGATCGACGTGGTCACCGATCAGACCTCCGCCCACGATCCGCTGGCGTACCTGCCGAAGGGCGTCGCACTCGAGGACTGGTCGGACTACGCGGCCAAGAAGCCGGACGAGTTCACCGAACGCGCCCGCGACTCGATGGCCGAGCACGTGGGTGCCATGGTCGGGTTCCTCGACGCCGGCGCCGAGGTGTTCGACTACGGCAACTCCATCCGGGGCGAGGCCAAGCTCGGCGGCTTCGACCGGGCGTTCGACTTCCCCGGTTTCGTGCCGGCCTACATCCGGCCGATGTTCTGCGAGGGCATGGGTCCCTTCCGGTGGGCGGCGCTGTCCGGCGACCCGGCCGACATCGCCGCGACCGACCGGGCGATCCTCGAGTTGTTCCCGGAGAAGGAATCCCTCGCACGCTGGATCCGGCTGGCCGGCGAACGCGTTGCCTTCCAAGGGCTTCCGGCGCGGATCTGCTGGCTCGGCTACGGCGAGCGGCACCTCGCCGGCGAGCGGTTCAACGAGATGGTCGCGGACGGCGAGCTGTCCGCTCCGGTCGTGATCGGCCGCGACCACCTCGACTGCGGCTCGGTCGCCTCGCCGTACCGCGAGACCGAGGCGATGGCCGACGGCTCCGACGCGATCGCCGACTGGCCGCTGCTGAACGCGCTGGTCAACACGGCGTCCGGCGCAAGCTGGGTGTCCATCCACCACGGCGGCGGAGTCGGCATCGGCCGCTCGATCCACGCCGGCCAGGTGACCGTCGCCGACGGGACCGCGCTCGCCGGTGAGAAGATCGCCCGCGTGCTGACCAACGATCCCGGGATGGGCGTGATCCGGCACGTCGACGCCGGCTACGAGGACGCCCGCGCGGTCGCTGCGACCCGCGGCGTGACGGTGCCGATGCCATGAAGAGCACAGTCCGCCGGCACCTTCGGGACGTAGAACCCAGATCCACCGATGATCATGCTGGTGCGACCGGCGCTGTCTCGAAAGACGCTTTCGGGTCGTTGAACGTCATCAGCGCGTCTTTCGAGACAGCGCCTGAAGGGCACTTTCAGGACACCGGCCACTTCAGAGTGAGGGTCGGGCGGTGAGTGTCACACAGTTACTCGCGGGCATCGAGGGTGTCGGCCGGGATCCGAAGCGCGGCGGGTACTCGCGCCACGGGTTCGATCGGGCGGAGCTGGAGCTGCGGGAGTGGTTCGTCGCCGAGGCCGAGCGGCGTGGCCTGGCCGTTCGCACTGACCGTAACGGCAACCTGTGGGCGTGGTGGGGTCAGCCGGGCCCGGATGCGATCGTCACCGGCAGCCATCTCGACTCCGTGCCCGGCGGTGGCGCGTTCGACGGACCGCTCGGCGTGGTGTCCGCACTGTCCGCTGTGGACACCTTGCGGGAGCACGGTTTCACGCCGACCAAGCCGCTCGCCATCGTCGTGTTCGCCGAGGAGGAGGGCGGCCGGTTCGGCGTGCCGTGCCTCGGGTCGCGGCTGCTGTCCGGCGCCGTCGACGCGGATGTGGCGCGGCGGCTGCGTGATCCCGACGGCGTGACGCTGGCCGAGGCCGTGGCGGAGGCCGGTCTCGACCCCGCACGGCTCGGCCGCGACGACGAGGCGCTGTCGGCCATCGGGACGTTCGTCGAGCTGCACGTGGAACAGGGGCGTGGCCTGATCGACCTCGGCATGCCGATCGCCGTGGCCGACTCGATCCTCGCGCACGGCCGGTGGCGGTTCCGGTTCACCGGTGAGGGCAACCACGCCGGGGCGACACTGCTCGGCGACCGGCACGACCCGATGGTGCCCGCGGCGGAAATGGTGCTGGCGGCCCGGATCGCGGCGTCCGAAGTGGACGACGCACGCGCGACGGTCGGCCGGCTGGTGCCCACTCCCGGCGGTACCAACGTGATCGCGTCCGCTGTGGACGTGTGGCTGGACGCGCGAGCGCCCGACGACGCACGCACGCGCCGGGTGCTCGACCGGATCCGGGAGATGGCGGCGGAAGCCGTCGCGCGTGAGGGGTGCGAGCTGACCGTCACCGAGGAGTCCTACGGCGACACCGTCCACTTCGACACCGGCCTGCGGGACCGGCTCGTGGGTCTGCTCGGCGGTGTGCCGACCCTGCCCACGGGCGCCGGGCACGACGCCGGGATCCTGGCCGCACACGTGCCGACCGCGATGCTGTTCGTGCGCAACCCGACCGGCGTGTCCCACGCTCCGGAGGAGTACGCGGAGCCGGCCGACTGCGAGACCGGCGCCGACGCGCTCGCCGCCGTGTTGGGACACCTCGCCGGATGACCGCGTACTGGTGCGAGTACGCGTGGCTGCCATCGGGCCTGGGCGATGGCGCGCTGGTCGACGTCGACGACGGCCGGATCGCCGCCGTGACGTCCACATCGGACTCTCCGCCCGCCGGTGCGCACGTGTTGCGTGGCGTGGTGTTCCCCGGGTTCGCGAACGTGCACTCACACGCGTTCCACCGCGCGTTGCGTGGCCGCACCCACGCCGACGGCGGCACGTTCTGGACGTGGCGGCGCGGCATGTACGAGCTGGCGTCCCGCCTGGACCCGGATAGCTACCTGCGACTGGCGACCGCCGTGTACGCCGAGATGGCCGTCGCCGGCGTGACCGTCGTCGGTGAGTTCCACTACCTGCACCATCCGCCGGGCGGTGGCCGGTACGCCGAACCAAACGCGATGGGGGAGGCGTTGCGGGAGGCCGCTCTGGCCGCAGGCATCCGGATGACGCTGCTCGACACGTGTTACCTGACCGGCGGCATCGACGCCCCGCTTTCGCCTGAGCAGCAACGGTTCTCCGACGGCAGCGTCGAGGCGTGGGCCGCGCGGGCCCAGCCGAGAACCGACCGGGGGCTCACGCGCGTCGGTGCGGCCATTCACTCGGTGCGCGCGGTGCCGCCACCGGCCATCGCCGAGATCTCCACACTTGTAGAGGACCGGCCGCTGCACATCCACGTGTCCGAGCAGCCGGCGGAGAACGAGGCCTGCCTGGTGGCCTACGGTCGCACCCCGGTCCAGCTACTGGCCGACTCGGGCGCGCTGGGGCCGAACACGACCGCCGTACACGCCACCCATCTGTCCACGACAGACGTAGAGGCACTGGGCGCGTCGCGGACCGCCGCGTGCTTCTGCCCGACCACCGAGGCGGACCTCGCCGACGGCATCGGGCCCGCCCGAGAGCTGCTGGACGCGGGCTCGCCGCTGTCGCTGGGCAGCGACCAACACGCGGTGGTCGACCCGCTGGTGGAGGCACGCGCACTGGAACACGGCGAACGCCTACGCACCGGGCAGCGCGGCCGGCTCACTCCGGAGGAGCTGATGACAGCGCTTACCTCGGCTGGCAACACGGCACTTGGCTGGCCGGACGCGGGGGTCATCCAGCAGGGCGCACCTGCTGACCTGGTGGCCGTGCGGCTGGACAGCGTGCGCACCGCCGGCTGCCACCCGTCTCAGGTGATGCTCGCGGCCACGGCGTCGGACGTGCACACCGTCGTGTCGAGCGGCCGAGTCGTCGCGGTCGACGGGCAGCACGAGCAACTGGGCGACGTGGGCCGGTTGCTGCAGGCCGCGATTGAGGAGCTGTGGTCGTGAGCACTCTCATCACCGGGATCGGCGAGCTGACCACCAACGACGGGCCCGCGTTGACCGACGCCGCACTGGTGGTGGACGGCGACCGGGTGGCCTGGGTAGGGGCGGCGTCATCGGCACCCGCCGCGGACCAAGCGATGGACGTCGAGGGCCGTGCCGTGCTGCCGGGCTGGGTCGACAGCCACACGCATCTGGTTTTCGCGGGCGACCGGACCGCCGAGTTCGCGGCCCGAATGGCGGGCCAGCCCTACACGGCGGGCGGGATCGCGGTCACCGTGGCGGCGACGAGGGCGGCCTCCGACGGCCAGTTGTCCGCGGTGCTGCGCCGACACGTGGCCGAAGCGGTTGCGCAGGGCACCACGTGCGTGGAGACGAAGACGGGATACGGCCTGACGGTCGCGGACGAACTGCGGTCGGCGCGGCTGGCGGCCGAGGTCGCCGACGAGGTCACCTTCCTCGGCGCCCATCTCGTCCCCGCCGAGATGTCCACAGAGGACTATGTCGCCCTGGTGTGCGGCGAGATGCTCGACGCCGTGGCGCCGTACGTGCGGTGGGCGGACGTGTTCTGCGAGACGGGCGCCTTCGACGAGGACGAGTCCCGTGCGGTGTTGACGGCCGCTGCGGCACGCGGGCTGGGACTTCGAGTCCATGGCAACCAGCTGGGTTACGGCCCCGGCGTGCGGCTGGCCGTGGAGTTGGGCGCGGCCAGCGTGGACCACTGCACGTACCTGACGCGGTCCGATGTGGACGCTCTCGCGCGGTCGGCCACCGTCGCGACACTGCTGCCGGCCTGTGACCTGTCGACGCGGCAACCGCTGCCGAACGCGCGGGAGCTGCTGGACAACGGCGCCACGGTCGCGCTCGCGACCAACTGCAACCCGGGCTCGTCGTACACGTCGTCGATGGCCTACTGCGTGGCGACGGCGGTGCTGCAGATGCGGATGTCGGTCGAGGAGGCCGTCCGCGCGGCGACGTGGGGTGGTGCGCGGGCACTGCGCAGGGACGACGTCGGCGTGCTGCGGGTGGGGGCGCGGGCGGACGTGCACGTGCTGGACGCGCCGTCGGTCACGCACCTCGCGTACCGGCCGGGGGTCCCGTTGACGTACGCGGTGTGGCGGGCGGGGGTGCTAGAGCGCGAGCCACAGCACCAGCGCGGTCGTCAGCAGGCCGACGACCAGCCCGATCCAGATCAGTCGGCGGAACTTTAGGTCCTCGCCGGTCGGGTCGAGGACATCCCGTTTGTCGTCCGCGTGCGGGTTCGCGTCCAGCGGAATCCAGTCGTGCTCGTCGTCGGGCATGGGCTCATTCTGGCGTACGTTGGGGCCATGGAGTACACACAGCTCGGCCGCAGCGGCCTCTCCGTTTCCCGGCTCGTGCTCGGTACCATGAACTTCGGTCCGGAGACGTCCGAAGAGGACAGTCACGCGATCATGGACCGCGCACACGAGCACGGCATCAACTTCTTCGACACCGCCAACACCTACGGCTGGCAGAAGGGCGAGGGGATCACCGAGCGGATCATCGGCCGGTGGTTCGCGAGCGGCGGCGGACGCCGGGAGAAGACGGTACTGGCCACCAAGCTGTACGGCCCGATGGGCGACTGGCCGAACGAGAACCGCCTGTCAGCGCTGAACATCCGCCGCGCGGCGGACGCCTCGCTGCGTCGGCTGCAGACGGATTACATTGACCTGTACCAGATGCACCACGTTGACCGGAACACGCCGTGGGACGAGATCTGGGAGGCGTTCTCGGTGCTGCGGCAGCAGGGCAAGGTGCTGTACTTCGGCTCGTCGAACTTCGCGGGCTGGCATCTCACCCAGGCCCAGGAAGCCGCGCGGGCCAGGCACTTCCTCGGGCTGGTGAGCGAGCAGTCGCTGTACAACCTGGCATCGCGGTGGGTGGAGCTGGAGGTCCTGCCGGCGGCACGGCACTACGGCATCGGGCTCATCCCGTGGTCACCCCTGTACGGCGGCCTGCTGGGCGGGGTGATCCGCAAGCAGCGCGATGGCGCGGCGTCCCGGTCCAACGGCGGCCAGGCGGCCGCGGCGCTGGAGAAGAACCGCGACCGCGTCGAGGCCTACGAGAAACTGGCCGCCGAACTCGGCGAGGACCCGGCCGACGTCGCCCTCGCGTGGCTCCTGCACCAGGAAGGCGTCACGGGCCCGATCATCGGCCCACGAACACAGGCCCACCTGGACGGCTCACTCCGCGCGGTGGACCTCAAACTCGACACGGAAACCCTCGCCCGCCTGGACGAGCTGTTCCCGCCACCCGGCCCCAACGGCGCGAAGCCGGCCCCGGAGGCCTACGCCTGGTAGGACTGCCAGCTGGTGCCCGGCTGGCCTCCGGCCCCCGGTTTCCAGCCTCTCATGGGGGACCGACATTTTCGGTCGGCGGCGTCTGAGTTGTCCACAGCGCGTTCGACGACCCCGTCGACGAGTCGGGGCCACACCAAACGGTGGGGCCCCGAGGTCACTCGTCGTCTTCGTCGTCTCTTGCCAGGTACGTCGCGAGGCGTTCCACCGCGTTCTCGAACTCCGGGTTGGCGTCGACGAAGTCACGCATCTTCGCGGCCAGCCAGGCCAGCGTGACTTCCTCGTCGCCTCGTCGTTTCTCGAGCTCTTCCAGGCCCCGGTCGGTGAAGTACATGGCCTAGCTGAACGCCTTCTCGATGATCTCGCGCTGCTCCACCTCGTGGACCTTGCCGGAGCCGGCCGACGGGGCGGCCATCACGCGGCGGGACACACGGACGAGCTTCGGCAGGTCCGGGTACAGCTCCCGCAGGTGCAGACCGTAGAACGGCCACGCGCCCTGGTTCGCCGGCTCCTCCTGCACCCAGCGGACCTCGTCCACGTTTGGGTACTTCTCGAGGATCGCGCCAAACCGCTTCACCGGGACCGGGTACAGCTGCTCGATCCGGACGATCGCGGTTTCCGGGGCACCGCCGCGGTTCTCGCGCTCGGCGGCCAGCTCGTAGTACAGCTTGCCGGACACCAGCAGCAGCTTGCGGACCTTCGCCGGGTCGGGGTTCGCCGGGTCGTCCAGGATCGGGCTGAACCTCGACTCCTCGGTGAAGTCCGAGACCTGGCTGACCGCGGCCTTGTTGCGCAGCATGGACTTCGGAGTGAAGACCACCAGCGGACGCTGCACGCCGTCGAGCGCGTGGCGGCGCAGCAGATGGAAGTAGTTCGCCGGCGTCGACGGGACCGCCACCGTCATCGAACCCTCCGCGCACAGCTGCAGCCAGCGCTCGATGCGGCCCGACGTGTGGTCCGGGCCCTGGCCCTCGTGGCCGTGCGGCAGCAGCACCACCACGTCCGAACGCTGGCCCCACTTGGCCTCGCTGGACGAGATGTACTCGTCGATCACCGACTGCGCGCCGTTCACGAAGTCGCCGAACTGCGCCTCCCACAACACGAGCGCGTCCGGGTTGGCGACCGAGTAGCCGTACTCGAAGCCGAGTGCCGCGTACTCCGACAGCGCCGAGTCGTACGCCAGGAACTTGCCCTGGCCCTCGCCGAGGTTCTGCAGCGGCACGTACTCCCTGCCGGACTTGCGGTCCACGATCACCGCGTGCCGCTGCACGAACGTGCCGCGGCGGGAGTCCTGGCCGGCCAGGCGGACCATGTGGCCCTCCAGGTTCAGCGAACCGAACGCCAGCAGCTCCCCGAACGCCCAGTCGATGCCGCCCTCGCGGGCCATCTTGGCGCGGCGCTCCAGCACCGGCTTGACCCTCGGGTGCGGGGTGAAGCCGTTCGGCAGGTTGATGTGCGCGTCGGCGATCCGCTCCAGCACCTCGTGGCTGATGTTCGTCGACAGCTTCGCCGGGACCTGCTGCTCCGACTCCACCGACGGGCTCGGCGCGACCGGGTGCTTCTCCAGCTCACGCACCTCGTTGAAGACGTGCTCCAGCTGCGACGAGAAGTCCCGCAGCGCCTTCTCGGCCTCGTCGACCGAGATGTCGCCGCGGCCGATCAGGGCCTCGGTGTAGGTCTTCCTGACGCTGCGCTTCGTGTCGATGATGTCGTACATCGCCGGCTGGGTCATCGAAGGGTCGTCGCCCTCGTTGTGGCCGCGGCGCCGGTAGCAGACCATGTCGATCACGACGTCCTTGTTGAACGCCTGGCGGTAGTCCATCGCGAGCTGCGCGACCCAGTAGCACGCCTCCGGGTCGTCGCCGTTCACGTGGAACACCGGCGCCTGGATCATCTTCGCGACGTCGGTCGCGTACTGCGACGAGCGCGAGTGTTCCGGCGCGGTCGTGAAGCCGACCTGGTTGTTGATGATCACGTGCACGGTGCCGCCGGTGCGGTAACCGCGCAGCAGAGCCAGGTTCAGTGTCTCCGCGACCACGCCCTGACCGGCGAACGCGGCGTCGCCGTGCAGCGCGACCGGCAGGACGGTGAAGCCGCCGGTGTCGGAGCCGCCCTTGTCCAGCAGGTCCTGCTTGGCGCGGACGATGCCCTCGAGCACCGGGTCGACCGTCTCCAGGTGCGACGGGTTGGCGGTCAGCGTCACCTTGGTCTCGCCGTCGCCGAACATCCGGAAGTACTTGCCCTCGGCGCCGAGGTGGTACTTCACGTCGCCGGAGCCGTGCGCCTGGCCCGGGTCGAGGTTGCCCTCGAACTCCTGGAAGATCTGGGAGATCGGCTTGCCGACGATGTTGGCGAGCACGTTCAGCCTGCCGCGGTGCGGCATGCCGATGACGACCTCGTCCAGCTCGTACTCGGCGGCCTTGTCGAGGATCGTGTCCAGCAGCGCGATCACCGACTCGCCGCCCTCGAGCGAGAACCGCTTCTGGCCGACGTACTTGGTCTGCAGGAACGTCTCGAACGCCTCGGCCGCGTTCAGCTTCGACAGGATGTACTTCTGTACGGCCTGCGCCGGCTTCTCGTGCCGGACCTCGACGCGCTCCTGGATCCAGCGGCGCTCGGTCGGGTCGAGGATGTAGGTGTACTCCACACCGACCGTGCGGCAGTAGCTGTCGCGCAGTACGCCGAGAATGTCCCGCAGCTTCATGCGGTTCTTGCCGGCGAACCCGCCGACGGGGAACTCGCGGTCCAGGTCCCACAGGGTGAGGCCGTGGGACAGGATGTCCAGGTCCTCGTGCTTGCGCTGGCGGTAGTTCAGCGGGTCCACATCGGACATCAGGTGGCCGCGGGTGCGGTAGGTGTCGATCAGACCGATCACGCGGGTGGTCTTGTCGATCTCGCCCTCTGGGATGTCCTCGACCCAGCGGACCGGCTCGTACGGCAGCCGCAGCGACGTGAAGATGTCGTCGTAGAAGTTGTCCTCGCCCAGCAGCAACTGGTGCACACGGCGCAGGAACTCGCCGGACTCGGCGCCCTGGATGATGCGGTGGTCGTACGTCGAGGTCAGCGTGATGATCTTGCTGACGCCCAGCTCGACCAGCGTCTTCTCGCTCGTGCCCTGGTACTGCGCCGGGTACTCCATGGCGCCGACGCCCACGATCGCGCCCTGACCGGGTGGGAACCGGGGCATCGAGTGGTTGGTGCCGATCGTGCCCGGGTTCGTCAGGGAGATCGTGGTGCCCGCGAAGTCGTCCGCGGTGAGCGAGCTGTTGCGGGCCTTGCGGATCATCTCCTCGTAGGCCTGCCAGAACCGCGTGAAGGTCATGCCCTCGCAGCTCTTGATCGACGCCACCACGAGGTTGCGCGCGCCGTCCTTGCCCGGCAGGTCGATCGCGAGGCCCAGGTTGACGTGCTCGGGCGTCGCGATGGCCGGCTTGCCGTTGACCTGCGTGTAGTGCCGGTTCATGTTCGGGTAGTCGGCCAGCGCGCGGATGATCGCGTAGCCGATCAGGTGCGTGAACGACACCTTGCCGCCACGGGTCCGCTTCAGGTGATTGTTGATCACGATGCGGTTGTCGAACAGGAGCTTCGCCGGCACGGCCCGCACGCTCGTCGCGGTCGGGATGGTCAGCGAGAGGTCCATGTTCTTCGCGATCACCGCGGAGGCGCCACGCAGCTGCTTGACCTCCTCGCCGCCGGTGCTCTTCGCGGCCGCCGGCGGCTTCGCGTCGACCTTCGCCGGGGCGGGCTTCGCGGGTGCCGCGGCCTTCGCCGGTGCCGGCGCGGCCTTCGCCACGGGCTTCTCGGTGGGCTTCGCGGCGGCGGCGGCCGGCTTCGGCTCGGCCTTGGGTGCCGTCCTGGCCTGGCCGTTGGTCGGCTCGCTCTGCGCGGAAGCCGGGGGCGCAGTCGGGGTGCTCGACTTTGTGGTCTTGGCCACCGTGGCGGTCTTCGCCCCGGTGGCGTTGCTCTTCGTGTCGCCCGCGGCCTCGTTCGCCACGCGCTGTGTCGGCTTGTAGTCGGCGAAGAAGTCATGCCACGCTGAGTCCACTGACGACGGGTCAGCGAGGAACTGCTCGTACATCTCCTCTACGAGCCACTCATTGGGGCCGAACTGCGACGCAGGGCTGCTGCTGGACACGGCAGGCACTCGCCTCTATCTATCTCGATCTGTTAGTGGTACTGACTGCACCCTCAGGCTAGTCCCCCGCGCGAGTGACGTGGTGCCGACTCGGGAGAAGGACCGCAGGTCACGCAGGTGATGGAATGCGCCCCCCGGTGCTGTTGACAGTGATACTCGCATTGTCTCCCAGCGGTTCAGCATTCGGTCCGACTGAAGTTCGGCCGTCTTGTTCGTCCTTTTCGGCCAGGTTGACTGTGGTGAATCCCTCACATGCTGGTCCCGGGACGTGGGACGACCGGCCATCACGTGGTGTCCGAACCGAAACGGACCAGGCGCCGATCGGTGGACGGTCGGTTCACAGCGGTGAGTGGTCAGGGCTCATTTCCCTCCGGCAGGCTCCTCGGCTCGTTGATCAACACCGTCCTCCGCGGTGCCGTGCCGCCACAGCAGGGCGTAGCGCCCGTCCGCGGCCAGCAGCTCCTCATGCGTGCCCTCCTCGACGATCAGACCCGCGTCCAGAACGACGATGCGGTCGGCCCGCGCGGCCGTCGCCAGCCGGTGCGCCACCACGAACGTCGTCCTCGGCGCGGCCAGCCGTTCGCTCGCCGCCAGCACCACCGACTCCGTCGCCGGGTCCAGTGCCGCCGTCGCCTCGTCCAGCAGCAGCACGTCCGGTCGCGCCAGCTCCGCCCGCGCCAGCGCGATCAGCTGCCGCTGCCCGGCCGACAGGCCCTGCCCGCGCTCGCCCACCTGCTGCCGGAAGCCGGATGGCAAATCCGCGACCATCGGCAGGGCCCCGACCGAGCGCACGGCCGACTCGACCGCCGCCCGGTCCCCGTTCACGCCGTTGGACGCGCCCCCGTAGCCGACGTTGCTGGCCACGTCGCCACTGAACAGATGCGCCTCCTGCGGCACGACACCCAGCCGTCTCCGGTATTCCGACGGGTCGTAGTCCCGCAGGTCCACCCCGTCGACCAGCACCTGACCGGCGGTCGGGTCGTAGAACCGGGCGACCAGCTTCACCACCGTCGACTTGCCAGCACCCGTGGCACCCACCAGCGCGACCGTCTCGCCCGGCGCGACCCGCAGGTTCAGGTCCCGCACGGCGGGCCGGTCCGTGCCCGGGTAGGAGAACGAGACGTCCCGCAGCTCCACCGCTCCGGACAACCGTTCCGGCACCGGCACGGGATCGTCCGGCGGCGCGACGGAGCTGGGCGTGCGCAGCAGGTCCGCGATCCGCCGTAGACCGACCCGCGCCTGCTGGTAGCCGTCGAACACGCCGGACAGCTGCTGCACCGGAGCGAAGAACAGGTTCAGGTACAGCATGAACGCCAGCAGCACGCCGACCGGCAGCTCACCGGCCGCGACCCGCCGCGCGCCCACCACCAGCACGGCCGCCTGCGCCAGCCCGGCCAGCAACGCGACGAACGGGAAGTACGTCGCCACGTACCGCTGGGCCCGCAGCCGGGTGCGCCGGTAGGTGTCGCTGCGCTCCGCGAACTCCCGCGCCGAGTGCTCCTCCCGCGTGAAGGCCTGCGCGACCCGCAGCCCGGACACGTTCTCCTGCATGTCCGCGTTCACGGCGCTGACCTGCTCACGTGCCTGCGTGTACGCGACCGTCGACAGCCGCTGGAAGATCACCGTGGCCACGACCAGCACCGGCAACGCCGCGAGCGCCACCAGCGCGAGGCCCGGATCGGTGATCACCAGCGCGACCGTGATCGCGAGGACCGTCAGCACGCTCGCGAGCGCGCTCGTCAGCCCCGTCTGCAGGAACGTCGACAGCGCGTCCACGTCCGTCGTCATCCTCGTCATGATCCGGCCGGCCATCTCGCGCTCGAAGTAGTCGAGCCCGAGCCGCTGCAGGTGGGCGTAGCTGCGCACCCGCAGCAGGTACAGCAGCCGCTCACCGACCCGCGCGGTCAGCACCGTGTTCAACGCGTTGTCCGCGAAGCTCAGCACCACCAGCACCGCCGCCACGGCCGTGGCCACCCACAGCGCGGTCGAGTTGCCGGTGACCACACCCTTGTCGACGCCCTGCTGGATCAACATCGGCAGCGCCATCGTGAACACCGCGTCGGCGATCACCAGCCCGGCCACCACGAGCAGCATGGCCCGCACCGGTTTCAGCAGACGCCGTAATCGGAAACCCGGGTCGGGCGCGGTCGGGTCCTCGCCGCGGAGCACCGGCTGCTCCGTCGCCGGTGGCAGCGCGGCCACCCGCGCCATCAGCTCCGGTGTGGGCGGTGTCGCGGCCAGCGCACCGGTCATGGGGCCGCCGGTACCCGCGCGGCGTGACGTGACGGCCGGTTGGACCGAGGTGCTGGTGATGACGCCGTCGTCCGTGACCTCGGCCGGCCACAGCTCCGGCGTCCACCCTTCGGGGCCGGGCACCAGCGACTCGGCGTCCTGGCGGCGGGTCGCGTCCTCGATGGCCTCACCAGGACCGGCGAGCAGCGACCGGTACAGCTCGCAGCGCGCCGTCAGCTCGGCGTGCGTGCCGATGTCGACGACCGTGCCACGGTCGAGCACCGCGATCCGGTCGGCAAGCGCGAGCGTCGACCTTCGGTGCGCGATCAGCAACGTCGTGCGGTCCTGGGTGACGGCCCGCAGCGTGTCGTGGATCGCGGCTTCGGTAGCCGTGTCGACCGCGGACGTGGCGTCGTCGAGCACCAGCACGCGGGGGTCCGACAGCAGTGCCCGCGCGAGCGCCACCCGCTGCCGCTGCCCGCCGGACAGGGTGAGCCCGCGCTCGCCGACCACCGTGTCGTAGCCGTCCGGTAGTTCGCTGATGAACGCGTCCGCCTGCGCGGCCCGCGCCGCCGCCCGGATCTCCTCGTCGGTCGCGTCCGGCCGGCCGTAGGCGATGTTGGCCCGCACGGAGTCGGAGAAGAGGAACGCCTCCTCGAACACCACCCCGACCGTGCCGCGCAGCGACGCGAGCTTCAGCTTCCGGATGTCTACACCCGCCACCGAGATCGCGCCATCGTGCACGTCGTAGAAGCGGGGTAGCAGCAGCGACACCGTGGACTTGCCGGAGCCGGCCGTGCCGACCAGCGCGAGTGTCTCGCCCGGCCCCACCTCGAACGAGACGCCCTTCAGCACCGGCTCGCTGCGGGTGTAGCCGAAGCTCACGCCGTCGAGCCGCACACCCGCCGGACCCGAGGGCACGTCCACCGCGTCCGGCGCGTCCACGACCGTCGGGTGCGAGTCGATCAGCTCGTACACCCGCTCGACCCCGGCCCTGGCCAGCTGCACGTTGACCAGCAGGCTCGAGAGCAGCCGGGTCGGGCCGACCAGGTTGGCCACGTAGCTCGCGAACGCGAGGAACGTGCCCAGCGTGACCTGCCCGTTCATGGCCATGAACCCGCCGAGCGCGAGCACCGCGACCTGACCCGCCGCCGGCATGGCCACGAGCGTCGCGGCCGGCCGGGAGGTCAGCGCGGCCGTGCGCATCCGCTCGCCGAACAGCGTGCGTGCCGCTCGGTCAAGGCGCTTGATCTCGCGCATCTCCTGGCCGAACCCCTTGACCACGCGGATGCCGGTGACCGTCTCCTCGACGTGCTGCGCGAGGTCGGCCGCCCGCTGCTGCGCCGACCACGAGGCGGGGAACAGCACGCGGCGACTGCGGGCCGCCACGACGGCGACGACCGGCACGATGACCAGCGCGACCAGCGTCAGCATGGGGGACAGCCACAGCATCGCGCCGAACGCGGCCAGCGCGAATACGACCGTGCCGACCGACAGCGGCACCATCATCAGCAGGCCCTGCACGACCTGCAGGTCCGTGATCGACCGGGACACCACCTGGCCGGTCCGCAGCACGTCCTGTTTGGCCCCGTCGAGCCGCTGCACCGCGGCGAACACCTGCTGGCGCAGGTCGTGCTGCACGTCAAGGGCGAGCCGGCCGCCGAGGTAGCGGCGCACGAACGCGGTCGCGAACGTGGACAGCTCCATCAGCACCAGCGCGGCGACCAGCCAGGCGATGCGGGTCGTCGTGCCGGCCACCGCGTCGTCGACGACGAGCTTGACCAGCACCGGACCCGCGGCCTGGAAGCCGACACCGATCACCGAGGAGGCGACGGACAGCACGACCAGCCGGCGGTGCCGCCAACACGCGGCACTCAACCGACGGACCCAGCCGGGGGAGGACTTCGACACGCCACCCACATTAGGCGCGCCCACCGACAGCCCCGGCCGCCCGAGCGCCGGGGCCGTTCCCGAAAACGCGACTCGCAGGGGCCGAACGCGAGACTCGCGAGTCTGTTGTGTTGAACTCGCGTGTTCTGAGCGTTGGACACGCGGGGCTGTTCGGTTGGACACGCGGGGCGACCTGCGGAAATGCGGCGGGGCCGGTCCTACTGGGCCGGCCCCGCTTTCAAGTTCGCTCGATCAGGTGATGTCGCGGGTGCGGTTGCGCAGGATGCCGAAGACGAAGAACAGCGCGGTCCAGCCCAGGAAGATCAGGCCGGACAGCCACAGCGCCAGGGCGCCCGGCGCGCCCGCGATGGCGCGGACGACCTGCTCGAACTGCTCGCGGCCGTCGGTGTCGACGACGCCGCCCGCGTTCGTGATCAGGTCGATCACCTGTGTCGCCAGCACCTGGCTCGCGGTCGAGCCCGTCAGGCCGTTCGCCGAGCCGTTCGGCAGGAAGCCGGCCAGGTAGGAGCCCTCGGTGACGGCGGTGAGCACGATGTCGCCGAGCGGGCCGACGAGCAGCGAGTAGATCAGCAGGATCACCAGCGCGCCGACCGGCGAGCCCATCAGCGCGCCGAGGCCGAGTCCGAGCAGTGTCCACAGCAGACAGCCGAGGATGCCGGACAGCAGGATCATCAGCCACTGACCCGCGTCGGGCAGGTAGGAGCTCTCCGACCCGACCGCGGTGCCGATGCTCGCGCCGATGGCGATCACGACGCCGAACAGCAGGCCCCAGATCACGTACGTGACGGCCTTCGCGGACAGCAGCAGGCCGCGGTTCGGGGCCGTCAGGAAGCTCGTCGTGATCGTCTTGCGGCTGATCTCACTGGCCAGCGCCAGCGTCCCGAAGATCATCGGGAAGATCGTCGCGATGTTCATGCTGCGCGTCAGCGCGATCACCGACCAGGACAGGTCGTCGAAGGAGATGTTGAACTCCTCGATGATGTCCACGTCCGAGACGTCGCTGACGATCGAGTTGGTCAGCGCCGCGACACCCCACGCCCAGCCGAACGCGAGCAGCAGCGCGGGGATCATCATCGCCCACCACATCTTGGTGGTGAGGATCTTGCGGAACTCCGCCTTGATCAGCAGGCCCATCAGTTGGCACCTCCGCCCGGGTTCGTGTGTTCACCAGGTGGTGGTGGGTCCTGGGGTGGTTGTTGCACGGGTTGCGGACCGCTCGGCTGCTGGCCCCAGCCCTGCTGCGGCGGGGCGTACGGATTGGGCGCCTGCTGGCCACCGGGCGCGTAGCCCTGCGGCGCACCCGTCGGCTGCTGCTGGTAACCCCCCGGCGCGGCCTGCGGGTAACCGCCCGGCGCCGGCTGTTGGTAGCCGCCAGGCGGGGTGCCCGGCTGCTGGAAACCGTCCGGTGTGGACGGGTAGCCGCCGGGCTGCGGGTAGCCGGGCTGCGGGGCCTGCTGGTAGCCAGCCGGCGGGACCTGCTGGTAGCCCTCTGGCGGGGTGCCCGGCGCGTAGCCCTGCTGCGGAGGCTGCTGATAGCCCTGTTGCGGCGCGCCCCAACCGGGAGGCGGCGCGCCGTACGGGGACTGGCCCGTGTACTGGCCGCTGGTCAGCCGGAAGAACAACTGCTCGAGGTCGGCCCGCTCCTCGTGCACGCCGTAGAGCGCGACGCCCGCCTTCGCCGCGATGTCGCCGACCTGCTGCAGCGTCGCGCCGACCACCGCGAGCTTGCCGTCCGGGGTCGGGGACACGTTGGTGAACTGGTTCTCCTGCAACGCGGCAACGAGCTTCTGCGGATCGGCCGGCTGCACGAGGACGCGGCTCTGCTGCTGCTTCCTCAGGTCGTCCAGCGGGCCGTAGTACATCGTCTGGCCCCGGCTGATGATCACGACCTGGTCGATGGTCTGCTCGACCTCGGCCAGCAGGTGGCTCGAGATCAGCACCGTGCGGCCGCTCGACGCGAACGCCTTCAGGAAGGTACGCAGCCAGGCGATGCCCTCCGGGTCGAGTCCGTTCGCCGGCTCGTCCAGCACCAGCACCTGCGGGTCGCCGAGCAGAGCCGTCGCGAGCGCGAGGCGTTGCTTCATGCCGAGCGAGAAGCCGCCAGCCGCGCGGTTGCCCGCCGTGCCGAGACCGACCAGGTTCAGCACCTCGTCGGCTCTCTGGTCTGGCACGCCGATCGCGGCCCCGTACACCCGAAGGTGGTCGCGAGCCGTCCTGCCGGGGTGGAAGCCCTGCGCCTCCAGCACCCCGCCGACGATTCTGCCCGGGTTGCCGAGACGAGCGAAGGGCTGACCGTTGATCGTCGCGTGGCCAGACGTCGGTGTCACCAGACCCAGCAACATACGAAGGGTGGTGGTCTTGCCTGAGCCGTTGGGTCCCAGGAAGCCGGTGACCGAGCCTGGCTCCACATGGAAACTGAGGTTCTGTACCGCGGCTACCTGACCGAAATGCTTGGTCAGGTTCTGCACCACGATGCGGCCGCTGCCGTCCTGCACGTGCCCCTCCATGCTCCGCCCTGCGGGTTGCGTGCGGGCCATCTTGCCGCATGGCGGTATCGGAGTTGTGCCGAACTGTCCTAACGGGTGCTCACCCGAGAGAAAGGGTTACGCAACGGGTGCGTGCGGCGACGGTGTGGCACACCCTCGCCGATCAGCTGCTCGTGGGCGGAACGCCAGACCTGGCACGGCCAGCGGCGCGCCCACATGCCGGTGCGGCACCCCGCGCAGCGGCCGTCCGGGTCGGGGCGGTGGGCGGTGAGGAGCCGGCGCCAGCTCTCGGCGAGATGGCACAGTTCGGTGCGGGCGAACGGGAGCAGCTTCGCGGGGTCGTCCTGGCCGGCGACCTGGTCGACCGCGGCCAGATGGTTCAGCACGGCACGGCGGGTGTCGTCCATCGCAGAGGTCATGGCGATCACCCCACCTGCCGGTGTTCGTGGTCGGTGGTGCGGACGGCGGCCTGGTCGAGCGCTCGTCCCAACCCCCTGGCCTGCTGCGCGGACAGCACCGCGGCCGCGCCGGGTGGGGGGACGAGCACGACTCTCTCGTTTTCGACCAGCACCATCAGCGCCCGATCCCGACCGAACGGATCGATGCAACGTACGGACCAGCGTGGTTCAGTCACCGATACGGCATCGGTCGGCGATTCGGCCCACCGAAGTGGTAACGACCGACTTCACTCCATTGCCTGGATTCTCACTCGATCGAGCGTTGAGGTCGCCGACTAGTCGCCCTATGTCCGGCGGCGGTCGCCAGGGGTGAACCTGTGAAGCGGCTGTGCCCCGAATCGAGAACGATTACGACTCACCCACCCCCGATTGCACCACTCGAAGGCTTATGCGCTTAAACTGCACATGGCGGCCCGCTCCCAGTGACCCCCAGGCTGGTTGAGCGGGCCGCCCTCGAGCCCTTGTTCGGTGTCCCTGGCCACCTTCCCGGTGTCCTTGTTTGTTCTGGGGGCCACCCCCCAGACCCCCGGGTGACGGTTGGTTCCTGACCCAGCGTGGTTGGCTTCCGGTGCTCTTGGTGGTTTGCGTTCCAACGCACATAGGGTGCCCTCGCGCGCTCTTGCGGCACGCTCCCACGCCCTTGCGGGTGCCCCTTGGGGCATCCGCTCGTGTCCTCCCGCGTCGCCTTTGGGTCTGGCCTTTGGCTCTGGGAGCGCTCCCTCAGTTGGGGGCTGGGTGATGGTTTAGTGATCTGTCCTTGTGTTCATTGTGTTCACGGATGTGTGGTGCGCCACTGCCACTAATTTGCGACAGGGTGTCTGTTTGTGCAACTCGCTGGTGGCGATTTCTCCGTGCCGTCTGGTTGCTGCTTTTCGTGCGTATGTTGATTAGTTGACCAATTCGGTCAACGGGGTGTGTGACAAGTTGTGGGCCTTTGCCACTGGGGCATTCGTGAGGGTGCCCGCGTGGGTGTTCAGGCCCTTGGCCAGTGCCGCGTCCGCCCGCAGTGCGGCCTGCCAGTCCTTGGCTGCCAGCGCCTGTGCGTAGGGCAGCGTCACGTTCGTCAGCGCGTACGTCGAGGTCCTCGGGACCGCGCCCGGCATGTTCGCCACGCAGTAGAAGACCGAGTTGTGTACCTCGTAGGTCGGCTCGGCGTGGGTTGTCGGGTGGGAGTCCTCGAAACAGCCGCCCTGGTCGATCGCGATGTCGACCAACACAGAACCCGGCCTCATGTCCGCCACCAGTTCGTTGGTGATCAGTTTCGGTGCTCGTGCGCCCGGCACCAGCACCGCGCCGATCACCAGGTCCGCATCTTTCGCGGCCTGCTCGATCGCGTAGCGGTTGGACGTCACCGTCTTCAGCTGGCCGCGGAACTGGGCGTCGATCTGCCGCAGGCGGTCCACGTTGGTGTCCAGCACCTGCACATCCGCGCCCATGCCGGCCGCGATCGTCGCGGCGTTCAGGCCCGCGACGCCACCGCCGATCACCACAACGCGCGCCGGTGCCACGCCCGGCACGCCGCCGGGCAGCACGCCCCGACCACCGGACGGCTTCATCAGCGCGTACGCCCCCACCTGGGGCGCGAGCCGGCCAGCGACCTCCGACATCGGGGCGAGCAGCGGCAGCGCGCCGTTCGCCGTCTGGACCGTCTCGTACGCGATGGCCGTGGTGCCCGCGGCGAGCAGCGCCTTCGTCAGCGCCTCGTCGGCCGCCAGGTGCAGGTAGGTGAACAGCACCTGGTCGCGCCGCAGCAGCGGGTACTCGGCGGCGATCGGCTCCTTGACCTTCAGCACCAGCTCGCCCTCGGCCCACACCTCCTCGGCGGTGGCCAGGACCTTCGCGCCGGCGGCGAGGTACTCCTCGTCCGTGATGGCCGACCCGAGTCCGGCCCCGGCCTCGACGAACACGTCGTGCCCGTGCGCGGTGAGCTCGTGCGCGCCGGCGGGGGTCAACGCGACCCGGTACTCGTGGTTCTTGATCTCCCGGGGAACGGCGATCTTCACGGCTGACGGTCCTTCCACGACTGGGCCAACTGGGTGTCCAACACCACAATGCGATAACGATAAGTAAGTGTCATCGTGGCGTGACCACCAGACTTCGCGCCTTTGATAGTGCTGACAGCACAGTCAGGCCCAGTGGACCGCCGTCAGTTGGACCAACAGCGCGAGCCGTGTGTTCGGGTCGTCGAGGTCCACACCGGCCAACTCGACCAGCTTGGCCATCCGGTACCGCAACGTGTTCGGGTGGATCCGCAGCGCGGCGCTCGCGGCGCGTGGGTCGCCGGGGTGCCGCAGCCACTCGTACAGGGTGTCCACATAGGACGTGCCGCTGCGCTCGTCGTGCTCGCGCAGCACGGCGAGCGGGCCGAACTCCGTGGCACCGGCGGAAAGCGCGGCCGTCGCCGCCCGGTGCAGCGCCAGCACCGGCCAGGCCTCGTCGTGGCTGACGACCGGACCCGTGACCAGCCCGGCGCGCAACAGGTTCAGCAGCTCCTCGGCGAGCGCGCGCGAACCGGCCAGCTCGGTCACCGGCGCGGGTGGGCCTGCCGCGGCCAGGTGTTCCTCCTCGCGCGCGAGGGCGCGGCGCAGCTCGGGCCAGCCGCTGCGGTCCGGCACCACCGCGTACAGCACGTCCCGCAGGTCGGTCACGGCCGGCCGGCGCCCGACCCCGGCCGTGATCCGCTCCCACAGCGCGAGCCGCATGCCCTCCGCGCCGAGCGGGTCCGGCGTGCGGATGGCCAGGGCGACCACCCGGTGCGGCTCGTCGGGCAGATCCAGCTCGGCGGCCGCGAGGCGCACGCTGCCGGTGCCCTCCAGGAGCGCCCTGACCAGCTCAGCGGACCGGCGCCGCTCGGCGTCCTCCGTGGCACGGCGGCGCAGCAGGTGCAGCGCGACCACCGGCGCGGTGGCGGCGAACGCGGAGGCCCGCTCGTCGGACACCGGACCGTCGACGACCGCCCACATCGAGCCGAGCAGCTCGCCACCCATCCGGATCGGCACGATCAGACGCGGCAGCGTCCCGTCCTTCTGCTTCGGCACGAAGATCGTGGTGCGGCCGCGGGAAAGCTCACGGAACACGCCGCGGGACCGGAAGCGCGCCAGCACGTCGTCCGGCACGCGCCGGCCCATGATCGTCGAGACCCTGGCCGGGTCGGTGCGGTCCTGCCGCGCCGAGTACGCGAGCACCCGGGAGTTCGCGTCCTCGATGGTCACCGGCGCGTCGATCACCGCGGCCGCCGCGTCGGCCAGCCGGAACAGGTCACCGAGACCCGGCTCGCCACCGTGGCGGTCGTCGGACTCGTCGGCCGCCGCGTCGAGCACCGACCGCAGCAGCAGCACGATCTGTGCCCACGAGGCGGCCGCGTTCACCTCGATCAGTGCCGTTCCATGCGCCTGCGCGGCCGAGCGGACCGCGGCCCGCACCGGAAGCGGCGGCTTGAGCAGTACCGCGGCCGCGCCCTCGCCGCCGCAGTACCTGACCAGCTCGGCGGCGTCCTTCGTGGCATGAAGGCCGACCCCGAGCACCAGGTCCCCGGCACCGATCGGGTCGTGCCGGCCCGGTTCGGCGATCACCACGTCGGCGACGTGCCCGCCCTCGCCTGCGAAGCGGGTGTGCAGGAGCGTCGGGCCGACCCGGTCCACGACGCCCTGCACGGTGATCACGTGGTTGATGGTGTCAGCCGGAGTGGCGGGCGACCAGCGCACGCAGGGCGGCGATCTCCTCGGCGAGTGCCTGCCGGCCGACGTGGGTGATGCTCACCCACGTCTTGGGGCGCTTGCCGTCGTAGCCCTTCTCCATGTCGAGCAGACCCGCGTCGACCAGCACGGTCAGATGGCGGGACAGGTTGCCGCCGGTGAGCTCCAGCGCCTCCTTGAGGTAGGAGAACTCGACCCGCTTCGACTCGGCGGCGATGGTCAGGATGCCGAGCCGGTGTCGCTGGTGGACGACGTCGCTCAGCCCGTTGGTCGGGTGGTCGCTCATCGCCGCTGCCTGACCACCGCGACCACGCCACCGACGACCAGGACGATCCCGGCCGGCAGCAGCGACTGCACCGCGACGACCTGCTGGTCCGAGCCGGAGTCCCAGCCGAGCCGGTAGAAGACGTTCTCCACGTTGTACAGGTTGACCAACAGCGCGACGCCCGTGAACAGCACCCCGGTCACGGTGAGCAGCGCGCTGCGCTCCACCCACGCCAGCGCGAGCAAGGCGGCGGCGATGATCACCAACGCCGCGTAGCCGTGGCTGAAGTAGACGCCGAGCGCGCCGAACGCGACCGCGGCGAAGAACGCCGCGACGGCCACGCCCGCGGTGCGGGACCACCCGGTGCGCCGACCGCTCCACAGCCCGGCGGCCACCGCGAGCGCGGCGGCGGCGAACAGGATCGGCAGGTTGACGGCCGGCGTCGAGTAGCTCCCGTCGAAGTCGTCGAACCCTGCTTCCAGCAGCGTCGAGAACAAGGGGCCCCACACGAGGAACCCCAGCAGTGCGGCGACGGTGGCGGCGGTGGGCATCCGGGTGTCGGTCTCCACGCCGTGCCTGCGCGCCCGGTGTCGGTACCACCAACCGGTGAGCCAGAGTCCGCCGACGATCGTCAGCGCCCAGTACCAGCCGACAAGCTCGGGGTATTTCAGCAGGATGCCCGGTGTGAACTGGGGAAACGGCCCTCGGTCGTTCGGCACGAGCTCGAGTTCGGTCCACGGGTCGTAGCTGGCGTAGCAGACCGGGGCCAGCAGGATCAGTGCGCCGAACAGGAACAGCGGGAAGGCGTGTGCCTGCCGGTCCATGCGAGCACGCGTGCGGAGCTTGCGCAGGTCGGCGAGCAGAGCGGTGGTGTCAGACATCGTCTCGACCCCCAGCCGGGACGATGGCGGCGTTGGTCATTCGTACCCCCAATGCGATTGCAATGCACATAGATTTGCATTACAAACCTGATGCCGTCAAGTAGGGGCCTCGGCATGATCCGTGGCGTGAACCAGGTGGTCCTCTACGTCGAGGACCAGGAGGCGGCGAAGCGGTTCTGGGTGGACACACTCGGTTTCACGCTCGCCGAGGACACCCCGTACGGCGAGGAGCGCTGGCTCTCGGTGCTCAGTCCGGACGGGGCGACGAAGTTGGTGCTGAGCAAGCGGGAGCCGGGTTGGACACACCCGGACGTTCGCGAGGGCATCCCGCACTCGAACGTGTTCTTCTACACCGACGACGTGGAAACGACATACCGGGAACTGACCGCGAAAGGCGTGCCGGGAGCGTAGCGAAGGAACCCTCCGCCGGACTGACCAAGGAGCGGGCTGCGGAGCGAGGAACGAGCGACGAGCCCGCGACGCGGGAAGGAGGCGGCCGGGTTCCTTCGCGTAGCGACCAAGTTCAACACAGCCCGGAACCACCTACGAAGCAGTTCTTCGGCTGGTGGTCCATGTTCTCCGATCCGGACGGCACCCGCTACGCGCTGGGCCAGAAGTGGGGCACGGAAACCTAGTCCAGGGCGGCGGTGATCCAGTCCGCGACCGGGAGTCCCCGGGTGCGGCACTCGTCGGACAGGCGCATCGTCCAGCGAAGCGCCTGGACCATCAGCGTGTCCATCTCCTCAGGAGCGGCCGACGCCAGCGCGATCTCGATGTGCGCACGGGCCGCCTCGCTGTCACCGTGCACCTCCGCCAACAGCACCCGCACCGCGGTGCGCACCGGGGGATCGGCCTCGTCGATCGGCACCTCGTTGCCGGCGTTGTCGAAGACCTGCATCTTCACCGGTGCGGTCCCGCCGCTGCCGAGCGCCGACACCATCCCACTGCTCTCGTGGAACAGCAGCAGCATCACGTCTCTCGCGTCCTCGGCCGGCACGTCCGGTTCCTCGACACCCGCCTGCATGGCGGCGAGTGCCGCGCTGGCAGCACGGACGACACGCGAAAACTCAGGTTCCACCACAACATCTTCCATCACGAACGTGCCCAGCGGGATCAGCAGGAACCGAAAACTCCACCCTGCCCCGTGGCTACCCCGATCGAGGACCACCAATCGGCTGACTCAGCCGACGGAACGTCGAGCACCGAGGTGGTCGCGCCGAACGAGCCGAACACCTCCACCGTGCGCGCGGTTTCCCCTGCCAGCACCGGACTCCCCGCACCCAACGCGGGGGACAGCGTCACCGACCGCACCCCCGTGTCGCTCACCAGCCCGAAGTCCAGCGGTCCGCCCGTCACCCCGCACAGACCGACCTGGACACCGATGTCACCGAGCACCTCCAGGTTGTCCCGCGAGTCCCCGAACTCGTCGAGCAGCGCGCCGACATCGAGCGACACTTCCAGCCGGTACGCGGCGAGCCCGCTCTTCATGAGCGCCCGGCGCACGGCCCGCACGAGGTCGGCGTCACCGGACTGGTTGCGGGTCAACTGAACCCGCAACACGCCGTCCATATCGGCGAACCGCTGGCACGCCTCGAGCAGCAACAACGGTCCGACATGGACGGACCAGCCGGTGCGCTCCGCGAGCCGCAGGGTGGTGGCGTGGTCGGTCTCCGACCACGACAGAACCGCCCGCGCGCCAACGTGTTTGCGGTCGGAGAGCCGGACGACCGGCTCGAACCCGATGCTCAGGTCACCGTTTTCCCAGGCAGCGGGCAGGGAGGCGGCCAACCGGTCCAGTTCGACCGCGGCCCGGTCCTCCGCTTCGTGGAACCCGGCCCACTGCCGTCGACCGGTCGCTTTCGCCTTGCGGAGCGCGGTGTCGGCGGCACGGAACAGTTCGACCGCGGTCTCCTCGCCCGTCGCCTGTCTTCGTACCGCGCCGACGCTAGCGCCGACCGCGACACCCACGCCGTCGATGTACTCGGGATCCTCGAGCTCTGCGGTGAGCGTGCCGATGAGCTCGCCGATGTCCGGGGTGGTCGGCGAGTCCTCGATGAGCACGGCGAACTCGTCGCCGCCCAGACGGGCCACCAGCGCGGTCTCGTCGGCGGTCACGGCCTCCAGCCGGCGCCCGACCGTCTGGAGTAGACGGTCGCCGACCGAGTGGCCGAAGCTGTTGTTCACCAGCGAGAACGCGTCCAGGTTGAGACAGCACAGCGTGATCGACCCATGTGGGACGGCACGTTCCAGCGCACTCTCCAACCTGGTGTGGAACGCCTGCCGGTTCGCGAGGCCGGTCAACGCGTCGTACAGCAGTTGGTGGCCGAGCCGGTCCTGCAGCAGGTGCAGCTCGGTGACGTCCTGGGCCATCGTGACGAAGTACGCCGGTGCGCCGGCGCCGTCCCGCAGCAGCGAGATCGCGAACAGGACCCACGCGACCTCGCCGTCCTCCAGGCGCAGCCTGCGGTGTTCGTGCACCCGTTCCTGCTTGCCGGCGAGGATGCGACGGTAGGGCGCTATCACGTCGCCGCCGGCCTCGTCGCGGAACATCTCGGTCAGCACACTGCCGGGCAGCCGGTCCTGCTTCACACCGAGGATGCCGGCGAGCGCCGGGTTGGCCTCGAGGCACATGCCGTCGAGGTTCGTGATCGCGATGCCGGTCGCGGAGGAGGCGAACACCTCGCGGAACCGGTTCTCCGTACCGCGCAGGTTGTGTTCGGCCCGCAGGACCGCGTTGAACAGCGCCTGCTTGACCTCTTCCTGCTGGGTGAGGGTGTAGGCGCGAAGCCCGTCCGCGTAGCCTGCGGACACCGCGCCCAGCAGTGCCATCGTGCGCTTGGCCAGCATGTTGTCTGGCGTGGGTGGCAGGTCGGCGAGCAGCCCCTCGGACAGCGAGGTGACCGTGGCCGTGAGGGCCGTGGGATCGATGAAGCCCTCGTGGACGAGCCGGTGGCCGATCCGCTGACCCGCGGAGATCGACAACGGCTCCGCGCCGAGGATCTTCAGCAGCTCGTCGACGAGCTCGAGCAGCAGCTCCTCGATCTCGTCCGCCGCGCGCGGGATGTAGGCCGCGGAGGTGGCCGACCGGGTCCAGGTACGCGCCAGCTCCTCCCGCCGGTGCACGGGGGGAAGGATCACGCCTGGTTCGGCCATGGCCTCAGGTCCGTCTCGGAGTGTGCTCAGAGGTGATCATGGTCGGGGCGGGCAGCGTGGCCGCTACCCGACCCACCCGATCGCGGTTACCTCTTGCGGGCGACTCCTGCGTACAGACCGTCGCGCTGCTCGGCGACCTCCTTCGGGTCGTTGTCGCGGTCCGGCCGCCACTGCGACGTGGTGACCAGGCCCGGCTCGACGAGCTCCCAGTCGCCGAAGAACTCGAGGATCTCGGCCTTCGTCCTGGGCTTGAGGGAGTTCTGCGTCCGCCCCATGGCCGAGGTGATCTCGTCCATCTCGACGAAGTCGTCGGTGAGGTGGGACAGCGCGAGGTAGCTGCCGGACGGGACGGCGTCGCGGTAGGCGGCGAAGACCTTGTCCGCGTCCTCGAGGATGTAGTGCCCGATCGTGATCCCCAGGACGCCGACCGGCTTGGTGAAGTCGAGCAGCTCCTTGGTGGCCGGGTCGCTCAGCACCAGGCCCGGCTTGGTGATGTCGGCGTGGACCATCTCCGCGTTGGGGTTGCCCTCGAGCAGCAGCTGGCTGTGCGCCACCGCGACGTGCTCGATGTCGACGTAGACCACGCGGGCGGACGGGTCGACGGCCTGGGCGACCTCGTGGACGTTGCCGACCGTGGGGATGCCGGAGCCGAGGTCCAGGAACTGGCGGATGCCCTGGTCCAGCAGGTACAGCACGACCCGGCGCAGGTAGGCGCGGTTCATGATCGCGAAGTACTTGGACTCCGGGTAGACCGCCTGCACCTGCTTCACGAACTCGCGGTCCACCGCGAAGTTGTGGTTGCCGCCGAGCACGTAGTCATACGCTCTGGCGGAGCTGGGTTTTTCGAGGTCAACCGAGGTAGGTACCCAGTTGGTCTGCTGCGACACCATCCACCTCTTGGTCTGAATTGATTGTTAAACGAAACACTACCGAGACGTTGGGAGGCCGTGTCGACCGGTCACCCGGATGGACCACGACGACCGGAGGCTTCAGGTGGCCGAGGAATCGCCGTCGCTCTTGGCCTCACCGGAGGCGCTGGACAGGGCGCCGATCGCCATGTCCTTCAGTACGGTCGCCATGCCGTCGCGGCCGAGGTAGCGGCTGTGCGGGGTCGAGTTGATCAGGCCGAAGGCGGCGTGCGCGGCGGCCCGCGCGGTCGGCTCGTCGACCCCCGGCGTGCTGTCGTGGATGGCCTGCACCCACACCTCGACGTAGCGCCGCTGCAGCGCGCGCACCTTGCGGCGGTCCGGTTCGGTCAGGTTGCCGAGGTTGCGTTCCTGCACGGTGATCAGCGCGGGGTTGTCGAGCGCGAAGTCCACCTGGAACGCGACCAGCTCGCTGAGCAGCTTCGCGGGGTCCTCTGTGCGTTCCCGCCGTTCGAGCCCGCCGGTGAGCAGCACCTCGCTGATGGAGGTCAGCATCTCGCCCAGCATCGCGTCCTTGCTGCGGAAGTGCCGGTAGAGCGCGGGCCCGGACACGCCGACCGCGGCCCCGATCTCGTCGATGCCGACCCCGTGGAACCCGTGCCGCGCGAAGAGTTCCGCGGCAGCGGCGAGGATCTGCTCACGGCGGCTACCCATCGCGCCATGGTACCGATCGTGTTTACGCCCGCTAACGCGCGAGTCCAACGCTCGGGATCCGCGAGTCCAACATGACAGACCGGTGAGTTCAACAAACGCGTACAGCCAATTCGTCGAACTCGCGGGTCCGTTCGGTTGGACACGCGGAGTCCTGGTGTAACTGGTAACCGTGAACCACTAACGGCACGGTTCACTAGTTGGTTACTCACTGGTAATGATGTTGGTGTTGGAATCCCTGCAGCGGAGGTACCAATGCGTCTCCGTTCTATTGCCATCACCCTCCTCACGTCGGCCGCCGCGGTTGTCGCGGCCGTGCCAGCGGCGGCTGATCCCGTCGTTCTGGCCGGGAAGTACGTTGCGCTCGGTGACTCCTACGCGTCCGGTACGGGCGCCGGGAGCTACGGCAGCAGCGGTAGCTGCAAGCGCAGCGCGAACTCCTACCCACAGTTGTGGGCGAACGCCAACGCTCCGTCGGCCTTCGCCTTCGTCGCCTGTTCGGGGGCGGAAACCACGGACGTGACCGCCGGTCAGGTCTCCGCGCTCACCTCGGACACCGCCCTGGTCACCATCTCCGTCGGTGGCAACGACGCCGGCTTCGCCGACGTCATGACCGACTGCAACCTCGGCTCGGACTCCGCCTGCGTGCAGCGCAACCAGCAGGCGCAGACCTACGCGCGCAACACGCTGCCCGGCCGGCTGGACGCGGTCTACACCCAGATCCGCAACCGCGCACCCAACGCGCGGGTGGTCGTGCTCGGCTACCCGCACATCTACCAGCTGAACGGCAGCTGCTCGGTCGGCCTGAGCGAAACCAAGCGGGCGGCGATCAACCAGTCGTCGGACGTCCTCGCCCAGGTGATATCGGGTCGCGCGGCGGCCTTCGGGTTCACCTTCCTCGACGGGCGTCCCGCGTTCACCGGCCATGAGATCTGTGCGTCCGGCACCCGCTGGATCAACAGCCTCACCTGGCCGGTGGACGAGTCGTACCACCCGAACTCGGCTGGTCAGCGCAGTGGTTACTACGCCATCCTGGAGGCGGCAGCCTGAAAGTGGACGGGTGCGTTAACCAGCGCTAACATTGGCCATGTTAACGATGGCTAACGTGAGCGGATATCGATGATGGACGCACCCGTCCTGCGGAGCGGCGCCGACCCGAGCGACCCCGCGTACCAGCGGTACGTGAAAGAGCACACCACGCTCGTCGACGACCTGCGTGCCCGCACCGCCACCGCCCAGCGCGGTGGCGGTGAACGGGCCAGGCAGCGCCACCTCGACCGTGGCAAGCTGCTGCCCCGCGACCGCGTGGAGTCACTGGTCGACCCCGGCTCGCCCTTCCTCGAACTGTCGCCCCTCGCCGCGACCGGCATGTACGACGACGAGGCGCCCGCCGCCGGCATCATCACCGGCGTCGGCCGCGTGTCCGGCCGCGAATGCGTGATCGTCGCCAACGACGCGACCGTCAAGGGCGGCACCTACTACCCGATCACGGTCAAGAAGCACCTCCGCGCGCAGGACGTCGCGCTGCACAACAACCTGCCGTGCGTGTACCTGGTCGACTCCGGCGGCGCGTTCCTGCCAAGGCAGGACGACGTGTTCCCCGACCGCGAGCACTTCGGCCGCATCTTCTTCAACCAGGCCACCATGTCCGCCCGGGGCATCCCGCAGATCGCCGCCGTGCTTGGCTCCTGCACGGCAGGCGGCGCGTACGTCCCGGCCATGAGCGACGAGGCCGTGATCGTGAAGAACCAGGGCACGATCTTCCTCGGCGGGCCGCCGCTGGTGAAGGCCGCGACCGGCGAGATCGTCACCGCCGAGGAGTTGGGTGGTGGGGACGTCCACTCGCGACAGTCCGGCGTGACCGACCACCTCGCCAAGGACGACGGGCACGCGTTGCGGATCGTCCGGTCCATCGTGTCCACGCTCGGTCCGCGCTCGCCGCGGCCGTGGGACGTCGCGGCGACCGAGGCACCCGTGGTCGACCCAACCGAGCTGTACGGGGTGGTGCCCACCGACTCCCGAACCCCCTACGACGTCCGGGAAGTGATCGCGCGCGTCGTCGACGCCAGCCGGTTCCGGGAGTTCAAGAAGGAGTACGGCACCACGCTCGTCACCGGGTTCGCCCGTATCCACGGGCACCCGGTCGGCATCATCGCCAACAACGGCGTGCTGTTCGGTGAGTCCGCGGTCAAGGGCGCGCACTTCATCGAGCTGTGCGACCAACGAAGCATCCCGTTGGTGTTCCTGCAGAACATCACCGGGTTCATGGTGGGCCGGGACTACGAGACGTCCGGGATCGCCAAGCACGGCGCGAAGATGGTGACCGCGGTGGCGTGCGCGCGGGTGCCGAAGTTCACTGTGATCATCGGCGGCTCGTTCGGCGCGGGCAACTACTCCATGTGTGGCAGGGCGTACGAGCCCCGGTTCCTGTGGATGTGGCCCAACGCGCGGATTTCCGTGATGGGCGGCGAGCAGGCGGCCTCCGTGCTCGCGACCGTGCGCCGCGACCAGTTCGAAGCCCGAGGCGAGGACTGGTCCAGCGAGGACGAGGAGGCGTTCAAGGCGCCGATCCGCGCACAGTACGAGGACCAGGGGCACCCGTACTACTCGACCGCGCGGCTGTGGGACGACGGCGTGATCGACCCGCTGGACACCAGGATGGTCCTCGGGCTGGGGTTGTCCGCCGCTGCCAATTCCCCGCTCGAACCGGTCCGCTACGGCGTCTTCAGGATGTGAGCATGTTCGGGTCTGTGTTGGTCGCCAACCGGGGCGAGATCGCCCTCCGGATCCGCGACACGTTGTCCCATCTGGGGATCCGCTCGATCGCGGTGTTCACCGCCGCCGACGCGGGCGCCCGGCACGTCGCCGAGTCCGACGACGCGGTGCGGGTCGGCAGCTATCTGTCCATTGCGGACATCATCGCCGCGGCGCGGGAGACCGGCGCGGAGGCCGTGCACCCGGGTTACGGTTTCCTCGCGGAGAACGCGGCGTTCGCGCGGGCCTGCGCGGACGCGGGCATCGTGTTCATCGGCCCGCCGCCGGACGCGATCGAGGCCATGGGCGACAAGATCCGCGCGAAGCAGACCGTGAGCGCGGCAGGCGTACCCGTGGTGCCTGGCCGGACCGAAATCGGCATGACCGACGAGGACCTCGTGGCCGCCGCGGCCGAGGTCGGTTACCCGGTGCTGGTCAAGCCGTCCGCCGGCGGTGGCGGCAAGGGCATGCGCCTGGTCGACGACCCGGCGGACCTGCCGGCCGCGCTGGAGTCCGCGCGCCGGGAGGCAAGGGGCGCGTTCGGCGACGACACGCTGCTGATCGAACGGTTCGTCACCAGCCCACGACACATCGAGATCCAGGTACTGGCCGACACGCACGGCAACGTCATCCACCTCGGCGAGCGCGAGTGCAGCCTGCAGCGCCGGCACCAGAAGATCATCGAGGAGGCGCCGTCACCGCTGCTCGACGCCGACACCCGTGCCCACATGGGCGCGGCGGCCGTCGACGCGGCCAGGTCGGTCGGCTACACCGGTGCGGGTACCGTCGAGTTCATCGTGTCGACGGACCGGCCGGACGAGTTCTTCTTCATGGAGATGAACACCCGGCTCCAGGTCGAGCACCCGGTGACCGAGATGGTGACGGGGATCGACCTGGTGGCCGAACAGGTTCGGGTGGCGGCTGGGCTGCCGCTCGATGTGGCGCAACCGGATCTGCGGCTCGGGGGGCACGCGGTCGAGGCGCGCGTCTACGCGGAGGACCCGGCTCGCGGCTTCCTGCCCACCGGCGGGAAGGTGCTGGCGCTCACCGAACCGGCGGGCGAACACGTCCGCATCGACTCCGCGCTGAGCGTCGGTACCGACGTCGGCTCGGACTACGACCCCATGCTGGCCAAGGTGATCGCCTGGGGCCCGGACCGCGCGACCGCGCTGCGGCGGGTGCGGGCGGCACTCGGCGAGACCGTGGTGCTGGGCCTGCGCACGAACGTGGCGTTCCTGCGTGCCCTTCTGTCCGATGTGGACGTACAGGCCGGCCGGCTCGACACCGGGCTGGTGGAACGCAAGCTCGACGACCTGGTGTCCACGAAGGTGCCGGACGTGGTGTTCGCGGCGGCCGCGCTCAACGAGCTGATCGACCTACGACCCACCGGAGACAAGGTCGACCCGTGGGACCTCGCGAACGGCTGGCGGCTCGGTGGCCCGGCGGCCATCCCGTTCCGGTTGGTCTGCGGCGACCGCGACGTCACCGTGCGGGTCACCGGTACTCCGGCCGCCGCCTCCGTGGTCGTCGGCGAGGCGGACCCGAAGCGGGCTTCCGCTCGCCGCGACGGCGACTGGCTCGATGTGACGTTCGGCGGCCGCACCACCTCCTTCCGGTACGCACAAGGCGGCGAGACACTCTGGCTCGCCTCGCGTGGCCACACCTGGGCGGTCGAGGAGCACTCCCTGCTGGAGAGCACGGCGACCACCGCGGCGGGTGGTGGTCCGGTCACCAGCCCCATGCCGGGCACCGTGCTGGTGGTCAAGGCCTCGGCGGGCGACGTGGTCGCCGCCGGGGCGCCGCTGGTCGTGGTCGAGGCCATGAAGATGGAGCACACCGTGACGGCGCCGGTCAACGGCGTGGTCACCGAGCTACACGTCCGCGCCGGCCAACAGGTCGCGCTGAACCAACCTCTTGCCGTGGTGACCCCACACGAGGAGCAGTCATGATCGATTTTCGTCTGTCGGAGGAGCACGAGGCTCTACGCAAGACGGTTGAGGAGTTCGCGCACGAGGAGGTCGCGCCGGTCATCGGCGAGTTGTACGAGAAGGCCGAGTTCCCGTACGAGATCGTGGCGAAGATGGGCCGCATGGGCCTGTTCGGCCTGCCGTTCCCCGAGGAGTACGGCGGCATGGGCGGCGACTTCCTCGCCGTGTGCGTCACGCTGGAGGAGCTGGCCAGGGTCGACTCGTCGGTCGCGATCACTCTCGAGGCAGGGGTTTCCCTCGGCGCCATGCCGATCTACCGGTTCGGCACCGAGGAGCAGAAGCGGGAGTGGCTGCCGAAGCTGTGCTCCGGTGCGATGCTCGGCGCCTTCGGGTTGACCGAACCCGGCGGCGGCTCTGACGCGGGCGCCACGATGACCACGGCCGTCGAGCGGGACGGCGAGTGGGTCATCAACGGGTCGAAGGCCTTCATCACGAACTCGGGCACCCGCATCACCGGGCTCGTCACCGCGACCGCCGTCACCGGCCGGAAGGCGAACGGGCACAAGGAGATCTCCGCGATCATCGTGCCGAGCGGCACGCCAGGCCTCTCGGTGTCGAAGAGCTACTCCAAGGTCGGCTGGGTCTGCTCCGACACCCACGAACTGTCCTTTGCGGACTGTAAGGTGCCGGTCGGGAACCTGCTGGGCGAACAGGGACGTGGCTACGCCCAGTTCCTGTCCATTTTGGACGAAGGGCGGATCGCGATCGCCGCGCTCTCGGTCGGGTTGGCGCAGGGCTGCGTCGACGAGTGCGTGCGGTACGCGCACGAGCGGACGGCGTTCGGTCGTCCGATCGGCGAGTACCAGGCCATCCAGTTCACGATCGCGGACATGGAGGCCCGCGTGCACACCGCGCGCCTCGCCTACTACGCGGCGGCCGGGAAGATGCTGCGTGGTGAGCCGTTCAAGAAGGAGGCCGCCATCGCGAAGCTCGTGAGTTCCAACGCCGCCATGGACAACGCCCGCGACGCGACGCAGGTCTTCGGCGGTTACGGGTTCATGAACGAGTACCCGGTCGGCCGCTTCTACCGCGACGCGAAGATCCTGGAGATCGGCGAGGGTACGAGCGAGGTGCAGCGGATGCTGATCGCGCGGGAGCTGGGCCTGCGTTAACGCTCGTTTTGGCCGTAATATGGCTTAGCTTTCGCCCTGCTGCCATACGGAGGCCTGATGCGCCTGTTCCGTCGGTTCGTCCAGCTCACGCTCACAGCGGCGTTATCGCTGGTCGTGGTCAGTCCAGCGGCGGCCACGCCGGGGAAGCCGGGTCGGCCGGTGCCGCCGTCCTGGCTGAAGGTCGAGAACGGGGTGTCCGTGCCCCAGTTCGATCTGGCAAACGCCGTGGAGGAAACGCTTTTCGTCCAGACGGAGGTTGACAGCGACCTCGACGGTGTCGCCGACCGCGTCCGCGTCAGGTTGTCCCGCCCGGGGGAGACCGAATCCCTGGGCATCAAGGTCCCCGTGATCTTCGAGCACAGCCCGTACCGCTACAACATCGGCGGCGGCGAGAACCACAACGTCGATTTCTCGGTCCTGCCACAGGAAGGCATCCAGCCGCACACGACGTTCGCCGCGAGTGGCGCGGCGGTGGCGAAGCCCCAGCCCGACCTGCCCGGCTCGCTCGACAACTACTGGGTGCCGCGCGGGTACGCGGTCGTGCTGGGGGAGTCGACCGGCACCGGGTTCTCCGACGGCTGTCCCACGGTCGGCGACATGAAGGAGACGCTCGGCACGAAGGCCGTCATCGACTGGCTGAACGGGCGGGCGCAGGCGTGGAACGAGGCAGGCGAGCCCGTCGCGGCGGACTGGACCACCGGCGACGTCGGCATGGTCGGCGTGTCCTACAACGGCACGCTGCCGAACCAGGTCGCCACGACCGGCGTCGAGGGCCTGCGCACGATCGTGCCGACCTCGGCGATCGCGAGCTGGTACGACTACTACCGGGCGAACGGTCTGGTCCGCGCGCCGCACTCGAACGTGTCCGGCAAGGGCGTGAACTCCTTCCAGGGCGAGGATCTGGACGTGCTGGGGTTCTTCACCGAGGGGCCTGGCCGGGTCGACAAGTGCCGGCACATCACCGATGCCCTGTTGCAGTACGCCGATCGGACCACCGGTGACTACAACGCCTACTGGCACGAGCGGGACTACCTGCACCGCGCCCGCGGTGCCAAGGCAAGCGTGTTCGTGGTGCACGGCCTCGAGGACTACAACGTGATGCCGAGGGCGTACGCGTCCTGGTGGGCACAGCTCGAGCGCCACAACGTGCCGCGCAAGATCTGGCTGCACAAGGGCGGCCACGGCGGTCCCCCGGCGCCGTCCGACTACCAGCGGACCCTCAACCGGTGGATGGACCACTGGTTGTTCGGGGTTGCCAACGGGATCATGAGCGAGCCGAGGGCCGACATCCAGCGTCCGAACGGCACCTACGAGAAGTACGCGGACTGGCCGGTGCCGGGCAGCAGGAACACCACACTGAAGCTGTCGTCGCCGAACGCGACCGACCCTGGCGGCCTCGCACGGTCCGGCGGTGGACCCCGTCAGTCCTTCGTGGACTCTGGCCGGACGCTGGACACCGACGTGTCGCTCGTGCCGAACCCGACCACGGCGAACCCGAACCGGCTCGCCTACCTGTCGGCCCCGCTGGCCGGCCCCGCCCACCTGAGCGGCACGCCGACGGTGTCGCTGCGGGCGTCCGTCGACAACCGGTACGCGGCGAACCTGACGGCCGTGCTCGTCGACTACGCCCCGGACGGTACGGCGACGGCGGTCACCCGAGGGTGGACCGACGTGCAGAACCGCCAGGGCGTCGACCGCAGTACCCCGATCGTGCAGGGCAGGGAGTACACGTTCACGTGGCCGCTCGAACCGGACGACTACGTGTTCCCGGCCGGTCACCGGATCGGGCTCGTGATCGTGTCGACCGACATGCAGTTCACGCTCCGACCGCTCCCCGGCACACAGCTGACCGTGAACCCGGGCAAGAGCTCGGTGACGCTGCCGGTGGCTGGGAGGCTGTCATGAGGATCCTGGTTCTGGTCGCCGCGCTCCTCGTCAGCCTGGCGACTCCGGTCGCGGCAGCGCCGTCCTGCGTCTCTACTTTGGGCTGCTCGGCCGCGGAGATCAACGAGATGACCATGGCCGAGCGGCTGGCGTTCGTGCGGGACATGCAGTCCGGTCCCGCGGCCACGCTGGGCGCCACCGACCGCTGGCGCAACATCGAGGGCGTGATCACGTTCTTCCGCGACCGCGGCCTCGGCGCGCCGGGCACCTGGGTGTCCTATGTGGATGCCGGGATCGTGGAGGGCATCCAGCGCGGGATCGCCATCGCGCTCGGTTGGTCGGCGGACACGGGCGGCAACCCCGGCTCGCTCAAGTGGGCCAGCTACCTCACCCGCCTGTCGAACGGGCAGCTCACGACCCGAGCCGCGCACGACCGCGCGTGGGGCGAGGCGGAACAGGCGTCCACCGAGTACGGCAACGCGATGGCGGAGGCGCACGGCGTCCCCGCCACCGCGGCGGAGCGGCGGTTCTACCAGTTCTCCGAAATGTACCGATGGGCGCTGCGGAACCGTCCGTTCGCGCTGGACCTGCTGGCGATCTACGGTCCGTTCATCCACCCCGAGCTGGCCTGGGCGCGGGTCCCGTTCTACGACTGGTTCACGGACGTGAGCGAGTCGGCGCCGTCCTACAAGGGCTGCGAGCTGGCTTACGGATTTGCCCAACTTCACCCGATCGAGGGTGTGTTGGGCATGGGCGGGCTGTTCCTCTCCTATGTGCGTGAGCTTTTCGAGGAGTACCGGACGTCGCCATAAACCAGCGGGTAGGGAACGCGAATCGGGGTTAACATCGAGATGTGACCCGCTCACCTGCACGAATCGCCCACGATCGTGCCGTGGCCGATCTCCGCACGGCGCTCGCCGCCCGTCCTGCCGGGGCGCCCGTCCGGCTGGCGAAGCCGACCTCGAACCTGTTCCGCTTCCGTGAGCCGCCGGGCCGGGCGGGCGTGGACGTCAGTGCGTTCACGGGTGTCCTGGACGTCGACCCGAACGGCCGCACGGCCGACGTCGGCGGCATGACGACGTACGAGAACCTGGTCGACGCGACACTGCCGCACGGCCTGATACCGCATGTCGTCCCACAGTTGAAGACCATCACGCTCGGCGGCGCGGTCGCCGGCCTCGGCATCGAGTCGACGTCGTTCCGCAACGGCATGCCGCACGAGTCGGTGCTGGACATGGACATCCTGACACCGGACGGCGAGGTCGTCATGGCCACGCCGGACAACGAGCACGCGGCGCTTTTCCGCGGCTTCCCCAACTCCTACGGCACGCTCGGCTACGCATTGCGCCTGCGCATCGAACTCGAGCCGGTCACCCCGTTCGTCCGCCTGCGCCATGTTCGTTTTCCGTCCGCGGAGACATGCGCTAGCGCCATCGAGGAAATCTGCGCGAACAGGACCTATCGGGACGAAAAAGTCGACTTTCTCGACGGGGTGATGTTCAGCCGGGACGAGTTGTACCTGACACTCGGTAGCTACACCGACACCGTGCCGTACCTGTCCGACTACACCGGGCAGCAGATCTTCTACCGGTCCATCCGCGACCGGGTGACCGATCAACTGACGGTTCGCGACTACCTGTGGCGCTGGGACACCGACTGGTTCTGGTGTTCGAAGGCGCTCGGCGCGCAGCACCCGGTGGTGCGCCGCCTGTGGCCGAGGCGGTACCTACGGTCCGATGTGTACCGAAAGATCATCGCGTTGGACCGGCGGTACCAGCTCTACTCGCGCTTCGCGAGGCTGCGCCGCCAGCCGGCCAGCGAACCGGTGATCCAGGACGTGGAGATCCCGATCGAGCGGCTGCCCGCGTTCCTCGACTTCTTCAACGACGAGATCGGGATAAGCCCGGTGTGGCTGTGCCCGCTGTCGTTGCGGGACAGCGAGGGTTGGCCGCTGTACCCGATCAAGCCGGACCACCTGTACGTCAACGTCGGGTTCTGGGCCACCGTCGCGTTAGGACCGGACGAAGTGGACGGCACGTACAACCGGCGCATCGAGCACAAGGTCACCGAACTGGGTGGACACAAGTCGCTGTACTCCACGTCGTACTTCGACGAGGACGAGTTCTGGGCGGCGTACGACGGGGAGAGCTACCGGAAGCTCAAGAAGACCTACGACCCGGACGGGCGGCTCCCCGACCTGTACGCGAAGTGCGTTCGGAACCAGTAACGGGGGAGGAGCGAGAACCATGAGACTGGCAGACATCATCGCAAGCGCTGTAGGGAATGCCGCTGAACTGGAGTTCACCGCCTACGACGGCAGCAGGGCGGGCGACCCTGGCGCGCCGGTGCGGCTGGACCTGCGTTCACCACTGGCACTGTCCTATCTGGCCTCGTCACCCGGTGAGCTGGGGCTCGCGAGAGCGTATGTGAGTGGCGCACTGGACATCATCGGCGACATGCACACCGCGCTGGGCGCCATGGCGGCGTCCAACCTGGAGCCGATCCCGCCGAAGGTCCTCGCGAAAATGGCGTTGCAGCTGGGCGCGGCCCGCCTGTGGTGGCCGGTGGGGAAGCCCGCGGTGGAGGCACGGGTGCGTGGTCGCCGGCACTCGAAACGCCGCGACCAGGAGGCGATCGCACACCACTACGACGTGTCCAACCGGTTCTACGAGTGGGTGCTCGGCCCGTCGATGGCGTACACGTGCGCCGTGTACCCGACCGCCGAGGCGACACTCGAAGAGGCACAGTGGACAAAGCACGACCTGGTGGCCCGCAAACTGGGCCTGCGTGAGGGCATGCGCCTGCTCGACGTCGGCTGTGGGTGGGGCGGCATGGTGATGCACGCCGCCCGGCACTACGGCGTACGCGCACTGGGCGTGACGCTCTCCCGCAAGCAGGCGGAGTGGGCGCAGAAGACGATCGCCGAGACCGGCCTCTCGGACCTGGCCGAGGTCCGCCACCTCGACTACCGCGACGTCGCGGAAACCGGCTTCGACGCGGTCAGCTCCATCGGCCTCACAGAACACATCGGCGAGGCGGCGCTGCCGTCGTACGTGCGGTCGCTACACGACAAACTCCGGCCGGGCGGGCGACTGCTGAACCACTGCATCACCCGACCGGACAACCTGCGGCCGTCGCGGGTCAAGGGTTTCTTCAACCGGTACGTGTTCCCGGACGGCGAGCTGTTGGGCCCGGGGTTCATCCTCTCGGCCATCCACGACAACGGGTTCGAGGTGCGCCACGAGGAGAACCTGCGCGAGCACTACGCCAAGACACTGACGGCATGGTGCGCGAACCTGGACGCCCACTGGGAGGAGGCCGTCGACGAGGTGGGCGAGGAAAGGGCCCGCGTCTGGCGTCTCTACATGGCCGGCTCGCGGCTCGGGTTCGAGGTCAACAACATCCAGCTGCACCAGGTACTGGCAGTGAAACTGGACGGCACCAACTCGCACATGCCGCTGCGCCCGGAGTGGTAGGAGGCCTGTCTCGAAGGTGCCCTTCGGGATTTTGAGCCCAGATCCACCGGTGATCCTGGTGGCTCGGGGTGCGGCCCGGTGGACTCGCAGGCGGTTTCGGGGTGCTTCGCGCCCCGAAACCGCCTGAGGTCACGGGGCGGTGGCGACGTCGGTCGGCAGTCGTGCGAGCAGGGCGTGTTCACGCCACGGCAATGTCCCGAAAGACGCGCTCATGTCGTTGAACGTCTCCATCGCGTCTTTCAGGGCACCGGTCAGGGTGCGCTTCGCGGCTCTAGGGCTTGCGGGCCACTCCTGCCATCACGAGTGAGGTCTCCGGGTGGTCGCCCACCTCGTCGGGGGAGTCCGGGCGCCACTCGGGTGTCCACACCAGACCGGGCTCGACGAGTTCGAGGCCCGCGAAGAAGGCCTTGATCTCCTCGGGGGTGCGGCGGACGCCTGGGCTGGCCGACCGCTCGTACAGCCGGTCGACCTGCTCGGTGCCCTTGATCGTGGGGGCCTCCGCGCCATGGGACAGCACCACAAAACTCCCCGGCGGCAGGGCCGACACGTACCGCGCCACGGCCTCGCGGGGGCCGGCCGAGTCGGGGATGAAGTGCAGCACGGCCACCATCAGCAACGCGACCGGCTGGGAGAAGTCGATCACCGGGGACGCGAGGATCGGGTCCGGGTTGGTGAGGTCGCCGAGCATGGCCGATGCCAGGGGGTTGTCGGCCAGCAGTAGTTCGCTGTGTGTCACGGCCACCGGTTCGTTGTCCACGTACAGAACTCGCGCGTCCGGGGCGATCTCGTGCACGTTGCCGGCCGTGGGGATGCCCGAGCCGATGTCCAGGAACTGCTGGATGCCGGCCGACACGCAGAACCGCACCGCCCGCCGGAGGAACGCGCGGTTCAGCCGGGCGGCCGCGCGGGCCTGGGGCATCATCTGGAGGAGTTGCTCGGCGAACTCGCGGTCCTGTTCGAAGTTCGCCGCGCCGCCCAGCAGGTAGTCGTAGACCCGTGCGGCGTTGGGCCGGTCCAGGTCGATCGAGGTCGGGGCCCAACTCGGGCGGTCACCGGTCATGCACCCGATGTTATGCGACAAACCTTTCCTCACAAGGCAGAATGACGGCATGACACTCCCTGTGTCGACCTCGGGGTCGAAAGCAGGCCAAGTGCAACGCATCCGCACCTCAGGGGAACGTGACGCAAACCAGCCACAAGTACGTGACCGAACAGAACGCTCCTTCCTCAAGATGACCAACACATTGAACTCCGGGGAGGCGGAACAGTCATGACAGACCGCCTGTCCGCCGCCGCCACCAACGCACTGGACATGTTCGTCCGCGGCGGGGTCGCCGACCTGCGCCCCATGCCCCGCGTGCTGATCGACAAGGGGCCCAACCGGTCGGTCTACCGCTTCACGTCGAACGAGCGTGAGCTGCGGGGTGAACCGGTCCTGCTGGTCCCGCCGCTCGCGGTGCCCTCGTTCTGCTTCGACCTGCGGCGCGGGTGCAGTCTCGCCGAGCACCTGGTCGGCCAGGGGCGCTGGACGTACCTCGTCGACTACGGCAACGTGCGGTTCTCCGACCGCGGGCTCGGGCTGGAGCACTGGATCAACGAGGTGCTGCCCCGCACGATCCGGGCGGTGAGCAAGGACGCCGGTGGCGCGCCGGTGCACGTCGTCGCCTGGTGCCTCGGCGGGATTCTCTCCCTGCTGACCCACGCCGGCCAGCCGGACCTGCCCGTCGCGTCGATCGCGACGGTCGCCGCGCCCATCGACATGACCGCGATCCCGTTGGTGGCGCCGATCAAGCCGCTCGTCGACGTCACCAACGGCTGGATCCTCACCCCGGTCTACCGCGTGCTGGGCGGCGCGCCGAGGGCGATCGTCAAGCGGGTGTTCCAGCTCTCCGCGATCGACAAGGTCGTCACCAAGCCGTACGCCATTCTGTCCCATTTGGACGATCGGGACTTCCTCGCCCAGATCGAGGCCGTCGACCGCTTCACCGACAACATGGTCGCCTACCCGGGCCGCACGTTCGGGCAGATGTACCACCGGTTCTTTCGCTCCAACGACCTGTCGAACGGCGAGGTCGACTTCCGTGGCCGGCGTATCTCGCTGCACGAGGTGAAGGCACCCGTCCTGGTCGTGGCCGGCACCGGGGACAGCATCGCGCCGGAGCGGGCCGTGCGCCGGCTGGTCGACGTGCTGGACAACGCGGCCGAGGTCCGGTTCGAGACCGCGCCGGGTGGCCACCTCGGCGTGCTGGCTGGCCGCCGGGCACGCACCACGACCTGGGCCTACCTCGACGAGTTCCTAGGCAGGCACGCGCCGCTTGGGTAGCGCGAGCCTGATGCCGACCTTGTCGCCGGACCGGGTCGCGGCGACGAGGGGCGCGGTCATCACACGCAGCAGGCCGGCCGTGAACCGGGACCGGCCGTTCTTCCGTGCGAGCACCGGGCCGAGTGCGGCCATCACCGCGGTGAGCCCGGTCAGCGGGCGGATGAACAGCCTGATCTCGGCGATCTTGCCGGCATCGTCGAGCGTCAGCACCAGCGTCTCCTCGATCGGCTGCCCACCGACGGTCGCGCTGCCGACGAGCACGCGGTCGCCGATCACGGTGTGGTAGTTCAGCCCGTCGAACTTCTCGTACGCGGTCTCGAACAGCGCCCGCACCGCGTCCTTGCCGTCGAAGGTGAACCGGTCCGTGAGCGGCGACCGCAGCACGACGTCGTCCGCCAGTGCGCTCACAGCCAGCTCGACGTCCTTGTCCGCGGCGGCCTTCTGAAGGTCCTCAATGGACATCTGAGTCTCCCGTCACCTGTCCCAGCCCACGCCACAGTAGGTCGGCCGTGAGCGCCACCAGTTGGTCACTGCTGAGGTCCCGGTTACCCCACCACCACACGGCTATCGCGTTGACCGTCCACTTTGCCGCCTCCGCGAGGAAGTCGTCGGCCCGTTCCCGTGTCAGGTCGACGGAAAGACGGAGCGACGGCACCCTGGCGAACTGCGCGGCGAGCACGGCGGTCGCCCGCTCCTGCCGCCGGCGGTGCGCCTCGCGCACGGCCGGATCGCTCGGGGAGTCGAGGAAGACGATCCGCCAGCCTGCCTCGTTGGCCGCGACCCATTCGTAGATCGTGCCGATCGTGCGGCGGAACAACTCCTCGACCGAGCCCTCCCGCATCGCGAGCCCCGCTTGCTCCCACGCCGCGATGAGCGCGTCGGCCTCGGCCTCGACGAGCGCGGCGTAGAGATCGGCCTTGGACCCGAAGTGGTCGTACAGCACCGGAGTGGTGATGCCGGCGGCCTTGGCCACGGCCCGCATCGACGCGCGGTCATACCCGCTCTCGGCGAACACCGGAAGGGCCGCCGAGAGGATCACCGCACGCCTGTTCTCCGGCGTGAGCCTGCGCTTACCTGACATCAGTTAGGTACTGTACGCGCTAACCTGACGCTTGTCAGGTAGTGGTCAGGACCAGGGCGCTCGTCGGAACGCCCGTACCGGCCGTGACCAGCACGTTCGCTACTTCGGCGACCTGGTTGGCAGCGGTGCCGCGGATCTGGCGGACGCCTTCGGCGATGCCGTTCATGCCGTGGATGTACGCCTCGCCCAGTTGGCCGCCGTGTGGGTTGGTCGGTAGGCGGCCGTCCAGTTCCAGCGCGCCGTCGGCGATGAGGTGGCGGGCCTCGCCGCGGCCGCAGAAACCCAGCTCCTCCAGCTGGACCAGGACGAACGGGGTGAAGTGGTCGTACAGCACGGCGATCGACATGTCCGACGGTCCCAGCCCGCTCTGTGCCCACAGCTGCCGGGCCACCACGCCCATCTCGGGCAGTCCGGTCAGGTCGTCGCGGTAGTAGCTGTTCATCGTGAACTGGTCGGTGCCGGAGCCCTGCGCCGCGGCCGCCACCAACGCGGGCACGTTGGGCAGATCCGCGGCCCTGGCTCGCGACGTGACGACCAGTGCGACGCCGCCGTCGCTTTCCTGGCAGCAGTCCAGCAGTCGCAACGGTTCCGCGATCCACCGGGACGACTGGTGGTCGTCGAGGGTGATCGGTCGGCCGTAGAACCACGCCTTCGGGTTCGTCGCCGCGTGCCGGCGGTCCGCCACGGCCACCCTGCCGAAGTCCTCGCTCGTCGCGCCGTATTCGTGCATGTAGCGGCGGGCGAACATCGCGACCGTGGCGGCCGGTGTGCCCAGGCCCATCGGGTAGTGCCAGCTGTTGTCGATCCCGCTGGAGGTCGGGGCCGCCGCGGCCGCCGTCTGCACGCGGCCGAACCGGTGGCCCGACCGCTCGTTGAACGCCCGGTAGCACACCACGACCGACGCCATACCGGTCTCGATGGCCATGGCCGCCTGCTGCACGGTCGCGCACGCCGCCCCGCCGCCGTACCCGACGCGGGAGAAGAACGACAGCGACGGGATGCCCAGCTCGCGTGCCACCGCGATCTCCGCGTTGGCGTCCATGGTGAACGTCACCAGACCGTCCACATCGGACGGCGTGAGTCCCGCGTCCGCCAGTGCGTCCCGAACGGCTTCGGCCGCCAGTTGCAGCTCACTACGGCCCGAGTCCTTGGAGAACTCCGTCGCGCCGATACCCACGATCGCGGCGTCCAACATTCAGGGCACCTCGATTCGCACGGTGCCGGTCACATGGTCGCCGAGGCTGTTGCGGCCCGCCACTTCCACGACGTACTCACGTCCTTCGTGCGCGACGACCCGGCCGGTGAACGTCAGCTTCTCGTAGGCGTAGCACGGCACACCGAGCTTGATCGAGATCTGCCGCACCAGCGCGTGTGGACCTGCCCAGTCCGTCACGAACCGCTGCACGAGACCCGTGTCCGTGAGGATGTTGAGGAAGATGTCCTTCGAGCCGCGGGCCACGGCCAGGTCCCGGTCGTGGTGGACGTCCTGGAAGTCCCTCGTCGCGATGGCCGTGCTCACCACGAACGTCGGCGTCACGTCGATCTCCAGGGCCGGTAGCTCCTCGCCGACGGTGATCATCGCGGCCGCCATACGGGCATCGTCAACTCGTCGTCGACCTTCGTGAAGCCGATCTTCACCGGCAGCCCTACTTCGGGCTCCACGCCAACGAGTTCGGCCAACAACCGGACTCCTTCCTCCAGTTCGACGAGTGCGATCACGAACGGCAGCGCGTGCCCCGGCACCGGAGGGTGGTGGTGGACGACGAAGCTGTAGACCTCGCCGAGTCCACTCGCGACAATGTGCTTCGGCTTGGTCTCGTTGCAGTTCGGGCACATCGGGCCGGGTGGGTGCCGCAGCGCGCCGCAGCCGCCGCACTGCTGGATCCGCAGCTCGCCCAGTGCGGTGCCTTCCCAGAAGAACGCGGTGTCCCGGTTGATCGACGGCCGGATCACGGGCGCGACCGGCGGTGGCGCGGGCTTCGGCGCGAACTTCAGCACGCGGAACCGCATCTCCGCGACCGGCTCGTCGTCGACGTACCAGGTGCTGCGGGTGGTCACGAACCAGCCCTCGCCCAGCGCGGTGTTCTTCGGGCCGACCACGCTCTCCAAAGTGGACGCAACCGACACTTCCTCGTCATAGCGCAGGTAGCGGTGGTAGGTCTGCTCACAGTTCGTCGCCACGACCGACGTGTAGCCTGCCTCGTCGAGCACGGACACCATGGCGCCCAACGGATCGTCGTCCGGTCGCTTGCCGTGCAGGCCGAACATCGTCCACACCTGCGCCATGGCCGGCGGCGCGACGTCGGCGTAGACCGGGTTCTTGTCGCCGAGTGCCTCCAGCCAGTTGCGGACCATGGGCCGGTTGACCGGGTCACGGCCCGCGCGCCTCGCCGACTCACCGCGGGCCATTACTTCTTGCGCGGCCGTCTCGATCTCAATCATCGCGGCACCCTCGGCAGGTTCAGGCCGGCCATGGCGATCAGCTCGCGTTGCACCTCGTTCACCCCACCGCCGAACGTGAGTACCAGGTTGCGTTTCGCTTGTACGTCAAGCCACCGCATCAGCTCACCCGTCCCTGGGTCCGCCGGGTCGCCGTGCGTGCCGACGACCTCCTCGAGTGTCCGGTTGAGCCACTGGATCCGGTCGGACTGGAACACCTTCGTGGCCGAGGCGTCCGCGATGGACACATCGGCGCCCGCCGCCGCGACCTGCCAGTTGAGCAGCTCGTTCACCCGTGTGTTGGCCCGTGCCTTCGCGAGCGCGCGCCGCACGTCCGGCTCGTCGAGCAGGTCGCGTTGGGCCGCCCAGTCCCGCACCCGCTCGTAGATCGCGGCGAGGCGGCCGGCCGGGCCGAGCATCACGCGTTCGTGGTTGAGCTGTGTGGTGATCAGCCGCCAGCCGGCGTTCTCCGTGCCGACGAGCATGTCGGCCGGCACCCGCACGTCGCTGTAGTAGGTCGCGTTGACGTGGTGGGCGCCGTCGCAGGTGATGATCGGCGTCCACGTGTAGCCGGGGTCGCTGGTGTCGACGATCAGGATCGAGATCCCCTTGTGCTTGGCGGCCTTCGGGTCGGTGCGCACCGCCAGCCAGATGAAGTCGGCGTCGTGCGCGCCGGTCGTGAAGATCTTCTGGCCGTTGACGACGTACGTGTCCCCGTCCCGCACGGCGGCGGTGCGCAACGAGGCCAGGTCCGTGCCGGCCTCCGGTTCGGTGTAGCCGATGGCGAAGTGGATCTCGCCGGCGAGGATCCTCGGGAGGAAGAAGTCCTTCTGTGCCGGGGTGCCGAACACCTGCAGCGTCGGGCCGACGGTCTGCAGCGTGACGCCCGGCAGAGGAATGTCGGCGCGGGCGGCCTCGTTGACGAAGATCTGCTGCTCGACCAGGCCGAAGCCGCGACCGCCGTACTCCTGCGGCCAGCCGACGCCGAGCCAGCCGTCCCGGCCCATGCGACGCACGACCGCGCGATAGGTCTCGCCGTGCCGCTCGACGAGCAGCGCCTCACGTTCCGAAGTGGACATGAGATCGCGGAAGTACTCGCGTAGTTCCAGGGTGAGCGCGTGCTGTGCGGGGGTGAGCTCGATGTCCATGTCAGACCTCCGCCAGCCGGCGCTCGACGCCACCCAGCTGTCGGACCAGGTCCTTGATGGCGGAGTAGAAGCGGTGCAGTGGGTAGCTGACGTCGACGCCGACGCCGCCGTGCAGGTGGTGGCACGTATGGAGCGCGGGCATGGCCTCCTCGGCGAGCCAGTAGGCGGCGACGTCGAGGTCGCTGTCCGGGTCCTTGTCGTGAGCAAGTCGCCAGATCGCCGACCACGCCGCGAGATGCAGTGTCCTGGCCGAGATGTAGACGTCGGCGATCTGCTGTGCCACGGCCTGGAACGTGGCGAGCGGCTTGCCGAACTGTTCGCGGGTGCGGATGTGCGTGGCGGTCAGGTCCAGGGCACCGGCGAGCAGACCGTCGCCGTAGCCACACGCACCAGCGACCGCGAACCGTTGCAGGGCAGCCGTTGCACAGAGTGCCTCGCCCGGCGTCCCGTCCAGGACGACGGTGTACTCGGGTGTCCCACCGGCCGAGTAGGTGCGGGTCAGGGTGGTGTCGTCAGGCGAGACGAGGAAAACGGTGTCCCCAACAGGAACCAGGATCCGAAAAGCGGAAGCGGCGTCCGGCACCCCGACGGCCCGGCCGGACAGTGTGCGATGAAGGACGCCTTCCCCACGTCCAGTGAGAGAAAGGCGTCCTTCATCGCACGTCACGGAGGCGCGGAGGGCCGCGGTCAGCCGGTGCTCGCCGGTGGCCACCTGCGCCAGTATCTCCTGCTGTTCCGACGAGCCGTGGTGGGCGATCGGGAGAACGCCGAGCGCGAGCGTGCTGAACGCAGGCAACGGCGCCGCGACCCGGCCCACCTCGGTCAGCACCACGGCGGTCTCCATCACACCGAGCCCGTCGCCCGCCAGCAAACCGGCCTGTGCCAGGGCTTTCCACGCCGAGTCCGGATCCGGCTCCCGGGTGAGGATCTCGCGGGTGAGGGCGGCGACCGCCTGCTGTGTGTCGTCCAGCGCGAAGTCCATCAGGGTTTCTCCCTTGGCAGGCCGAGGATGCGCTCGCCGACGAGGTTGCGTAGCACCTGTGTGGTGCCACCGGCGATGCTGAGGCAGCGGGTGAGCAGCAGCTCGTGCAACACCGGCTCGGTGGTCTCGTCGACGGCCGCGCCGGCCGGACCGAGCAGGTCCACGGCGGCCTCGGCGACGTCCTGCCGCTGCCGGACCCCGACCAGCTTGCACACGCTCGACTCCGGACCTGGCCCGCGACCGTCCAGCTGCCGCAGCGTGGCCCGAAGGTCCACAAGAGACACCGAAAGCCCTTGCGCCACCAGGAACCCGAGGCGCTCACGGGACCAGTAGTCGACGTCGGTGACGAGGGACAGCAGGCGTTCGACCCCATCGCCGAGCGACGAGCCGCCGCCGAGCGCCACCCGCTCGTTGGCGAGCGTCGTGCGGGCCAGCCGCCAGCCGCCGTCGACCTCGCCCACCACGCACTCGTCCGGGACGAACACGTCGTCGAGGAACACCTCGTTGAAGCGGGCCTCGCCGGTGATCTCCCGCAGCGGGCGCAGCGTGATGCCCGGAGACTTCATGTCCACGAGGAAGTACGTGATACCGGAGTGCTTCGGCGCGTCCGGGTTGGTGCGGGCGAGACAGATGCCCCAGTCGGCCTCCACGGCAGCCGACGTCCACACCTTCTGCCCGGACAGTCCCCAACCCCCCTCCACCCGCACCGCCTTGGTGCGGAGAGAGGCGAGGTCCGAACCGGCGCCCGGCTCCGAGAACAGCTGGCACCAGTGCAGCTCACCGCGCAACGTCGGTGGCACGAACCGTTTCTGCTGCTCCTCGGTGCCGTGCGAGAGGATCGTCGGCGCGGCCCACGCGCCGATCACCAGGTCCGGCCGTGTGACACCGGCCTTCGTCAGCTCGTCGTCGATCACGAGCTGCGCCTTGGCGGAGGCCGCGAGCCCGTACGGACGTGGCCAGTGCGGCACCAGGTACCCGCTGTCCGCCAGCAGCGATCGCTGCTCCGCTGTGGACAGTCCACTGAGGCTGGCCGCGAACTCCCGTGCCGCCGAACGGGCCGCCTCGTCGTCGGCCACCACGCCGAGCCCGCGACGTTCGCCGGCCAGTGCCAGATCGGCGACCCGCCTGCGCCAACGAGCGCTCCCGCCGAGCAGTTGGCGGTTGGCGAGCGCGCGGCGCAGGTACAGATGGGCGTCGTGTTCCCAGGTGAAGCCGATGCCGCCGAGGATCTGGACGCAGTCCTTGGCGTTGTCGACCGCGGCGTCGAGTGCGAGCGCCGCGGCGGCGGGCGCGGACAGCGACTCGGGTGCCCGCGCGGCGTCCCAGGCGAGTGCCGCGGCCTGCTCGCTGCGGCACAGCATCTCCGCGCACAGGTGCTTGACGGCCTGGAAAGAGCCGATGGGCCGGTCGAACTGCTCGCGGATCTTGGCGTAGGCGACCGCGGTGTCGAGGCACCAGCGCGCGATGCCCGCGGCCTCGGCGGCGAACAGCGTCGCGGCCAGGTGTGTGACGGTGGTGGTGTCGAGGTCGAGCCTGGTGACCGGGACGTCCGTCAGCGTGAGCCGGCCCAGCGGGCGGGAGAAGTCGAGCGGCGTGAGGGGCGTGAGGGGGTGTTGAACGGTGCACCACGTGTCGCCCGCGCGGAGGAGGACGACGCCGTCGGCGCCGAGCACGGGGGAGGTGGTGCCGGTGACCCGGTCGCCGGTCACGGTGAGGTCGCCGGGGTCCAGGGCGACGGCCGTGACGTGCGGAAGGTCGAGGAGGCTGCCCAGTGCGGTGGGCAGCAGCGGTCCGGGGATCAGGTGCCGCGCGGCCGCCGTGAGCGCCGCGGCCTGGTCGGCGAGGGTGCCACCGTCCTGGGTGATCGTGCACAGCCCCAGTTCGGTGACCATGGTCTGGTGCTTGGTCCAGGCCTGCGGCTCGGTCTCCATCGCGCGGACCGTGGCCAGGGTGTCGGCCCGCCTGGCGGCGTCGCTGATCGCAGCCTCGAAGGTCACATCGACTACTATAGAACACGTTCTAGTTTTTGTGCTGTGGACGGACGTAACATGTCCGGTACCGGAGTCGCGTAAGGTATCTTGAGCAGGCAGGAACGCGTTTCGAAACAGGGGAACCGACCGATGGCGAGACCGCGAACGTCCGGCGCTAACGCGCTGAACGTGCTCACCGACGAGGAGCTCGGCTCCGCCGCGCAACGGGATCGTCGCAAGAGGATCCTGGACGCGACGATCGCGCTCGCGTCGAAGGGCGGGTTCGAGGCGGTCCAGATGCGGACCGTCGCGGAGAAGGCGGACGTCGCTCTCGGCACGCTGTACCGGTACTTCCCGTCGAAGATCCACCTGCTGGTGTCGGGCCTCGCGCGCGAGCTCGAGCGGGGTCAGGAACGCAACGACCGGTCCGCGATCCCCGGCGACACGGCCTACGACCGGATGCTCTTCGTACTGGGTCGGATCACCCGCGCCATGCAGCGCGACCCGAACCTCACCGAGGCGATGACCAGGGCGTTCATGTTCGCCGACGCGTCCGCGGCCGCCGAGGTCGACGCCGTCGGCAAGCTGATCGAGCGCATGTTCACCCACGCACTGCACGAGGGCGAGCCCACCGAGGAGGACCGGGCGCTGGCCAGGGTCATCGGCGACGTGTGGCTGTCGAACCTGGTGGCCTGGGTGACGCGCCGGTCCTCGGCCTCGGACGTGGCGGAACGCCTCGAGTTGACCGTTCGCCTACTGCTCACACACAAAGCCACCAGTTAACTGGACGTGACCGACCCGGCACGGCATGCTGGTTCGGGTGTCGCAGAACCCGGCATTTGACCAGATCGGCAAGCAGTACGACGAGTCGTTCGTCGAGCGGGACGAGCAGATCGCCGAGGGCGCCTGGCTGATCAGCCAGCTCACGCCCCCCGCGCGGGTCCTCGATCTCGGGGTCGGCAGCGGGCTGCCGACGGCCCGGCAGCTTCTCGATGCCGGGGTCGAGGTCGTCGGCGTCGACGAGTCCGCCGTCATGCTGTCGCTCGCCGAGCGCCAGGCGCCCGGCGGCCGCTACCTCCACCGCGACCTCCGGGACATCGCGGACCTCGGCGAGTTCGACGCCGCCGTCGCCTTCTTCTCGTTCATCATGTTGCCGCGCCGGGACATCACGCCGCTGCTGAGCCAACTTCGCGGCCAGTTGCGCGGGCCCAAGCTGCTGCAGATCGCGATGGTGCTCGGCGACTTCGACGAGCTACCCATCGTCTTCATGGGCGCGCCCACCGCCGTGACCGCCTACCCGCCCGACGAACTCGCACATGTCGTCGAGCGGGCCGGCTTCGAGGTCCTCGATCTCCGGGAGGTCGAGGCGGAGGCGGAGCGCAACCGTCTGGAAGTGCAGATCTACCTGCGTGCCAAGGGAACCTAAACCCACTCCCCGGGGGTGAGCGCCGCGCGCAGCTTGGCCAGCGCACGGTGCTGCGTGACCCGGACCGCCGTCGGGGTCAGACCGACCGCGGTCGCCGTCTCCTGCGCCGACAGACCCACGATCAGCCGCAGCACGAGGATCTCCCGCTGCCGGGGTGGCAGCGTGCCGAGCAGCTCGGTCAGTCGGTGCCGCAGGTCCGCGGCCATCATGATCTGCTCGGGGCTGGCCCCGAGGTCGATGCCGTCCGGCACGTCCGCGGCCGGGTCCGAACGGTCGCGGCCGGCGCGCCGGTAGTGGTCGGCCACCTTGTGCGCGGCGATGCCGTACACGAACGGAAGAAACGACTCGGGTTCGTCGCCGTACCGCGCCAGCGCGCCCAGCACGGCCATGCAGATCTCCTGGGCCACGTCGTCCGCCGACGAGTAGGCCGAGCCACTGCGTCCGATGCGTGACCGACAGTAGCGAACTATGGCCGGTCGGACCCATGCGAACAGCGTCGCGACCGCCTCCTGTTCCCCTGCCATCGACGATCTGACGAGCTCATGGAACGCGGCGCTCTTGAGACGACTGAAGATCTCAGTAGCATCCGACGACATAACCTGCGCACTCACGTGACCTCCACGCCCACCGTCTCCCGCACGTGAGTGATACTCGTAAATTTCAACGGTCAACCAACAGAGTCCAAGGGCCCTGTTCGATTTCTGTCGGGTCGCGACGACAACCACTCAGAGTAGCGTCCTTCGCAGGGTGCCGACACCACTGCGGTGTGTGACAAGCACGGTTAATTGATCTTCGTTTCGGGGTGAATTGAAATGGTTACGGCACAGTGGGATTTTTCGCCAAATAGTGGGCCGGGTGCCGATGACCTTGCCCCCAGCCTGATCATTCGGCCGTAGTCTTACGTCGTGACCAGCAGGCCAGCGGAAGAACTGGCGGAAGCGTTCGTCGAGCTAGCCGACACGTTGTCCGCGGAGTTCGAGCTTGACGACTTTCTGCGTCTGCTGGCGAATCGCTGCGTTCGGCTGCTCGATGTCGACGCCGCCGGCGTGTTCCTGATCGAGCACGGCGTGGCCGCGTCGAGCGACCGGCTTACTCTCGTGGAGTTATCGATCCAACGTCACGACGAAGGGCCATGGCGGGACTGCTGCCGCACCGGCGAGGCGATCGCCGTCCCGGACCTCACCGCGGAGCGGGACCGCTGGCCGAGCTACGTGGCCGCGGTCTGCAAGGCCGGCTTCATGGCGACGCACACGTTCCCGCTCCGGCGCCACGAGGAGCTGGCCGGCACGCTGACCCTGTACCGGACCGAGCCGGGCGACGTCGCGAAGGAGGACGCCCGCCTGGCCCAGGCCATGGCCGACATCGCGACGATCGGCATCCTGCGCGCCCGCGCGCTGCACAAGCAGGAGACCCTCGCCGCGCAGCTCCAGCACGCACTGAACAGCCGGGTGGTCATCGAACAGGCGAAGGGCGTGGTGTCCGAGCGCCTCGGCCTGACCATGCCGGAGGCGTTCGGCGCGTTGCGCACCCACGCACGCAGTCACAACATGCGCGTCAGCGAGCTGGCCTTATCCATAGTGGACGGCAAGTTCGACACGGACCTGCTCCGCGAGGGCACCTGAGGTCAGGGCAGCGGCGGGACGAGCCGGTCGATCGAGTCCTGCATGTGTGCCTCGATCAGTGACGCCAGCAGCTGCTCGTCGCCGTCTGAGATGGCGTTCACCAGTGCCCGGTGTTCGGCCACCAGCTCGTCGGACTCGGGGTAGTGCTTCTGCAGGGCGGTCAGGCACATGCGGGTCTCGACGAGGAGCGTCTGCGCCATCCGCTCCAGCCGGCTGTTGCCCGAACAGCTCACGAGCGTCTGGTGGAAGGCCTGGTCCGCGTCGCTCATCGCGTGCCGGTCGCCGCCCGACGCCGCCGTGACCAGCGTGGACAGCGCCTCCGACAGCCGCGCGACGGCCTCGCCCCGGTTGCCCGCCATGATCAGCTGGCACGCCATGCGCTCGATGGCCAGGCGGGCGAGATAGACGTCCCGCACGTCCGATGCCGACAGGTCGATCACGAACAGCCCCCGGTGCCGCTCGCCACGCAGCAACCCCTCCTGCACGAGCCGCTGCATGGCCTCCCGTAACGGACCCCGGCTCACCGCGAAGCGTGCGGCCAGGTCCGACTCGCCCAGCTGCGTTCCGGGTGCCAGCGTGCCATACATGATCGCCGCCCGCAGTTGCTCGGCGATCAGCTCCGCCGTCGACTGCCGTGCGACCGGCTCCAACTCACCCAACTCACTCACGAGAACAAAGCCCCCAACCCCGTACGCGGCTCGGTAGCGCCCACCAGCCGCAGCCCTTCCCAGACGCTGACCTGGTTCGCGGTCAGCACGGGCTTGCCGAGCAAGTCTTCCAAATCGGTCAGCCATTCCACCGTGTGCAGTGCCGTGTCGGGCACGAGGACGGCCTCGGCGTCCGGGTGGTCCTGCGCGGCCACGAACGACAGCACGTCGTCGCGGCCGAGCGTGCCGACCTCCGCGGCGGTGACGATTCCCTTGCACGACAGCGAAACGACCTCGACGTCCGCGGCGGCGAGGAACGCCACGAACCGCGCCGCGACGTCCCGCGGGTAGGTCGCCGCCACGGCCACCCGGCGCAGCCCCAGGTGCCGAGCGGCGTTGACGAACGCGAAGGACGTGCTGGACGCCGGCGCACCGGCCGCCGCGCGCACGCCCTCCACCTGCGCGGACGCGCCGTCCCAACCGAAGACGAAGCTCCCGCTCGTGCACGCCCACACCGCGGCGTCGACGTCCCCCAACGACCGGGCGCCCTCGGCCAGCACGTCCGCGCCGCCGATGTCCAGCAGCGCGTCGACCCGGTGCGCGTCCTCGCGCATCAGCGTGTGCACGACCGGCAGCGACACCGCGGTACCGGACGCGGCCAACAGCCGCTCCATCGCCGGGTACTCGTCCTCCGCGCTGTAGCCGGGGTAGAGGAAGCCGATGGTGGTCACGTTCATCCCCGAGCCAGGCTGTGTCATGGCCTCGCTCCGCTCGGCGTTCGCGGGCCTGTTCCCGGCGGCTCGCTCAGGTGCGGCTCGGTGACCTGCGCCAGCAGTTGCCCGGCCGCCATCATCGGCGACCCGATCGCGTGCAGCGCCGACCACATGGTGACCTGGTTCGCCGTCAGCACCGGCTTGCCGAGCCACCGTTCCAGCGGGCCGATGATGTCGTAGGTGGGCACGTTCGTGCAGCTGATGAACACGCCCTCGGCGGCCGGCACGTCCACCGAGGAGACCGCACGCACGGTCTCCGAGTAGCCGACCCGCCAGATGTGGTCGAGCAGCCCGAGCCCGATGCTCGTCACCACCTCGACCCCGTGCTCACCCAGGAAGGACAGCAGCCGCTCGGTCACGCTGTCGATGTAGGGCGTCACAACCGCGATCCGCGTCAGCGCCAGCGCCCGCAGGGCCGCGATGAGCCCGCCGGACGTCGTGGTCGCCACCGGCGCGCCGGCCGCCATCATGCTGGCGTGCAGCGCGCGCTCGCCGGCCGCGCCGCCGACGAAGCTGCCCGACGCGCACGCGTACGTCACCACCAGCGGTTCCGGCGCCAGCACGTCCCGCGTGGCGCGCCGCACCCGCTCGGAGTCGGACAGCGCGTGGGCCATCTCGATGGTCACCGGCACGGGCACGAACGGCAGCCGCGTCATGTACAGGGAGATGTCGTCCGGCGCCCAGCGCCACAGCTCACGGTCGAGGGCGAAGTCGAACGGCGCCACCACGCCGACGCCGCGCTGCGCGACCAGGCCGAGGACCTCCACCGGGGGTCTGTCGGGAAGCATGGCCGCCCCCGCTCAGCCGTCGTGCCGCTGGTAAACCAGCCGCTCACCGACGCTGCCCGACCTCCAGACGTCGTTGCATGCCTCGGCCATCGCGTCGAGCCCCTCGACGATCGAGCCGTAGACGTTCCCCGGCACCCAACCGACATCGCCGTTGAGCAGGATGTTGTTGCGGCCGTAGAAGATCGCGAGGTCGATGACGCCCGGCAGCTGCTCGAGACCCTTCTCCTCCTTGAAGGCGCGGTCGAGCATGCCGCCGGGGAAGTCGAAGAACACCACGTCGCCGGGGATCGGGGTGACGGTGGGGTTCTCGTAGCCGATGGGCTCGTCGACGAACCGTTCCACCATCGTGTAGATCTCGTTGCGGGCGTACTTGGCGTGGTGCACCGGCCCGGCGTGGGGGAGGTTCTCCCACACGGCGTCACAGGTTCGGGGTGCGTCCTTGTCGAGGAGCTGGGCCACGCACGAGACGCCACGGCGTTCGAGTGTGATCGTCATGAATCGAGCCATCGGCGTACCCCTCGTGAAGATTGTTGACAATCATACGAGCGGTACATAGCGTGTCAATCCCGTGTCAGCAAGTACTGTCGTAGTCCTTCACGCCCCGAGTGGCAACACCGGGCGACCGGACGGGATGGCCCAGGTCGAGGCCCTCGCGGACGTCCGCTATTCCACCGGGAACGACCTGGTGGACGTGTTGCCGGGAGCCGATGTCCTGTGCGTCTGGGACTTCCGGTCGAGCGCACTGGCCACCGCTTGGCCCGCCGCGTCCGCGCTGCGCTGGGTGCATGCCGCGAGTGCCGGCGTCAACCATGTGCTGACACCCGAAGTGGTGGCCGGCGACATCGTGGTCACCAACGCCCGGGGTGTCTTCGACGAGCCGATGGCGGAGTACGTCCTCGGGTTGGTCTTCGCGCTCGCCAAGGACCTGCCGACCACGCTGGCCCAGCAACGGGAACGCCGCTGGCGCCACCGGGAGACCGAGCGGGTCAGCGGCAGGCACGCGCTGGTCGCGGGCACCGGCCCGATCGGCCGTGCCATCGGCCGCAAGCTCACCGCGGTCGGCATGACCGTCACGGGCCTTGGTCGTGTTGCCCGGTCGGAGGACCCTGACCTGGGTGAGGTGCTTCCCATATCGTCGCTGTCCGAGGCTCTGCCGGACGCCGACTACGTGGTGCTGGCCGCGCCGCTGACCGACGAGACACGCGGCATGATCGACGCGAAGGCCCTCGCAGCCATGAAGCCGACCGCGCGGCTGATCAACGTCGGTCGCGGACCGCTGGTCGTGCAGGAGGACCTGGTCGAGGCGCTGGCGGCCGACCGGCTCGCGGGAGCGGCGCTCGACGTGTTCGTCGACGAGCCGCTGCCCGTCTCGTCCCCGCTGTGGCACCTGCCGAACGTGATCGTGTCGCCGCACATGTCCGGTGACGCGGTGGGATGGCGGTCGGAGCTGGTGGCGTTGTTCGCCGACAACCTCCGGCGTTACCTGGAGGGCCAGCCGCTGCTGAACGTGGTCGACAAGTCCCGTGGCTATGTGAGGGAGAATCCATGACCACGACGTCGATGCTCGCCGAGTACCGGGCTGGCCGGCTGTCTCCGGTGGAGGCGGTGAAGGACGCGCTCGGCCGCATCGAGGAGCAGGACGGTTCGCTGAACGCGTTCTGCCTGGTCGACGCGGCGCGAGCACTGGCCGACGCCGCGGCCTCCGAAGAACGGTGGCGGCGCGGCGAGCCACGCGGGTTGCTCGACGGCGTGCCCGTCTCGGTGAAGGACCTGCTGCTCACGGCCGGCTGGCCGACGCTGCGTGGCTCGCACTCGATCGACCCCGACCAGCTGTGGGACGTCGACGCGCCGTCGGTCGCGCGGCTGCGTGAGCACCATGCCGTGATCATCGGCAAGACCACGACGCCGGAGCTCGGCTGGAAGGGCGTCACCGACAGCCCGCTCACCGGCGTCACCCGGAACCCTTGGGACACCACGAAGACAGCGGGTGGGTCGAGCGGCGGTGCGGCCGTCGCGGTGGCCACCGGCATGGGCGCGATCGCGCTCGGCACCGACGGCGGCGGGTCGATCCGCATCCCGGCGTCGTTCAGCGGGGTCTTCGGGATCAAGCCGACCTACGGGCTCGTGCCGATCTATCCCGCGAGCCCGTTCGGGACGCTCTCGCACGTCGGCCCGCTGTCCTGGTCCGTGCGTGACTCCGCGCTCGCGCTCGACGTGCTGTCCGGTATGGACAGTCGAGACTGGTCGGCAGGGCCCCGGCCACACGAGTCCTTTGTGGCCGCCGCCGAGTCCGCGACCGTCGCGGGCATGCGGATCGCGTTCAGCCCCGACCTCGGTTACGTGTCCGTCGATCCCGAGGTGGCCGCACTGGTGGAGTCGGCCGTCTCGGTGTTCACCGAACTGGGTGCGGTCGTGTCGGTCGCCGACCCCGGTTTCGCGGACCCGGTCGACGCGTTCCACGTGCTGTGGTTCTCCGGTGCCGCGGCGGTGACCGCGCCGCTCACGGACGCGCAACGGGCGCGGCTGGACCCCGGGTTGCGGGAGGTGTCTGCGCAGGGCGCCGAGTACTCGGCCCTCGACTTCATCGAGGCGACCGCGACCCGCGCGGCGCTCGGCCGGACCATGGGCGCGTTCCACGAGCAGTACGACCTGCTGCTGACGCCGACCATGCCGATCCCGGCGTTCGAGGCGGGCGTCGAGGCACCGCCGGGGTTCGACCGGTGGACCGGGTGGACGCCGTTCACGTACCCGTTCAACCTGACGCAGCAGCCGGCCGCGACGGTGCCGTGCGGGTTCACCTCGGCTGGGTTGCCCGTTGGCCTGCAGGTCGTGGGCCCGCGGCATGCGGACGCGCGGGTGCTGGCCGCGTGTGCCGCCTTCGAACAGGCGCGGCCATGGCAACCGAATCGTGACCCAAGTCACTCCTGAACCGCGTTTTCGCGTACCCTACTCTAGAGTAGCTAGCGTTATTTAACTCGCGAGTAGGTAAGGGGGATCGGGTGTCGGCCAGCGAGGGACTTGGCGCCAAGCCGCACAGGCGCAATGCCATGGGTGCCGTGATGTCCGCACTCAACAAGGTCGCGGGCGCGCCCGTCATCGACCGGCTCGGGCTGAAGAAACCGGTGGACAGGGCGCTGTACCAGGCGACGAAGACCGGGTTCCAGGCTGCCGGGGCGGCGACCCGCACGTTCACGGCCGCCCGCGAACTGGGGTCCGCCAAACGTTTGCCACCCGTGTCGGACAGCGGCGTGTTCGATCTGACCCCCACCGAGGAGCAGCAGCTGATCGTCGACACGGTCCGCGAGTTCGCGACCGAGCGGCTGCGCCCCGCGGCGGCCGCCGCTGACGAGAAGTGCGAGACACCCCCGGAGCTGCTCGGGACCGCCGGCGAGCTGGGCATCGCGTTGCTCGGCGTGCCGGAGGAGTTCGGCGGTGTCGCGACCGAGAGTTCGACCGTGACCAACCTGCTGGTGGCGGAGGCCCTTGCCACGGGGGACATGGGTCTCGCGCTGGCGTGCCTCGCGCCGGCAGCCGTGTCGAACGCGTTGGTGCGGTGGGGGAACGAGGACCAGCAGGCGACATACCTGCCGGCGTTCACCGGTGACGACGTGCCGGCCGCGGCACTGGCCATCCAGGAGCCCTATCCGCTGTTCGACCCGTTCTCCTTGCGTACCAAGGCGTACCGGACCGCCGGCGGCTTCCGGTTGACCGGCGTGAAGTCGCTGGTGCCCAGAGCGGCTTTTGCTGAGCTGTTCGTCATCGCGGCCGATGTGGAGGGTCGCGGACCAGCACTGTTCATTGTGGAGTCCTCGTCGGTGACGATCGAGTCGGAGCCGGCCATGGGTATCCGTGCCGCCGGCACCGGCAGGGTGGTGCTGGATCAGGTGGCCGTGCCGGAATCCGCTTTGCTGGCGGCGGACTACGCCGCGTGTGTCCGGCTGGCGAGGCTGGGTTGGTGCGCACTCGCGGTGGGGACGGGCCGTGCGGTGCTGGACTACGTCATCCCGTACGTCAACGAGCGGGTGGCGTTCGGTGAGCCGGTGTCGCACCGGCAGGGCGTGGCGTTCCGGGTCGCGGACATCGGCACGGAGCTGGACGGTATGCGACTGGTGACCTACCGGGCTGCTTCCCGTGCGGCCCTTGGGCTTCCGTTCGCCCGAGAGACGGCGCTGGCGCGAAAGCTGTGCACGGACAAGGGAATGCAGATCGGCAGCGACGGCGTGCAGCTGCTCGGCGGCCACGGGTTCGTGAAGGAGCACCCGGTGGAGCGGTGGTACCGCGACCTGCGGGCGGTCGGCGTGATGGAAGGCGCGGTGCTGGTGTGATCAACCTCGAGGTTCCCCGCAAGCTGACCACCTTGGTGGACCAGGCCCGCCAGGCGGCCATGGCGTTCCTCCGCCCGAACTCGCGGAAGTACGACCAGGCAGAGCACACGTACCCGAAGGAGCTGGACACGCTGGCGTCCCTTTTGGACGGCCTGAGCGCGTCTGGCGGCGGCGCGGGTGCGGGGGGCGTGCGCCGCACCTCGGGCAAACCGTCCACAGCGAACATGTCCGTCTGCCTGGGCACCATGGAAATGTGCTGGGGCGACGCGGGTCTGCTGTTGTCGATGCCTCGCCAGGGCCTGGGCAACGCGGCGATCGCGTCGGTGGCGTCGGAGGAGCAACTGGCCCGCTTCAAGGGCAAGTGGGCGGCCATGGCGATCACCGAACCGGACACGGGCTCGGACTCGGGAGCCATCCGCACAACAGCCGTCCGCGACGGTGACCACTATGTCCTGAACGGCGAGAAGATCTTCGTGACGTCCGGCGAGCGCGCGGACTGCGTTGTCGTGTGGGCGACGCTGGACCGCTCCCTGGGCAAGGCCGCGATCAAGTCCTTCGTGGTCGAACGTGACACTCCCGGCTTCGAGTTGGTGCGCCTGGAACACAAACTGGGCATCCGAGCCTCGGACACGGCCCACTTCCGCCTGGACAACTGCCGGGTTCCGGCGTCAAACCTGTTGGGCACCCCGGAAATCAAGCCAGACCAGGGCTTCGCGGGCGTCATGCAGACGTTCGACAACACAAGGCCACTGGTAGCCGCCATGGCGGTCGGCATCGCCCGCGCCGCCCTGGAGGAAACCCGCCGCCTCCTGACCGAAGCAGGCGTGGAAATCGACTACGACCGCCCCACGAACAACCAACCCGCCGCGGCGGCCGCCTTCCTGGAAATGGAAGCGGACTACGAGGCCATGTACCTGCTGACACTGCAGGCCGCATGGATGGCCGACAACCGCCAACCCAACTCACTACAGGCCTCGTACGCAAAGGCAAAAGCAGGCCGCTCAGCCACCGCGATCACCTTGCGCTGCGTAGAACTGGCAGGCTCGATCGGCTACACGGAACACGAACTACTGGAAAAGTGGTCCCGAGACGCCAAGATCATGGACATCTTCGAAGGCACCCAACAGATCCAGCAACTGATCATCGCCCGCCGCCTGCTCGGGAAGACTTCCGCAGAGCTGAAGTGACCCCGTCACAGCGCCCGGCGGGCATCCGCAGGGTCGCGTCCGAGGTCGGTGGTCAGCGTCCTGTGATCTTCTTGAGTTGGGCGAAGGCTTCCTCGGTCTTGGGGTGGTCCGCGCCGAGTTGGGTGCGGTGGATGCGTGCGCCGCGTTGGGCGAGCGGGGCGGTTGTTGGGTCGCCGAGTGCGTGCAGGACCTGTGCCTTGAACAGCAGGGCATATCCGATGTACAGGTGGTCCGGCGCGTAGATCGCCTCGCGGATCTCGAGGGCGCGGGAGATCAGCGGCAGTGCCGTCGCGTGGTCGCCCAGGTCGACGTGGATCGATGCCAGTGCGATCAGGTCGAAGCTCACGTACGCGTTGTCCGGACCGTACGCGGCCTCGTCGATCCGCAGTGCGCGTTCGGCGAGCGGCAGAGCCGAGGCGTGGTCGCCCAGTTGCCGCTGGATTCGGGCCAGTGTGGCCAGGTCCGTGGCGATGGCTGGGCTGTCCGCCGGCAGACTGCTCTCGTGTAGCCGCAGTGCGCGTTCCGCCAGCGGGAGTGCACGGTCGGCGGCGTCGAGCTCGCGGTGGATCTGGGCCAGCGTGATCAGGTCGAAGCCGATCTCCGAGTCCCGGTCGAGGGACTCGTTGATGGTCAGTGCGCGTTCGCACAGTGGCGCGGCCAGCCGGCGGTCGCCGATCTGTATCAGGTACGTCGCGGCGAGGCGCAGCAGTAGTGCCGTTTCGGGGGACGAGTCCTCGGTGGTGACCGCCAGGACGTGTGGGAGGAGTTCCTGCCAGCGTTCTGGCGCGGCCGGGTCGCCGTGGATGTCATGTGGGGCCGCGGACAGCAGCGCTTCACGAAGCCGCGCACGATGTGAACCCTGCGGCATGGCGGCTCGGACCGCGGCCTGCACCAACCGGTGCACCACCAGGTGTGCGTCCGTGCGGCGGGCCAGGCCCAGACCGGCCAGGGCACCCACCGTCGTGTCCCACGTCAGCGGGTCGGCCGCGGCTGGCAGCGTTTCGAACAGGCCCAACGGGATCGGCTCGGGCGCCAGCAGCGCGCACAGTTCCAACAGTTCGACCGAGGCAGGCGGTAGTTGGCGCAGGCTCATCTGCCACAGCGTGGCCACCACCACCGCGGGGCGGTCGGCCAACTCGCCCTGCGCGATCATCTCCTCCAGCCGCGAGGTCAGCAGGGCGAGGTACTCCTCAGGCGCGGTGTGGTTGTAGTCCATGTACCCGGCCGCCTGTTCCAGCGCGAGCGGCAGATCACCCAGCTGCTCGGCGATCTGGTCGGCCACCGCCTCGGACATGTCGGGTACGCGCCTGGTCAGCAGTGCGATCGACTCCTGACGCGCGAAGACGTCCAGGTCGAGCACGCCCGCCCTGGACGACCAGCCGCTCACCCTGGTCGTGACGATCACGTGCCCGTTGCCCGCCAGGTCTCCCGCGGGCAGGGCGTGGGCGAGCGGGCCTGGCTTCTCCCCGTTGTCGAAGATGATCAACCAGGGGCGGCGGTCGCGCAGCTTGCCGTACACGCGTGGGATGACCTGCTCGGCGCCGATCTCCGTCAGGCCCAGCTCGCGCGCCAGTGAGGCGAACTGTGTGGTGACGAGGTCGGGATGCTCGGCGTCCACGAACGCGACGAACCGGTACTTCGGCAGGTAGCGGTAGGCGTACTCGATGGCGAGCTGTGTCTTGCCGACACCGCCCAACCCGTGGATGACGATGTCGTTCGCGGACGTGAGCTGAAGACGCAGCTCCTTCATGACGGCCTCACGGCCCGTGAAGTGACCGTTGCGTGGGGGTAGGCGGAAGGTCGCGGAGGGCGCCTCGCTGCGCTCCCGGCGCGGCGCCTGCCACATGCCGACCAGCGCCAGCGGGATCAACAGGACCAGCACCACCCAGGGATGGGTGCGCACGAAGTCGAGGGGGCCCGGCCAGCGGCTCTGCCCGGAAGCGGCGTTGAAGGCGAGGCTGCCGACGAACAGCACGAGCAGCGCGGCCACCACTTTCGCCAGCGTCCGCCACATTCCCGCGAGCATAGCGATCAGCTCAGGCCAGTTTCAGCAGATAGGAAAGCCCTGGCTTGTCGTCGAGGGTGATCTTCTCGCCGGTGGGCACGAAGCCGGTGCGGGTCAGCACCTTCCGGGAGCCGGTGTTGTCGACCGCCGCACGTGCTCGCAGGCTGGTCAGGCCGTAGGTCGTGGCCGCCAAAGTGGACACTTCGCGGACTGCGGCGGTCGCCAGGCCCTTACCGGCGGCCTTCTCCGCGATGCGGAAGCCCAACTCGGCCGAGCCGTCGGCCACGTCCACCAGGTTGACGCGGCCCAGCACCTCGCGGCCGTCACCGATGATCAGGTGGAAGTGGCACAGGCCGGCGTCCTGCTCGTCGAGGAGCGCTTGGTGGCGTTCCGCGAACAGGGCGAAGTAGCCGTCGCCGCGGTCCGGTATGGACGCCGCGAAGTAGGCGCGGTTCTCCAGCTCGAACGTCAGCAGCGCCGGGGCGTGGTCAGGTCTGAGACGTTCGATCACACGACCGAACCTACCGGACCGCCAGCACCGTTTCGTCAAGCACCGGGGCGTCGTCGCGGTCGATGGCCGTTGCGGTCGCCCGGTAGCCGTCTTCCGTCCGCCACGCGCGGATCCGCAGCGACTCACCCGGGAACAGCACGCCGGCGAACCGCGTGCCGAACGTCGCCACCCTGGTGACATCGCCGGACAGCAGATTGTCCACAAGGGCCTTGCACACGATGCCGTACGTGCACAGGCCATGCAGGATCGGCCGGTCGAAGCCCGCCAGCGCGGCGAAGGCCGGGTCCGCGTGCAGGGGGTTGCGGTCGCCGCACAGCCGGTACAGCAGTGCCTGCTGCGGCAACGTGGGCACCTCCACCTCCAGCACCGGGTCACCCTCGGGGGCCGGTTGCCGGTTGGACGGGCCGCGTGAGCCGCCGAAACCGCCTTCGCCCCTGGCGAAGATGCTCGACGTCGTGGTCCACAGTGGATCACCGGACGAGGTGGTGATCGTGGCCTCCTGCACGATCACCGCTGCCTTGCCCTTGTCCCACACGTCCGCGATCCGGGACTGGGCCACGCCCTGGCCGTCCCTCGGGAGCGGGCCGTGCACGGTGATGGACTGCGTGCCGTGCAGCACCTTCGACAGGTCTATGTCGATGCCGGGGAACGTCACCGCCGGCGGCTCGAACATGCGGAAGTTCGGGGCCACCACACCGAAGGTGGGCAGCACCTTCAGGCGGTCCTCCAGCACGTAGCCCAGTTCCGGCTCGGAAACCGGTTGGGCGCCCGCACCCAACGCCAGGTGGTAGAGCAGCACGTTCGAGCTGGTCCACTCGAACTTCGTCGTGCCAAGGTCCGCACCGATCGCCACGTCGGGGTCGATGGGCATCCGTCACCTCACTCGTAGCTGATCTCGACGTCGTCGGTCACCGGTAGCGACTGGCACGCGAGCCTGATGCCGTCATCGAGGTCCTCGTCGTCGAGGACGTCGTTGTTCAGCATCTTCACCTCCCCGGCCACGAGCCGGCACGCGCACGCACTGCAGGCACCCTCCCGGCAGGAGTACGGCGCGTCAAGCCCTCGTGCCAGCAGCAGGTCCAGCAGCTTGGTGTCCGCAGGCCAGTCGAACCGGTGTTCCGCACCGTCCAGTGTGACCTTCACCGAGGCGACGCGCGCGCTTGCCGACTCGGCGACCACCGCCTGCTCGAACGGGTTCGCGCCCAGTGACTTGAACCGTTCGATGTGGACACGCTCGCGTGGCACACCCAGGTCCGACAGCGCCGTGCGGACCGCGGCCATGAACGGCGCCGGGCCGCAGATGAACGCCTCGTATGCGGCGTAGGGTCGCGCCAGCGCGGACAGCGTCGGCGCGGACGGCAGTCCCTGCACCGACTCCAGCCAGTGGATCACCGTCAGCCGGGTCGGGTGTTCGGCCATCAGCGCGGCCAGTTCGGTTGCGAAGATCACCGACTGCTCGTCGCGGTTCGCGTACACCAGGACCACACGGCCCGAACCGGCCGCCAGCACCGACTTCACGATCGACATCACCGGTGTGATGCCGCTGCCCGCGGCGAACAGCAGCAGTTTCGAGTCCAAAGAGGAGGGAGTGAAGATACCCGCCGGCGCCAGTGACTCCAGCTCGTCACCTGCGGACACCGAGTCGCAGATCCAGTTCGAGCCGTAGCCGTCGGCCGTGCGCTTGACCGTCACCTTCAACGACGAGTCGACGTGCGGCGAGCTGGACAGCGAGTAACACCGTGCCACGGAGCCACAGCGATCGCTCGGGATCCGCAGCGTCAGGAACTGGCCCGGTTTGTAGTCGAGACCGGGGGAGTCGAACACGAGCGAGCACGCGTCCGCCGTCTCGGGCACCACCTCGGCGACCCGCAGGCGGTACGAGCGCACCTCACTCACGACGTCCATGATTCGTTCGCAAGCTCACTCATTCGGGCACCGCCACCGCACCGGTCGCCACCGCTCGCTCGATCGCCTCCCGCAGCCGTGGGCACGTGTCGATACGGGCGGACAGCTCGCCGGCAGCCACCCGCGCCGCGAACTCCGGGCACGAGTCGGCAGGCGAGGACTGCCACTGGATGCTCATGTGCTCCCGGCTTGCCTTGCGCACCAGTACTTCCGTCGTGCAGGCCGCGCACGCGACCGGCGTCAGCCCGCTGGTGAGGTACTCGTGCTCGTCGGACAGCGTGCCCATCGGGTCGCCGTGCGGCGGCGCCTTCGCCCAGACCGTCATCGCGCCTCCGCCTCCTGGCGAGCCAGGTTCTCCGCGACCTCCTGCTCCCACACCTCGTTCGCGCGGGTGGTGTCCACTTCGAACTCGAACCGCTGCGTCATCTCCTCGGTCACGTCCGCGGTGTCCACGTAGAACTGCTCGTACCAGCGGCGCAGCTGGTAGACCGGGCCGTCCTCCTCACACAGCAGGGGGTTGTCCACCCGGGTCTTGTTCCGCCAGATCTCCACGTCCTGCAGGAACCCGATGCCGAAGCTCTTCGCGAGCTTGCCGGCCACCTTGTCCGCCTTCTCCTTCGGCAGTCCCGGCAGCTTCTTCACGCTCACCCCCCACTGCAGGACGAAGGAGTCCGGCGTGACCGGGTAGTGGCAGTTGATCAGCACGGTCTCGATGGTCGTGCCGGAGAAGTCCTGCCAAATGTCGTTGATCATGTAGGACGGGCCGAAGTAGGACGCCTCCGACTTGAGCGTCACGCCTTCCACCGAGTAGCTCGACCCCGTGAGCGGAACGTCCGAGCGGGCACGCGAGTTGAGGTACTGCGTGGCGACATGACCCTCGAACACGTTCTTGAAGTAGGTCGGGAACGCGAAGTGGATGTAGAAGAAGTGGGCCATGTCGACCATGTTGTCGATGATCTCGCGGCAGTTGGAGCCCTCGATCTTCACGGTGTCCCAGGTCCAGTCGCTCCACTCGTCGCTGGACGCGCCCTTGGTCTCCGGGATCACGACGTGCTCGGGCGGCGGGTTGCCCTCCGGGTCGTGCCACACGAACAGCTGCTGGTTGCGCTCCAGGGTCAGCCACGAGCGGGTGCGTGCCCGGAGCGGGATCCGCTTGGCGTAAGGGATCTGCACGCACTTGCCGTTGCCGGCCCAGCGCCAGTCGTGGAACGGGCACGCGATGGCCTCACCCTTGACCGTGCCCTGCGACAGGTCGCCGCCCATGTGCCGGCAGTACGCGTCGAGCACGTTGAGCTTGCCGTCCTCGGTGGCGAACACGACGAGCTTGGTGCCGAACGCCTCGATCGCGTGCGGCTTGCCGTCGCGGAACGGTTCCGCGAGGCCGAGGCAGTGCCACCCGCGCGCGAACCGCGTGCGTGGCGCGCCGACGTCGATCGTGCGAAAGCTGGTCATTTGGTCTCTCCCGCCATGTCGAGTGCCGCCAGGTACCCGAACACCATTGCCGGACCGAGCGTCGCGCCGGGGCCCGCGTACGTGTGGCCCATCACCGGTGCGCTCGCGTTGCCCGCCGCGTACAACCCGTCGATCACCGAATCGTCCTCCCGCAGCACGCGTGCCGCCGTGTCCGTGCGTAGCCCGCCCTTCGTGCCGAGGTCGCCCGGCACGATCCTGATCGCGTAGAACGGCGCGCGGCGCAGCGACGCGAGGTTGGGGTTGGGCCGGTTGCGTGGGTCACCGTAGTACCGGTCGTACGCGCTGTCCCCGCGATGGAAGTCACTGTCCACCCCGGACTCCGCGAACCCGTTGAACCTCGACACGGTGTCCCGCAGGGCATCCGGCGGCACGTCGATCTCCTTTGCCAGCGCCTCGAGCGTGCTACCGCGGCGCACGGCCCCGAACTTGTACCAGCGGCCAGGGAAGGGCTGTCGGGGACCGAGACCGGCGAACAGGTACCGGTTCCGGTAGTTCTGGTCGGCGATCAGCCAGGCCGGCACGCTCTTCGTCTCGTACATCGCGTGCACGGCGTCCACGTACGGCGCCGCCTCGTTGACGAAGCGCTCTCCGCGCTGGTTGACCAGGATACAACCGGGCAGACTGCGCTCCGCCAGACAGAAGTACGGCCCGCGGGGCAGCAGGATCGACGGGCCCCACCACGCGTCGTCCATGAACGCGACCGCCCCGCCGAGCCTCATGCCGGCCTCGATGCCGTCACCGGTGTTCTCCTCGGCGCCGACCGTCCATTCCGTACCGATCGGATCTTCCTGGTACTCCTTGCGCATCCGCTCGTTGTGCTCGAACCCGCCGGACGCCAGCAACACACCGCGCCTGGCCCGGATGGTGTCCGGCTTGCCGTCCCGAAGGATCTCGACGCCGGTCACGCGGCCGTCCTCGGTGACGAGGTTGGTGAGCGGTGTGGACAGCAGCACCGGCACGTCCATCCGGGACAGTCCGACGCGTAGCCCGGCCGAGAGCGCCTGCCCCATCGCCAGCAACTGCCTGCGCAGCACCAGGGAGACCACGCGGCGGCCGGCCACCCGTGCCGCGCGGAGCAGACCCTTCGGATGCCGGGCGATGAGGTTCATCCAGCGGTAGTCGGCCTGGGTGACGGTCATTCCGGTGGGCGCCTTGAGGTACGGCGGCGCGAGGTTTCGCAGTTCGTCGCCGAGCACCGCGGCGTTGAGCGGCCGCGGTTCCAGTGACCGGCCCATCGGCAGGCCGCCGGGCGCCTCTGGGTAGTAGTCGGAGTAGCCGGTGACCCACCGCAGTCGCAGCGGGGTGTTGGCCAGCACGAACCGCAGCATGGCCGGTCCGTTGTCGAGGAACGCGGCACGCAGGTCGTCGTCGACGGCGTCGCCGGTGATGTGCTCGAGGTAGGCACGTGCCTGCTCGGTCGTGTCCGGCACGCCATCGGCCAGCAGCACGTCGTTGTTGGGCACCCAGACCCCGCCACCGGAACGTGCCGTCGACCCGCCGAAGTGCGGTGCCTTCTCGATGAGCACGGTGCGAAGTCCGTGGTGGGCAGCGGTCAGCGCCGCGGTCATGCCGGCCGCGCCGCTCCCGACCACGATCACGTCGTACTCGTCCATGGAACCCATACTAGAACAGGTTATAGTTTTTGCCATGCCCTTGGCGTGGGACTCGGAGGCGGACGTCGTCGTGGTGGGCTTCGGCGGGGCGGGTGCGTGTGCCGCACTCGAGGCCGCCCGAGCCGGCGCGTCCGTGGTGGCACTGGACCGGTTCGCGGGCGGCGGCGCGACGGCGATGTCGGGCGGGGTGGTGTACGCGGGCGGCGGGACCTTCGTGCAGCACGCGGCCGGCGTGCCCGACACCGTCGACGACATGGTCGCCTACCTGCGCGAAGAGGTCGGCGACGCGGTGTCCGACGAGACGCTGCGGCGGTTCTGCGCGGAGAGCGCCGACATGATCGACTGGCTGGCGGAGGCCGGCGTCCCGTTCGACTCGTCGGTCTGCCCGTACAAGACCTCGTACCCGTCGAACCAGTACTACCTGTACTACTCGGGCAGTGAGAACGCGTGGCCGTTCCGTTCAGTCGCGACCCCGGCCCCACGCGGCCACCGGACACACGCCCGGGGGACATCCGGTCGGGTGTTCTTCGCGGCCCTCGCGTCCGCGGCCCGCGCGGCCGGCGTGCACGTCGCCCGGCAGACGGCGGTCACCCGGCTGATCATGGAAGACGGCCGGGTCGTCGGCGTCGAGTGCCGGACGCTGAAGTCCCGGTGGCACGGGATCCTGCACCAGTACGCGACCAAGCCCGGCCTGTACGTGCCGGGTTTCGCGCGGATACTGCACCGGCGCATCACCGAGCTGGAGTCGACCCACGGGCGGGTCGTCCGGATCAGGGCCCGGCGCGGTGTCGTGTTGGCGGCCGGCGGGTTCGTGAACAACCGCGAGATGATGCGGACCCACGCCCCCGGGTTCCGGGGCGGCCTCCCGCTGGGCACGCAAGGTGACGACGGTGTGGGCATTCGCCTGGGTGAGTCGGTCGGCGGCGTCACCGATCGTATGAACAAGGTGTCTGCTTGGCGGTTCCTCACGCCCCCCAGCGCGCTGATACGGGGGATCCTCGTCGACCAGTCGGGGGCCCGGTTCGTCGACGAGTCGGCATACGGCGCGGCGATCGGGGAACGGCTGGTCCGCGACCACGGCGGCCGCGCGTGGCTACTGGTGGACGAGCGCATCCTCGCCGACGCGCGACAGCAGGTTCGCACGGAAACCCTGTGGTTCCAACGACTTTCGGCGGAGTACCTCCTCCGGTCCTCGGTGCGCGGCGCCACGCTCGGGGAGGTGGCCCGCAAGGCGGGCATCGACCCGGCCGGCCTGACCGCGACGGTGGCCTCGTACGGGCGCGGAGAGGACCAGTTCGGTAAGCACTCCGACCTGGTCGCGCCGCTCGCGGGCCCCTACGCGCTGATCGACTGCTCCTATGGTCCTCGCCTGGCCTACCCGTGCCCGATGCTCACCCTGGGCGGGCTCGTCGTGGACGAGGGCACCGGTCAGGTGCTGGATGCCGACGGCGCCGGGATCCCGGGCCTGTACGCGGCGGGCCGCAACGCCGTCGGCATCTGCTCGAACTCCTACGTCAGCGGACTGTCCCTGGCGGACTGCGTGTTCTCCGGCCGTCGCGCCGGCAAGCACGCGTCTGGCGCGGACAACAGCGAGATGATCTGACTCATCCCCGCTTGGAGTTCGGTGACGACCTCACGCCATTCCGACCGCGACTTGACCAGCTGACGTTCTGCCGCTTGTGCGACCCCGCCGGCCCTCACCGTCGTGCTGAGGTTGGCTTCCTTCTCGAGTTCCAACATGACAACACGACCACGAAGATCGTCGAGTTGCTCGCGAAGCCGGTCGAGGTTACTCATCGGCGCCACCCGATCGCGTCTCCTCGTCCGGCTCGCCGAGATGCCTGGTCAGCAACTCCGTGATCTGTTCCTGCCCCCGGTGGAGCAACTCGAATTTCTTCTCGACCTCGGAGAAGCCGTCGCGCATCTCGCCTTCGAGCTTGTCGAAGCGCTTGTCGACCTTGTCGAAGTGCTTGTCGACCTTGGCGAACTGCTCATCCACCTTGGTGAACCGCTTGTCGACCTTGGCGAACTGCTCATCCACCTTGGTGAACCGCTCGTTGACCTTGGCGAACTGCTCATCCACCTTGGCGAACTGCTCATCCACCTTGGCGAACTGCTCGTCGACCTTGGCGAACTGCTTGTCGACCTTGGCGAAGCGGTTGTCGACGTTGGCGAAGCCGTTGCGCATCTCGCTTTTGACTTCGGCAAAGCCGGTCCGCATCTCCGCCTCGACCCTGGCGAGTTTCTTGCCATGGTCGACCTGGTCCGCCCTGATCGCGTTGATCGTGCCGGTGTGGCCCCTGAACACTGCTTGCATGTCCGAAACTTCCTTCTCCGCCTTGGCGGCCAGGAAGCGCGCCTCGGCTATCTCGGCTTCGAGGCGTGTTGGCTGGCTCATGTAGTTAACCCCTTTCGCTGTGGAGCGGTTGGGGCACAGACTGCACCACGGGACCGACGATCGCCAAAAGTTATCCACAGGTACGACCGAGTTATCCACAGGGCGTCTACGTCTCTGTTTAGGACCAACGGTTGCGTCGACAAAAACGAGAACGTGTTCTAGTCTGGGGCTGTGAGTCAACAGGTGCTTGACGGTGTGCGTGACCTTCTTCCGACCTTCCGGGAGCGCGCGCAGGACACCGAGGACGCGCGGCGGATCTCCGACGAGTCGATCAAGGCTCTGCAGCTGGCCGGCTTCTTCAAGCTGTTGCAGCCAACCCGGTACGGCGGTCTCGAGGCGCATCCCAACGACTTCTACCGCGCGGTGCGCTTGATCGCCTCCGCCTGCGGGTCCACCGGGTGGGTCTCCGCCGTGCTCGGGTGCCATCCCTGGCAGCTCGCGCTCTTCGACGACCGGGCCCAGCACGAGGTCTGGGGCGAGGACGACGACACGCGCGTCTCCTCCAGCTACGCGCCGATGGGGCGGGCCAAGGCGGTCGACGGCGGGTTCGAGTTCTCCGGCCGCTGGAGCTTCTCCTCCGGCTGCGACCACGCCACCTGGGTCTTCCTCGGCGGGCTGGTCGTGAACGACGAGGGCGCGCCCATCGACTTCCGGACGTTCCTGCTGCCCCGGTCCGACTACCAGATCGACGACGTCTGGGACACCATCGGCCTGCGGGGCACCGGCAGCAACGACATCATCGTCGACAAGGTGTTCGTGCCCGAGTACCGCACGCTCAGCTTCATGGACACCGGGCGGTGCTACGGGCCGGGCCAGGAGGTCAACACCGGACCGCTCTACAAGCTGCCGTTCGCGTCCGTGTTCTCCTGCTCGATCTCGGTGCCGGTCGTCGGGATGGCGACGGGCGCCTACGAGGCGTACGTCAACTACACCAAGGAGCGGGTGCGGGCCTCGACGGGCGGCAAGGCCGCGGACGACTCGTTCAACCAGCTCCGCATCGCCGAGGCGGCCAGCAAGATCGACACGGCCGTGCTGCAGATCGAGCGCAACCTCGACCAGGAGATGAAGCACGTGACCGCGGGCGAGAAGGTCCCGTTCCCGCTGCGCGTGCAGACCCGGCGCGACCAGGTGAACGCCACCAGCGCCGCGATCGCCGCCGTGGACCGGCTCTTCGAGAGCGCTGGCGGGCGGGCGCTCAAGGTCGGCACGCCGATCCAGCGCTTCTGGCGCGACGCGCACGCCGGCCGGGTGCACGCCATCAACGACCCGGAGAAGGCCCTCGTCATGTACGGGCAGCAGCAACTCGGGCTGAAGGTGCAGGACGCGTGGATCTGACCGAGGACACCAAGGTCGGCCTCCACTACTACGAGGCCGGTGACGGCGAGCCCGTCGTCATGTTGCACGGCGGCGGGCCCGGTGCCTCGGCGTGGAGCAACTTCGGGCGCAACCTCGAGGTGTTCGCGGCGAGGTTCCGGACGCTGATCGTCGACCAGCCCGGGTTCGGCGGCTCCGACAAGTCGGCGGTCACCAGCCAGTACTTCACGTTCTCGGCCGACGCGTTGCTGAAGCTGCTCGACGAGGTCGGTGTCGAACGCGCGCATCTCGTCGGCAACTCGCTCGGCGGCGGCACCGCGGTGCGGTTCGCGTTGCGTTATCCCGACCGCGCCGGCCGGCTCGTGCTCATGGCGCCGGGTGGCCTGGGGCTCAACGTCTTCGCGCCGGACCCGACCGAGGGCGTCAAGCGGCTCTACCAGTTCGCGGCGCCGCCAGGGCCGTCCAAGGAGAAGCTCGCCGCCTTCCTCCGCACGCTGGTGTACGACCAGTCGCTCGTCACCGACGAGTTGGTGGAGGAACGGTTCGCGGCTGCCAGCGACCCGGACACGTTGCGCGCCATGGCATCCATGGGCGCCTCGTTCGCGAGCGACCCCGAGGAAGGCATGCTGTACCGTGAGGCGCACCGCCTGCGTCAGCGCGTCCTGCTCGTCTGGGGACGTGAGGACCGGGTCAACCCGCTCGACGGCGCTCTCGTTGCCCTCAAAGTGATCCCGCGTGCGCAGCTGCACGTGTTCGGCCGGTGTGGACACTGGGCGCAGCTGGAGAAGTTCGCCGAGTTCAACCGGCTCGCCATGGACTTCCTCGAAGGAGCATGACATGGGCATCCGTTCCCTCGGCTACCTGCGCATCGAGGCCACGGACATCGAGGCGTGGCGCGTGTACGGGCTCAAGGTCCTCGGCATGGTCGAGGGCAAGGGCGGCCGCGACGACGCGCTCTACCTTCGCATGGACGACTTCCCCGCCCGCCTCGTCATCCTGCCCGGCGAGTCCGACCGGCTCGCCGCGGCCGGCTGGGAGGTGGCGAACGTCGCCGAGCTGGGCGAGGTCTGCGGCCGCCTCGAAGCCGCAGGCGTGCCGTACAAGGAAGGCAGCAAGGAGGAACGCGCGGACCGGCGCGTCGACCAGCTGATCACGTTCGAGGACCCGTCCGGTAACACGCTCGAGGTCTTCCACGGCGCGGCGCTGGAACACCGGCGTGTGGTCAGTCCCTACGGCCACCGGTTCGTCACCGGCGAGCAGGGACTCGGCCACGTTGTACTGTCCACACGGGACGACGCCGAGGCACTGGCCTTCTACCGTGACGTACTCGGCTTCCGGTTGCGGGACTCGATGCGCCTGCCGCCACAGCTCGTGGGCCGCCCGGCCGACGGCGATCCCGCGTGGCTGCGGTTCTTCGGCTGCAACCCCCGCCACCACAGCCTCGCGTTCCTGCCGATGCCGACCCCGTCCGGGATCGTGCACCTGATGGTCGAGGTGGAGAACACCGACGACGTCGGCCTGTGCCACGACCGCGCGCTGCGCCGCAAGGTGCCCATGTCCGCGACGCTTGGCCGGCACGTCAACGACCTGATGCTGTCGTTCTACATGAAGACACCCGGCGGCTTCGACGTCGAGTTCGGCTGCGAAGGCCGGCAGGTCGAGGACGAGTCGTGGATCGCCAGGGAGAGCACCGCGGTTTCCTTGTGGGGACACGACTTCTCCATCGGTGCCCGTCCGCAATGATCACCCAGGCGCGGTTCCGCCAGGCGCTCGGCAACTTCTGCACGGGCGTCACGGTCGTGACCGCGATGCGGGACGAGGAGCCCGTCGGGTTCGCGTGCCAGTCGTTCGCCGCGCTCTCGCTCGACCCGCCGCTGGTGTTGTTCTGCCCGGGGAAGAACGCGCGCACGTGGCCGCACATCCAGGCGTACGGCCACTTCTGCGTGAACGTCCTCAGCCATTCCCAACAGGACGTGTCCGCGACGTTCGGCAAGGCGGGCGCGGACAAGTTCTCCTCCGTGCCGTGGGCACCCGCCCCGTCCGGCGCCCCGATCCTCGCGGGCGCGTTGACCTGGCTGGACTGCGCGGTCGAGGACGTACACGAGGGTGGCGACCACTACATCGTCACCGGCCGCGTCACCACACTCGGCGACCAACGCGACGACCGGCCACTGCTGTTCCACCGCGGCGCGTACACGGTCACCGAACGCGCGGAACCGACGCCGGGCATCCTCGACAACCTCATCACCTGGTCCCAGGGCGACGACTGGATCTAGTGTGTGCGGGTGGACTTCGACGAGATCGTGGTCAGGACCGACCGACTCGACTTCCCCGCGCTCGCCGCAGGTGACGGACCGGTTGTCGTGTGCTGGCACGGGTTTCCGGACCATCCGCTGACCTTCGCGCAGCTCGCCGAGCATCTCGTGGCGGCCGGGCGGCGCGTGGTCATGCCGTTCCTGCGTGGTTTCCACCCGAACACCATCGATGACCTGACGTACTCGGACGGCATCACGCTCGCGGCCGACGCGGCGGCGGTGGCGGCCGCGCTGGGCGGCACGGTGGACATGATCGGCCACGACATCGGCGCCGGCATGGTCGCGCGCGTGGCGGCGGCCTGGCCGGAGCGGCTGAACCGCGGCGTGACGCTCGCGATCCCGCCGCCTCCGACGCTGGCGACGACCCTGTGGGACCCGGCGCAGCAGCAGCGACTGTTCTACCTGTTCCTGTTCGCCGTCGAGGGCGTCGCGGAAGCCGTGCTGCGCAAGGACCGCGCGTTGATCGACCACCTCTGGTCGACGTGGTCCCCGAGCCTGCGGCTCGACGACGCGTACCGGACCTGGATCCACAAGATGTACGGCGACGAGAAGTACATCGCGAACGTCCTGAAGATCTACCGAGCGAACTTCGACCCGACCCGGATGGACCCGGCGCTGGCGGAGTACGCGACCCGCACGGAAGCGCCGGCGTCGAAACCGTTGCTGGTACTGGGCGGCGCTGAGGACGGCTGCATCGACCCGAAGTTCTTCGCCAGCGCCCACGAAGCGCTCGCGCCCGGGTCCGAAGTGGAGGTCCTGCCCGGCGTCGGGCACTTCCTCCACCTCGAACAACCCGGAACGGTCGCGGCTCGCGTCCTGGACTGGTTCGCCTAGTAGTCGAACGCCGTCGCCCACTTCACCAGCTCTTCGAGGGTCAGGGGCGGGCTGGTACGGCCGTCCTGCCAGGTCACCGCCAACTCGATTTGGGTGTTGTCCGGTCGAAGTGCGTGGATCTGCTGCAGGTGTCCTGGCGAGGCCACCCCAGCGGTGTCCGCGTCCGTCAGTACCCGCGTGCCGTCAGACAGGGTCCACTCGTCGCAGTCGGGCGCTCCCACGCACGAGTCGAACGGCCACGTCTTGATGTCCTTGACGGTGAGATAGACCAGGAGGGCGCCCTCGGCATCCTGGTAGTAGCCCATGGCGGAGCAAGAGTCCGAGGGAGGTCCTGACGGGCCCATGGTCGGTCTACTATCGGGGAATTCAATCGGCTGCGGCGGCGCCTCGAGACTGCAGGCGAAGACGAGCGGTTCGGGGTAGCGCGTGGTCCCGTCGTATGGCGGCGCGGGTTTCGCCTCCCACCCGGCCGGAATCACGTCGGGCAGCGCGGCGGTCAGCTGTGCGGTGAGCCGCTGGGAGGGGAGCTCGGGTTGTTCGGCGACCTCGTTGCTTGGTCGGTCGGCGTTCGAAGTCACCGCGAGCCCGCCGATCGCCACCACCGCGAGGAAGGCGGCCGCCGTGGTGCGGCGGTTGCGGGTGCGTGCCCGCGCGCGGGCGATCACGGCGTGCGAGTCGATGGGGGCGGGGTCCGCTTCGTCGGCCAGCAGTGCCAGCCCTTGGGCGATGTCGTCGGTCATGACCGCAACTCCTGGAGGGTCTCGGTGCCCAGTGCGGCACGCAGGGCGGCGAGGCCGCGCGCGGACTGGCTCTTCACGTTTCCTTCTGAGCACCGCAGGATGGCCGCGGCTTCGGTCACGGAATGCTGTGACCAGTAGCGCAGGACCACCGCGGCGCGTTGGCGCGCGGGGAGCCGTGCGAGTGCGTCGCGGAGAACCTCCGTCAGGTGCGCGGCCCCGGTGGGGTCGGTGGCCGGCGCCGGTTGGTCGGGGACGACACCGTCCCGCGACTCGGCGCGTCGCCAAGGCCGGCGTCGTTCGTTCAGCCAGCACCGGAGCAGCGCCTTCCTGGCGTAACTGTCGGCGGTGTCCTTGTCCCGCACCTTCGGCCACGCTCCGTACAGCCTGATGTAGCAGGTCTGTACCAGGTCGTTGGCGAGGTGCTGGTCACCGCAGAGCAAGTACGCCAGTCGTGTCAACGACGCGGTCGACCGCGCCACGAACACGTGGAAGCTCTCGTCGTCGTCCTCGCGTCTCGTGCTCATACCCTCCACACACGTAACCGTCGGGATCGGTTGCATGTGTCATCAGCTCGGGCAGGGCCGCCTCGCGCCCTCGCCAAAGACCGGCGACCTCAGCGCACTCCCGAAAGAGCCTCTAGTCGGCCCACGTGGTCGCGGGGCGAGCCGAACAGGTGCGCGTTGCCGTGTGCCCGCTTGAAGTACAGGTGCGCGTCGTGCTCCCACGTGATCGCGATGCCGCCGTGCAGCTGGATCATCTCGCCGGCCACCGAGGTGAACGCCTCCGTGCACCACACCGCCGCGGTCGCCGCCGTCGAGGCCAGGTCGGCACCGGTCACCACCGCGGAGGCGGCCGCCGACGCCGCCGACTCGGCCGTCTCCACCAGCACGTGCATGTCGGCCATCCGGTGCTTCAGTGCCTGGAACGAGCCGATGGGCCGGCCGAACTGGGTCCGCTGCTTCGCGTACTCCACGGTCAGCTCCAGGCAGCGGGTCGCCGCACCCGCCGATTCCGCGGCCACAGCGGCACACGCCACGTCCCGCACCCATGCCATGTCCGGCACGCCGAGGAAGTCTCCGGAACCGGTTGCGGACACCGTGGCCAACCTGCGTGTCGGATCCATGGTCCCGTGCGGTGTGATGTTCGCCTCGTTCGGCGGCACCGCGTAGAGACCGTCCTCGCGTGGCACCAGGAAAACGTCCGCGATCTGGGCGTTCAGCGCGTACGGGCCCCACACCAGCGACGGGATCACCGAGCCGTCGGCGACCCCGGAGAGCAGTGAGCCGGCGCCGGCCGACAGCAGCGCCGCTGACGCCACGACGGTGCCGAGCAGTGGTCCCGGTGTCAGGAACCGGCCGAGTTCCGCCAGTACCACACGGGTTTCCAGGAACGACGCGCCGAGACCACCGTGTTCCTCGGGGATCCAGAGCGCGGCGACCCCGAGGTCGCACAGCCGGGCCCACAGTTTCTCGTCGTAGCCGGACGGGGATGCCATGGCCTCGCGCGTGTTCGACTCACGACCGAGCAGAGTCCGAACGGTTTCCCGCAGTGCGTCCTGCTCGTCACTCACCCGCCAATTCAACCAAACAGTTGCTTGGTTTGCCTAGGACGTACCTCGATCAGGTGTATTCGATATCCTCTGGGTCCAGGTCGGGACCTGGTACGAACCAACCTGAGGAGTTCTTGGTCATCGAGAAGGGTGCACTGGTCGCTGGCCGGTATCGGTTGATCGAAGAAGTCGGCAGCGGCGCGATGGGCGTCGTGTGGAAGGCGCAGGACGAACGGCTTGGCCGTGTCGTCGCGATCAAGCGACTCGTAGTCCGCTACGGGCTGTCCGACACGATGACCGAAGAGGTACGCAGACGCGCGATGCGGGAGGCCCGGATCGCGGCGCGTCTGCAGCATCGCAACGCCATCGCGCTGTTCGACGTCGCCGAGGACAAGGGCGACCCGATACTGGTCATGGAGTTCCTGCCGTCCAAGAGTCTTTCGGTGGTGCTCTCCGAACGTGGCACGCTCCCGCCCCATGAGGCCGCGGAGATCGGCGCCCAGGTCGCGGAGGCCATCGCCGCCGCGCATGCCGTCGGCATCGCACACCGCGACATCAAGCCGGGCAACATCCTGCTGTCCGAGAACGGCACCGTCAAGATCACCGACTTCGGTATCTCCCGTGCGCTCGACGACGGCACCGTGACCACACAGACCGGCATGCTCGCCGGCACCCCGGCCTACCTCGCCCCCGAGATCGCCAGGGGCGACAACTCGACGCGCGCCTCCGACGTGTTCTCCCTCGGCTCGACGCTCTACCACGCCATCGAGGGCCGACCGCCGTTCGGCACGAACTCCAACCCGCTGGCCCTGCTGCACGCCGTCGCGTCCGGCAACGTGCCGCCACCGCGCAACGCCGGCGCGCTCGAACCCACGCTGATGAGCCTCATGCGGGTCGAACCGGGCGAGCGGCCGAGCATGAAGCAGGCGGCGGAAGCCCTCGCCGCCGCGGCCACGGTGGTCATGCCGGTGCCGCCCGCCGCGTCGGGTCCCAAGACCCCGCCGAAGGCGGCGATCTCCGTGCCGGCGCTGCTGCCCGTCCCGCCGCAGCCCACCGCCGCCCTACCGAAGCCGCAAACACAGCCGCAGCCGACCCAGTCCGGGCCGTCCAAGCGGAACATGGTGATCGTCGGCATGGTCGCGCTGGTGGTGCTGGCCGGCACCCTGGTCACGGTGCTGCTCCTGAACAGCGGCGACAAGACCAACGCCGACAACAACGCCCAGGGCAACGACACCACCACGACCCAGCAGGCCGGGTCACCGCCGAGCGATGGCGGCGGCAGTAACCCTCCCACGACGAAGACATCGCCGGCGCAGGACGACAGCAGCGCTTCCGCGGCTCCGTCCCAGGTCGCGCCGCCCGCCGGCACCCAGATCCCGTTCACCACCGCCGGGCTGTTCCTGCTCGACTACTACAGCAGCAACAAGAGCCTGGGAGAACGCTGGGCCATGCTGTCCCCGTACGCACAGGCGTCTTTCGGCAGCCAGGACGAGTTCAACCGGTACTGGTCCGAGTTCACCCAGGTCAGCTCGGAGAACGCTAAGGGCGTCACGCCGAACGCCGACGGCTCGCTGAACGTGCCGTGCGACGTCACCTACACCACGGCCGCTGGACCGCAGGTCCAGCACAAGGTGGTCCGCGTCACCATGATCGGTGACCAGCTGAAGATCGACTCCGAGGCTAAGTGATCGCGTCGAGCACGCGGCGCCGGTGGAAGGTCTGCGTGCCCCATGCGGACCGCAACGCGCGGACCTTGAGCAGCCACAACGAAAGGTCGTGCTCCTGCGTGAACCCGACCGCGCCGTGGACCTGCAGTGCCGCCCGCGCGGCGAGGTAGGCGGCGTCCGCGGCGGCCACCCTGGCGGCCGACACGTCCTCCGCGGTGCCCGTGACCGCCGCCGCGTGCACGAGCGGGCGGGCGAACTCGAGCGCCACCAGCACGTCCGCCAGGTGGTGCTTGACCGCCTGGAACTCGCCGATCGCACGCCCGAACTGCCGCCGCTGCGTCACGTATGTCGCAGACTGTTCCAGGAGTCCCCGCCCCAGCCCGATCAACTGGGCCGCCTGGCAGAGCACGCCGAGGTCCAGGACCTCTGTGGGCGGCCCGACCGGCTCACCGCTGCGGACCTCGAACAACCGGCGGGCCGGGTCGACCGACGTGTGCTGGGCGACGATCTCCGCCTGGTAGACGCCGTCGTCGAGGAGCACGAACGGGGTGGCGACGTCCGCGTCGAGCGCGTAGGGCACATCCGGTGGCAGCGCAACGGTCGCCAGTTCGGCGTCGAGCCCGAGGACCGGTGCCACCGCGTACGACTCGATCAGTGGCCCTGGCACGGCGTGCCGACCGAGTTCCTCGAACACCACGGCCAGCTCGACCGGGTACTCGGCCAGCTCGCCTGCACCGATCTTGGCCAGTCCCTTGAAGAGGTCGAGCCCGGCCGCGTGCTCCCCGGCCGCCCACGCGCGGGTCGCCGCTGGCACGTTCGCGTCCGACAGCAACGCATGCACACTCGCGGCCAACTCGCGCTGCTCGGCACCCAACGTGAACTTCATCGGCCACCCCTCGGCAGGCCGAGCAGCCGCTCGGCGACGACGTTGCGCTGGATCTCGTTGGTACCGGCGTAGATGGGCCCGGCCAATGAGAACAGGTAGCCGGACTGCCACGCGCCGGCCAATTCACCCTCCGCGCCCAGCAGGTCGATTGCGGTCTCGTGCAGCGCCACGTCCAGCTCCGACCAGAACACCTTGTTGATGCTCGACTCCGCGCCCAGCGTGCCGCCCTCGTTCAGGCGGCTGACCGTGCCGAGCGTGTACAGCCGGTACGCCCGCGCGCCGATCCACGCGTCGACCACGCGGTCCGCGATCTTGGGGTCCGGGTTCGACTGCCACAGCTCGACCAGCCGTTCCGCTGCCGCCACGAACCGGCCGGGGCTGCGGAGCGTCAGCCCACGCTCGTTGCTGGCCGTGCTCATCGCGACCCGCCAGCCGTCGCCCGGCTCGCCGATCACGTCCTCGTCCGGCACGAACACGTCGTCGAGGAAGATCTCCGCGAAGCCCGGCACGCCGTCGAGCTGTCCGATCGGCCGGACGGTCACACCGTCGGCCTTGAGATCGAACATCACGTAGGTGAGGCCACGATGCCGTTCCGCGGCCGGGTCACTGCGGAACAGTCCGAACGCGCGGTCGGCGTGGCTCGCGCGGGAGCTCCACGTCTTCTGTCCGTTGAGGAGCCAGCCCCCGTCGGTTTTCGTGGCCCTGCTGCGCACACCCGCCAGGTCGCTGCCGGCCTCCGGTTCCGACCACGCCTGCGCCCAGATGTCGTCGGCGCGGGACATGCGGGGGAGGACGCGCTGTTTCTGTTCCTCCGTGCCGAACGCCATCAGTGTCGAACCGAGCAGTGCGATGCCGTTGGCGGAGACGCGGGCCGGCGCGCCCGCCGCGTAGTACTCGTCCTCGAACACCACCCACTGCAGCAGGCTCGCGTCGCGCCCGCCGAACTCGTGCGGCCAGGTCACTGTGGACAGTCGCGCCTCGGCGAGCGTGCGTTCCCACTCGCGGTGGGGCTCGAAGCCCTCGTCGGTGTCCATGGGCGGCAACGGTTTCACCGGCACGTGCGCGGCGAGCCAGTCGCGCACCTCGTCACGGAACTCGATGGTCGCGGCGTCCAGGTCAAGATCCACTGGCGGCATCCCTCATCGATCGGGCGTCCATGCCGGCGAGCGAGTCCTTCTCGGTCTCGGCGTTGTGGGCGTGGGCGAAGTGGTGCAGGCCGAAGACGGAGTCCATGCCGTTCCGCAGGCCCATCTGGTCCTCGGCCTGGTTGACGGCCCGCTTGGTGAGCGCGAGCCCGAAGCGGGGCATGGCCGCGATCGTCTCCGCCATCTCGTAGGTCTTTTTCGACAACTCGTCACGGGGCACGACCCGGTTGACCATGCCGTTCTCCTTGGCCCATGCCGCGTCGAACCGCCCGCCGGTGAACAGGAACTCCTTGGCCGCGCGCGGACCCAGCACCCACGGGTGCGCGAAGTACTCGACGCCCGGGATGCCCATGCGGACGACCGGGTCCGAGAAGAACGCGTCCTCCGAGGCCACGATCAGGTCGCACACCCAGGCCAGCATGAGCCCGCCCGCGATGCACGCGCCCTGCACCATGGCGATCGTGGGCTTCGGGATCTCCCGCCACCGCCGGCACATGCCCAGGTAGACCTCCATCTCCCTGGCGTACCGGTTGTCGCCGCCCGGCTTGCCGACGTGGTCCCACCACATGACGGCCTTGCGCTCGAACGACTGGTCCACGTCCCGGCCCGGGGTGCCGATGTCGTGCCCGGCCGAGAAGTGCTTGCCGGCACCCGCGAGGACGATGACCTTGACCCCGTCGTCGTCGACGGCGCGGGTGAACGCGGCGTCGAGCGCGTAGGTCATGGCGGAGTTCTGGGCGTTGCGGTACTCGGGGCGGTTCATGGTCACCGTCGCCACTGGACCGGTGACCTCGTACTGAACGACGTCGGTCACGTTGCCTCCTACCAAAGCAATTGCTTGGTAGGCTAACACCCCATGACGGCCCTTGAGGAGTTCCGCGCAACGGTGCGGGAATGGTTGGCCGACAACCTGTCCGGCGACTTCGCCGCGCTCCGCGGGCTCGGCGGGCCCGGTCGAGAGCACGAGGCCTTCGACGAGCGCATCGAGTGGGACCGGCATCTCGCGGCGGCGGGTTGGACGTGCCTCGGGTGGCCGGAGGAGTACGGCGGCCGTGACGCGTCGGTCGAGGAGCGGGTGGTGTTCCACGAGGAGTACGCGCGGGCGGAGGCGCCGGCACGGGTTAGTCACCTCGGCGAGGAACTGCTCGGCCCGACGTTGATCGCGCTCGGCACGGACGCGCAGCGGGCCCGGTTCCTGCCGCCGATCAGGCGGGTCGAGGAACTGTGGTGCCAGGGCTACTCGGAGCCGGGTGCCGGGTCGGACCTCGCCTCGGTGTCGACGTCGGCGGTGCTGAACGACGGCGAGTTTGTGATCACGGGGCAGAAGGTGTGGACCTCGCTCGCCCACGTGGCCCAGTGGTGTTTCGCGGTGGTCAGGACGACGCCGGGAGCCAAACGGCATGCCGGGTTGTCGTACCTGCTCGTGCCCATGGACCAACCGGGCGTGTCGGTACGTCCCATTGAGCAACTGACCGGTGGGTCGGAGTTCAACGAGGTGTTCTTCGACGGTGCCCGCACCACCGCCGACCTGGTGGTTGGCGAGGTCGGCGGCGGCTGGCAGGTCGCGATGGCCACGCTGGCGTTCGAACGCGGCGTCGCCACGCTGGGTTTGCAGGTCGGGTTCCGTCGCGAGCTGGAGGCGCTGGTGTCGCTCGCGCGGGACACCGGGGTGCTCGACGACCCGGTCATCCGGGAGAAGCTGACCAGGGCGCGGATCGGGTTGGACGTGATGCGTTGGCACGCGCTGCGCACGATCGACGGCGAGGGCGCGTCGGTCACCAAGCTGGTATGGGCGAACTGGCACCGCGGACTGGGTGAGCTGGCGATGGAGGTGCTGGGCGCGGCGGGCATGGTGACTGACGGCGACCTCTCGGAGTGGCAGCGACTGTTCCTGTTCAGCCGGTCCGACACGATCTACGGCGGCTCCAACGAGATCCAGCGCAACATCATCGCCGAGCGGGTGCTCGGTCTGCCGAGGGAGGCCAGGGCATGAAGGCCCACGATCTGTTGCGGGACAAGGTGGTCGTGGTGACGGCCGCGGCTGGCACCGGCATAGGCTCCGCTGTGGCTCGCCGGTGCGTCGAGGAGGGCGCGCGGGTCGTGGTGAGCGACTGGCACGAGCGCCGGCTCGAGAAGACCGCCGCCGAGTTGGGCGTCCACCCGATCGTGTGCGACGTGACCGACGAGGAGCAGGTCCAGGCGCTGATCGACGGCACGGTCGCGGAGTACGGCCGGCTGGACGTGATGATCAACAACGCGGGCCTCGGCGGCACCCGGTCCGTTCTGGACATGCCCGACGACGAGTGGTTCCGCGTCGTGGACGTAACGTTGCACGGGACGTTTCGGTGCACGCGTGCCGCGCTGAAGCAGATGGTCGCGCAGGGCGACGGCGGCGCCGTGGTCAACAACGCGTCGGTGGTCGGCTGGCGTGCGCAGGAGGGCCAGGCCCACTACGCGGCCGCCAAGGCGGGTGTCATGGCGTTCACCCGGTGCGCGGCCATGGACGTGGCCACGCACGGGATCCGCGTGAACGCGGTGGCCCCGAGCCTCGCGATGCACCCACACCTCGCAAAGGTGACGAGCGAGGAGCTTCTACGCGACCTGACCGCCCGTGAGGCGTTCGGTCGCGCGGCGGAACCGTGGGAGGTCGCGAACGTGATGGTGTTCCTCGCGAGCGACTACTCCTCCTACCTGACGGGTGAGGTCATTTCGGTGAGCAGCCAGCACCCGTAGGTTGGGCATGCGCACTAAGGTGCGATCAGGAGGTCCACGATGCCCATCATGCCGGTGACGGATTCGATGTTCCTGCTCGCGGAGTCGCGTGAGCACCCCATGCACGTCGGCGGTCTGCAGCTGTTCGAGCTGCCGGAGGGCGCGGGTCCCGACTACGTCAACGACTTCCACAAACAGCTGCTGTCGCTCGCGGACGTCCGCCCGCTCTTCCGGCGCCGTCCGCGCGGGCCGGTCGGGACCGTCGGCCAGTTCGCGTGGGTCAACGACGATCACCTCGACCTCGAGCACCACGTGCGACTGTCCGGCCTGCCCCGCCCCGGCCGGGTGCGTGAGCTGCTGGAGCTGACCTCCCGTCTGCACGGCTACCTACTCGACCGTCATCGTCCTCTGTGGGAGTTCACGATGATGGACGGCTTGCAGGGCAACCGTTTCGCGACGTACACGAAGGTCCATCACAGCCTGCTGGACGGCGTGTCGGCGCTGCGGCTCATGCAGGCGTCGCTGTCAGAGGACCCGTCGGACATGACTGTGCGTCCACCGTGGTCACCGCGCGTGCGGACCGACGTGTTCGACACCAAGCGCGAGGACGACGGGTTCGACCCGGTCCGTGCGGTCACCGAGTTCCTCAACGAGATCCGTGGTGCCGGGTCGGCCGCGACCAGGGTCGTGAACGAGGTGTTCCGGGAGCAGTCCGCCACGCTGTCGTTCCAGGCGCCGCGGTCGATGTTCAACGTGGCGATCACCGGTGCCCGCCGGTTCGCCGCGCAGGGCTGGCCGCTCGACCGCATCAAGGCGGTCGTGAGGGCCGCCGGGGTGACGCTGAACGACGTCATGCTCGCCATGTGTTCCGGCGCCCTCCGCAAGTACCTGCTGGATCTCGGCGCTCTGCCGGACCGGCCGCTGGTGGCGGCGATTCCGATGTCGCTGCGCGCCGGCGAGGGCTTCGGCGGTAACGCCATCGGGTTGATCCTGTGCAACCTGGCCACGACCGAGGCGGACGCGGGTGATCGCCTGGCGGCCATCCACGACTCGATGCTCAAGGGCAAGCAGTTCTACCACGGCATGAGCCGGCTGCAGATCCTCGCGCTGTCCGCGGTGCCGTTGATTCCGCTGGGTATCGGGATGATCCCGGGGATGGTCAAGGTCGCGCCGCCCGCGTTCAACGTCCTGATCTCGAACGTGCCAGGGCCGCGCAAGCCGCTGTACTGGAACGGCGCCCGGATGCAGGGCGTGTACCCACTGTCCATTCCGTACGAGGGGCAGGCGCTGAACATCACGGTCACCAGCTATGCCGGCAGCCTGGAGTTCGGGCTCACGGGTTGCCGCGGCACGGTGCCGCACCTGCAGCGTCTGCTCGGCCTGTTGGACGAGTCGCTGGAGGAGCTGGAGAAGGCGGTGTCCTACTAGGACAGCTTGCGGAGGATGGCCTCGGCGTCGGTGACGATGCCGGTGATCAGCTCCGCGCACGTCGGCAGGTCCTTCAGCGCGCCGGCGACCTGACCCGATGCCAGCACGCCCGCGTCGGTGTTGCCGTTGACGAGTCCTTCGCGCAGCAGCATCGGCGTGTTCGCGGCCATGATCAGTTGTGACCACGTGACCTTGTGGTTGTGCCGCATGGCAAGGCCCTCGCGGATCATGCCCCGCCAGGACAGGTTCGTCAGGCTTCGGAACCGCGCCGCGTTTCCGACGGCCCGCAGGAGCCCACGTGCGCGGCCGCTGATTTCCAGTGCTGCCACCAAATCCGTGCGCAGCACCCGGTGCGGCATGCCGTCCACCCTGGTCGTGACCACCGTGTCGGTCAGGCCGCTCGCCAGGTACGCGTCCTTGACCGCCTGCGGCACCGTGCTTTCCTGGGTGAGCAGGAACCTCGTGCCCATGCCGATTCCCGCCGCGCCGTACGCCAGAGCCGCGGCCAGACCCCGGCCGTCGAAGAAGCCGCCCGCCGCGATCACCGGGATGTCGACCGCGTCGACCACCGAGGGCAGCAACACCGTCGTCGCCACCTGTCCGGTGTGGCCACCGCCTTCGCCGCCCTGCACCATCACCGCGTCCACGCCCCAGCCGGCGACCTTCTCGGCGTGCCGAACCGCGCCGATGGACGGGATCACCACCACACCCGCGTCCTTCAACCGCGCGATGAGTTCCTTCGACGGCGCCAGCGCGAACGACGCCACCCGGACACCGGTCCTGATCAGCAGTTCGGCCCGGTCCTTCGCGTCCACGGCGTCCGCGCGCAGGTTGACCCCGAACGGCGCCTCGGTGCGGGAACGGACCTCGGCGATCGCGGTTTCCAGCTCCTCGTAGGTCATCGTGGCCGACGCGAGGATGCCGAGGCCGCCCGCGTTCGCGACCGCCGACACCAGCCGGGGCCCGGCCACCCAGCCCATGCCGGTCTGCACCACCGGGTGGCGGACTCCGACGAGCCTCGTCAGCGCGGTGTCCATCACGCGTTCCGCGCGCCGGTCGGGTCGAGCTTCGCGATCAGTGCCAGCTCCTCCTCGCTCGGGGACCTGGTCACCGGCGGGTCCTCCGCGTGCAGGGGAAACCCGGTCTGCTCAACGACTTCGTCCAACGTGACGCCGGGATGCAGTGACACGACGCGCATCGCGTGGGACGGGCCGCCGAAGTCCAGCACGCACAGGTTGGTCACCACGCGGTACACGTGTCCGCCACGGTCGCGACCGACACCGGAGATCATGTCCACGGCCGGTACGAACACCCTCGGCGAGTGTTTCGGCACCCAGTAGCTCGTCCGATGGTTGATGGTGTTCCCCGGTGCACCCCGGACACCGAGCAGCTGCCGCTTCGGAGTCGCGTGTGGACCGATGCAGGAGATGTTCTGGTTGCCGTACCGGTCGAGCTGGTTGGCGCCCATGACGACGTGTCGCCGGCCGTGCGCGACCACGTCGAACACCGCGCGGTACGGCAGCCACCCTTCGGCGACACCGTCCGCCGTCAGCAACGTGGCCTCCCCGTCGGACAGCAGCAGGTCCGGCTCGAACGTCGACCGCGCGAGCTTCGCGCCGAGCTGTGGTACCAACCCCATGGGGCTGGCCACGATCTCACCGTCACCGCGGAACAGTTCGGCGCAGGCGACCACGCAGACATCGATGGTGCTCATGCCACCGCCTTCTGGTATGTGGCCTCGTCCCCGCTCAGGTATTTGTCGACAAAGGACTCCCAGTCCGCCGACGCGTACTCCTTCTGGAACGCCTCGTCCCGACCGTAGTCGCCCGCGCAGCTGGTGAAGTGCGCGCCACGTGGGGTTTCCACCACGCCGTCGACCATCATCCGGTTCAGCAGCAGCGTTTGCGGCGGTCCGGCAGCTGCCAGCTCCGCCGTGTCCATGATGGACTCGCAGGACACGTACCGTTTGGTGGCGGCCAGGCAGAACAGGTCGTCGAAGTACGGGTCGGGGCCGAGGTAGCGCGCGTTGCCGTGCCGGTCCGCGCGGTTGAGGTGCACGAGCGCCGCGTCCAGGTGCAGCGCCGGCACCGCCAGCAGCTCCGCGCCGTCCTCGTAGGGCGAGCGGATGGTCTTCAGCGTCGGGTCGTAGGTCACCACGTCCGAACCGAGCCCGGCGCGCATGGGCAGGAACGGCAACCGGTGTGCCGCGGCGCGGAGTCCGGTCTGGAACATGCCCTCGTCCCACTCCCGGACCGTGATGGCACCCGACTCGCGCGCCTTCCGGAAGTACGGGTCGTACGGGATCGAGTCCAGCGTGACGAACCCGAACACGGCCGTCCGGACCTTGCCGGCCGCGCACAGCAGCCCGAGGTCCGGGCCGCCGTAGGAGACGACCGTGAGGTCCTTCAACGACGAGCGCAGGATCGCGCGTACCAGCGCCATCGGCTTGCGCCGGGACCCCCAGCCGCCGATGCCGATGGTCATCCCGTCAGACAGCGTGGAGACCACTTCTTCAGCGGTCATCCGCTTGTCTCTCACTTACCCTCCAGGAACCTTTGCCGGGCCTCATCAGACGCTCCGGTCAGGTTGAGCTCGAACGTGAAACCCTGCTCGTAACGGTAGCTGCGGTGCACGTCCTGCGGGTCGATGCCGTTGATCGCCTTCTTCGCCGCTCGGATCACCCTGGTGTCCTTGGCGGCGATCTGCTTCGCGACCTCCAGCGCGGCGCCCTCCAGTTCGGCGGGCGGCACCACCCGGTACACCGAGCCGAAGTGGTGCAGCTGTTCGGCCGTGACGGTCGACGCCGTGTAGTACATGGCACGCATCAGGTGTTGCGGCACGAGCCGCGACAGGTGTGTGGCCGCGCCGAGTGCGCCTCTGTCCACTTCGGGCAGTCCGAACGTCGCGTCGTCGCTCGCCACCACCACGTCCGCGTTGCCGACCAACCCGACGCCACCGCCGAGGCAGAACCCCTGCACGGCCACGATGACCGGCACCTCGCAGTCGTACACCGCGCCGAACGCCGCGTAGCAACCCCTGTTGGCGCCGACCAGCGCGCCGTGGCCCTTCTGCTGGATCTCCTTGATGTCCACGCCCGCGTTGAACCCGCGACCGGCCGCCCTGAGCACGACGACGTGGGTGCCGGGGTCGCGACCGGCGTTCGTGACCGCGTCCGCCAGAGCGAACCAGCCGGCCACCGGCAGCGCGTTGACCGGTGGGTAGTCCACCGTCACCACGACCACACCGGGCTCGGCCTCGGTTACCTCGATGCTCATCTCACACTCGCTCGATGATCGTGCCCGTCGACAGCGCGCCGCCCGCGCACATCGTGATCAGGGCGGTCGACGCGTCGCGGCGCTCCAGCTCGTGCAGGACGGTGGTGACGAGCCGGGTGCCCGTGCTGCCGACCGGGTGGCCGATGGCGATCGCGCCGCCGTTCACGTTGACCAGGTCTGGATCGGGCTGGTGCACCGCCATCCACGACAACGCCACCGAAGCGAACGCCTCGTTGACCTCGAACAGGTCCAGGTCGCCGATCTTCATGCCGCTCCGCGCGAGCAGCCGCTCGGTCGCCTGGACGGGGCCGTCGAGGTGGTAGTAGGGCTCGCCGCCGACCAGGCACTGGGTGACGATCCGCGCGCGCGGCGCGATCCCCAACGCCTGTGCTTTCGCCTCGTCCATGAGCAGCACGGCGGACGCCCCGTCGGAGATCTGCGACGACGTGCCCGCCGTGTGTAGCCCGTCCTCGAGCACGGGCTTCAGCTTTGCCAGCGCGTCCATACTGGTCTCACGCAGTCCCTGGTCCCGGGTCGCGTCACCGACGGCCACGACTTCGCGGTCGAAGTGGCCGGCGTCCCAGGCCTTGCGCGCCTTCTGCTGGGACAGCGCGCCGAACCGGTCCAGGTCCTCTCGGGACAGTCCACGGCGGACGGCGATCCGCTCGGCGCCGCCGAACTGGTTGGGCAGGTCGATGTCCCACGAGTCGGGCCTCGGCTTGCCGACGTCCACGCCCATGTTGCTGCGCAACGGCACGCGGCTCATCGACTCGACGCCGCACGCGATGCCCACGTCGATGGCGCCGGCCGTGATCTGCGCCGCGATCAGGTGCATGGCCTGCTGTGCCGAGCCGCACTGCGCGTCGAGGGTCAGGCAGCCGGTCTGGTACGGCAGCCCGGCATGCAGCCAGGCGGTGCGGGTGACGTTGTTGGACTGCTCGCCGGCCTGTGTGACGCACCCGCCGAACACCTGCTCGACCAGTGCGGGGTCGACGCCGGCGCGGTCAACCACGGCACGCTGGGCGACCCCCAGCAGTTCGGCGGGGTGCCAGCCGGACAGCGCACCGCCACGCTTGCCGATGGGAGTGCGTGCGGCCGCGACGATCACCGGGTTACCCATGCCCACCAAACTAGAACGCGTTACCTACCGAAGCAAGCGGTCGCTTGGTTTCTGCTCGGGAGGTGTGCTTGAATCGAGGTAGAACGTGTTCCATGTTTGGGAGGTTGCAATGACCGCACCTCGGATCCCGGCTGGCTTCGACTTCACCGACCCGGACCTGCTGGAGCAGCGTGTCCCGGTCGAGGAGTTCGCCGAGCTCCGCCGCACCGCGCCGGTGTGGTGGAACGCCCAGCCGCACAACATCGCGGGGTTCCAGGACGACGGCTACTGGGTCGTCAGCCGGCACGCGGAGGTCAAGGAGGTCTCGCGCAACAGCGACGTCTTCTCGGCCGAGGAGAACACGGCCATCATCCGCTTCGGCCCGGACATGACCCGGGAGAAGATCGAAGCCCAACGGCTCATCATGCTCAACATCGACCCGCCGAAGCACTCCAAGGTGCGCGGTATCGTCTCCCGCGGCTTCACCCCGAAGGCGATCAACAGCCTGAAGGACAACCTCGCCGCGCGCGCCGAACAGATCGTCAAGGACGCCAAGGAGCACGGCGGAGGGGACTTCGTCACCCAGGTCGCGTCCGAGCTGCCGCTGCAGGCGATCGCCGAGCTGCTCGGCGTCCCGCAGGACGACCGGCACAAGGTGTTCCACTGGTCCAACCAGATGGCCGCCTACGACGACCCCGAGTACTCGACCGACCCCGAGGCGGCGTCCGTCGAACTGCTCGGCTACGCGTGGAACATGGCCGAGGAACGGCGCAAGTGCCCGGCTGACGACATCGTCACCAAGCTGATCAATGCCGAGATCGAGGGTTCGGCCCTGGCCTCCGACGAGTTCGGCTTCTTCGTGCTCATGCTGTCGGTGGCCGGCAACGAGACCACCCGCAACTCCATCAGCCACGGGATGAACGCGTTCTTCAACAACCCGGAGCAGTGGGAGCTGTACAAGGCGGAACGTCCGTCGACCGCGGTCGACGAGATCGTCCGCTGGGCCACCCCGGTGATGTCCTTCCAGCGCACGGCCCTGCAGGACACCGAGCTGGGCGGCGCCCAGATCAAGAAGGGCGACCGGGTCGGCATGTTCTACGCCTCGGCGAACTTCGACACCGACGTCTTCGACGACCCGTACACGTTCGACATCACCCGCGACCCGAACCCCCACCTCGGCTTCGGCGGCACGGGCCCGCACTACTGCGTCGGCGTGAACCTGGCCCGCCTCCAGATCGGCCTGATCTTCGACGCGATCGCCGACCACATGCCCAACATCAAGAAGGCAGGCGAACCCCGCCGCCTCCGCTCCGGCTGGCTGAACGGCATCAAGGAACTACAGGTCACCTACGCCTAACCCCCGCGAGTCCAACGCCCCAGACCCGCGTGTCCAACACAGTGGACCCCTGAGTTCAACAAAAACGGCTAACGCCAGTAGCCGCGTTTGTCGAACTCACCGGTCCGGATTGTTGGACACGCGGGTCTCTGGTGTTGGACACGCGATGTTGTGGACGGCTGGGGCCTCGCGCGCCGGAACTGTCGGTGCTCCGTGAGATGCTGGAGACGGGGGCCGGAGGCCGGGCCTCGTCATGGTTCGTCCAGGTTTCTGGTTTCTGAGTTGCCTGCTTCTGCTGCGCGGGTCAGGAAGTCGGCGATCACCCGTAGTTCGTCGTCGGTGTAGTTGGCGCACAGGTCGTCCAGGGCCTGGTTCATGCCGCTGTACAGGGTGAGGATCTCGCGGACGCGGTCGCGGCGGACGTGGAGTACCAGGCTGCGCCGGTCGTCCGGGTCGCGTTCACGGGTCACCCAGCCGCCCTTCTCGAGGCGATCGAGCACGCCGGTCATCGTCGCCGGGTGCAGTGCCGTGTGTCGGGCCAGCGTGGACGGGCCCATCGGCCCCAGTCGTGCGATCACCTCCAGCAGGTCCAGGTCTCCCTCGCGGAGCTGGAGACGGCCCGTGACTCGCCGGTTGAGCAGCGCCAGCTCTGTTCTCAGGCTCCGTACCGCGTCTTTGACGGTCGTGACGAGCCTGCGCCGCCCGCGCCCTTGTGCTACGTTTGTCATATAGTACGATTTCCATATCATATGTAGTGCGTACAGAAATATAACCTGGGAGGACATCGTGAAGCTCGCGGTCTTCGGTGCGACAGGTGGCGTCGGCACCCAGCTGGTGAAGCTCGCCCTGGAACAAGGCCACACGGTCACGGCGATCGTGCGGAACCCGGCCCGGTTCAGCCTGCCGAGCCATCCGGCATTACATCTGGTGACAGTGCCGGATCTCGCCGACACCGAACGTGTCCAGGCTGCCATCTCGGGCAGTGACGCCGCGCTATCTGGCGTCGGGCCTAGCGGCTTCCGGGACGTCCATGCCGCGTCGGTGCCCACCCGGCACATCCTCACCGCGCTCCGGGGTGCCGGTGTCGAGCGGTTCGTCGCCGTCAGTGCCGCGCCGATCGGGCCAAGACCGGACGGTGAGGGTCTGCTCGGCCGGTTCATGTTCGCCGCGATACGCAAGATCGCGTCCGGCATCTACGACGACCTCGCCGTGATGGAGCGGGACATCGCGGCCACAGATCTCAAGTGGACGGTCGTGCGACCGCCCCAGCTCACCAACGATCCGCTTGGCGAGTACCGGACCGCGTTCGGCACCAACGTGCGGAACGGGCACAAGGCGTCCCGTGCTGAGGTCGCCCACGCCATGCTCGCGCTCCTCGCCGACGACCGCTCGATCCGCCAGGGGGTCGGCGTCGCACGCTGACCGCTGCCCGAAGGTGCGGTCGCCGCGACCCTTTCTGCCGTCCGCATGAGGCAGGTGGCCGCCCAGCCGACCAGGCAGGCTGGGCGGATGGTTCGTCGCTTTCCCACCGCGGTCGCCGTCGTCGCCGGCGTGCTGACCGCGTGCGCCGGACCCAACCCAGCGGCTCATTTCTGCGACGACTACGGCAAAGCGGTCAGCGCACTCTACTCAGCGGCAGGCAACTACGCCGCCGCGCCGGCCGAGTTCTCCACCGTCGTCGACACCACGATGGACAAGCTGTCCCGGATTCGCGCGGGCGCGCCCAACGACGAACTACGGAGAGCGTTCGACTCCGCGTACTTCTCACTGACCGTGTTCAGTGAGGACGCCGTGCTCGCGGACTTCCTCGCCCGCACCGACTTCAACCAGGACGACGTGGTGAAGGCCTGCGCGGACTACGGGATCGAGCTCACGCCTGCCGCAGAGTAGCCATCGCGCGCTCGGTCTCCCAGAACGCGCGCAGCGACACAACCAGCCCGTCCTCGTTCACCCGGTACACGAACACACCCTCGGTGTCCACAATGGCCCCACCGGGCAGGAACGCCGTGATGGTGCCGACGTTCGCGACCTCGTTGCCCGCGGCGAACGAGTCCCGGATGTCGAAGGCGAACCGTTCGGCCTTGGCGATCGCCATGTCCCAGAACGCGGAGATCGCCTCCTTGCCGCGGTGGCCGTCGCCCGTCGGGTCGAACATGGACACCCCGACCGGGTCCTCGATCACGGCGTCGTCGGCGAACAACGCGAGCCATTCCTCCTTGGCGCCGCGGGTCACCGCGTCCATCGACCTGCGCGACGCGCTGCGTGCCGGATGCGTGGCCTCCGGGCCACTCCAGGTGATCGCCGTCATACCTTCCCCATGATCTCGTCGGCGAACCGCTTCATGCCGTCCTTCTTGGCCTGCAGCGGTCCGTCGAGGCCGACGCCGTAGAACACCCACGGCACCACGATCGCGTCCGTGACGCCGATCTCGGCCTGCTTGCGGTAACCGTCCACACCGAACCGGTCGATGCAGACCGCCTGGATCTCGAACGGACCGGTGCGGTCGTGGTCGGCGCGCAGCTTGCCGAGCCGGTCGATGACGTCACGCAGGTCGTCGAACTTGATCATCGCGGACGTCCACCCGTCACCGACGCGGGCCGCGCGCCGCAGGGCGGCGTCGGTGTGCCCGCCGACGTACACCGGCACGGGTTCGGCCGGCGCCGGGCTCATCGTCAGACGGTCGAAGTCGTAGTACTTCCCGTGGTACTCCACCATTCCGCCGCCGAGGATGAGCTTGAGCACGTCGATCGCCTCGTCGGCGCGGGCGCCGCGGTGGTCGAACTCCCCGCCGCACCAACGGGTTTCCTCCGGCGACCAACCCAGCCCGACCCCAAGGCCGAAGCGGTTGCCGGTGAGCACGGCCACCGAACCGATCTGCCTCGCCAGCAGCACCGGATTGCGCGGGTTGAGCTTCAACACCTGCGTGTAGAAACGGATCCGGGACGTCACCGCACCCATGGCGGCAGCCGCGACGAACGGGTCCGCCCACGGCGTCTCCTCATCCCAGAACCGGCTGCCGTCCGGAGTGTACGGATACTTCGCGGACGCTTCTTCGGAGTAGAACAGGGAGTCCGGCAAGGCGATCGACGAGTAGCCGCACTCCTCAGCCGTCCGCGCCAGCTCGCCGAGCTGGTCAAGCGGACTCATGGCGACGCCAACAGTGAACTTCATGGTTTTTCAGCTCCCACGACCCACATCGAGAAGTACTGCGAACCGCCGCCGTACGCGTGGCCGACGGCGATGCGTGCGCCGTCCACCTGGTGCTCGCCGGCCCGGCCCATCACCTGCATGGCGGCCTCGCCGAACCGCAGCATTCCCGACGCGCCAATGGGGTTGGACGACATGACGCCTCCGGACGGGTTGATCGGAAGGCGCCCGCCGATCTCGGTCTCGCCGGACTCGGTGAGCTTCCAGCCCTGGCCCTCCTCCACGAAACCCAGGTTCTCCAACCACATCGGCTCGAACCACGAGAACGGCACGTACAGCTCCGCCGCGTCCACTTGCGACAGCGGGTCGGTGATCCCCGCGTCCCGCCACAACGCCGCCGCCGCGTCCTTCCCGGCCTGCGGGTTGACCTGGTCACGCCCGGCGAACGTGGTCGGCTCGGTGCGCATGGCGGTGGCGTGGATCCACGCCGCGGTGCGTCCCTGGGCGGCGTTCTCGTCGCCGAGCACGATCGCGCACGCCCCGTCCGACGACGGGCACGTCTCGTCGTAGCGGATGGGGTCCCACAGCATCGCCGACGCCTGCACCGACTCGAGCGTGATGTCCGGTTGTCGCAGGTGGGCGTACTGGTTCTTCGCACCGTTGCGGCGGTCCTTGACGGCCACGAGCGCGCCGACGTGTTTCGGCGCACCGGAACGGCGGATGTAGGACCGCACGTGGGGCGCGAAGTAGCCGCCCGCGCCGGCGCCGACCGGCATGTGGAACGGCACCGCGATCGACAGCGCCCACATCGCGTTGGACTCGGACTGCTTCTCGAACGCCACGGCCAGCACGCGCGAGTGCTCACCGCCGTGGATCAGGCTCGCAGCGACATTGGCGGTCGAGCCGCCGACCGACCCCGCCGTGTGCACGCGCAGCAAGGGTTTTCCGGTCGCGCCGATGGCGTCCGCGAGCATCAGCTCGGGCATCATGACGCCTTCGAACAGGTCAGGCGCCTTACCGAGCACCACCGCGTCGATGTCGTCGAACGTGAGCTCGGCGTCCGCGAGCGCGCGGTCGATGGCCTCGCGGCACAGCCCGCCGATGGTCACGTCGAGCCGTTTGCTGCGGTGGTGGGTCTGGCCGACACCCAGGACGGCGGCGCGTTGCTTAGCCATTTCTAGTCGGCCTCCAGTACACACACGAGGTTCTGCTGGAGCGCGGGCCCGCTGGTCGCGTGGGCGAGCGCGCGTTCCCCGGGCTTCAAGCGGGTGGCCGCCTCCCCGATGCGGGCCAGTCCGGCCGCGAACATCGGGTTGCCGGCGAGCGGTCCGCCGGACGGGTTGAGCACGACCTCGTCACCGAGCCCAAGTGCCTGCCGTAGCAGGATTTCCTGGTGCGTGAAGGGCGCGTGTAGCTCGGCGAGCGCGATCCCGTCGGCGTTCGCGGCCTTCGCCGCGGCCACTGTGGACGGCGAGGCCGTGAGGTCGCGGGCGCCGAGGCTCGCCGACTCGACGCGGTGCTGGATGCTCGTGATCCGCGCCGGCTGCTCGCAGAGATCCTTTGCGCGATCGGCTGTGGCGAGGACGACGACGGCGGCGCCGTCCGTGATCGGTGCGCAGTCGTGCTTGCGCAACGGGTCGGCGACGTACGGACGTCCCAGCAGCTCGTCGACCGTGACCTGCTCGTAGATCTGGGCGGCCGGGTTGGCGGCCCGGCTGCGGGCGGCGACCTCGGCCATGTCACGCTCGGTCCACAGCCCGGCGTCGAGGCCGAGCCGGGCCTGGAGTCCGGCGATGCTGACCGCGTCCGGCCACAGTGGACCGACCGTGTACGGGTCGAGCTGCAGTGCCAGCACCCGGCGCAGCTGCCCGGCCGACGACTTCCCGAACCCGTAGACGAGCGCGGTGTCGACCTCACCGGTGCGGATCTTGACCCACGCCTCGTACAGCGCCCAGGCGGCGTCCGCCTCCACGTGGGACTCGTGGATCGGCGGGAACGCCCCGATGGCGTCCACGGCGGCAATGAACGAGAACGCCCGACCGGCAAGATAGTCCGACGACCCGGAACACCAGAACCCGATGTCCTTCTTGGACAGTCCGATTCGGTCCAGCGCTTCCTTCATGGTGGGCACGAGCATCTCGACACCGTTGGTGGTGCCGTGGGTCTCGCGGACGTTGGGCGCCTGTGCGAAGGAGACGATCGAGACGTCGATGCTCATAGGTGACCCGCGTAGCTGTCGTAGGGTGCGTCCGGCTCGCCGGTGGGCCGGAAGTGGTCGATGTTCTGGAGGGTGGTGCCCCACTCGTCGCGTGGTTTCCACACCGCCTCGACACGCATGCCCATCCGCACGTCTTGCGCCGCGCAACCGAGGACCAGGTGGAGGAAGGCGATGTCGGCGCCGTCGAGGAGGATGTAGGCGGCCACGTAAGGAGGTTTGATGCGCTGCCCGAGGAAGGGCACGTTGACGATGCAGAACGTGGTGACTATCCCGCGGTCGGGAAGCTCCACGTCCTCCTCGGTGGGCACGCCGTCGGTCGGGCAGGCGCCCCGCGGCGGGATGTAGACCTTGCGGCAGACCGGACAGCGCTGCCCGAGCAGCCGGCCCTCCGCCAACCCGCGCAGGTACAGGCTCTCCTCGGGGGAGGCCGAGTGCATGTAGTGCAGGTTGATGGGGGTCGTGATCATGGTGAGTTCGTCGGCAGGCCGCGGTTCGGTTTCGGGTGCGTCGGGCGCGAAACACTCGATGTCGCGGATCCCGTTGCCGCCCTCCTCGGCCCACCGCGCACGCACCCGCATGCCGGTGTGCACGTCCTGCGCGTCCACGGCGTGCAACATGGGCGTGTCAGCCCCGTCGAGCAGGATGAACGCCCACGCGAACGGATGCTGGAGTGGTTGTCCCGCAAGAGGTTCCGGCTGCCAACACCACGTGGTGACGGTCCCGGTGTGCGCCAACTCGATCAGTTCGGTGAGTGGCTCGCTGGTGACGGGGTCGTACTCCGGCGGCGGTACGTGCACACGGCCGTCGGAGCCACGCGCTCCGAAGATCCGCCGCTGAGCGAGCCCGGTGACGAACCGACTCAAGGTCGGCCCGAGTGACCGGGTGTAGTCGAACCCGATGTCGAGCGGAGCAGACAACGGTGCCTGGGTCACCCCCAGAGTGAAACACGTTCTACTTTGGCGAGCAAGTGTCGCTGCTCAGCCGACCCAGATCACCTCGAGCACATCCACAAGGAGTTGATCGTCCAGGATCAGGTAGATCACCAGGCCCTGCCGGTCGGCTTCGAAAGGAAGTTGGCGGACTGCGGCCTTGGGGTTGTCTTCGTTATGGGGGAGGCCATGCCACGGGACGAGTTCGAGCACGCCGAGGACCTGGGCGTAGTGCTCCAGGGCGTCGTCGGGGAGTGCTGCTATCTGATCCAGAGCCGTGTGGTCGGTCCGGACTCGGTACACGCTATCGGCCCAGCCGCTCCGCTATGAGTTCCTTGATGTCTTCGAGCGGGACCGAGTCGGGCGGTTCTTCTCCGGTGCGTAGCCGCTCTTCTGCCCGCGCGAGCATCTCTCGGTAGCCGTTGTGGCCGAGATACGTGGTGATCATGGCGCGGCGTCGCCAACTGTCCAGGATCCGGTACACGCAGTCCAGTTCTAACGACTCGGCCGCTTCCTTCAGCGCGTTCCGCCACTGCCGATCGAAGTCGGCCTGCTCCTCCGGCACGATCGCAGCCCTGACCTCCTTGGGAGAGGCCTCCCTGAAGTCGATCGACCTGGGTGGTGCGACGGGTTCCGCTGCCATGGGTCCAGCTTAGTCGCCAGGCGCGAAAATGGCCTTGTATCGAACGGGTGATCTAGTTCGAGTTGGAACACGTTCTACTATGCGCGTATGAAGCTTGGACTGCAGCTCGGGTACTGGGGCGCCGGTATGCCGGCCAACGCGGCGGAGATGGTCGCCGTCGCTGACGAGGTCGGGTTCGACTCCGTGTTCACCGCCGAGTCGTGGGGGTCGGACGTCTTCACGCCGCTGGCCTGGTGGGGGTCGGCGACGCGGAACGTGCGGCTCGGCACGGCCGTCGCGCAGTTGTCGGCTCGTACGCCGACCGCCGTCGCGATGGCCGCGCTCACCCTCGACCACCTGTCCGGTGGGCGGGCCATCCTGGGGCTGGGCGTGTCCGGTCCGCAGGTCGTCGAGGGGTGGTACGGCGCGCCGTTCGGCAAGCCGCTCGGGCGCACCCGCGAGTACGTCGACGTCGTGCGGCAGGTCCTCGCGCGTGAGGCGCCGGTCATCAACGATGGGCCGCACTACCCGCTGCCCTACACCGGGCCCGGCGCCGACGGGCTCGGCCGGCCGCTCAAGCCGATCACGCACCCGCTGCGCAAGGACCTGCCCATCTGGCTCGGCGCGGAGGGGCCGAAGAACGTCGCGCTCACCGCCGAGATCGCCGACGGCTGGCTCGCGATCTTCTTCACCGAGAAGCTCGCCGACCAGTACAACTCCTGGCTCGACGAGGGCTTCGCCCGGCCCGGCGCACGGCGGTCGCGGGCGGACTTCGAGGTCGCCGCCAGTGTGACGGTCCGGGTCACCGACGACGCGCCGGCCGAGTTCGACCGGCTCCGGCCGGTCCTCGCGCTCTACGCGGGCGGGATGGGCGCCGAGCAGAAGAACTTCCACGCGGACCTGTTGCGCCGCATGGGGTACGGCGAGGTGGTCGACGAGGTCACCGCGCTCTTCCGGTCCGGGCGCAAGGCCGAGGCGGCGGCCGTGGTGCCCGACGAGCTGATCCGGGACATCGCCATCATCGGCAACGCCGAGCAGGTCCGGACGCAGGTCAAGCAGTGGGCAGACCGCGGCGTGACGATGCTGATGGTCAGTCCGAGGACCGTCGAGGAGGCGCGCACGCTCGCGGAGGTCCTTGCCGAGAACTGAAACACGTTCTAGATTGGTTCGGTGGCCTCCATCGGACTGTGGAACATCGCCCGTGAGCAACCGGAACGGACCGCGGTCGTCGACCCGGACGGCCGGCAGGTGACCTACGCCGAAATGGCCGCCGCGGCCGACAGGTACGGCCGCGGCTTCCAGGCGATGGGTCTCGAACCGGGTGACGCGGTCGTCCTGTTGCTGCCCAACGGCATCGATCTCGTGTCCGTCTACTTTGGTGCGTACCAGACCGGCCTGTACGTCGTGATGGCCAACTGGCACCTGGTCGGTGCGGAAGTCGCGTACCTCATCGAGGACAGCGGCGCGAAGGCGTTCATCGTGCACGAACGTTTCGCCGAGACCGCGTCGGACGCGTTGGCGCGCACCGGTGTCCGGGGTTTCGCGGTCGGCGAGGTACCTGGGTTCACGCCGCTCGACGAGCTGGGCAAGGGCGAGACCGGCCGCCCGGACGAGCGGACCGCCGGCTCGCCGATGCTGTACACGTCGGGCACGACCGGTCGGCCCAAGGGCGTGCGGCGCCCGCTGACCGGCGCGAACCCCGACGAGGTCCCGCCGATGACCACATGGTTCTTCGGGATCTTCGGGCTCGGCCCGTTCGGTGACCACGTGCACCTCTGCGGCTCGCCCATGTACCACACGGCCGTGCTGAACTTCGTCGCGCACTCCGTCCAGTTGGGACACACGGCCGTGCTGATGGATCGCTGGCGGCCGGAGGAGATGCTGCGGCTGATCGAGAAGTACCGCGTGACCCACAGCCACATGGTGCCGACACAGTTCCACCGGCTGCTCGAACTGCCGGAGGACGTGCGCGAACGCTACGACGTCTCCTCGCTGCGCTGCATGATCCACGGCGCGGCGCCGTGCCCGCAGGAGGTCAAGCGGCGCATGCTGGACTGGTGGGGCCCGGTGGTCGTCGAGTACTACGCGGCCACCGAGGGCGGCGGCACGACGATCATGGCCGACGAGTGGCTGCAGAAACCGGGTTCGGTGGGCCGCCCGTGGCCGGGTTCGGTGGTCAAGGTGCTCGACGACGCGGGCGAGGAGGTGCCACCCGGCACCCCGGGGCTCGTGTACATGCGGATGGGCACCTCGAACTTCTCGTACCACAAGGACGAGGAGAAGACGAAGGCCGCGCGCGTCGGCGACCTGTTCACGTTGGGGGACATCGGATACCTCGACGAGGACGGGTACCTGTTCCTGTGCGACCGCAAGGCCGACATGATCATCTCCGGCGGGGTGAACATCTACCCGGCGGAGATCGAGAACACGCTCGCGGTGCACGAGAAGGTCGCGGACGTCGCGGTTTTCGGGGTGCCGAACCCGGACTGGGGCGAGGAGATCAAGGCGGTCGTGCGGCCCGCCGACGGGATCGCGCCGGGCGACGAGCTGACAACCGAGCTGCTCGCGTTCGCCACGGAGCGGCTCGCCAAGTTCAAGCTGCCCCGCTCCATCGACTACGTCGACGAACTACCCCGCGACCCGAACGGCAAGCTGTACAAACGAAAGCTTCGCGACCCGTACTGGGCCGACCAGGAACGCGCCATCTGACCGGACAAGCCAGACCCGGCCCAGTGCTTTGACTGCCTGCGCCGGCTCCGACGCGAGGGCCGACCGCTGTGATTAGGCGCGTTCGGCACGGCGGCGCTGCTGTGAAAGGCGCGTTGGCTCGTCCACCCCAGATCCACCGATGATCATGCCGCCCGCGCGAGGTTCTGTGGCTCCGCGGGCGAAGCCCGCTTCGCGGGCAGTGTCCGCGTGCCGAAGGACGCCTGCCACCGGCGATGTCTCGAAAAGACGCTTTCGGGTCATTGAATGTCATCAGCGCGTCTTTCGAGACATCGGTGATGCCCCGAACGCGTCTTTCGGGACCCGCGAAGCGCCTGACCAGGCCCACAACTCTCGGGATGTGCGACATCCCGACAAGATCATCGGCGGATCTGGGTCCACCGCTAGGAACGCGCCGGTCACCACACCGCGTGTGTGGTGACCGCGCCTTTCGCAGCGAGACCCGGCGAACCGCGGCGGTGACGCCACTGAGGTCCGCGCCGCTTGTGAAACCGGCGGCCTCCGGCCCCCGGTTTCCAGCGTACCGGGCACCACCGACAATCCCGGCCGCTCCGGCTGCCGCCTGTGGACAACCTGCGCGTGTCCAACACACTGAACCCGCGTGTCCAACCACACCGACCGGTGAGTTCAACAGTCATGCACGTGACTGAATTGTTGAACTCACCGGTCCAGATTGTTGGACACGCGGGTCTGGAGTGTTGGACACGCGCGGGGTGTGGATGACCTCGGGCTACGGCGGCGGGAATGTCGGTGGGTTGCCGTAGGCTGGAAACCGGGGGGCCGGAGGCCGGTCCCCGGTGGTTCGGCCGGCCCGGCCGGCCGGGTGGGGCTACTTGCCTTCGAAGTTTGGCTTTCGTTTTTCTGCGAAGGCTTTTGGGCCTTCCTTTGCGTCGGCGCTGCGGAAGACCGCCATGCCGTTGCGGGCGTCGATCTCGAAGGCCTCGTTTTCCGGTAGGCCTTCCGTCTCGCGGATCGTGCGGAGCATCGCCTGTACCGCCAAGGGGCCGTTCGCCGCGATCGTGTGGGCGATCTCCATGGCCTTCGGCAACGCTTCGCCGTCTGGGACCACGTGGCCGATCAGGCCCATCTGGAGTGCCTCGTCCGCTCGGAGGTGTCGGCCGGTCAGCAGTACGTCCATTGCCAGCGTGTACGGGATCTGACGGGGTAGCCGCACGGCCGAGCCGCCCAGTGGGTACAGGCCCCACCGTGCCTCCGAGACGCCGAAGCGGGCACTCGAACCGGCCACGCGGATGTCCGTGGCCTGCAGGATCTCCGTGCCGCCCGCGATGGCGGGGCCCTCGACGGCCGCGATGAGGGGCTTGGTCAGGCGGCGGCCCTTCAGCAGCGGCTCGATCCTCGCCGCGTCGAAGGACGACTCGCCCGGGTGGTTGGCGGTCATCGCCTTCAGGTCGGCGCCCGCGCAGAACGCGCCGCCCGCGCCGGTCAGGATGCAGCAGCGGATGGACTCGTCCTCGTCCACGCGGTCCCACGCCTCGCGCATGATCTTGAGCATCTCGGAGGACAGTGCGTTTCTGGCCTCCGGGCGGTTCATCGTCACGATCAGCACGTGCTCGTCCTGCTCGACTAGGCAGTCCGCCATCAATTCACCTCCGAGAAGGGCATTGCCAGGAACGATAACACGTTCTAGTTTAGTCCCGTGGCCCTCAACATCGCGGACCTCTTCGAGCATGCAGTCGACGCTTTTCCGGACCGGGTCGCGATCGCGTGCGGCGACCGCACGGCGACCTACGCCGAGCTGGAAGGGCGTGCCAACCAACTGGCCCATCACCTGGCCGAACAGGGTATCGGGCACGGCAACCACGTCGGGTTCTACACGCGCAACTCCATCGAGGCGATCGAGACGTTGCTCGCCGTGTACAAACTGCGCGCGGTGCCGGTTAACGTGAACTACCGCTATGTCGAGAACGAGTTGCGATATCTGTTCGACAACGCCGATCTCGTCGCGGTCGTCCACGAACGGCGCTACTCCGACAAGGTGACCGCGGTCCTGCCGGACACGCCGGGTGTCCGGCACACGATCGTCATCGAGGACGGCACCGACCTGGAGTCCGGGAGCGTCGAGTACGAGGCCGCGCTCGCGGCCCAGCGGACCGACCGGGACTTCGACGAACGCAGCCCCGACGACATCTACATCCTGTTCACCGGCGGCACCACCGGCTTCCCCAAGGGCGTCATGTGGCGCCACGAGGACGTCTGGCGCACGCTCGGCGGCGGCATCGACTTCTACACCGGCGAGCACCTGGCCGACGAGTGGACGCAGTCGGAGAAGGGCAAGGAGTCCGGCGGCATGACCCGGCTCCCGTGCGCGCCGCTGATCCACGGCGCGGCCCAGTGGGCGACGCTGCCCTCGCTGTTCGCCGGCGACAAGGTGGTCCTGCTGCCGCAGTTCGACGCGCACGAGGTGTGGAAGGCGGTCGAACGGCACAAGGTCCAGGTGATGACGATCGTCGGCGACGCGATGGCGCGGCCGCTGCTCGAGGCGCTCCGCGAGGGCGGCTACGACGTCTCCTCGGTCTTCGCGTTCTCGAGCCACGCCGCGCTGTTCTCGCCGTCGGTGAAGGAGCAGTTCCTCGAGGTGCTGCCACCGAACGCGGTGATCACCGACGCCATCGGCTCGTCGGAGTCCGGCTTCCAGGGCATCGGCCTGATCCTCAAGGGCACCAAGGTGGACTCCAGCCTGCCCAGGGTGAAGAGCGGCCCCAAGACCATCGTGATCAACGACGACAACCAGAAGACCGCGCCGGGTGAGGTCGGCTGGCTCGCGCGTGGCGGGCACGTGCCGGTCGGCTACTACAAGGACCCGGAGAAGACCGCGACGATCTTCCGTGAGGTCGACGGCGAGCGGTACGTGGTGGCCGGCGACTACGCCCGGTTGGAGGAGGACGGCACGATCACGTTGCTGGGCCGGGGAAACGTCTCGATCAACACCGGCGGCGAGAAGGTGTTCCCCGAGGAGGTCGAGGCGGCGCTGAAGTCCCACCCGGACGTGTACGACGCGCTCGTGGTCGGTGTGCCGGACGAGCGGCTCGGGCAGCGGGTCGCGGCGCTCGTGCAGCCGTGGGAGGGTCGCGAGATCGACTTCGCGGCACTCGACGCGCACGTGCGCGGGCACGTCGCCGGGTACAAGACGCCACGCAGCGTCTGGACCGTCGAGCAGATCGGCCGCGCGCCGAGCGGAAAACCCGACTATCCCTGGGCGAAGAAGTACGCGGAAGAGAACGAACCGGCGTGGAAGGCGGCCAATGTCGCTGCGGGAGCGTAGTGAAGGAGGCGGCTGGGCGGATGAGCGCAGCGACCAATTCAACACTGTCTGAGAAGTTTGGCATCCAGTACCCGATCTTCGGGTTCACGCCGTCGGAACACGTCGCCGCGGCCATCAGCCGGGCAGGTGGGCTCGGTGTGCTCGGTTGCGTCCGGTTCAACGACCCGGCCGACCTCGACGCCGCGCTGGACTACATGGACGAGAACACCGACGGCAAACCGTACGGTGTGGACATCGTCATGCCGGCCAAGATCCCGACCGAGGGCACGTCGACGGACCTGTCCGCGCTCGTTCCCGAGGGACACAAGGACTTCGTCGAGCGAACGCTGCTGAAGCTCGGTGTGCCGCCATTGTCGGGGGACGAGGCGAACAGCGCGGGTGTCCTCGGCTGGCTGCACTCCGTCGCACGGTCGCATGTGGACGTCGCGTTGGGACACCGCATCTCGTTGATCGCCAACGCGCTTGGCTCCCCGCCGGTCGACGTGATCGAGCAGGCGCACGAGCACGGCGTGCCGGTCGCCGCCCTGGCCGGCACCGCGGCCCACGCACGACGGCACGTCGACAACGGCGTGGACATCGTGGTGGCGCAAGGCTACGAGGCCGGCGGGCACACCGGTGAGATCGCGTCGATGGTGCTCGTCCCGGAGGTGGTCGACGCGGTCGGCGACCAGGTGCCGGTGCTGGCCGCCGGCGGTATCGGCAGCGGCCGCCAGGTGCTGGCGGCACATGCTCTCGGCGCGTCCGGCGTGTGGATGGGCTCGTACTGGCTCACCACGGCGGAGTACCAGCTCGGTGACAGTCCAATTCAGACCGCGTTGGTGCGGGCCAGCTCCAGCGACACCGTGCGTGCCCGCATCTACACGGGCAAGCCGGCCCGTCTGCTGAAGAACAAGTGGACGCAGGCGTGGACCGAGCCGGACGCGCCAGAGCCGTTGCCGATGCCGCTGCAGAACCTGCTCGTCGGCGAGGCGCACCTGCGCATGATGCGTGGCGGCGACCCCGACGTCGTCGCGATGCCGGTCGGGCAGATCGTCGGTCGCATGAACGAGGTCCGCCCGGTCGCCGAGGTGATGGCGAGCCTGCTGACCGAGATCGAGGAGGCACGCGCCAGACTGAAGGTGTGATCCGGACTGTTTCTTCGAAGGTCGTGTACGAGAACCCGTGGATGACGCTGCGTGAGGACGAGATCGAGTTCGAGGACGGCTCGCGCGGCATCTACTCGGTGCTCGACAAACCCGACTTCGCGCTGGTCATACCGATGGAGAACGACGGTTTCCACCTGGTGGAGGAGTACCGGTACCCGCTCGGTGAGCGCCGGTGGCAGTTCCCCCAGGGCGCCTTCCCACAGGGCGTGACCGGCACGCCGGAGGAACTGGGCGCCGCGGAACTGGAGGAGGAGACGGGGTTCAAGGCCGGCCGGCTGGAACAGCTCGGCTACCTCAACACCGCGCACGGCATCACCAACCAGAGCTACCACGTGTTCCTGGCGACCGAGTTGACGCCGGGCGAGCCGCGCCGCGAGGTGACCGAGCAGGACATGCGGCAGGAGTGGTTCCCCCGCAAGGACGTGGAGCGCATGTTCCGCGACGGCGTCATCACGGACGACTCGTCGCTGGCCGCCTATCTGCTTCTGCGGATGCGCGCGGAAGAGTGAGCGTGAACACGGCGCCGCCCTCGTTGTGCACCTCGAGCCGGCCGCCGTGGACGAGCGCGTTCTCCCGTGCGATGGCAAGGCCCAGCCCGCTGCTCAGACTGGACGTGCGGGACCGGTCGCCGCGGACGAAGCGGTCGAACAGGATCGGCATGAGATCCGCCGGCACGCCGGGGCCGCAGTCGGCGAACCGGACGGTCACCCCCTCCGGCGCGGTCGTGTCGATCGTGACGGTGACCGGTTCGGCGCCGTGCCGTTTGGCGTTCACGAGCAGGTTGCAGGCAATGGTGTGCAGCCGCCGCGGGTCTGCGGTCACGGTCGCGTCCCCGACGACCGTCGCGCTGCTGGCGCTGACCTCCACCGCGTCCATCAGCAGTGCACGGAGGTCGACCGGCTCTGGCCGGAAGTCGGCCACACCAGCGTCGAAACGGGAGATCTCCAGCAGGTCCTCGACCAGCCGCGCGAGCCGGCGGGTCTGGGTGCCGAGCAGCCGTGCGGACCGGGCCCGCGCCTCCGGGTCGGCGTCCGCCAGGCTGTCGACCACCGCGATCATCGCCGCCACCGGTGTGCGCAGGTCGTGGGTGACGTCGGCGATGAACCGCCGCTGCTGCTCGATCGACGCGCCGAGCCTGCCGGCCATCGTGTTGAACGAGCGGGTGAGGTCAGCCAGCTCGTCCCGCCCGCGCACCCGGAGGCGGATGTCCAGCTCGCCCTGGCCCAGACGGCGTGCGGCGGCCGCGACCCGGCGCACCGGCCGCTGGATGCCACTCGCGGCGAGCAGCGCCGCGACCAGGCCGACGACCGTGACGCCCAGGGCGATCGCCGCGAGGTCGCGCTGCAGCACGGTGAGCTCCTGTCGCATCGCGGCCAGGTCGTAGTACTCGATGAGCACGATGTCGGGCGGGATGACCGCGACGAACGCCAGCACCGGTGGGCCCGCGACGGCGGGCAGTTCGGCGCTGGCCTTCCCGGTCCGGAAGGCCTCGTTGATCAGCTCGGTCGGCAGGTCGTCGGAGATCCGCTTCAGCGGCGCGGACATCGAGGAAAAGCCCGTCGCCGTCCTGTCGGCCTGCGGAGAGGACGTCGTCGCGAGGTCGTACAGCACCCAGTCGATGCCGCGCCTGCCGTTCATGTAGTCGGCGGCGGCCTGGAACGCGTCCGTTGCTCCCACGGCGATGTCCCGCACCTGGGCGAGGTCCGAGGTGAAGCCCGCGTTCGCCGACGCGGTGAAGCGACCCTCGATCGTGCTGGTCTGCAGGCGGTACGCGGCGATGCCCATCCCGGCTGCGGTGGTGATCGTGATGAGCACGATCACGAGCGTGATCCGTGTGCGCAGCCCGGGTCTCACGGCTGGGCCAGGCGGTAGCCGAGCCCGCGCACGGTCCGCAGGATCGACGGGTTGGCGGGGTCGTCCTCGATCTTGGCGCGGAGCCTCGCCACGGTGGCGTCCACGATCCGGGAGTCGCCGACGTAGCCGTAGTCCCACACCTGCTTGAGCAAGGCCTGCCTGCTCAGCACCTGACCCGGATGCCGGGCGAACTCGAGGAGCAGCCGCAGTTCGGTGGCCGTGAGGTGCAGTTCGGCGCCGTTCCTGGTCACGAGCATCGCGGCACTGTCGATCGCCAGCGCGCCGACCCGCAGAGCCGGCTCACGCGTCGGCGTCGGGACCACCCTGCGCAGCACCGCCTTCATCCGCGCGTCGATGATCCGCGGCTCGGACGGCTTGATCACGTAGTCGTCCGCGCCGCCTTCCAGCCCGACGACCACGTCGATCGGATCGCCTCGGGCGGTCAGGAGGAGCACGGGCACCATGCTCTTCGCCCGGACACGGCGGCAGACCTCGAAACCGTCGATGCCGGGCAGCATCACGTCGAGCAGCACGACATCGATGGCGGGACCGGGGCCGAACAACGTGTCCAGCGCCTGCTCACCGGTGCTGGCCACCCGGATCTCGTGGCCAAGCCCGCCGAGCCCGACCGAGAGCGCCTCGGCCAACGCGTCGTCGTCCTCGACCAGAAGAACTCGCGGCATGACCGCACGATAGCCGTTGTCGTGATCTTGTCACGAAATCCGCACACGACGCGGACGGTGGCCGAACCTGTGCGTGTCACGGTGAGGTGCATGAGAAAGAGATCGCCATGGGTCGGCGCCATGCTCGCCGCGGCCGCCGCGTTCCTGTTGGTCGGACCACCCGGCGGCACACCATCTCGAGCCGCGCCGTCCGGCGACGGTCCAGGGCAGGCGGCGCGGAGCTGGGTCACGCTGATCACCGGTGACCGGGTCTCGGTGGGAACGACCGGGCTGCGGGTCGAACCGGCCCGACGCGCGCGACCCGTGCCCTTCCAGGAGTTCACGCGGGACGGCGACAGTTACGTCGTGCCGGCGGACGCGGCCGGTCTGATCCAGTCCGGACTGTTGGACCGCGAACTGTTCAACGTCACCGGTCTGGTCCGCCAGGGCTACGACGATGCGCACACCAAAGCCGTGCCGCTGCTGGTGCAGTACGCGGATCGCGCGGCGGTCACCCGCGCCGCGCCGCCGGCCGGCACCACCGTGCGGCGGGCGCTTCCGGACTTCGCCATGGCGGCCCTCGACACACAGAAGACCGACACGGCCCAGTTCTGGGCCGGACTGGCCGCCGGTCAGCAGATGAGGTCCGCCGGTGTGCGGAAGGTGTGGCTCAACGGCAAGGTGCACGCGAGCCTCGACGAGAGCGTGCCGCAGATCGGCGCCCCGACGGCGTGGGAGAGCGGTCTGACCGGCCGCGGCGTGCGTGTCGCGGTGCTGGACACGGGCATCGACACCGACCACCCCGACCTGGCCGGCAAGGTCGACCTCAGCAAGGACTTCTCCGGCAAGGGCTCGGTCGAGGACGGCGCCGGGCACGGCACGCACGTCGCGTCCACGATCGTCGGATCGGGCGCGGCGTCACAGGGCAGGTACAAGGGCGTCGCGCCGGACGCCACGCTCGCGGTCGGCAAGGTGCTCGACGACACCGGTAGCGGCAGCTTCGACAGCATCATCGCCGGCATGGAGTGGGCGGCCGCCGAGACGGACGCGAAGGTCGTGAACATGAGCCTCGGCGGTGTGGCGGGCACCGACGGCACGGATCCGTTGTCGGCCGCGGCGAACACGCTGACCAAGGAGTACGGCACGCTGTTCGTGGTCGCCGCGGGCAACTTCGGTCAGGACGGGTCGGTGGCCGCGCCGGCGGCGGCCGACGCCGCGCTCGCCGTGGCCAGTGTGACCAAACAGGACACTCTGAGTCGCTTCTCCAGCAGGGGTCCCCGCGGTGGCGACGGCGCCGTCAAGCCGGAGATCGCGGCGCCGGGCGACGGGATCGTGGCCGCCAGGCCGGACGGTGTCGCGCCGGAGGGCGAGCCGGTCGGCGACGCCTACCAACGACTGTCCGGCACGTCGATGGCCTCGCCCCACATGGCGGGCGCGGCGGCGATCGTGGCGCAGCAGCACCCGGACTGGACACCGGACCGGCTCAAGGACGCCTTGGTGAGCAGTGCCGTCGCGATCGACGGCGCCGGACCGTTCGGCGTCGGCGCTGGCCGGGTGGACCTCGCCCGCGCCACGCGCACGTCGGTCGTCGCGACCGGCGCCGTCTCGGCCTTCCTGCCGTGGCCGAACGTCGGCGCCCAGAAGAAGCAGACCGTCACCTGGCAGAACGCCGGCACGGAACCGGTGACCCTCGACCTGAGCGCCGGACTGACCGGCACCGACGGTCAGCCGGCCCCGGCCGGACTGTTCGCGCTGTCCGCGCGGAGCGTCACCGTGCCGGCCGGCGACAGCGCGTCGGTCGAGATCACCGTGACCGCACAGGACGGCAAGCCGGGCACCTACTCCGGCGTGCTCACCGCCACCGGCGGCTCGGTCACCACCCGAACCGCGTTGTCGGTGCGCCAGGAGGAGGAGATGTACGACGTCACGATCACCGCGGTCGATCGCGACGGCGCTCCCGCGCAGCACGTCTCGGTGGCGATCCTCAACCTGGACACCGCCCACTCCGTGCAGGGCGGGTCGGAGACGTACCGGTTGCCGCGCGGTCGGTACGTCGTGAACGGCGTCATCCTGACCCCCCGTCAGGGCGGTGAGCCCTCGTACACCCTCATCACCTATCCGGAACTCGTCCTCGACGCCGACACGACCCAGGTACTGGACGCCCGGACCGGCGCCCGGTTCTCGGCCGAGCCGGACAACGCCGCGGCACGCGGAGGCACGTACAACCTCACGGCACTGAACAAACTCCGCGTCTGTGACTGCGCGGCCGCCTTCTCCCTCGACGTCGACCCGCGTTTCCACGAGACGTTCGCGGCGACGGTGCCCGGCACGAGGTCGGACACCTTCGCGATGGGCCAGGCACGGCGGGCGGTCGAGCCGACGCTGGTGCTCAGCGCGGACGACGGGCAGCGGTTCGAGATCCGGGCCGACTGGCTCGAAGAGCCGGCCCCGGCCGGCACCGTGACGACGCCCGCGGTGTACGGCGGCAGCGGTACACCGGAGGAACTGGCCGAGATCGACGCCGGCGGCCGGATGGTGGTGCTCGACCTGCCCGTGGGGATGGACTACACCGACATCGTCGAGCGTGTCGCCAACGTCAAGGCCGCGGGCGGGACCCTCGCCATGCTGAGTTTCACCAGCGAGGTCATGAGCGCGGCGTTGCGCGGCGGCGGGGAACCCCCGGCGTTGGCCCTGCCGGTCATGTTCAGCGTGAACAGTGAGACAGCGGCGCGGTTCGTCCGCTACGTCAGGGCCGGAGGCGCGGCGGCGACGTATGTCAGCAGGCCGATGTCCACCCTCCGCTACGAGCTGGGCTACGGGGTCGAGGGACAGGTCACGACGCCGCAGGTGCACCGGCCGAAGACCCGTGACCTGGCGGAGGTGCGCACCGCGTACCACGACAACGCCCCAGCCAAGGTCGGTTACGCCGCGTCTCCGCACTTCTTCGGCCGTTCCTTCGGCACCGGTTGGAGCGAGTTCGCGGCGTCGGGGCAGGTGCGCAAGGAGTACTTCACGCCGGGCACCTGGGATCTCCACTGGAGCTCGGCCTGGCGAGGAAGCCTCGGCGACACGCGGGAGTTCACGGCCGGAAAGCGCAACGAGATCTCGTGGAACAAGGCGGTCGCGGGTCCGTCGCTGCGTGGGCTCACCCAGGTCTACTCCGGCGAGGGGTGGCGGCCGTGGGCGTGGCGCAAGGACGGTGTGTTCGACATGGCGCTGCCGATGTTCGGCGACTCCGCCGGCCGGCCGCGTCTGCTTGGTCCCATGGAGGGTGTCACCGGGTCGATCAGCCTCTACCGGGACGGCACGCTCGTGAAGAGTGAGCCGGATCCGAGTTTTGCCAGCATCCCGGTGCCGGCGGAGGACGGGGCCTACCGGCTGGTCGCCGAGAGCACCCGCGCCGACGACCCCAACTGGCCACTGTGGACGACGGTGAACGCGGAGTGGACCTTCCGTTCGTCGAATGTCGGCGACGCCAAGGCGTTGCCGCTGCTGACCGCCCGGTTCGACCCCGCGGTCGGCGTCGACAACCGGGCGCCGGGCGGTCGGAGGTTCTCGTTCCCCGCCTATGTCGAGCGGCAGGACGGCGCGGCCACCGTCACCGCGTTCTCGGCCGAGGTGTCCTATGACGACGGTCGCACCTGGCAACCGACCACCACCCGGCGAAGTGGTGACCACTGGACGGTCGGTGTCAACCACCCGGCGACCGGCTACGCGTCGCTGCGGGCCACGGCGACCGACTCGGCCGGCAACACCGTGCGACAGACCGTTCTGCGGGCCTACCAGATCGGCGGCTGACCGACCGGACACGCCCCGGGGGATGTGCCTGCTGTCCCCCGGGGCGTTTTTCTGGGCTAATGCCCGGATGAAGACACTGTCCTCCCGAGTCGTGTACGAGAACCCGTGGCTGACACTGCGCGAAGACCAGGTGCTGCGTGCCGACGGGTCACAGGGCCTCTACTCGGTGGTCGACGCCCACGACTTCGCCGTGGTGGTGCCGTTCGAGAACGACGGGTTCCACCTGGTCGAGCAGTACCGGTACCCGGTCGGGGCCAGGTCGTGGGAGTTCCCGTCCGGCTCCTTCCCGGCCGGCGTGACAGGCACTTCGGAACAACTCGCGGCGGCGGAACTGGCGGAGGAGACGGGGTTCACGGCAGGCAGGCTCGAGCGGCTCGGTCACCTCAACCCGGCCAACGCCATGACGGGCCAGAGCTGCCACGTGTTCCTGGCGACCGACCTGACGCCGGGCGAACCGCACCGGGAGCCGACCGAGCAGGACATGCGGCAGGAGTGGTTCCCCCGCAAGGAAATGGAGCGCATGCTCCGCGACGGCGTGATCGCCGACGGCCCGACGCTCGCGGCCTATCTCCTGTTCACGATGCGGGCCTGACGTACACCAATTGGTGTACCCCGAGGTGCGTCGGTTGGTACGACGCGCCGAAACCGCCTGCCGGACAGGCTTTCCGGCATGATCCTCGTCTACCTCGGCGTGGCGACCTCGCTCGCCGCGCTCCTGCTCGTCGACCTGCTCAACCTCGACCACCCGGTGCTGTACCCGGCCGCGCACATGGCGAGCTACTTCGTCCACGCGCGGGCCGGGTGGCTCGTCACGGTCCTCATCCTGGCCGGCGCCGTGGCCGCGTTCGCGCTGCTGCCCCACCTGCGCCGCCGCGCCGCGGTCGCGGTGTTCGGGGCCGGGCTGGTGGTCGCCGGGCTCGTGCCGACCCAGCCGTACGGGCAGTGGGACGACCAGTCCCTCGCCACGCTGGTGCACGGCATCGGCGGCTGGGCCGCGTTCGTCGCCATCCCGGTCGCGGCGTGGCGGTTGCGGCGGGACGTGCCCGCCTGGCCAGGGCTGGTGGCGGCCGTACTCGTCGTGCTGCTCGCCGTCGGGACCGTCGAGGTCATGGGGGACGGGCCGGACCACCTCGGTCACGTGGCGGGCCTGGTCGAGCGGCTGCTCCTGGTCGCCGAGCTCGGCTGGCTCGTGCTGGCCGCGCGGACGCTGCGGCGGACATGATGCGCACCATGCGACTCGACCTGGCGCTCGCCGCCCTGACCTCGGTGGCCGTGCTCACGGGCGCCGCGATCACCGGCGACTTCTCCCACGGCGGCACGGTCCCGCTCGCCACCTGGCTCGGGGTGCTGCTGCTCGCGCGGCGGCGCTGGCCGGTCCTGGTACTGGCCGGCTCGGTGGTGGTGCTCTGCGGCTTCGGCGGCACCGACCTGGGCACGCCCGGCTGGGTGTGGCCGGCGACCGTGGCGTACGTGACGGTCGTGCTCGCCGGCCAGTACCGGTGGGCGCTCGGGCTCGGCGTGGTCAACATCGCCGCCATGACGCCGTTCGTGCCGTCGCAGGCGTGGCTGGGCGTCGAGGCGCTGTGGCTCGCGCTGGCGATGGTCGGCGCGTACGCCTACACCGAGCGGTCCCGGCACCGGGTGACCGAGGAACGGCTGGCCATCGCCCGGGAGCTGCATGACGTGGTGGCACACACGCTGGCCGTCGTCGGCATCCACCTCAACGTGGCCGTCGACACGCTCGACGAGGACCCGGGACAGGCGCGGGAGGCGCTGCGGCTGGCGCAGTCGGTGCGTGGGCAGGCCATGGCGGACCTGCGGTCGCTGATCGGCACGCTTCGCGCCGAGCCGCACCCGGACGACGCCCCCGACCTGGCCGAACTGGTCACACGGACGTCGGCGACCGGGCTGCCGGTGCGGTTGGCGGGCGACCTGGCCGGGCTGCCGACGCCGGTCGCGCTGGCCGCCTACCGGGTGGTGCAGGAGGGGCTCACGAACGTGCTCAAGCACGCCGGAGCGTCGGCCGCGACGGTGACGGTCACGCGGGAGACGGCGGCGGTGACGGTGTCCGTAGTGGACGACGGTTCCGGTTTGCCCACCGCGCCGGGGGGACATGGGATCGCCGGCATGCGTGAGCGTGTGGAAGCCCTCGGCGGGATCCTGAGGGCCGGGCCGAACGGCTACGGGTTCGAGCTGACCGCGAGACTGCCCCTGTGACCATCACCGTGTTGCTCGCCGACGATCAGGCGCTCGTCCGGGCCGGCTTCCGCAGTCTGCTGCGGCGTGAGCCGTTCCGGGTGGTCGGGGAGGCGTCGACCGGCGACGAGGCCGTGCGGACGGCACGGACGCTGACCCCGGACGTCGTGCTCATGGACATCCGGATGCCGGGCATGGACGGGATCGCCGCGACGGCACGGATCGTGGCCGAACAGCCGAGGTGCCGAGTGATCATCCTCACCACGTTCGAGACCGACGAGCACGTGTTCGCGGCGCTTCGTGCTGGAGCAAGCGGTTTCCTCACCAAGGAGGTCGAGCCGAGGGACCTGCGCACGGCCATCGAGGCGGTGGCGTCGGGGGAGGCGCTGCTGTCACCGAGCGTGACCCGCCGGGTGGTCAGTTCCTTCGTCGGACGGCCGGCGCCACGGGCCGTGCCGGCGCCGGCCACGCTGACCGCCAGGGAGCTGGAGGTCGTTGGCCTCGTGGCCAGCGGCCTTGACAACGCGGCCGTCGCGGAACGGCTGGTCATCAGCCCGCTCACGGCCAAGACGCACGTGACACGGGTGCTCGGGAAGCTCGGGCTACGGGATCGCGTACAGCTGGTGATCTGGGCGTACGAGACGGGGCTCGTACAGCCGGGAACATGAAGGGGCCGACCACACGGTCGGCCCCTATGGCAGTGATCAGCCGCTCTTGCGGCGGAACGTGCGCTTCGCGGCGGCGGGGCCGTGGGCGTGGTCCACCTTGGAACGCGAGTCCGCGTGTTCCTGGCCCTGGCGGTTGCTCGCCTGCTTGCGCTCCAGCGCCGCGCGGAAGGCGGCCTTCACATCCTCCTGCGGTGTCTCTGTCTCGGTCTCAGGAGATGTGGGTTCCGGTGTGTCAGGCATGACCTCAGGGTCGCACGGAGCGGGCGCCCCAGTCGAGCCGGATCGGGTCGCTGGATGGGGTCAACGGCTCGTACACCAGTTCGGGTCCCGGGCGCCACCAGACGGGGTCCGGCGTCCGCCAGCGCTGGGCCGACAGGGTGCGCTTCAGCACCTTGAACGTGGCCGTGCGGGGGAGCCTGGCCGTGAGCCGGATGAACCGCGGCACCTGCTTGGGGCCCAGGTCGGACTGGGCGGCGAGGAACGAGGCGAAGGCCACCGGGTCGAAGTCCTCCCGGTAGACGAGCGCGGCCATCACCTGGTCGCCGACGGCCTGGTCCGGCACCGCGTAGACGGCCACCTCCGCCACGGCCGGGTGGCGCAGCAGGACGCGTTCGATCGGCGCCGTGCCGAGGTTCTCGCCGTCCACCCGCAGCCACTCGCTCGTGCGGCCGACGAAGTAGACGAAGTCCTCCTCGTCGCGGTAGACCAGGTCACCGCTCCAGAACATGCCGTCCCGGAGGCGCTCCGCGTCCGACGACGAGTCGTTGTAGTAGCCCGCGAACATCCCGGCGCCTGCCGTGTTGACCAGCTCGCCCACCACGCCCGGCTGGCATGGCTTGCCGGTGTCGGGGTCCAGCACCGCCAGCGTGTCGTCCAGCTGACCCAGCGAGCCGGCCGGGGTCTCCGGCGGGCGGACCACGGTGATCCCGCCCTCGGTCGACCCGTACGCGTCGACCACCCGGCAGCCGAACCGCTCGGCGAACTCGACGACGTCGGCCGGGTTCGCCTCGTTGCCGAACATGACCTTCAGCGGGTTGTCGGCGTCGTCCTTCTCCGGCGGGGTGCTCAGGATGTACGACAGCGGTTTGCCGACATAGTTGGCGTAGGTCACGCCGAGCGTGCGGACATCGGCCAGGAAACCGCTTGCCGAGAACCTTCTGCGCAGTGCCAGCCGGGCGCCGGCCGCCAGACCAACGGCCCAGCCGGCCATGATCGCGTTCGAGTGGAACATCGGCATCGACACGTACACCGTGTCGTCGGCGCCGAGCTCGTACCGCTCCGCGAGCAACCGGCCAGGGATGGTGATCTTGCCGTGGGTGACCCGCACCGGCTTCGGCTCGCCGCTCGTGCCCGACGTGAAGATCAGCATCAGCAGGTCGTCCGCGGTGACCTCCGCCGCCTCGATCGGGGAGTACTGGTGGCGGTAGGTGGTCATGTGCCACGCCGCGGAGTCGATGTCCAGCACGCGGGCGCCGACGTCCAAGCCCTGCAACAGTTCCACGTACCGGCTGTCGGTCAGCACGACCTGGCAGTCGGCCTGCTTGACGTCCCGGACCAGCGCCTCGCCGCGGCGGCTGGTGTTGAGGCCGACGAGCACCGCGCCGGCGAGCGCGGCGCCGCCGAGGAGGAACGAGAAGTCCGGCACGTTGTCCAACAGCACGCCGATGTGGAACGGACCGGGCCGTCGCAAGGACCGCAGCAACGCGGCACGGTCCGCGCACTCCTGCACGTGGTCCTTCCAGGACCATCGCTGGCCCTCGAACACGAGACCGGGGTTCACATCGTCCGCGCGCGCGAGCAACAGCTCCGTGACAGTGGGGACCGGATCCCCAGGCGCGGCCATGCGAACCTCCTTCAGGCCGGCTCCGCGGCCAGGTTGGCGCCGATGCGGCGCAGTTGTGTGGTCGCACCGCCAAGGCTGAACTCGATGCGTTTGGCAGCAACAAAATATCGGTGCAACGGATAGTCCACGTCAATACCCATACCGCCGTGAACATGCACGGCCGCGTGCGCTATGCGATGACCGCCGTCCGCCGCCCAGAACTTCGCCGTCGCGATCTCATTGTGGGCAGGGAGATTTTTGGACAGTCGCCAAGCGGCCTGCCACAGTGTCAGCCGAATTGCCTCGGCATCCACGTAGCTGTCGGCAAGGCGTTGACCCACTGCCTGAAATGTCGCGATGGGACGCTCAAACTGCACTCTGCTAGTTGCATACGCGGCTGTCATCTGCAGACTTTCCGTGCAGACCCCGGCCTGGAGCGCACAGAGGCCGACCGTCCCGCGGGTCGTGAGCCAGTCGACGACGGCCGCGCCGTCGCCCGGCGAGCCGAGTACGCGATCTTCTTCGAGTCGAACGTTGTCCAGTTCCAGCACCGCCTCGGCGTCGCCATCGACGATCTCCTGGCGCCGGACGGTCACTCCGGAGTCGTTCGGAGTGACGAGAAACACAGTGAGCCCAGCGGAAGTATCGGCCGGCACAAGGAAAAGATCCGCGACCGGACCAGCGGGAACGGCGACCTTCGTCCCGTGCAGACGCCATTGTGCAGATGCACTTGCACGCTCGCCCACGGTGACGGGACGTGTCGGATCGTCACCGACCTCTTCGGACAGTGCGGCCGTCAGCACCACCGTGCCGTCCGCTGCCGGCGCGCCCCACTCGGCCCGCTGTGCGTCGGTCCCGAACTCCGCGATGGCCGCCGCGCTCTGGACGATCGAGCACAAATACGGCACTGGTGCGACAGTTCGGCCGAGCTCGACGAGCACGGCGCACTGTTCCAGTAGCCCCAGTCCGCTGCCGCCGACGGACTCGGGCAGCGCGGCGGACAGCACGCCCGCCTTCGCCAGGTCCGTCCACAGTGCACGGTCGAACCGGTCGCCGGTCGCCTCGATCTCCGCCAGTCGCGCCGGCGTGACGTGATCCGCGCAGATCGTCCGAGTCAACTCGGCAAGATCGCTGAAGTTTTCATCAAATGAAAAGTCCACTAACAATTCACCTCTGTTTTCATTGGCGGCTTCGCTCCTCCGCTCAAGACCCCGCCTTCCCTCCTGCGCGCGGATGCCCCGGGCTCGTTCCTCGCCGGGCCTCCGTGCTCGTCAGTCCAGGCGGGGCCCGCTCCGTCGCTCCGCTATCGCCGGGCCGGAGGCATGCCGAGACCGACGGCCGCCACGATGTCGCGTTGCACCTCGTTCGTCCCGCCGCCGAAGGTCAGGATCAACGCGGCCCGATGCATTCGTTCGATCCGTCCGCGCAGAAGTGCGCCAGGCGAACCGGCCCGCACGTACGCCTGCGTGCCGAGCACCTCCATCAACAACCGGTACGCCTCGGTCGCGAACTCGGTGCCGAACACCTTCGTCGCCGACGCGTCAGCCGGGTTGAGTCCCTTGTTCACGCCCCAGGCGATCTTCCAGTTGATCAGTTTCAGGAACTCGACCTTCGCGTGCACGCGGGCCAGGTGCAGTTGCACCCACTCCTGGTCGATCACCCGCCGCCCGTCCGGCAGCTTCGTCTCCTGCGCCCACTCCCGTACGGCCCGCAGTGCCTCGCGGATCGGGGCCGACGAGGTCAGTGCGACCCGTTCGTGGTTGAGCTGGTTGGTGATCAGCGGCCAGCCCTTGTTCAGCTCGCCGACGAGGTTCTCGGCGGGCACCCGAACATCCTGGTAGTACGTCGCGCTCGTGGTCGGCCCGGACATCGTCCGCACCGGCGTCCACGAGAAACCCTCCGCGTCGGTCGGCACGATCAGGATCGACAGGCCCTTGTGCTTGGCCGCGTCCGGGTCGGTGCGTACCGCCAGCCAGACGTAGTCCGCGTACTGGATCAGCGAGGTCCACATCTTCTGGCCGTTGACGACCCAGTCGTCGCCGTCGCGGACGGCCCTGGTCCGCAGTGACGCGAGGTCCGTGCCGGCCTCCGGCTCCGAGTAGCCGATCGAGAAGTGGAGGTCGCCCGCGGCGATCTTCGGCAGGTAGAACCGCTTCTGGTTTTCGGTCCCGAACTTCATGATCGTCGGGCCGACCGTGTTGATCGTCAGGAACGGCACTGGCGCCCCGGCGACGGCCGCCTCGTCGGTGAAGATGAGCTGGTCGAGCATCGGCCGGGCCTGCCCGCCGTACTCCTCCGGCCAGCCGAGCGCGAGCCAGCCGTCGGCACCCATCTGCCGCACGACCTCCTTGTACACGTCGCCGTCGCCGTAGTCACCGCCGGCAGCGAGCGCGTCGCGCCGCTCGGGGGTCATCAGGTCGGCGAAGTACGCCCGCAGCTCACGCCGCAAAGCCTCCTGCTCAGGCGTATAGGCGATGTGCATCCGCACTCCCTGTGTTGAATTGGCTCGCTTCGCTCGCTACTAGAACACGTTCTAAGAATGTACTAGAGTCCGAGCCAATCGAGGAGGTCCGGCGATGAAGGCGGCAGTTCTCAACCAGATCGGGGACACCAAACTCGAGCTGCGCGACGACGTCACCACCACCGATGTCGGTCCGCGTGAGATCAGGATTCGGGTGCGGGCCACCGGCGTGTGCCACAGCGACCTGTCCGCCATGGACGGCACGCTGCCCGCGCTGGCGCCGGGGATCGTCGGTCATGAGGGCGCCGGCGAGGTCGTCGAGGTCGGTTCGCACGTCACCGAGTTCGAGGCCGGCGACCACGCGGTCCTCACCTTCGTGCCGCCGTGCGGCAACTGTGTCAACTGTGTGGGTGGGCGTCCGCACCTGTGCGCGGTCCACGCGATCGCCGCGTTCATGAACCCGCGCTTCAAGATCGGCGACACGCCCGTGTTCGGCTACGCCGGGACCGGCACGTTCGCCGAGGAGCTGGTCGTACCGGTCGAGGGTGCGGTCAAGATCGCGCACGACGTGCCGTTCGAGATCGCCGCGCTCGTCGCCTGCGGGGTGATGACCGGGGTCGGCGCGGTGATCAACACGGCGAAGGTGGAGATCGGCTCGACCGTGCTCGTGTACGGCTGCGGCGGCGTCGGCATCTCGGTGATCCAGGGTGCGCGGCTGGCGGGCGCGTCGCGGATCGTCGCGGTCGACCCGTTGACCGAGAAGCACGAGGCGGCCAGGCACTTCGGTGCGACGCACGCCGTCACGCCGGACGAGGTCGCGGGGCTGCACGCGTCGCTGACCGAGAGCCAGGGCTTCGACTACGCGTTCGACGTCGTCGGCGCGGCCGGGACGATTCGGGCCGCGTGGGACAACGCCCGTCGCGGCGGCACGGCCGTCGTGGTCGGCGCCGGCCGCGGGGACGCGATGGTCCAGTTCAGTGCACAGGAGCTGTTCCTGCACGACAAGCGCCTACTCGGTTCGTTCTACGGCGGCGCGGACGTGCGCCGCGACTACCCGCGCCTGCTGTCGCTGTGGCGGGCCGGCCGGCTGGACCTCGACAGCATGATCAGCAAACGGATCACGCTCGACGAGATCAACGACGGCCTGCAGGCGTTGAAGGACGGGGCCAACGTCATCCGGCAGATTGTGACGTTCTGACATGAGAAACCCTCTGTCAACCTCGAGGTCACACCAGGCCGAGTGCTTCGCAGCCGCACCTCAGGGGAACGTGACGCAAGCCAGCCACAAGTACGTGACCAAACAGAACCCTCCCTCCGCCAACGCAACCAACACATTGAATTCCGGGGAGGCGGACCAGTCATGACTTTGGACGGGAAGGTCGCGGTAGTCACGGGTGCGGGCGCGGGGCTCGGGCGGGCGGAGGCACTCGCGCTCGCCCGAGCCGGCGCCGACGTGGTCGTCAACGACGTGGCCGACAGCGACGTGGTCGACGAGATCGAGTCCCTGGGCGCCAAGGCGGTGCTGGTGCGTGGCGACGTGTCCGATTCGGACGTCGCGAAGGAGATCACGGCCACCGCCGTCGACCGGTTCGGCGGCCTGCACATCCTGGTGAACAACGCGGGTGTGCTGCGGGACCGGATGCTGTTCAACATGTCCGACGACGAGTGGGATCTTGTCGTCCGGGTGCATCTGCGTGGCCATTTCCTGTTGTCCCGCAACGCGGCCGCGTACTGGCGCGGGCAGGCCAAGGCGAACGGCGGCACGACCTACGGGCGGGTGGTGAACACCGCGTCCGAGGCGTTCCTGTTCGGCTCCGAAGGGCAGCCGAACTACGCGGCGGCCAAGGCCGGCATCACCGCGCTGACGCTCGCGACCGCCCGAGGGCTCGCCCGCTACGGCGTGAAGGCCAACGCGATCTGCCCCCGTGCCCGAACCGCGATGACCGCCGGTGTGTTCGGCGACGCGCCGGAGGGAGACGTGGATCCCCTGTCCCCGGAACACGTCGCCCCGCTCGTCGCCTACCTCGCCTCTCCTGCCGCGGAGAAGATCAGCGGACAGGTGTTCGTCGTCTACGGCGGCATGGTCGCGCTGCTGGCGCCGCCGACCGTCGAGGCACGGTTCGACGATCCACAGTGGACTCATGAGTCGCTGGACACCGCACTCGGCGGCTACTTCGCCGATCGTGACCCGAAGAAGACCTTTTCCGCCACTGAGCTGATGATGCTCGAGGAGGATCAATGACGCTGAGCCTGGTTGCTCACCGGGACAAGATCGGTCTCACGGACGGGCTGCTGCTGATCGACGGGAAGTGGCGGCCGGCGGGCGACGGCGCCATCTGGACCCACCACCACCCGGCCACCGGCGAGGCGATCGCCACCGTCCCGGTGGCCGGTGAGTCCGATGTGGACGAGGCGGTCAAGGCCGCGCGCCGCGCCTTCGACGAGGGCAGCTGGCCGACCGCCAGGGCGCAGACCCGAATCCAGGTGCTGCTGAAGTACGCGTCGCTGCTGCGGGAACACGCCGAGGAACTGCGCAACCTGCAGGCGCTGGACAACGGCGTGCCGATCATGTTCAGCACCAACATCTACGCAGGCTCGGTCGAGGTCGCCGCGGACATCTTCACCCATCACGCGGGCTGGGTCGACAAGCTGGGTGGTCAGACCCTGCCGCCGTACCAGGGTGGTGACCACCTTGCGATGACCTACCGCGAGCCGATCGGCGTGGTGGCGGCGATCCTGCCGTGGAACGCGCCCTTCATGCTGTTCGCGCAGAAGCTGGGCCCGGCGCTCGCGGCCGGCTGCACGGTCGTGCTCAAGCCGTCGGAGTTCGCGTCGTTCGCGGTGCTGCGCATGGTGGAGCTGCTGTCCGAGGCCGGCCTGCCGGACGGTGTGGTCAACGTGGTCACCGGGCCGGGCAACCCGACCGGCGAGGCCCTGATCACCCACCCGCTGGTCGACAAGATCAGCTTCACGGGCAGCAGGACGGTCGGCAAGCGGATCGTCGAGGCGTCCGCGGGCACCCTCAAGCGGGTGTCGCTGGAGCTCGGCGGCAAGAGCCCGACGCTGGTCTTCCCGGACGCGCCCGACATCGGCATGGCGGCGATGACCACGGTCGGCACCGTCACCATGGGACTGTCCGGTCAGGCCTGCGTCGCGCACACCAGGGCACTGGTGCACCGGGACGTCTACGACCAGTTCCTCGGCGCCGCGCAGATGATGGCCGGCGCGGTGAACTACGGCGACCCGTTCGAGCTGTCCACCACGGCGAGTGCCCTGATCAACGGCCGCCAGCTGGACCGGGTGCTCGGCTTCATCGAACGTGGCCGCGAGTCCGGCGCCCGGCTGGTGTGCGGCGGTGAGCGTGCCGACGGCGACCTCGCCGCGGGCAACTTCGTGCAGCCGACCATCTTCGCGGATGTCGACAACAGCATGGAGATCGCCCGTGAGGAGGTCTTCGGCCCGGTGCTGACGGTCATCCCGTTCACCGACGAGGACGAGGCGGTGCGGATCGCCAACGACACCGACTACGGCCTGGGCGCTGGACTGTACACAACGGACGCCAGGCGTGCGTTCCGGTTGGCGCGCAGGTTGCGTGCCGGTACGGTCGGGATCAACGGGTTCCAGGTCGAGCCGCACCTGCCCTTCGGGGGCTTCAAGCAGTCCGGTCTCGGCCGTGAGGGCGGGCAGAGTTCCTTCGAGGCCTACACCGAACTGAAGACGGTGCTGATGCCGCTCGGCGACGAGCTGATGTAAAGGAGCCTTCGTGGGTCGGTTGTCGGGGAAGGTCGCGCTCATCACCGGTGCGGCCGGTGGACAGGGCGCGGCCGCGGCCCGGCGGTTCGTCGCCGAGGGCGCACAGGTTGTCGTTGCCGACGTGAAGGACGAGGAGGGCAAGGCGTTCGCCGAGGAGATCGGCGCGCACTACCGCCACCTCGACGTGTCCGAAGAGGACGACTGGACGTCGGCCGTCGCCGAGGTGACCGACGTGTACGGGCCGCCGAACGTGCTCGTCAACAATGCCGGCGTCCTGCACTTCTCGACGTTGCAGGACACAAAGCTCGCCGACTACATGCGGATCGTCCAGATCAACCAGGTGGGCACGTTCCTCGGCATGCGTACGGTCGTGCCGGGCATGGTCGAGGCCGGCGCCGGCTCGATCATCAACGTGTCCTCCATCGAGGGGTTGAGAGCGGCGCCGTTCCTCACCGCCTACACCGCCAGCAAGTTCGCGATCCGCGGCATGACGAAGGTCGCCGCACTGGAGCTGGCGGACAAGGGCGTACGCGTGAACTCGGTGCACCCCGGCATGATCGAGACCGGCTTGCTGCCGACCGCGTTCGGCGGACAGCCGGTCGACCTCTCCTTCGCCAGCAAGAAGGTGCCGATGAAACGCGTCGGCCAGCCTGCCGAGATCGCGGAGCTGGTGGTGTTCCTCGCGAGCGACGAGAGCTCGTACTGCACCGGCGCCGAGTTCGTCGCGGACGGGGGTGTGACAGCGGCACATTCGCTGTCGAGTTTCGGGTAACCACGAGGGTTCCCGCTCGTTGGACTACACAGGTGATGGCAATTGAGCAATGGTGCTGAAGTGCGTGCCGCGCCTGTGCGTGCCCTCGCCCAGGTCGGTCGAATGTCCACGCTCGCGTGGGAGATCGTGCGGAACACCCCACGCCGCCCTTTTCAGTGGCGTGAGCTGATCCAGCAGTGCTGGTTCTTCGCGAGCGTCACGATCCTGCCCACCGCGCTCGTGTCGATCCCGTTCGGCGCGGTCATCGCGTTGCAGCTCGGTTCGTTGACCCAACAGATCGGCGCCCAGTCGTTCACCGGCGCGGCCAGCGCGCTCGCGATCGTGCAGCAGGCCAGCCCGCTCATCACCGCGCTGCTGGTGGCGGGTGCGGGTGGTTCGGCGATGTGCGCGGACATCGGCTCCCGCACGATCCGCGAGGAGATCGACGCGCTCGAGGTCCTCGGCGTGTCACCGATCCAGCGGCTCATCGTGCCGCGCGTGCTTGGTATGACCATTGTCGCGGTGCTGCTCAACGGTCTCGTCAGCGTCGTCGGTGTGGTCGGTGGCTACTACTTCAACGTGGTCATGCAGGGCGGCACGCCCGGCGCGTACCTGGCCTCGTTCAACGCGCTGGCCCAGATCTCCGATCTGTGGGTGTCGGAGCTGAAGGCCGTGCTGTACGGGTTCGTCGCCGGCACGGTCGCCGCCTACCGCGGGCTGAATCCCGGGCGCGGCCCGAAGGGCGTCGGCGACGCGGTGAACCAGACCGTGGTGATCACGTTCCTGCTGCTGTTCCTGATCAACGTGGTGATCACGGGGATCTACCTGCAGGTCGTGCCACCGAAGGGGATGTGATCTGTTTGGCCACGGTGGATATTCCCCCCAAAGTGCCTCGGCGGCTGGTGGTCATCGCGAACCAGCCGCTCGACGGGCTCGCCACGCTCGGCCAGCAGCTCGCGTTCTACGCGCGTGCCCTCGCGTGGGTACCGCGCACGATCGCGCACTATCCCCGGGAAATACTGCGGATCCTGTCGGACGTGTTCTTCGGTTCCGGTGCGCTCGCGGTCATCGGCGGCACGCTCGGTGTGATGATCGGGATGACCGTCTTCACCGGTCTGATCGTCGGCCTGCAGGGCTATTCCGCGCTCAACCAGCTCGGCACGTCCGCGCTGACCGGGTTCATCGCGGCGTACTTCGACACCAGGGAGGTCGCGCCGCTCGCGGCCGGACTCGCGTTGTCGGCGACCGTGGGCTGTGGGTTCACCGCGCAGCTCGGCGCCATGCGGATCTCCGAGGAGATCGACGCGCTCGAGGTGATGGCGGTGCCGAGCCTGCCGTACCTCGTGACGACACGGGTGGTTGCCGCCGTGGCCGCGGTGATCCCGCTGTACCTGGTGGGTCTGCTGTCGTCCTATGTGGCGTCACGGCAGGTGACGGTGTGGTTCTACGGCCAGTCGAGTGGCACGTACGACCACTACTTCCATCTGTTCTTACCACCGGAGGACGTGCTGTGGTCGTTCCTCAAGGTGATGGTGTTCAGCGTCGTGATCATCCTCGTGCACTGCTACTACGGCTACACCGCGAGTGGCGGCCCTGCCGGTGTCGGTGTGGCCGTGGGTAGGGCCGTGCGGGCGGCGATCGTGGTGCAGATGCTCCTCGACTTCTTCCTCTCCCTGGCGATCTGGGGCGCTACCACGACAGTGCGGATAGCCGGATGAAAGAAAAACTCCGCTACCAGATCTACGGGCTGATCTTCCTGGTGATCGCCGCGATGTTCGTCGTGCTGTCGGTCGCCTTCTACCGCAAGACGTTCGTGTCCGTGGTGCCGGTGTCACTGGAGACCGACCACGTCGGCAACCAGCTCCGCTCCGGGGCGGACGTCAAGCTACGCGGGCTGATCGTCGGCGAGGTGCGGGGCATCCGGCCCAACGGTGACCACGCCATCCTGGACCTCGCGCTCGACCCAGACCAGATCGGACAGATCCCGGGCAATGTCACCGCCCGTCTGCTGCCGAAGACGCTGTTCGGCGAACGCTATGTGGCCCTGCAGATGCCGGACGCGCCGAACGGAAAGCTGCGGGAAGGCGCGGTGATCGGGCAGGACCGCACCAGCTCGGCCATCGAGATCGAGCAGGTGCTCGACCACCTCATGCCGGTGCTGGAGTCCATCCAACCGGAGAAGCTGTCGACCGCGCTGAACGCCATGGCGACCGCGTTGTCGGGCCAGGGCAAGGAGTTCGGCGACACGCTGGTCCAGCTCGGTGCGTACCTGGAACAGTTGGAACCGTCGCTGCCGGACCTGCGAGCGAACATCCAGCGGCTCGCCGAGGTTGCCGACACGTACGCGCAGGCCGGCCCCGAGCTGGTGACGGCGTTGCGGGACCTGACCGTGACCACCCAGACCGTGGTGGAGCGGAGAAACCAGCTGGGGAACCTCTACGCCACGCTGACCAACACGTCGATCGACCTCGGTAACTTCCTCGCCGCCAACCAGGACAACATCATCAACCTGGCCAGTACCTCTAAGGACACCCTTGCGGTGCTGGCGAAGTACGCGCCCGAGTATCCGTGCCTGCTCAAGCAGCTCGTCGACGCCATCCCGGCCGCGGACTCCGCGTTCGGCAAGGGTACGGACAAGCCGAACGTCACGCGGGTGACGATCGAGATCACGTCGAGCCGTGGCAAGTACCTGCCCGGAGTGGACACTCCGCGCTACGACGACAAACGCGGTCCGCGTTGCTATCCGGTCGCGCATCCACCCGCCGTGTTCCCGCAGTACCCCGAGGGTGAGCCGCTGAAAGACGGCTCGTCCAAGCCGCCGCCCCCCAAGAACGAGCGGCCGCAGGACTTCCCGAACACCTTGCCGCAGTCCGCGTTGAGTGCGCCGCAGATCGCCAACAGTCCCGCCGAGCAGGAACTCATCGCCGCGCTCGTCGCTCCCGGCCTCGGGGTCGACCCGTCACAGGTGCCGGCGTGGAGTTCGCTGTTGCTCGGCCCGGTGTTCCGCGGCGCGGAGGTGACAGTCCAATGAGGAATTTCATCGCGCCGCTCATCAAGGTGGTGATCTTCGCGGTCGTCACGGTCACACTGACGGCCTTGCTGGGCCTCACGATCGCCAACACCAACCTCGGCTCGACCGCCGGCTACACGGCCCGGTTCACCGACGCGACCGGACTCAACGTGGGTGACGACATCCGCATGTCCGGGGTGCGCATCGGGCAGGTCACCGACATCTCGGTGGCGGACAACCGTTACGCCGACGTCCGGTTCGACATCGAGGCCGGGCGGCAGCTGGGCCGTGCCACGACCGCGACCATCAAGTACCGCAACCTGATCGGCCAGCGGTACGTGTCGCTGGGCATCGGCACCGGCGAGACGAACGCGGTGCTGCACCCCGGTGACATGATCCCGGTCGAACACACGCAGCCGGCGCTCAACCTCACCCAGCTGTTCAACGGGTTCCAGCCGCTCTTCCAGGCGCTGCAACCGGAAGAGGTGAACAAGCTCGCCGGTGAGCTGATCCAGGTACTGCAAGGGGAAGGCGGCACGATCGACAGCGTGCTCGCGCACACCGCATCGCTGACCTCGACGATCGCGAGCAAGGACCAGGTGATCGGTCAGGTCATCGACAACCTCAACACCGTGCTCACCACGGTGAACGAGCGCACGACCGAGGTGGCGGGGCTCATCGACCAGCTGCAGCAGCTGGCCACCGGCCTCGCGGAGCAACGAGAACCGATCGGCGAGGCGATCGGCGCGCTCGGAGACCTGACCACGTCCACGGCCGGTCTGCTGTCCTCGGCGCGACCACCGTTGAAGGACGACATCGCGGCACTCGGTGACCTGGCGGGAACCCTCGCCGAGCACGGGGACACAGTGGACAAGTTCCTCGCCGGCCTGCCACACAAGGTCCAGACGATCAACCGGGTGTCGAGCTACGGCGGTTGGTACAACTACTACCTCTGCAGCATGTCCGGCCGGGTCGGGGTGTCCGACCTCGGCGTCATGGTGGACCTGCCGCTGGTCCCGATCGCTGGCACGCCGATGGCGGAGAGGTGCCAATGAAACGGTTGAAGGACAGGGATCAGGCGGCCGTTGGCACCGTCACGATCGTGTTGCTGGTGCTCGGTCTGCTCCTCGCGTTCAACGCCGACGATCTCCCGATCATCGGCGGCGGCACCACCTACACGGCCGAGTTCCGTGAGTCCGCCGGGCTGCGGCCGGGCAACGAGGTGCGGTTGGCTGGCGTGAAGGTCGGCGCGGTACGCAGCGTCGAGCTGGACCGCAACAAGGTGGTCGTGGACTTCCGGGTCAAGGACGTCAGCCTCGGCGACCGCAGCACGGTGTCCATCGAGATCAAGACGCTGCTCGGCGACAAGTACCTGGCGATCTCCTCGTCGGGGCGTGAGCCGCAGAGCGCCAACGACCCCATTCCGGTCAACCGCACCAGGACACCGTTCGACATCGTCCCGGCTGTCAGTCAGCTCTCGCAGACCGTCGACCAGATCGACACCGTCCAGCTCGCGCAGAGCTTCCAGGTGCTGGCCGACACGTTCGCCAACAGCCCGCAGCACATCAGGGACACGCTCACCGGCCTGTCGCAGATCTCGTCCGTACTGTCCACTCGGGACGAACAATTGCGGACACTGCTCGCCAACACGGCCGGGTTCAGCCAAACCCTGGCTGACCGCGACGAGCAGCTGAAGAGGCTGTTCACGGACGCGTCGCTCCTGCTCGAGGAGCTGCAGTTCCGGCGGGACGCAGTGCACGCGTTGCTGACCGGCACCACGAACCTGGCCACCCAGCTGCGTGGACTCGTCGCCGACAACCAGGAACTGCTCCAGCCGACACTCGACTCGCTGGACAAGGTCACGACGATCCTGTCGAAGAACCAACAGAACCTAAGTGCGAGCCTGCACTCGCTCGCGCCGTACGTGCGGATGTTCAACAACGTGGTCGGCAACGGCCGGTGGTTCGAGGGCTACATCTGTGGACTGCTGCCCCCGACCACCGATCTGGGGATCTTCGACATCAACCCGCAGGGCTGCGAAACACCACACGTCTACGGGCAGCAGGGCGGTGGGCGATGAACGTTCACGCCAAACTGACCGAGAGCCGCGCGAGCCGGCGCGCCGCACTTGTCGTGATCTACGCGCTGGCGCTGATGCTGCTGATCAGCTTCGCGTTGTGGTGGGTCACAATGGGGCAGAGCGGCACCCGCGTCACGGCCTACTTCAACAAAGCGGTCGGCGTGTACGCGGGTTCCGAGGTCAAGGTGCTCGGCATCGGCGTCGGGCGCATCACGTCGGTCACGCCGCAGGGCGACCGGGTCAAGGTGGAGCTGACCGTCGACGACGGCATCGAGATCCCGGCCGAGGCGTCGGCGGTCGTGGTGGCGCCGTCATTGGTCAGCGACCGGTACGTGCAGCTGACCCCCGCCTACGAGTCGGGCCAGCTGATGAAGGACGGCACGGTCATCCCACTCGAACGCACGGCGACACCGGTCGAGCTGGACGACCTGACCGCGAGCGTCAATGAGCTGACGACCGCGCTGGGACCCAACGGGGCCAACAAGAACGGCGCGGTGTCCGACGTGCTCGACACCGCGGCCGCGAACCTGGCCGGCAACGGCGAGCTGTTCAACCAGACCATCAGGCAGCTGTCCGACGCGTCCGCCGCGCTCGCCGACTCGCGCGGTGACCTGTTCACGACGGTCGACAACCTCAATACCTTCGTGACAGCGCTCGCCGAGAGCGACGCGCAGGTGCGGTCGTTCAACGACAGGCTCGCGGACGTGAGCGGCTACCTCGCCGAGGACCGCGACGAGCTCGCCTCGGCACTCAGCTCGCTCGCGGTGGCGCTCACCGAGGTGCAGGGCTTCATCGCCGACAACAAGGACCTCATCTCGTCCAATGTGGACAAATTGACCGGGATCACCCAGGCACTCGTCGACCAGCGGGCGGCCATCGCCGAGATCCTCGACGTGGCACCGCTCGCCATGTCGAACTTCCTGAACACCTACGACGCCGCGTCCGCGTCGTTCGCGATCCGCGGCAACCTCAACGAGCTGACGTACCCGCCGGTGCTGTTGCTGTGCCGCACCATCAAGGCGTCCACGCCGGTGCAGCTGCCGCAGACACTCGCCGACCTGTGCACGCGGCTCGCCCCGTACCTCGACGGCGCGCTCCCGCTGCCGACCCCGGCCGAGGCGCTGGCCTCCTTGCAGGCGGGAGAACTGCCACCGCTGCCCATCCCACTCGTCGACCTGAGCGGCGCGTTCTCGGCAGGTGGGCGATGAAACGGCTGCTGCTCCTGTTGGTTCTGCTCCTCACGGGGTGTAGCACCGGTGGGTTCTCCGGGGCCTACGAGTTGCCGCTGCCCGGCGGCGCGGACCTGGGCGATCACCCGTACCGGGTCGTCGCGCACTTCGGTGACGTGCTCGACCTGGTGCCGCACGCCGGCGTGAAGGTCCACGACGTCGCGGTGGGCCGGGTGGACTCGATCGAGCTGGCGAAGGACAACACCACCGCGGTCGTGACGATGCTGGTCAACGGCGACGTGCACCTGCCGGCCAACGCGAGTGCCGAGCTGCGGCAGTCGTCGCTGCTCGGGGAGAAGTTCGTCGAGCTGCAGACACCCGACACTCCCGAAGGGACACTCGCCGACGGCGCGGTGATCCCGCTGGAGCGCACGAACCGCAACCCGGAGATCGAGGAGGTCCTCGGCGCGTTGTCGTTGCTGCTCAACGGTGGCGGTATCAACCAGCTGTCGACCATCGTGACCGAGGTGAACGCCGCGCTGGCGGGCAACGAACCGGAGCTGCGCGCCACACTGTCCAATATCGACACCGTGGTGCGGACGCTCGACGGCGAGAAGAACAACATCACCAAAGCCATCGACGCGCTGGGTCGTCTCTCGGCGAACCTGGCCGCGCAGACCGACGACATCAAGGTCGTGCTCGACAGGCTGGGGCCCGGTCTCGCGGTGGTGAACGAGCAGCGGGACCAGCTCGTGACCATGTTGTCCGCGCTGGAGAACCTGTCGACCGTCGCGGTCGACACGGTGAACCGTAGCCGCGACGACCTCGTCGACGATCTGAAGCTGCTCGCACCGACGCTCCAGAAGTTGGCCGAGGCGGGCGCCAACCTGCCGAACTCGTTGCAGTTCCTGGTGACCTACCCGTTCACCGACTACTTCCTCAACGCCGTCAAGGGCGACTACGTCAATGTGGACGTCACGTTCGACCTGGACCTGTCCGTGCTGCTGGAGAACGTCGAGAACGCGAGCACGCCGCTGATCCCGATCCCGGGTGTCAACCCGCCGGCCGCACCGACGCAGTCGGCGGAGCCGTGGCTGCCGCTACCGACGCTCCCGGCCCCGCCACCGTCCTCGTCCCCCGGCGGGTTGACCGGCCTGCTGGGCTCACTGCTGGGTGGTGGTCGCTGATGTTGTTGCGTGGCACGAAGATCCGGTTGTTCCTGTTCGCGATGATCGCGGTGGTCGGCATCGTGTACGTCGGTGGCACGTATGCGGGGTTGGACCGCTTGTTCGGTGCGCGGGGTTACCGGGTGACCGTGCAGTTGGCTGACTCCGGCGGTATTTTCGCGAACGCCGAGGTGACCTACCGCGGTGTCGCGGTCGGTCGAGTGGAGCGGCTGAGCCTGTCGGACACGGGTGTGGACGTGATCCTGGACATCGAGGAGGACGCGCCCCCGATTCCCGAGGACACACGCGCGGTCGTGGCGAACCGGTCGGCGGTGGGCGAGCAGTACGTCGATCTGCAGCCGCCGCATGACCGCGGCCCGTACCTGGCGGACGGCTCGGTGGTGCCCCAGTCCCGTACGGCGACCCCGGCCGGCCCGGAGGTTCTGCTGTCCAATCTGGACAGCCTGGTGTCCAGTGTGCCGCTGGAGTCCTTGCGGACCACTGTGGACGAGCTGTTCCTGGCGTTCCAGAACACGGGGCCGGCGTTGCGGGTGCTGCTGGACAGTGCGGGCAAGCTGACCACGACGGCCACCGAGCACCTGCCGCAGACCACCTCGCTGCTGGCGAACGGCCGGACGGTACTGGACACGCAGGCCGCGCAGACAGACCAGATCCTGAGCTACAGCTCGTCGTTGCGGTTGCTGGCCGAACAGCTGAAGACGTCCAACCCGGACCTGCGCACGCTGATCGACGTGACCCCGACGGTTGCCGTGCAGGTCAACGACATCCTGCGTGACTCGGGCCAGGACCTCGGCGTGATCATCGCGAACCTGCTGACCACCATGCAGATCACCGCGACCCGCACGGACGGGATCGAGGAACTGCTGGTGGCCTTCCCCATGATCACGGCGACCGCTCCCGGCGCGAACCCGGACGGCACCGGACATCTGGGACTGGTGCTGACGTTCAACGACCCGTTCTCGTGCACCCGCGGCTACGAGGGCACGAACCAGCGCGGCGCCAACGAGACGACGGACGTGCCGGTGAACGATCAGGCCTACTGCGCGGAACCGCCGGGCAGCCCGACCGGTGTGCGTGGCTCGCAGAACGCCCCGTTCGGCGGCAAACCGGTGGACGTGCCGGCTCCGGCCGCCGCGCCCCAACAGTCCGGCCTGCCGGGCGAACTGTCCTGGTCCGGCGGCGGTCCGACCACTTTGGCCGGTCTGCTCGGCCTGCCGGGTTAGGGGAGACCCAGCTGTAGCCGGTTGGCCTCGCGTACCTGGTCGGCCAGTTCGGGTACCTCGACGAGCGTCACGCCGGCCGCGGTCAGTTCCTCCGCGCCCTCGCCGACCACGAACGTCGACGGCTCGCGGAGGGCGAAGACCACGCGGGGGATGCCGGCCTCGCGGATCAGCCTGCTGCACGACCGCGGTCGGGACTTCCTTTCGCTGCACGGTTCCAGCGAGCTGTACAGCGTCGCGGTGCGCAGGCGGGGGTCGTCGCCGGCGAGCTTGGCCAGCGCTGACTCCTCCGCGTGCACGAGGTCGTCGGTCTCCCGCGAGTAGCCCCACGCGATGACCTCACCGGCCGCGTCGACGATGACCGCGCCGACGCTGAACGCCGTGGTCGACGGGGGACAGCGGTGGGACAGCTCGATGGCGTGGGCGAGCCAGTGCCGGTGCGCCGCGGACTCGCTCAGCAGGTAGCGGTGCAGTGCCACGTTGCCGATGGTCTCGACCGACGCGAGGGTGGCCCGCGACCGGGACGTCCACGGGAACTGTCCGTCGTGGACGAACCGGGGCGCGTCCGTGTCCCCGACGAAGAACGGGGCGATGACGAGTTGCAGCTCGTCGGCCAGGCCGGTGGTCAGGAACTCGGTCAGTACCCGGCCGCCGCCCTCGACCATGAGCCGCTCGACGCCCCGCTCTGCCAGTTCCGCCACCACGTCCGCCAGCGAACCGCTCGAGATCAGGGACTCTCCGTCCGCACGGAACGCCGCGTCCGCCGGCACCTCCCGGGACGAGAGGATCACCTTCAGCGGGGTCGGTGGTTTCCCGGCCGCTTCCCTGGCGGCCCGACGCGCGGGTGACCGGACCGAGAGCCGCGGGTTGTCGCGGCGGATCGTGTTGGCACCGACCAGGATGGCGTCCACTCCGGACCGCACCTCGTCCACCCGGTCGAGGTCCGCCGCGTTGGACAGGACGAGCTGCTCGCTCGCCGTGTCGTCGAGGTAGCCGTCGAGTGAGATCGCACAGCTCAGCAGGATGTACATGGTGTGGCCTACTATCGCAGACATGTCGTTCACCGGTGAGGTCACCGCGACGTACCGGCCGACGGGCACCCCGCCCGAGCTGAACCGTCCCACGGTGACGTCGAAGTTCCTGGCTACCGGCGCCACGACCGACGGCCATTTCGGACTCTTCCAGTGGGACATGAACCCTCAGGCCGGCGGCCCCGAGGCGCACTACCACAAGACGTTCTCGGAGAGCTTCTACGTACTGGACGGCCAGGTCCGCCTGTACGACGGCGCGTCATGGGTGACCGCCGTGAAGGGCGACTACCTGTACGTTCCGCCGAACGGCATCCACGCGTTCCGCAACGACAGCGACGAACCGGCGTCGATGCTCATCCTGTTCGCCCCCGGAGCCCCACGCGAGCGGTACTTCCTGGAACTGGCGGAGATCGCCACCTCCGGCCGACAGCTCAGCCCGGAGGAGTACCGCGAGTTCCTCGCAGGCCACGACCAGTATCAGGTCTGATACAGGTGCTGGCGGACCGTCGGGTCCTGCTCCAGCACGAGGTCGACGATCTGCCAGAACTCCGTGAGCCGGAAGTGCGCCAGCCCCTGCTCACGCGTCATGACGAGACCGTGCATGGGGCTCGTCCCTGACCCGTCCATGCACGCGTCGACGAGCGTCGCGCCGGGCGTCGGATCACCGTCGGTCGGTCCGACGCGGCACCCGAACGTCACATGGTCCAGATACGGCTGCTGGAACGAGCCGAGGATGACGTCGAGCCACGTGTCGTGCGGCTGGCCGGTGTGGTGGTAGCAGTTGGCGAAGTACACGGCGTGCATGGCCTCGCCCCGGTACACACCTGACCAGGTGCGCTCCACTGGCGCCTTGCAGCAACCACACGTGAACTCCACCCGCTGACGCTCGCCCAGGTCGAGCCGCAGTTCCATGCCCGTATACTAACGATTTTGAACGTGTTCAAAATACTGGGGTGAGGGTATGCGGATCGTGATTCCTGGTGGCACTGGCCAGATCGGCGGCTTCCTGCGGCCCGCGCTGGTCGCGGCGGGACATGAGGTGACGATCGTCGGCCGCCGTGAGGGGGTGCGCTGGGACGGGCGCACGCTGGACCCGTCGGTCGTCGACGGTGCGGACGCCGTGATCAACCTGGCCGGCCGCGGCGTGAACTGCCGATACACGGCGCCGAACCTGAAGGAGATGATGGACTCCCGGGTCGACTCGACGCGTGCCGTCGGCGCGGCGATCGCCCAGCCGTTCGGCCGCCCCGGGTGTGGCTGCAGATGAGCACGGCCACCATCTACGCCCATCGCTTCGACGCGGCGAACGACGAGGTCACCGGCGTCATCGGCGGCGCGGAGCCGGAGGTGCCGAGGTACTGGGACCACAGCGTCGAGATCGCGCGGCGCTGGGAGGAGGAGCAGGAGCGGGCCGACACGCCTGCCACACGCAAGGTGGCGCTACGCACCGCCATGGTCATGAGCCTGGCGAAGGGTGGCCCGTTCCCGGCGTTGCGCCTCATGACGCGGCTCGGTCTCGGCGGACCGGTGGCGGGTGGGGCGCAGTACATCTCGTGGCTGCACGAGGAGGACTTCGTCCGCGCGGTGCGGTTCCTGCTCACGGTCGACCTGTCCGGCCCGGTGAACCTGGCGGCGCCGAACCCCGTGCCACATCGGGACTTCATGCGTACCTTGCGGAAGGTGTACCGGATTCCGTTCGGTCTGCCCGCCACCCGGTGGATGGCGGAGGTCGGGGCGTGGGTCGTCCGTTCGGACACGGAGTTGTTGCTGAAGAGCCGCCGCGTGGTCTCGACCCGGTTGCCGTCGGCCGGGTTCACCTTCAACCATCCGACGTGGCCGGAAGCGGCGCGGCACCTCGCCGCGCCGCGGGTCTAGCTCGCTGTTCGGCGGATTCGACCCTCGTACAGTGCTTCCAGTTTGAGGTTGCGTTCGAAGCCGCCCGGAACGTTGTTCGACACGTACACCGGCGGCTCGTACCCCGCCTCCTGCAGGAGCCGGACCGTCTCAGCCACCGTCATCTGCACCAGCAGGGCCGCGGTCAGCGACGACACGCCACCGACCGACGCGCCGTCCGCCAGCGGCAGGAGCGTGTCGCCGAAGGGGGCGCCGTTGTCCAGGGTCACGTCCGCCAGGTCGGACAGGCGTTTGCCGGACTCGTGACGGGCGGGCACCTGGCTGCTGTGCTGCAGTGACGTGATGGCCACCAGCTTGTGCCCGGCCGCCTTCACGACCCGCGCCATCTCCACCACGGACGAGTTCACGCCGGAGCTGGACGCGATCACGAACACGTCCTGCGGGGCTGGCGCGGCCAGCTCGTACAGCCGCGAGACCACGTCACCTCGCCGTTCCAGCATCGGGTCGGCCAGCACCGCCGGGTCCTCGCCGCCGAACTGCACGAGGTCGGACAGTGCGATGCGGTTCGTCGGGATCAGGCCGCCCGCGCGACCCGAGATCTCCAGGGCCGTGCCCTGCGAGTGGCCGGTGCCGAAGGCCTGGATGACGCCGTTGTCGCGCACCGCGTCGGCCAGCAGCGTCGCGGCCGGGGTCACGTCGGTGGCCGCGACGGCGTTCAGGCGTTCCAACAGTGCCGCGGCAGAAGCGGTTGCGGAGACAGTCATGGCGCCGTCACCGCCGCCACCGCGACCCGTACGACCTCGGCGATGACCTCGTCCAACGTGATCCTTCCCCGGTTGACCGAGTAGTGGTGCACCAGTTCGTTGACCGATGCGATGACCGCGAGCGCGGGCAGCGTGAAGTCCCTCGGCTTGGCTTCGCCGCGCAGGACCGCGCGGTCCGCCTCGCCGACCATGAAGTCCCACCACTTCTTGCGCCATGCCATGCGGCGTGCCTCGACCTTGTCGCTGACGCCGATCATCTCGACGTACGCGAGCCGGGCCAGGCGCGGGTCGCTGGCCATGGCGTTGATGAACGTCCGCACCGACAGCTCGATCCGCTCCGCGAGCGCCGCGTCGCACTTGTTCTCGAGCGCGGCGTGCACCGCGCGCCATGACCGTTCGTTCGCCCGTGCGTGCAGCGCGATCAGCAGGTCCTCGCGTGAGTGGAACTCCTCGTAGAAGTTCCGCGTGGACACGCCGGCGTGCGTACACAGCTTCTCGATGGACGACGCCGCGTAGCCGTCGGTGCCGAACAGTGCGAGCCCGGCCGCCAGCAGCCGTTCTCGCCGTTCAGCTCGCCGGTCCGCCGCTGAGCGGCCGCCGTAGGTGCGCCGTGCCACGGCCTCCGTACGCGGCATGCGATGTCCTTCCCCGTCGCGGACCAGTGCGAAGAGAAAGGCTACTGGCTTGTGACCAGGCAGGACAACGAGGTCGACACCGCAACAAACGTGCAACCAGGTCGGTATGGTTTTTCCCACCGGCCTGGCGCCGTGGCTTCACCCCAGCAGACGTGCCACCAGGCCGGTGTCGTGCTTGCCCTCCGCGAACTCGGCGTCCGCCATCACCTGGTCCAGGAACTCGCAGGTCGTGTGCACTCCGGGGCCCTCGACCCCGAACTCGGCGAGTGCCCTGCGCATCCGCGCGATGGCCGTCGGCCGGTCCGGCGCCCACGCGATCACCTTGGCCAGCAACGAGTCGTACGCCGCTGGCACCTTGTAGCCGGTGAAGCCGTGCGTGTCGACCCGCACGAACGGGCCGCCCGGCGGGACGAACCGGGTCAGGAGGCCGGGCGTCGGCGCGAAGTCGCGTCGCGGGTCCTCGACGTTGACGCGGCACTCGATGGCCGCCCCGTCCAACCGCACGTCCTCCTGCCGCAGGCGCAGCGGCTCACCGGCGGCGACCCGCAGCTGCTCGGCGATGAGGTCGATCCCGGTCACCATCTCGGTCACCGGGTGCTCCACCTGGATACGGCAGTTGACCTCCATGAAGTAGAAGTCGTTCTCCGTGTCCACCAGGAACTCGAACGTGCCGGCGCCGACGTAACCGGTGGCCAGCGCGCCCTGCACGGCCGCGGCGCCCATCCGTTCGGTCAGCTCCTTGGGCAGGCCGGGCGCGGGGGTCTCCTCCACCAGCTTCTGGTGGCGGCGCTGTACGGAGCAGTCCCGTTCGCCGAGGTGGATCGCGTTGCCGTGCTGGTCGGCGAGCACCTGGATCTCCACGTGCCGGGCCGACGCCAGGTACCGCTCCACGTACACCCGGCCGTCGCCGAACAGCTGCAGCGCGGTGGCCTTGGTCTGCTGGTAGGTGCGGGCGAACTCGTCCGCCTCGTGCACGATCGACATGCCGCGCCCGCCGCCACCAGCGGCCGCCTTGATGATCACCGGGTAGCCGATGGAGTCGGCGAGCCGTTTCGCGGACTCGGCGTCGGCGAGGGGTTCGACGCTGCCAGGCAACAGCGGCAGCCCGGCCTCGGTCATGGCCGCGCGGGCGGACGTCTTGTCGCCCAGCCGCGCCATGACCGCGGGCGGCGGGCCGATGAAGGTGATGCCGTTCGCCTCACAGACCTCGGCGAAGTCGGCGTCCTCGGACAGGAACCCGTAGCCGGGGTGGATCGCCTGCGCGCCGGACTGCTTCGCCGCCTCGATCACCGCGGCGGCGTTGAGGTAGCTCCGCTTCGCCGGGGCGGGCCCGATCTGCACGGACTGGTCGGCCATCCGCACCACCGCGGAGTCCCTGTCCTCCGTGGAGTGGACCGCGACCGTGCGGATGCCGAGCTCGCGGCAGGCCCGTAACACCCGCACCGCGATCTCGCCCCGGTTGGCGATCAGGATCGTCTCGAACATGGGAGGTCACGCGGCCTTCTGCTGGTCGGCGGCGGCGAGGCGGAACAGCGGCTGGCCGTACTCGACCGCCTCGCCGTCCGCGACCAGCACCTCGGCGATGCGGCCTGCCTTGTCGGCCTCCACCGGCAGCATCAGCTTCATGGCCTCCACGATGGCGACCTGTTGCCCGCGACCGACCTCGTCGCCCTCGACGACGAACGGTGGCGCGCCGGGGGAGGGCGCCCGGTAGAACACGCCGACGGTCGCCGCGTTGATCGTCTCGCCGGTCGGCTCCGGCGCCGGCACCACGGTCAGCCGTGTGGGTGCGGCGGTGGTGGTGGCCACGGCCTCGCCCGTCGCCCACCCCATCTCGACGGACACGTCACCGGCACGCACGTTCAGCGTGGCGGGTGGCACCGGTGAGCTGGCGAGCAGCTCCGCCGCGGTCCTGCGGACCGAGGCCAGCGCGGCGTCCAGGTCGGCCGGGGCCTCGACGCGCTCGTCGTCGTGCACAGCTCGCGGTCGGTAGCTCATCGGTAGTGCCCTTCTGCGAATCGGGTGGTCAGGCGGGTCAGGCGCCGAAGGCCCGGAACCGGGCCCGGCGGCCGGCGACGAGCTGCTCGGGGGTCTGCGGGAGCAGCTCCCGCAGGCTCGTCAGCAGCGCGGCACGCAGGTTCTGGCCGGCGGCGACGTGGTCGGCCTGGGTGCCGCCGTCCGGCTCCGGCACGATCCGGTCGACGATGCCGAGCGGTTCGAGCTCCGCCGCGGTCATCCGCAGTGCCGCCGCGGCTCTCGGCGCCGCGGCCGGGTCGTGCCACAGGATCGACGCGCACCCTTCCGGGCTGATCACCGAGTACACGGCGTTCGCGCAGATCAGCACGTGGTTGGCGACGCCGAGCGCGAGGGCGCCGCCGCTGCCGCCCTCACCGGTGACCACGCTGACGACCGGCACGGGCAGCGTGGACATCAGCCGGAGGTTCTCGGCGATCGCGATGGCCTGACCGTGCTGCTCCGCCTCCTTGCCGGGGTACGCGCCGGGCGTGTCGATCAGCGCGATGACCGGGATGCCGAGCTTGGCCGCGAGCCGCATCAGCCGCGCGGCCTTGCGGTAGCCGGCCGGCGTCGGCATGCCGAAGTTGCGTGCGGAGAGCTCGGCCGCCGTGTGCCCCTTCTGGTGACCGACCACCACGACGGGGATGCCGGCCAGCCGGCCGAGCCCGCCGACGATCGCGGTGTCCTCCGCGCCGAGCCGGTCGCCGCGCAGCTCCTCGAAGTCGTCGAGCAGCAGGCCGAGGTAGTCCAGCGTGGTCGGCCGGTTCAGGTCCCGCGCCCGCTGCACGACCTCCCACGGGTCTCTTTGAGCGACGCTCTCCGCGCTCGTCCCGACGGGTTGTTCGTCGGGCACCGCCGGGGTCTGGGGCGTGCCGATCGACAACAGCCGTGCGAGTGTGGGCCGCAGCTCCTGTCGGGGCCGGATGAGGTCGATCAGGCCGTTGGCCAGCAGGAACTCCGCGGTCTGGAAGTCCGGCGGGAGCGTCTGCCTGATCGTCTGCTCGATGACCCGCCGCCCCGCGAAGCCCAGCCGTGCCGCGGGTTCGGCGATGATCACGTCGCACAGGGTCGCGAAGGAGGCCGCCACGCCGCCGAAGGTCGGGTCGGTGACCAGCGAGATCGTCAGCAGACCGGCCTCGTCGAGCTGACCGAGCATCTGGCTGGTCTTCGCCATCTGCATCAGCGCGAGGGCGCCTTCCTGCATCCGTGCGCCCCCGGAGGCGGTGACGATCAGCAGCGGGATCCGCCGGCGCAGCGCGGTCTCGCCGGCGAACGTGATCAGCTCACCGACCGCGCCGCCGAGGCTGCCGCCCATGAACCCGAAGTCCATGACGGCCACGACCAGCGGGTTTCCCTCGATCGCACCGGCCGCGCACACCACCGCCTCGTCGAGCCCGGTGCTCTTCCGCGCGCTCGCGAGCCGCACCGGGTACGGCTTGGAGTCGACGAACCCGAGCGGGTCGGTCTCCTTCACGGGGAGGCTGAGCGGCTCCACCGAGCCGGGGTCGAGCAGTTGCTCGACCCGCTGACGGGCACTCACGCGGTGGTGGTGCCCGCAGTCCGGGCACACCCGCAGGCCGCGGTCGAGGCGCTTGCCGTAGACCAGGGAGCGGCACTTCGGGCAGCTCACCCACTCGATTTCGGCGTCGGCGGCCGTGGTGACTGCGACGGTCACGGCAACCCTCCTCGTGATGGGGTGGTGAACCGAGACTCGCCGGGCCGTCTACAAGACGGCTCAAGGATCAGTCGACCACTCCATCAGCCCTTCTTCGTGCGGAGGCCCTCCGCCAGTGCCTCCAGGGCGGGAAGCGCGCCCAACAGGGCGTCGGTGACGTCGGGGGACAGGCCGTCCAGGATCTTGGCCACCGTCGCCGTGCGCGAGGCGATGATCCGCTGGTGCACCTCGTGGCCCGTGTCGGTGGCCGCCAGGTGCACCGCGCGCTGGTCGGCCGGGTTGGGCAGCCGGCGGACGAGGTCGTCCTCGACCAGCTTGCCGACCACCCGGGACAGCATCGTCGGGTTGAGGCCCTCGATGTCGGCCAGCTCGGTCATGCCGATCGGGCCGCGGTGGGAGACCAGGGCGAGGACGGACGCCTGGGTGGGTGTCAGGTTCTCGCTGACCGGTGCGGCGTTGAGCAGTCGTGCCAGCCGGCCGATGACGCGGCGCAGGCGGGTCACGTTCTCGGCATCCACGTCCTGTCTCCCGAATTGACTGGTTGGTCACAGACATCTAGTTGCTTGCCGGCAAGCAACTTATTCTGTGTGCTTATGGGGATGCGAAGCATAGGAGTAGTGGCACCGGTCGACATTCCTGCGCAGGCTCTTCCCCGTCGCCACCTGGTGTTCGCGGTCGTCGCCATGGCCCTGTTCATGTCGTCGATGGATCAGACCATTGTCGCGACCGGGTTGAACGCGATCCAGGCCGATCTGGGCGCCGAGCTGACCTGGAGCGGCTGGACCATCACGATCTACTCGCTCGGCCAGATCATCGCGATGCCGCTTGCCGGCAAGCTCGGCGATCATTTCGGGCGCAAGAAGGTCTTCCTGGTCGCCGTCGCCGTGTTCGTCTCGGCATCGCTCGCATGCGGGCTCGCCGGCAACATCTACGTGCTGGTGGCGCTGCGCGCGGTGCAGGCACTGGGTGGCGGCGCGTTCATCCCGGCGGCCACCGGCATCATCGCCGACCACTACGGGCCGTCCCGCGACCGGGCGGTCGGCATGTTCACGTCGATCTTCCCGATCGGCGGGATCCTCGGCCCGATCCTCGGCGGCGTGTTCGTCACCTACGCCTCGTGGCGCACGATGTTCCTCGTCAACGTGCCGATCGGGATCGTGCTGCTCCTGTTGGGCTGGCGGCTGATCCGCGAGACCGCGCGCCGGCCGACCGAGCGCATCGACGTGCGGGGCCTGGTGTTGCTGGCGTTCATGATGCTGTCCGCCATGTACGGCCTGACGAACCTCGACCTCGGCGTGACGAGCCCGTGGTTCCTGGTGCCGTTCCTGGTCGGCATGGTGCTCCTGTGGCTCTTCGCCTGGCACACCGTCCGCGCACGTGCGCCGTTCATCCCCATGAACCTGTTACGGGGCAACGGGTTCGGCGTGATGAACGTGCTGAACCTGTTGTTCGGCGGCGCCGCCATCGGGTTCGGCGCGCTCGTGCCGCTGTACGCGGAGGAACGGTTCCACCTCGACGCGATGGAGGCCGGCACCGTGCTGACCGCGCGGGGTGCCGGCATCATCTGCGTCGCCGCCCTGGCGGTGCTCACGCTGCGCCGGCTGGGCTGCCGGATCCCCATGGCGGTCGGCTTCGCCCTCATCGTGGCGGGCTTCGCGTTGATGGCGTTCCCGCCCCCGGGCGCCGACGGCTACCTGTGGCTGATGGTGGCGGCCGGCATCACCGGGATCGGCATGGGCGTCTCGGTGCCGGCGTCCAACAACGCGGGACTGCAACTGGCGCCGGACCAGATCGCGTCCATCGCCGGTCTGCGCGGCATGTTCCGCCAGAGCGGCTCGATCATCGCGGTCTCGGTGATGACCGCCGTCGCCACCAACAGCAGCAACCCCGCGATGGCCCAGGCACACGGATTCCTTGTGCTGTCCGCACTCCTGCTGGCGGCGACCCCGCTGATCTTCATCATCCCGGACCAGCGCGGCCGGTGGTAAAGCGATGAAGGACGCCCTCGTCACGCTGGCGGTGAGGAGGGCGTCCTTCATCGCGGGTCAGCCGCGCAGGTCGTAGACCGTCGCGTTGCCGACCGTCTGGGAGGTGTAGTTGGCCTCCACCCACTGGGCGATCTCGGAGTTGCCGCCCATGCCGCCACCGCCCATGCCGCCGCCGGCGACGTAGTAGGCGATCCGGCCCTCGGACACGTACTGCTGGAACTGCGCCAGCGTCGGTGCCGGGTCGCCGCCGTTCCAGCCGCCGATCGCGATGACCGACCTGCCGCTGGCCAGCTCCAGGTTCGCCGCGGACGTGCCGCCGGTCGTGGCCGCCGCCCACTCCGTGTCGGTCGACGACAGCAGCGCCGCCAGCTCGCTCGACGCCGACTCGCCGCCCATGCCGCCACCGCCGCCGATGCCGCCGCCGTCCGAAGAGGACACCGGGCCGGACAGCGGGATCGAGCCGGAGTGCGGCTCCGCCGCGGTCGCCACCGAGAACGCGCCCGTGCCCAGCAACGCGGTCACCACACCGGCCACCGCCAGTGCGCGGGTCTTCATCCCGACGGCGAGCGCGGTCGCGATCAGCACGGCGGCCACGACGATCACCCACCGCAGCCACGGCAGCCAGTCCGGGTACCGGTCCAGCAGGATGTACGTCCAGATGCCCGTGACCGCCATCATCGCGGCCAGCACGTACCGGACCGGCGGGTGCGAACGGCCGCGCCACAGCTCCCGTGCGCTGATCGCGCCACCGGCGGCGATCGCCGGCGCCAGTGCCACCGAGTAGTACGGGTGGATGATGCCGCTCATGAAGCTGAACACCGCCGCGGTCACCACGAGCCAGCCACCCCACAGCAGCAGCGCGGCACGCGTGCGGTCGGTGCGGGGCGCCCGCCGCGTGAACCACAGCCCGGCGGCCAACCCGATCAGCGCGGCCGGCAGCAGCCACGAGACCTCGTTGCCGAACGCGGCGCCGAACATGCGGCCGATACCGGACTCCCCGCCGAAGCCGACGTTGCCGCCGCCCATGCCGCCGCCACCGCCGGACATGTTGCCGTCACCGCCGAAGATCCGGCCCAACCCGTTGTAGCCCAACGCCAACTCCAGCACCGAGTTGTCGGTCGAGCCCGCGATGTAGGGCCGGGAACCGGCCGGCCACAACGCGACCAGCGCGATGTACCAGCCGGTCGACACGATCACGGCGCCGGTCGCGGCCGCGAGGTGCGCGATCCGCTTGCCCAGCGTGGTCGGCGCCGCCAGCAGGTACACCAGACCCATCGCCGGCAGGGTCAGGAAGCCCTGCATCATCTTGGTCAGGAACGCGAACCCGATGGCCGTGCCGACGAGCAGCAGCCACTTCAGGCTCGCCTTCTCGACGGCCCGGATCGTCGCGTACGCGGCCGCGATGAGCAGCAGCACCAGCAGCGGGTCCGGCAGGTTGAAGCGGAACATCAGCGTGGCCACCGGGGTCAGCGCGAGCGCCGTGCCGGCGAGCAGGCCGGCGACCTGACCGGACGTCCGCTTGACCGCCGCGTACAGCAGCCACACCGAGGCAACGCCAGCAAGCGCTTGCGGGGCCAGCACGGTCCAGCTGTTGAACCCGAAGATCCGGGCGAACAGGCCGGACAGCCACAGCGACGCGGGGGGCTTGTCGACGGTGATGACGTTGCCGGCGTCGAGGGAGCCGAACAGCCACGCCTTCCAGCTCTGCGACGCGGCCTGTGTCGCGGCGGCGTAGTAGCTGTTGCCCCAGCCGGTCGCGGTGAGGTTCCACAGGTACAGCGCGGCGGTGCCGGCGAGGAGAAGCAGCACCCACGGCCGCTGCTTGCGTGGCGCCGGAGCCGCATGGGCCGGCGCTGCCTGCGGTTTGACCATGGTGATCAACGTGCGCTCATTTCGGTCTGGCGGCGCGGGTGGAACACCCAGCCGCGGAGAAGAAGGAACCGCAGCACGGTGGCCGCGAGGTTGGCGAGGACCAGCACGGCCAGCTCGAGCGCCTGGTGGGGCGTGGTGAGCCCGTGCAGGATGGCGAGCGAGCCGGACGTCAGCGCCAGCCCGAGGCCGAACACGATGAGCCCCTCGAACTGGTGCCGCATGGCGTCCGTGCTGCCGCGGACCCCGAACGTGAACCGCCGGTTGGCCGCCGTGTTGCCGATCGCGGTGAGCCCCAGTGCGACGAAGTTCGCGCCCTGCGCGCCCAACCCGTTGCGCAGCACCATGTACAGCACCAGGTAGGCGAGCGTGGAGACCACCCCGACGGTCGCGAACCGGACGAGCTGGGACAGCAGTCCGGCTTTCGGCGCGTTCCTGCCGAGTTGCTGGCGCAGCTCGGCGACGGGGATCCGGCCGCTCGCGAAACCCCGTGCCAGCCGCGCGATGCCCTTCAGGTCGGCGACCGCGGTGGACACGATGTCGACGCGGCTGTCCGGGTCGTCCACCCAGTCCACCGGCACCTCGTGGATCCGCAGGCCGCTGCGCTCGGCCAGCACGAGCAGCTCGGTGTCGAAGAACCAGCCGGTGTCGCTCACGTGTGGCAGCAGCTTCGCCGCCACGTCCGCCCGGATCGCCTTGAACCCGCACTGCGCGTCGGAGAACCGGGCGGCCAGCGCACCCCGCAGGATGAGGTTGTAGCAGCGGGAGATGAACTCCCGCTTCGGGCCACGCACCACCCGCGACCCCCTGGCGAGCCTGCTGCCGATCGCGAGGTCCGAGTGGCCGGACAGCAACGGCGCGACCAGCGGGTACACCGCGTTGAGATCGGTGGACAGGTCGACGTCGAGGTAGGCGAGGACAGCCGCGTCGCTCGCCGACCAGACCTGGTGCAACGCCCGCCCTCGGCCCTTTTCCGCCATGTGCACCGCGGTCACCTCGACGAACTCGCTGGCGAGGTCGTCGGCGATCAGCGCGGTGCCGTCCGTGCTCGCGTTGTTCGCGATGGTGATCCGGAACCGGTAGGGAAAGCTGCCGGCGAGGTGGGCGTGTAGCCGGCGGACACAGGGGCCGAGGTCCCGCTCCTCGTTGAACACGGGTACGACGATGTCGAGCACCGGGGTCTCCCCATCGGGGTCGATGGCCTCCCGGTCGGTGGGGTTGGGCACTGTGAGCGTCATGGTGTCCACGTTCGGGCAGTCCGCTGGGACGCCCGTGTGGCTCTCCTGTGCGAACGCTGTGTGTGTCATGAAAGGTCGTAGGCTGTGACGCCGTCGACGGTCTTGGCCGTGTAGTTGTCGGCCACCCATTCGGCGATCTGTGCGCCCGCGTCGCTGCCGCCTGAGGCCGTGCTGGACATGCCGCCGTCACCGATGAAGTACCGGACCTGTCCATTTTGGACCATTTGCTGGAACTGGGCGAGGGTCGGGTACGGGTCGGTGCCGTTGAACCCGCCAACGGCGAGCACGGGCTTGCCGGACGCCAGCTGGTAGCCGGCCGCGTTGTTCGAGCCCACGGTCGCCGCGGCCCACGTGTGGTCGCCGCTGTCGGACAGCAACGCGGCCAGCTCGTCACCGACGGACGGCGCGTCGAGCAGCCCGCTCATCCCGCCACCCATGCCGCCTCGACCGCCTCCGGGGCCGCCGCCCCCGCCGAAGCCGCTGCCTGACGGGCCCGCGGCCGGGATCGCGCCGGTGTGCGGCGCGGCCGCGGTTTCGAGCGAGTACACCGCCGGTCCGGCCAGCGCCACGACCACCGCGAGCGCGGCCACCCACAGGTTCCGCTCGACGACCAGCAGCAGACCCGCCGCCGCGAGACCGATCACCAACAGCACCATGTTGTCCAGCAGCATGTACGTCTCCAGCGCCGCGAGCGCCACCGCGCCCGAGATCACCGCGACACCCACGAATCCCTTGCGCCACAACGCGACCGAGCCGATGCCGATGACGGCGGCGAGCGCGGGGGCCAGCGCGACGGTGTAGTACGGGTGGATGATCCCGTTCATGTAGCTGAAGACACCCGCGGTGACCACGAGCCAGGTGCCCCACAACACCAGGGAGTGGAACGCCGCGTCCTTGCGCCAGCGCGTACTTTCTCCGGAGGAGCCGGACAATGTCGCCCACAAACCGCCGGCCAGCAGCACGATCGAGGCCGGCAGCAGCCATGCGATACCACCGGCCATCTCGCCGGTGAGAAGTCTGAACCAGCCTGTCGTGCCCCAGTTGCCTCCGGCGCCGACGCTGCCGACCTCGTCACCGGTGAGCCGGCCGAACCCGTTGTAGCCGAACGTCAGCTCCAGCACCGAGTCCGTCTGCGACCCGCCGATGTAGGGCCGGTCGCCGGCCGGCCACAGGTACACCAGCAGCACCCACCAGCCGCCCGCGACCACCATCGAACCGAAAGCCGTTGCCAGACCGAGGATCCGCCGCCGCTTCGCGCCGATGAGGTACGCCAGCCCGAACGCCGGCAACACCAGGAACGCCTGCCCCATCTTCGTGAGGAACCCGAACCCGACGCACGCCCCGGCCAGCACGAGCCAGCGCATCCGCCCGTCGTCGATGGCCCGCACGGTCGCGTAGGCGCCCGCGGTCAGCAGCAGCGCGAGCAGCGCGTCCGGGTTGTTGAACCGGAACATCAGCACGGCCACCGGGGTCAGTGCGAGCACCGTCCCCGCCAGCAACCCGGCCGTCTCGCCGGCAACCCGCTTGACCGCCGCGTACAGAAGCCAGACGGTCGCGACGCCCATCAGCGCCTGCGGGACCAGGATGCTCCACGCGTTCACGCCGAACAGCCGCGCCGACAACCCCATGACCCACACCGACGCGGGGGTCTTGTCGACGGTGATCCCGCCGGCCGCGTCGGTGGCGCCGAACAGCAGCGCCTTCCAGCTCGCGGCACCGGCCTGCGCGGCGGCCGAGTAGTACGCGTTCGCCCACCCGGAGGCGCCGAGCCCCCACAGGTAGAGCACTCCGGTCGCGGTCAACAGCAAGGGGAGCGCCGGCCGGATGCGTGTTCGGCGCACAGAAGGGGCGATCGTCGTCATGACACCAAACTGCTCAGCGTTGCTGAGCGGTGCCTTGGTCAAATCTGTGGACGAGCTGTGCGCGGCAACCGCACCATGAACTGGGTCAGCCCGGGACCACTGCGCACACTCACGTGACCGTGGTGTGCCTGCACGACCGCCGCCACGATGGCCAGCCCCAGGCCGGTGCTGCCGGCCGCGCGGGAACGGGACGAGTCGCCGCGGGCGAACCGCTCGAACACCTCCGGCAGCAGGTCGGGGGGAATGCCGGGCCCGTTGTCGGTGACCATCAGCAGCGCTTCGTTGCCGTTTGTCGACAGTCCAACCGTGACAGTCGTGCCGGGCGGGGTGTGTGTTCGGGCGTTGGACAGGAGGTTCGCCACCACCTGGTGCAGCCGTGCGTCGTCGCCTGCGGTCGTGACCGGTTCCGGCGGCAGGTCCAGCCGCCACACGTGGCCCTGGCCGGCGATCTGGGCGTCGCTCACCACGTCGACGACCAGCCGGGACAGGTCGACCGTCGAGTACTCGAGCGGCCGGCCGGAGTCCAGGCGGGCCAGGAGAAGCAGGTCCTCGACGAGCGTGGTCATCCTGGCGGCCTCGGACTCGACGCGGGAGAGCGCGTGCGAGACCTCGGGCGTGACGTCGTCGTCGCGGCGCCGGATCAGCTCGGTGTACCCGCGGACGGCGGCGAGCGGCGTGCGCAGCTCGTGGCTGGCGTCGGCGACGAACTGGCGCACGCGGGTCTCACTCTCGTGGCGGGCGACGAGCGCGTCCCGCACGTTGCCGAGCATGCGGTTGAACGCGAGCCCCACCTGACCGACCTCGGTGTGGGGGTCGGTATAGCGTTTCGGCACCCGCTCGGCCAGCTCCACCTCACCCTGGTCGAGGGACAGTTCGGCCACTTTGGACGCCGTCGCCGCCACCCGCTGCAACGGATCCAGCGCTCTTCGCACGATGAACGCCCCCGCGCCCGCCGCGGCCAACAGCCCGGCGAGCGCCACCCCACCCATGATCAACCCGGCGGTCAGCAGCGTTTCGTTCACCTCGGACATCGGACGCCCGGTGACGATCACATCGCCATTGGGGCCTGTCACCGAGAGCACGCGGAACTCGCCGAGGTCACCGACAGTCTGGGTATGCGGTTTGCCGTCCGAAGGTACGTCGAAGAGGATGGCCGTCTCGGCAGAGGTCAGTGCCTGCGGGCCGGTTCTGGTCTGCAGCACGGCTTGCGCTCCGCGTGCGTCGTTCCACGCGTTGATCGTGCCGGAGGACTGTCCCGGCGCGCCCCCAGGGCCGACCTCATCGGGTGCGGGCCCGTTCTGCGGAGGCCTCTCGCGGAACAGCACGACCCGTGTGCTCGACTCCTCCAACCGTTCGTCGAGCTGGTTGATGAGGAAAGCCCGCAGGGCGACCTCCGTCACCAGCACGATGCACACACAGACCAGGGCCAGCAGAACGATCTGCTCGAAGATGAGCCGTCGCCGTAACGACCACGACTCGACGCCCTTACGCTCCTGGCTTGAGGACATATCCGGCGCCTCGCATGGTGTGGATCATCGGCGTCCGGCCCGCGTCGATCTTCTTGCGTAGGTAGGAGATGTAGAGCTCGACGATGTTGGCCTGCCCGCCGAAGTCGTAGTTCCACACGCGGTCGAGGATCTGTGCCTTCGACAGCACACGTCTCGGGTTGCGCATGAGGTATCGCAACAGCTCGAACTCGGTGGCGGTCAGGTCGATCTCCTCGCCGCCCCTGGTGACCTCGCGGCTGTCCTCGTCGAGGGTGAGGTCACCGACCACAAGGGACGCTCCGGCGGTCGCCTCGGTCACGCCGGTGCGGCGGAGCAGGGCACGCAGGCGGAGGGTGACCTCCTCCAGGCTGAACGGCTTGGTGACGTAGTCGTCGCCGCCCGCGGTGAGACCGGCGATGCGGTCCTCGACGGCGTCCTTGGCAGTGAGGAAGAGGACCGGCAGGTTCGGCAGGTCCGCGCGCATGCGCCGCAGGACCTCGAAACCGTCGATGTCCGGCAGCATGACGTCGAGAACGACGGCGTCGGGCCGGAACTCGCGGGCCGTGCGCACCGCGGCAAGGCCGTCCGATGCGCTCTTGATCTCCCAGCCCTCCAGACGCAACGCCATCGACACGAGTTCGGCCAACGTGGCCTCGTCGTCGACGACCAGGACCCGGACGGGTTGCCCGTCGGGTCGCCGCAGCTCACTCCGCTCCACCATGGGTGTCATCGTGATACATGGAGGTGTGGGTCCGCTAAGTGAAACCTGTGGATTTCCTGTGCCGGGGCGAATGTCACAGGGGTTGCCAACAGTGAACACAGGTCGTCCACAGGTTCTCCACGCACGGTGTCTGCTATGAGTACCGAACAGACCGATTCGACGACGGAGCAGCCGGCCGTGAGCCAGCAGCCGACCGCCGAGTGGGGTGCCCCGCCGCCCCCGGCCGCGCCACGTTCGAAGTGGACGGTGAAGCGCACGTTGATCGCCGTGGTGGTCGCGGTCGGCATCGCGGGCGCCGGCGGTGCCGCGATCTACGCGGCGAGCGGCTCGGTGGACAACACCCAGGGCGGCGGCCCCGGCGGCATGCGTGGCGGCCCGGGCGGTGGCCCAGGCCAGATGATCGTGGGCGGCCCGATGGGCGGCGACGTCCAGCACGGCGAGTTCCAGACGGGCGAGGTCACCGCCATCTCGGACGACTCGATCACCGTCAAGAGCGAGGACGACTACGAGCAGACGTACGTCATCGACGACAACACCCAGGTGGCGAGCGGCATCGCCGAGGGCGACCAGGTGACGGTCATCGCCACGACGGAGAACGACAAGGCCACGGCCGAGACGGTCATGGAGTTCGGCAACATGCCAGGCGGAGGCACCCGCCGTGACGGCACCAACGGCGGCAACGGCACGCCCCCGTCCGGTGGCAACACCCCACCGAGCAACGCCCCGAACGGCGGCAACTAACCCCGCGGCTCCCTCCGGCCCCGCGCGAGTCCAACACAGGAGACCCGCGAGTCGCGCGTTCGGCCCCCGCGAGTCGCGCGTTGGGCCCCTGCGAGTTGCGCGTTGGGCCCCTGCGAGTTGCGCGTTCAGCCCCTCCGAGTTGCGTTTTCGAGTACAGCCTCGTGTTCCCGAAAACGTAACTCGCAGGGGCCGGAAGCGAGACTCGCAGGGGCCGGAAGCGAGACTCGCGGGGGCCGGAAGCGAGACTCGCGCGTTTTGTGTGTGAACTACGCGGGGGCGGGGGCCTCTGGGGTGGCCAGTTCCAGCTCCAGCACGCAGTTCGGGTCCTCGCCGAGTAGGCCGCCGACCAGGTCGTTCACCAGGTCGCCCACGGTGTCCGTCGGGTCGCACTGCTCGGGCGCCGGTGGGTCCTGCGCCGGTGGCGGGGTCGGGTCCGTGGTCGGCGGTGGCGTGCCCGGGTCCGCGGTCGCGGGTGGTGGCGTGGCCGGTGGGGTCGTCGGGGGTGGCTCCGTCGGCGGTGTCATCGGCGGCTTCGTTGGCGGTGGCTCTGTCAGCGGAGGTGTCGTTGGTGGCGGTGTCGTTGGCGGTGGTTCCGTTGGCGGTGGCGGCGTCGTCGGCGGTGGTGTGGTCGGGGGTGGGGTCTGGGTCAGGGCGTCCACCGGGGTCTCGGGCACGCCCAGGATGTCCTCCACCGAGACCATGCCGTTCCGGTAAACGGCCATCCACGAGCGGACCAGGGACAGGTAGCTCGTCGAGTGGTTGTAGCTCAGGATCGCCTCGTCCAGGCCCTGTGGCGTGCCCAGGTCGCGGTTCGCCGCGCACAGGTACCTGGCCGCGGCCAGGGAGGCGTCGTACACGTTCTGCGGGTCGAGCTGGCCGTCGACGTTGCCGTCCGCCCCCCAGCGCGCCCACGTGCCCGGGATGAACTGCATGGGCCCCACCGCGCGGTCCCACGACGTGTCGCCGTCGAACTCGCCGCCGTCGGTGTCGGCGATCGCGGCGAACGGGCCGCCGTTGAGCACCGGGCCCAGGATGGGCGTCAGCGTGCGGCCGGTCTCGTCCACACGGCCGCCGCGTGCGTGGCCCGACTCGACCTTGCCGATGGCGGCCAGCAGCTCGAGCGGGATGTGGCAGTTCGGCTGCAGCATGTTCGTGCGCTCGACGGCCCGCTGGTACGCGGCCAGCACGGCCGCCGGGACGCTCCCGGTCGTCGTCGCCGGCACGTCGGCGCCGACGAACCGGCCGCTCGTCAGATGAGTCTCGACGTCGGGAAACCGCATCGTGGGCAGCGTGCCACCGTCCGCTGACGCGGGCAGCGGCACCGGCTCCGCGGGTGGTGCCGGCGGCTCGGGCGCCGCCTGAACTGTCGACGACGCGGCCGACGCCGCCAGCACCACGGCGCTCATCGCGATCAACCCGCTGGACGGGACGCGCAGCCGGTGCCTGCCCTGCCCCGCGGTGGGCCACGCGAACATGTTCGCCCGCCGGCCCCTTCTCCGGTGCTGTGCCCTGCTGCTCTTGCTCGCCAAGCCGATCCACCCCTTCGATCCACCTGTCCGTCGGCGAACCCACGTCAGTAGAGCATCGGGGCGACACGCAGATAGCGATCAAGACACAGCCGTACCCGATGGGGCAGCCAAGGCAGCCTCATCGGTGACGGGGCCCTGCCCGGAGCGTCAGGACCAGGGGAAAGATCAGTCGGTGATGCCGCGTGCCGGGTCGCCGCGTGGCGGGATGGCGTCGGCACGGGCCGGGTCCACCCGATCGAGTGAACCGTCGGCCGCGGTCTGGACCACGGCCAGCATCGCCACGTACGCCGCCCGGATCTGTGACTGCTCGTCGTCGATCGCGCTCAGCTCCAACAGCACGCTGGCGCTGCCGCGCAGCCCGTACGCGTTGCGGGCGATGCCCTCGTAGTCGCCGCCCGGGTACTGGCTCACGTTGCCGCCGGCGAGGCGGTCGATGGACTGCTGGGCCACCACCGTGACCCGTTTGGCGTCGTCCACCAGCGCGGGCGACACGCCCGTGTTGGTGGGCCACAGCACCGACGCGGTGATCTCCCGTCCCTGTTCGTCCCGGTACCGGCCCTGCATGTGGTAGTCGATCACGATGTCCGGCCGGAACTCGGTGTACGCGCGCTGGATGTGCCCGGCCTCGGTCGCCGGGTTGTCGTCCGGCGCGAGCGTCGGGTTGTGGTAGCGGTTGATGTCGTAGCCCTTGCCCTGCTCGCCGAACTCGGGGACGGCGTCCGGGTCGAAGTTGTACCGCCAGTCACGCACGTGCCCGTCCGGGTTAGCTCGAACGATGACGTCGACCGTGACGCGGGACAGCAGCCAGCGATGCCACCCGGTGGTGGGCAGGCCGACCGTCCGGAGGAACTCCACGGCGGCTGGGGTGCCGAGCGGCTCGTCACCGTGTTGCTGCGTGACGTACTGGATGCGGACTGGCCCGTGTCCGACGCGCGCGGCCCACACGGGCCGGCCCTCGTTCGTCGCGCCGATGGACCGGACCGCGATGCGGCCATGGCTTTGTCGCGCGAGCGTTTTCAGCGTCGCGCCGAGGACCTCGTTGGTGGGGCGGGGGTCGATGGTGGGTGGGGCGGCCTGTGCGGGCGCGCTGAAGGAAAGCAGCGCCACGGTGGCAGCCGCCAGCGTGAGCAGGGTGCGCATGAAGTCCAACGTGTCACCGCGGCAAGCGACTGACAAGAGCCGCACGGACAATTACAGTCACGCAGTGTGAAGGTCGCCATTGCTGCTGAGACGAGATCCGGTGAGCGGCGGGTGGCACTGGTACCGAACCTCGTGTCGCGCCTGACCGGTGCGGGCTTCGAGGTCGCGGTCGAGCCGGGCGCCGGTGCCGCCGCCCACCATTCCGACGACGACTACCGCGCGGCCGGTGCCGACGTGACGCCCGACGCGGTGTCCGGCGCCGCCGCGCTGCTGGGGGTCCAACCACCGACGGAGGCGCAGGTCGACACCCTCGCCGACCACGCGGTGGTGATCTCCTTCCTGCCGCCCGCCCAGGAGTTGGGGCTGGTGACGACGCTGCGGGACGCGAACGTGTCGGCGTTCTCGATGGAGCTGGTGCCGAGGACGTCGCGGGCGCAGTCGATGGACGCGCTGTCCTCGCAGGCGCTGGTCGCGGGTTACCGCTGCGCGATCGTGGCGGCGGAGCGGCTGCCCCGGTTCTTCCCGTTGCTGATGACGGCGGCCGGCACGGTGGCGCCGGCCAAGGTGCTGGTGCTGGGTGCTGGCGTCGCCGGTCTGCAGGCCATCGCCACCGCACGGAGGCTCGGCGCGGTGGTGCGGGCGTACGACGTGCGTGCCGCGGCGGCCGAGGAGGTCCGCAGTGTCGGCGCCGAGTTCGTGGAGCTGGAGCTGCCGCCGCTGGAGGGCGCGGGCGGTTACGCGCGGGAGATGACCGAGGACCGCGCGGCGAAGCAGCTGGAGCTGCTGGCCCCGCACGTGGCCGAGGCCGACGCGTTGATCACGACGGCCGCCGTGCCGGGCCGGCGCGCACCACTTCTGGTGACCCGCGAGATGGTGGCGGCTATGCGACCGGGTTCCGTGGTGGTGGACTTGGCCGCCGAGCAGGGCGGCAACGTCGAGGGCGCCGTACCGGGCGAGGAGATCGCGGTCGGCGGCGTACGGGTGTGGGGCGGTGCGAACGTGCCGAGCCAGATGCCGGCGCAGGCGAGCCAGCTGTATTCGACGAACGTGGTGAACCTGTTGCTGCACATGGCATCCGAGGGAAAACTCGCACTGGACCTGGACGACGACATCGTGTCGGGCTGCTGTGTCACCCACGACGGGAAGGTCCACCACGCCCCGACGCGGGAGCTGCTCTCCTGAGCGCGAGTGCGGTAACCGCGGTGGCCAGTGTGCCGAGGCCGCCGGCGACGATCAGAGTCACCGGCGGCGAGGTGAGGTCCAGCAGCACGCTTCCGCCCACATAGGACAGTGCGGCGGCCGCGCCGATCGCGCCGTACAGGTTGCCGAACACCCGGCCCAGCATGGCCACCGGCACCAGGCGGGGGAGAAGTGTGTTCGTGGCGACGTCCATTGCCGCGATGCCGAGGCCGCGTACGGTCTGCACGGTGAATGCCGCCGCCACCGCCCATGCCACACCGGTCAGCAGGTTGCCGACGCTGCTCACCGCGAAGCCCGCGATCAGCAGCACGGTCATCGGCACCCGCCCGCCCAGTGTGGACAGCAGGGCGTAACCCGCCAGCAGCCCGATGCCCACTGCCGCAAGGAGAAGCGCCACCGCCCCGTCGCCGGCGCCGAAGGTGTCCTGCGCCAGGAACACCAGAGCCACGTCGTCCACGCCGTTACATGCCACCACAGCACAGAAACCGAGCGCGATCACCCGAACCGCCTTGTGTGACCGGATGAACCGCAGGCCGTCCAGCGCCGAGCCCAGCAGCCCGGCTTCGGTTTCCCGCCTCATCGCCGGCACCGCCAGCAACAGCAAGGCGGACAACCCGAAACTCGCCGCGTCCACCAGCAACACCCCTGGCACGCCGATGACCCCGACGAGTGCCGCGGCGAGCAGCGGCCCCAGCACCTCACCGCCGTTGGCGCCGAACCCCAACAACGCGTTGGCCGCCGGCAGGTCCTTGTCCGCCACCAATGCCGGCATCGCCGCCCGCGACGCGGGCAGGAACACCTGACCTGCGACCGCCCGCAGCGCGACCAGCACCAGCAGCACGGGCAGCGGCGGCAGGGTGAGCGCGATCGCCAGCACCAGCCCGCCCTGCGCGACCTCCGCCGCGATCATCAGGCGCCGCAGGTCGAACCGGTCGCTGAGCGCGCCGGTCAGCGGGCCGAGCAGGGACGGGGCGAAGTCGCCGACCAGCAGCAGCAACGCGACCGCGAGCGCGTCCCCGGTCCGGTCGGCGACCAACAGCATGAGCGCGACGAGGCTGAGCGCGTCCCCGGTCAACGACACGATCCGCGCGGCGGCGAGGGCGCCGAAGGGCCGATTGGTCCGTACCAGGCGGATCGCGTCGGTCACGGCCGGTCAGGCTACCTTCGGCCGCATCGGCATGTCGCGCACGATTCCCCAGATCGCCACGCACCCGATCGCGATCCCGGCCAGGCCGAGGCCGATACCCGCCAGCGTCGTCACCCGCAACGACTCCACCACGGTGCGGAGGAACGGCACGGTGACGACGTCCACGATGAACTCGCTCGGCGCGATGATCAGCAGTCCAATGGGGATGGTCACCAGTCCCAGGACGGCGTCGCGGTTGAACGCGGCGCTGAGCAGCACACCCGCGATCGCCCACAGCAGCAGCATCAGCGTGAACGGCCCGACATAGCCGAGGACATCGGGGATCGAGTCGAGCAGAGGCGAGTCCTCCCTGCGCGGTGGCCAGCCCGTCAGCGCGTACACGCCACGCTCGAGCAGGTAGCCGAGCACCACCAGCACCGCGTAGACAACCGAAAGCCCTACGAGGTAAGGGAAGAGTTGCCGGAGGAAGTCCCGCCTGGTGCGGCCGTGGGCGATGTGCATGCGCAGGTACGAGCTGATCGCGTCGACGCCGAGGCCGAACGCGATCCACCGCAGGAACTGCGTCGCCACGTAGTGCCAGTAGCTCCGGTCGACCTCGCCCCACACCGAGATTCCGACCGCGACCACCAGCGTCACCCCCAGCAGCGCGGCACAGGTGAGTGCCGCGAAGTACAGGTGCGCGGTCAGCATGATCCGCATCGTCGGCCAGCGCCTGGTCATCGTGATCCCCCGGAAGTCAGATGTACGAACAGGTCCTGCAGCGCGATGGGGCCGAGGTCGAGTCCGACCTGCTTCGCCTGTGCGCGGCGTTTGTCGTCCAGTGGCCCGTACACCATCGCGGACTTGGTGCTTCCCAACGTCTTCTCGCCGAGCACCTCGAGCCCCAGCGTGAACGAGTCGACCAGTGCGGCGTCCCCGGTGACGGCGGCGCCGGCCGCGCGCAGCGTGTCCGCTTCCTCGTGCAGCAGCAGCCGGCCCTCGTCGAGGATCAGCACGTCCTCGAACAGCGAGCCGACCTCCTCGATCAGGTGCGTGGAGATGATCACCATGCGCGGGTGTGCCATCACGTCGGCCAGCAGCGCGTCGTAGAACGCGTACCGGGACGGCGCGTCCAGGCCGAGGTAGGACTCGTCGAAGACCGTCAGCGGCGATCGGGACGCCAGGCCGATCGTGACGCCGAGCGCGCACCGCTTGCCGTGTGAGAGCGCCTTGGGCTGCTTGTTCCTTCCTACCTCGAACAGGTCGAGCAGCGTGGCCGCGTACTCGGCGTCCCAGCCGGGACGCAGTTGGCCGGCATAGCGGATCAGGTCGCGCACGTTCTCCGCTGGCGACACGGCGTCACCGGTGCCGCGGACCAGGCACGTCTTCCCCATTGCGGTCGCGTTCTCGAACACCGGTTCGCCGTCGATCAGGACGGTGCCCGCGGTCTGGCGCTCATAGCCGGCCAGTATCGACAGCAGTGTGGTCTTGCCTGCCCCGTTGCGCCCGAGCAATCCACAGATCTTGTTGCCCGACAAGGAAAAGCTCACGTCGGTGAGCGCCTCGACCGCGTCGAACCGTTTGCCGAGGCCGCTCACCTCGATCTCCGTCATCGTTCCCCCTCGCGTGACAGCTCGTTGATCCGCTCGATCAGCTCCGGCAGCTCGATGCCGATGGCCCTCGCCTGCGCGACCATGGGCTCGACGACGTCGGTGAAGAAGCTCTTGCGGCGCCTGGCACGCAGCGTCTCGCGTGCCTGCGGGCTCACGAACATGCCGATGCCCCTTCGCTTGTAGAGGATCCCGTCGTCGACCAGTTGCTGGAACGCCTTGTTCACGGTGGCCGGGTTGATCCGGTGGAACGCCGCGTACTTGTTGGTCGACATCACCTGCTCGTCGCCGGCAAGCGCGCCGCTCAGCACCTCTGCCTCGATCTGATCGGCGATCTGCCGGTAGATCGGGCTGCGGTCGTCGAACACCACGGGCACCGCCTGGTCAGTTGGTTCATTACTCCACTAATGAACCATGCAAGTGCCGTCGTGGTCAAGCGCCGGTTTGGCGTCTAGCAGGAAAGCGCTTTCTCAGGTACTTTCCGAATCATGGACAATGGAGTCACGAGACGAAGAGTCCTGACCCTGCTCGGTGCCGGGGTGGCCACCCTCGGCGCCGCGGGCGTGGCGGAGGCAGACGTGGACACCGCCGGGCGCTGCCGGCGCATACCCCGCCAGGGCATCGGCATGCACCTCTACACCGTCCGGAACATCCTCAACGCCGACCCGCTCGGCACGCTGAAGGCGCTCGCCGACATCGGCTACAAGTGCGTCGGCGTCAGCTCGTTCAACCGTCCCGCGGCCGAGATCCGGGACATGTGCGCGGAAACGCGGCTCAACCCGGTCATCCTGCACGTCGCCCACGCCGACATCACCGGCAACTGGGCCGCCAAGCTCGCCGACGCCAAGACCATCGGCGTGAAGTGGGTGGTGCTGTCGTCGTTCCCCACCAGCATGTACACCGTCGAGGGCATGCGGCTGGGTGTCCAGCAGCTCAACGAGGCGGGCGCCGCGGCCCGTGAGCTGGGCATGGGCATGCTGCACCACAACCACGACAACGAGTTCCGGGTGGTGGACGGCATCCGGCTGTCGGACATCCTGTTCGGCGAGACCGACCCGCGGCTCGTCGACTTCGAGCTGGACCTCGGCTGGGCGTCGAAGGCCGGCATGGACGGCCGGCGGCTGTTCGCCGACAACCCGAGACGGTTCCCGGTCCTGCACGTCAAGGACCACGACGCCGCGGGTGCGTGGACGGACGTGGGCTCCGGAGTGATCGACTTCGGCCGGATCTTCGAGATGGCCCAGCGTGCGGGCGTCCGGTACTGGCTGGTGGAACGGGACGACCAGCCCGCGCCCCTGGACACCGCGAGAAACAGTTTCGAGCACCTAGCCGCACTGCGGTTCTAGGTGTAGGCAAGGAGGATGACGGAAAACTCACGGCGCACGTTCATCACGGCTACCGTCGCGGCTGGCGGCGCGGTGCTCGCCGGGGTGCCGGCCGTCGCCTCGGCGGCGGAGGAGTCCGGCGGTCGGCCACCCCTGTCCCAGCAACCGGACCGGGAGCTGCGGGCCATCATGCGCGAGGTGGATCCCAAGCGCATCGAGGCGATCATCCGCAAGCTCGTCTCCTTCGGCACAAGACACACACTGTCCACACAGGACGACCCGAACCGGGGCATCGGCGCCGCGCGGGACTGGATCCTCGCGGAGCTGGGTCGGTACGCGGCCGCGTCCGAAGGCCGGATGACCGTCGCGCTCCAGTCCTACATCCAGGAACCGGTCCCGCCGAGGATCCCGGTGCCCACGAGGATCACCAACGTCGTCGCCACGCTACGGGGATCCGTTACGCCAGAACGGGTCTACGTGGTGTCCGGCCACTACGACTCGCGCGTCACCGACGTGCTGAACGCCGTGGCCGACGCGCCGGGCGCCAACGACGACGCGTCCGGCGTCGCGGTGTCGATGGAGCTGGCCCGGATCATGGCCACCCGTCGCCCCGAGGCGACCATCGTGTTCGCGGCGGTGGCCGGCGAGGAGCAGGGCCTGTTCGGCGCCCGACACATGGCGGCGCAGTTCAAGGCCGCCGGCACGGACGTGCAGGCCATGTTCACCAACGACATCGTGGGCAGCAGCCGCGCGGACGACGGCACCGTCGACGCGCACACCGTGCGGCTGTTCGCGGAAGGTGTGCCCACGGCGGAAACCCCGGCGGAGGCGGCGACCCGTCTCTCGGTCGGCGGCGAGAACGACTCACCGCCGCGCCAGCTGGCCAGGTTCGTCCGCGAGGTGGCGGTCAACCGCGACACGGACATGAACGTGCGGGTGATCTACCGGCGCGACCGGTACCTCCGCGGCGGCGACCACATCGGCTTCCTGGAACAGGGCTATCCGGCGGCCCGCTTCTCCGAGCCGAACGAGGACTTCGCGCACCAGCACCAGGACGTGCGGGTCGAGAACGGCAAGCAGTTCGGTGACCTGGTGGAGTTCTGCGACTTCCAGTACATCGCGCGGGTGGCGAGGGTGAACGCGGCGACGCTGTGGACCCTGGCGAACGCCCCGGGCACCCCGAAGAACGTGCGGGTACGCACGAGCGCCCTCACCAACGACACCGAGCTGGTGTGGAACCGCGGCACCGAACCGGACCTGGCCGGCTACGAGGTCGTCTGGCGCGAGACCACCGCTCCGGAGTGGACACACGTCGTCCGGGTCGGCGACGTGACCACCGCGACCATCGACCTGTCGAAGGACAACGTGTTCTTCGGCGTCCGCGCGGTGGACCGGGCAGGCCGCCGAAGCCCGGTGGCCTACCCGAGCCCACAAGCCTGACCCGCGCGAGTCCAACGTCCACGACCCGCGTGTCCAACATTCACGACCGGCGAGTTCAACAAGAGCTTGGGCAAGTGCCCACCCGTTTGTCGAACTCAGCGGTCTGTCGTGTTGGACACGCGGGTCTGTTGTGTTGGACACGCGAGGTCAGAAGGCGACCAGTGGGTTGCCGGTGATGAACTCGTAGGCGAAGTTCACGAAGAAGAAGCCGAAGAACAGCACGTTCAGCACGAGGATGACGTAGTGCCACGGGCGTGGACGTGCTGCCTTCGGTAGCCGGGAGTTCAGGTACATCAACACGAACGGGAACATCAGCGCACCGAAGTTCGACATGTTCGCGGAGATCCGCACCAGTTCCACCGGCAGCGCGAGGTGCAGCGCGGCCGCGATGACCACCAGCACCACGAGCATGTACGGGTAGTAGAACTTGCGCGGGTCGCCTTCGAGCCGGCGCCGCATCTTCGGGCTCGTCGCGTGCACCGCGTCGGTGAAGTTGCGGACCAGCGCCTCGAAGATGCCGAGCTGAGTGGAGAACAGGATCAGCACACCGACCCCGAGCATCAGGTAGAACACGAACGAGCCGTACTGGTTGCCGAGGTGTTCGGCGGTGAACGTCGGCACGTTCTCGGTGGTGGGTGTCTCGCCGGACGTGGTGACCACGTGGGCCATGAGGATCGTCGGCAGCAGCATGCCGATCATCGCGCCGCCGAAGAACACCACCCACAGGTCGATCATCAGCAGCCGGTACCAGCGCTTCCACCGCGTCTCGTTCTCCGGTGTGTCCGGGAACGTCACGCCGACCGGCCGCACCTCCTGCCGCTCACCCCGCATGCCGGAGAGGAAGCCGACCCGCGACCCCATGCCGTATCCCTTGTCGCGGTAGTGGTTCATCGCGTACCAGTTCAGCCCGGACGCGAGCGCGGTGAACCCGGCGAGCGCACCGAGTGTGGTCGCGGTGATGCCGGGCGGCGGAGCGGCCGGGGTGACGAGCCCGCGGACGCCCTCCCACCAGATCGACCACGGCACGACCGCCACGCACACCACGATCAACACCACCAGCAGCACGCCGACCATCACCCAGTTCGCCAGCTCGAGCGTGCGGGACACCTTGCGCGCCAACGCGGTGATGAGGAAGACGGTCAGCAGCAGTCCGATCGCGAGCAGCCGCACCCACTCGATCTCGCCGGGTTCGTGCGGCCGCCCGGTGATCAACGCGAACAGCCCCTGCCCCGCGCCGGCGGCCCATCCGCCGAAGATGAACGCGAAGTAGAAAGCGATGAGGGAGAACGGGATCCAGAGCTTCCAGCCGGGTGGCACGCGTCCGAACCCGACGATCGGCACCTCGCCGGTCGCGGTGACGTAGCGGGCGCACTCGACGTTGTAGAACGTCTGCAGGATCGCGGAAACCGTGATGACCCAACCGACGCCGACGAAACCGAACTCGCCGACGGCGCTGGGCCCGAGCAGCCATTCACCGCTTCCGATGGAGATGCCGAGCGCGATGAGGCTCGGACCGATCACGAACTGGACGATCTGCCGGACACCCAACCGGCTGACCTTGAACACTTCTTCCGGTTCCGGTAAGTCGGCGACCCCGAGCGGTGGGCGGCTGACACCGAGTGGATATTCCGTGGACTGGGGAGCGCGTTCATTGACATCTTCGGCCATGACGGACCTCCTCAGTCTGATCTAGCGCATGTGTCCTATCCCGTCAATTGCCACTTTTCCCAGGAATTGAAGAAGCTCTGCTCGGCCAGCCATTTCTCGTGGCGCGGCTAGGCTTCGGTCATGCGAGAGTTCCAGCAGGTCGACGTCTTCACCAGCACTCCGTACCTGGGCAACCCGGTTGCCGTGGTGCTGGACGGTTCAGGTTTGTCGACCGAGCAGATGCAGCGCTTCGCGCGGTGGACGAACCTGTCGGAGTCGACCTTCCTGCTGCCGCCGACCACAGCGGACGCCGACTACCGGGTGCGCATCTTCACCCCGACGACCGAACTCCCGTTCGCCGGGCACCCCACGCTGGGCAGCTGCCACGCCTGGCTTTCGACGGCGCCTTCGGCAGGCGACACGATCGTCCAGGAGTGCGGCGCCGGGCTGGTGACCATCCAGCGGGTGGACGGTCGTCTCGCGTTCGCCGCGCCGCCGCTGGTCCGCTCCGGCCCGGTGGACGACCCGCTGGTGACGCGGATCGCGGAGGTGCTGCGGCTCGACCGCGAGCAGATCGTCGACGTCCAGTGGGTCGACAACGGCCCCGGCTGGGTCGCGGTGCTGCTGGCCGACGCCGACGCGGTCCTGGCGGTGCGGCCGGGCAACGCGGAGAACCTGTACATCGGGGTCGCCGGCCCGCACCCGCCCGGCTCACCGGAGGCGTTCGAGGTGCGGGCCTTCTTCCCGGTGAACGGCACCACGGTCGAGGACCCGGTGACCGGCAGTCTGAACGCCTCGCTCGCCGAGTGGCTGCTCCGCACCGGCCGGGTGACCGCTCCGTACGTGGCACGCCAGGGCACGGTCCTGGGCCGTGCCGGCCAGGTCCACGTCTCGACCGACACCGAAGGCGCGATCTGGATCGGCGGCGACACCGTCACGTGCGTCACGGGCCACGTTCGACTATGACCGGGTCGTGACATAGGTCACTTACGCAGAGTGGTTGTCTGAGTTTGTCACCGTGATCATTTGTTCACCCTTCCGGAGTCAGTTTCCGTCGAAGGGAGCAAGTGAGTGAGATCGTTTTCTACTTCACGTATCACTTTTGTCGCGCTTCTCGTCGCCGCGCTGGTTGGGTTGTTCGGCGTGCCGGCGGCTAGCGCGGCGCCCGCCCCCACGGTGAACGCGCTGCCGTCCGTCCCGCTCGCCGGGACGTTCACCGACGCCACCGGTGCTACCGGTACGGCGACCGGCACCTTCACCCCGAACCAGTTCGTCGCTGACGGTGATCAGCTACTGGCCGAGGGCGTCGCTGACGTGACCCTCGTCGACTCGGCCGGGCAGGTCGTCGGCAGCCAGTCGCAGACCGTCCGGATGCCGGTCGACACCACCGCCATCGCGGCGTCCTGCGAGATTCTCGATCTGGTGCTCGGTCCGCTGGACCTCGACCTGTTGGGTCTGGTGGTCCACCTCGACCGTGTCCACCTGAACATCACCGCTGACAGCGGTCCCGGCAACCTGCTCGGCAACCTGCTGTGCGCGGTCGCCAACCTGCTGAACGGGCCGTCGCTCGACCTGAACGGCCTGGTCGCACTGCTGAACCAGATCCTGGCCATCCTGCGCTGACGGATCAGTCGTCGCGCCGCCCGTCGATGACGATCGCGTCGGCGGGCGGCTCGTCGACGATCTCGCCGTCCACCACGACATAGACCTGGCGCCGTGTGGTGGCCCGCCGCAGCAGGCGGCGCCGCACCAGCGCGCGGGTCGGCGGGAACAGCAGGAACAGTGCCGCCAGGTCGCTCACGAACCCCGGGAACATCACCAGGCCCGCCGCGACCGCGATCAGCACGCCGTCGGTCATCTCCGGGCTCGGGTCGCGGCGGTCGCGGATGGCGTTGTTGAACGACATGAGCGTGCGGAAGCCCTGCCTGCGCAGCAGTGCCACCCCCGCCATCGAGACCGCGACCAGCAGCAGGATCGTCAGCAGCACGCCGATCGTCTGGCCCACCGCGATGATCACGGCGAGCTCCGCGACGAGGCCGATGAGCAGCAACGCGAAGACAGGCATGCCCACACAACGCGCGAGCGGCGAAAAGAGTGCCGATCTTCTACATTACCTTGACGCCCAAAAGAGACGGTGTCGAGAATAAGGGGCATGGTGTCCTTCGACGCGCACCCCGACGGCTACCGGCACTGGCGGATGCGAATCGACGGCGACGTCGCCTGGCTGATCCTCGACGTCGACGAGCAGGGCGGCATCACCCCGGGTTACGAGCTGAAGCTCAACTCGTACGACCTCGGCGTGGACATCGAGCTGTACGACGCCACCCAGCGCCTCCGCTTCGAGCACCCGAACGTCCGCACGGTCGTCCTGACCAGCGGCAAGGACAAGGTCTTCTGCGCGGGCGCGAACATCCGGATGCTGGCCGCCGCGAGCCACGAGTGGAAGGTCAACTTCTGCAAGTTCACCAACGAGACCCGCAACGGCATGGAGGACGCCACCACGCACTCCGGCCAGACCTACCTCGCCGCGGTGAACGGCTCCTGCGCGGGCGGCGGCTACGAGCTCGCGCTGGCCTGTGACCACATCGTCCTGGTCGACGACAACTCCTCGACCGTCGCGCTGCCCGAGGTGCCGCTGCTGGGCGTGCTGCCCGGCACCGGCGGCCTGACCCGCGTCGTCGACAAGCGCGGCACCCGCAAGGACCTCGCCGACGTGTTCGCCACCCGTTCCGACGGCGTGAAGGGTCGCACCGCGGTCGAGTGGAAACTGGTCGACGAGCTGGCGCCGCCGAGAAAGTTCGACGAGGCGGTCACCGAACGAGCCAGGAAACTGGCCGAACGATCGAACCGGCCGAAAGGCACGCGGGGAATCGAGCTGACCCCACTGGAGCGCGACCGATATGTCACCTCGGTCATCGACGGGGAGGCCGGCACCGTCACGATCACGGTCCACGCTCCCGACACGGTGGGCGACCTCGGGCAGGGCGCGGAGTTCTGGCCGCTGGCCATGACCCGTGAGCTGGACGACCTGATTCTTCGCCTGCGCACCAACGAGCCAGAGCTGGGCACGTGGCTGATCAAGACAGCGGGCGACCCTTCCGTGGTGGTCGAGAACGAGCGCCTGTTGCGCGAGGACCACTGGCTGGCCAACGAGATCACGCACTACTACAAGCGCACACTGAAGCGGCTGGACGTGACGAGCCGCAGTCTGTTCGCGCTCATCGAGCCGGGTTCGTGCTTCGCCGGGATGCTGGCCGAGCTGGCGTTCGCGTGCGACCGGCAGTACCTGCTCGACGACCAGGACGCCGGCGAGCAGGGCCACATCCTGTTGACAGAGGCCAACTTCGGCCTGTTCCCCATGGGCAACGGCCTGTCGCGCCTGGAGTCCCGCTTCTACACCGACCCCGACGCGCTCGCCGCGGCACGCAAGGAGGTCGGTGTCGTGCTGGGCCCGGACGAGGTCACCGAGCTGGGCCTCGTCACCGATGTGCTCGACGACATCGACTGGGACGACGAGATCCGCATCGTCGTCGAGGGCCGCACGGCGTTGTCGCCGGACGCGTGTACCGGCATGGAGGCCAACCACCGTTTCGTGGGGCCGGAAACCATCGAGACC
>NZ_DASUVO010000046.1:0-94182 GCF_036378875.1 Actinophytocola sp.
TACCCTGTGGCTCGTCACCGGCGCCGCGAGCGAGGGAAACCTACGGCTCTACCGGCGATCGGGCTACGTGGTCGTCGGCAACCGGGCCGACTCGGCGGGCGTTCCGTTGTCCCTCTTGGAAAAACGCGTTTCCGACTGAACTACCCGCGGGTCCGCCGCCCAGGTACCCGCGGCCGCCGTATCCGCCGCAGGGTTACGGGCCTCGCTGACTTTTACCGGGTCGTAGACAAACCCGGTGATCATGCTCCACCCTGGTTGGGTGCCACGACCGCGACCCCAGGACATGACCGAGCTGCAACTCGGGTTCCGGCCGCAGAAGGCGGTTCGCTGGCTGGCTCCCAAGGTGCTGATCACCACCGGGGCACAGTCACTCGTCGCGGAGATCTTCGGGTCCTACGCGGACAAGCGTGAGCTCCAGGGCAGCCTTCCGGCCACCGTCCACGACCACTCGGACCACGACGAGCTGTGGCTCGACTTCGTCGCCGACACCGGTGACGGGTTCGACGCCACCTACTCCGTCGCGTCGTTGCTCGCCGCGCCGGAGCTCGACCTCGGTACGCCCACCCCGCGGGGCCACCTGCTGATCATGGGTGGCGACGAGGTCTACCCGGCCGCGTCGACCGTCGCGTACGAGGACCGCTCGAAGGGCGTCTACCGCGCCGCTCTGCCCGCTGCCCCGAACGCCGCGCCAACGCTCTTCGCCCTGCCCGGCAACCACGACTGGTACGACGGGCTCACCTCGTTCCTGCGGGTCTTCGCCCAGCAACGGCCCTTCGGCGGCTGGCAGACCCAGCAGACCCGCAGCTACTTCGCCGTGAAGCTGCCGCACCGCTGGTGGTTGTACGCCATCGACACCCAGTTCGACGACTACGTCGACGCGCCGCAACTGGAGTACTTCCGCGCCGCCGCCGAGGACCTGCGCGGCGGGGACGCGGTCATCCTGTGCACCTCGACACCCGCGTGGGTGCCGGCCGGCTCCGGTGGCCGGACCAAGGGGTACGACACCATCGAGTTCTTCCAACGGGAGATCATCCGCCAGCGCGGGGCGACCGTCCGCGTGATGCTGTCCGGCGACAAGCACCACTACGCCCGCTACACCGAACGCGCCGGCAGCGGTCAGAAGATCACCTCGGGTCTCGGTGGCGCGTACCTCGCGGCGACCCACAAGCTGCCGGCCGAGCTCACGCTTCCGCCGCCGAAGTCTCGGGTGCGTGAGGCGGCCCACCCGACACGGTTCGGCCTCGCGTCCCGCTACCCGGAACACACCGACCGGCTCGCCGCGGGGATCTTCCGGTTGCCGTGGCGCAATCCCGGGTTCTGGGGACTCACCGGCCTGACACAACTCGTGGCGACGATGGCGATCCTGTACGGGCTCGGCGAGTCGGCCGTGCGGTCCGGGGTCTTCGGGTTGCTGGCGTCGTGGTCGCCCGCGGTATTCGCCACCGCCGTCCTCGTGCTGGCCGGCGTGGCGTTCGCGCGGCTCGAGCTACCCAGAACCGACCAGCGACATCTCGTCGCCGGGGTGCTGCATGCCATGGCGCACCTTGCGTTGAGCGTCGGCTGGGCGCTGGTGATCCGCTGGCTGTACCAGGACGTGGTGCCCGATGGCGCACTGGGCGACTGGCTGGTCTTCCTGATCGGGGCGATCGGCACCCCGGTGCTGATCGGCTTCGTCGACGCCGAGGTTGTCGCGCTGTACCTGCTGGTCGCGAGCCGGTTCGGCATCAACCTCAACGAGGTCATGGCGGGCCAGAGCATCGAGGACCACAAGGGCTTCCTCCGCCTCCGCATCGGCTCGGACGGCTCGCTGACGATCTACCCGGTCAAACTGGACCGCATCTGCCGCGAGTGGCGCGCCAACCCGATGGGCGGCCCAACCGAGCCATGGTTCACCCCGGCGCAGCCGTTGAAACCAGAACTGATCGAGCAGCCCATCGAAGTACCGCGAATGCCCTGAAGGGCACCGGGCCGGGGCGGATGGGGGAGGGGGTGACCCGCACCCGCCCCGGCGTCAGGGGTCACTGGTGACGGGGGAGGTTGAACTCCTCCATCGCCATGACCGGGCGCAGGTGCGCTGTCGCGCCACCTCGGGTGAACGCGTCCCGCAGGACGTCGTCGGCCAGGAGGTTCCCCAGCGCGCCCATGATCATGCCCTGGTCGAGGGCCAGGTACCGTTTCGCGACCTTGCCGCTGCGGACGGCGATCGAGTCGTAGAAGCCGCCCGGGCCGTAGCTGTCGAAGTCCCTGCGCAGCTTCGTCAGCTCGGTGGTCGCCGCCTTCGGTTGGTACGGCAGGGCGAGCACCACGGCGTGCGGGGTCACCACGCCGTCGCCGTAGGAGGACGGCAACGGCTGCGGGTCGCGGCAGCCCTCGAAGCCGACATCCACCATCGTCTTCTCCTGGTCGCTGGTGTAGCCCACCGAGGTGTCCAACCCCATGAGATCGACACCGTACTCCCGATAGCCGCCGTCCGGGTTCGAAGCGGGCGAGAAACCCCAATATCCGTACTTCGCGTCCGAAATTCCGTGCTCGATCTGGCCGCGCACGTACACCGAGTGCTGTCGTGCCCACGAGTTCCGGCCCCACTCGACCTCCGGGACGAACATGTCCGGCATGAGCTCCTCGAACATGTCACCGCCCCAGGTCGGCACGAACTTCCAGCCGCGGTAGGTGTAGTTGCCCTCGAACACCGGCACCCCGAGGTAGTCGACGAACTGGCCGGCGGGCTTCTGCTCCTGCCAACCCCAGTCGCAGTTGTCCGGGAACGTCCGCCACGGCGCGAAGTAGTGCGCCGGCGGCACCTGGCCCAGCGAGATGGCCACATACGAGATCATCCGCGTCTCGGACGCGAACGCGCCGTAGGTGTGGCACGTGTAGAACACCTCAGGTCCTACACCGGTGTAGTTGCCGGGCAGCGTGCACTGCTGCGGATCCGGGTGCGGGCTGTCCCAGAATCCGCCCCGCATCAACCCTGCCGGCACGTCGGGACCTCGTGCCGCGACGTCGTAGTAGAACGCGAAGTCCATAGGCGCCAGCAACGACTCCGCCTGCGCGCGCAACTCGGGCACCGCCGTGCGCACCACCATCAGCGCCGCCGCCATCCACGCGTTGTCCACACTGGACGCGAACGGATGCACGACCGACCCGTCCACCGGCCACACGCGCAGCAGTTCGAGCGTCGCCGGGTCGTACCAGTTGTAGAACTGGCCCGAGGCCGGGTGCCGTTGCAGGCGCTCCATTGAGGACAGTGTGGTCCTGGTGCGGGACACCAGTTCCCTGCGGGAGATGACGCCGAGGTCCTCGGCCACGACCGCCGACCACAGGTACGACCCGATGTTCGTCGGCGACGTGTACCGCGCACGGGTCGCGGGGTCGAGCGAGCCGTCGATGTTGTCGGCCGGCAACCCGGTCGCCGGCACGGTCATGGCGGTGAACGACCGCCAGGTGTCGTGGACCAGTTGTAGCCGCGGGGAAGCGGCCGCCGGGGCGGCGGGGACGAGCAGCGCGGCCGCGAGCAACGCGACCACCGTGAGTCGTAATCGGGACATGTGTTGACGATTCGCTCCGCAAGCTACGCTCATGGCGCCTCCTACTTCAGTCCGGTCGTCGCGATCCCGCGGACGAAATGACGTTGCAGCAGCACGAAAACGATGAGCACCGGCAGCACGATCACGACCGCACCGGGCAGCAGCAGGTCGTACTCGGTGCGGTTCTGCCCGATCGCGTACAGCGCGAGCGCGACCGGCAGCGTGTAGGTCTCCTCCTCGGTCGCGGCCACCAGCGGCCACAGGAAGTTGTTCCAGGAAGCCAGGAACGTGAGGATGCCGAGCGTGGCGAGCGCCGGCCGGCACAGCGGCAGCACGACCTGCCAGAAGATCCGCCACTCGCTCGCCGCGTCGATGCGGGCAGCCTCCAGCAGCTCGTCCGGAATGGACAGGATGAACTGACGCATCAGGAACACGCCGAACGCCTGCGCGAGGTACGGCAGGATGAGCCCGGCCAGCGTGTTGACCAGTCCCAGGTTCGACGAGAGCACGAACAGCGGCACGATCGTCACGATGCTCGGCACCATCAGCGTGCCGAGCACGATGCCGAACAGGACCCGCTTGCCCGCGAACGGCACCTTCGCCAGCGCGTACCCGGCGGCGGAGCAGAACAGCAGGTTGCCCGCCGTCGTGAGCACGGCGACGACAACCGAGTTCGTGAAGAACGTCGGGAAGTCCAGGCGGTCGAACAGGTTCCCGTAGTTGGCGAGTGTCGGGTCGTGCGGAAACCACGTCGGCGGGATGGCGCGGATCTCGCCCTCCGGCTTGAACGAGGACAGCAGCATCCACACGAACGGCCCCACGACGAGCACCAGACCACTGGACAGCACCAGGTACAGGGCCGCCCTGGCGACCCGGTCACGGGAGCGTAGGTGCTCAGTCAACGTTGTTCCTCAGCAGCTTGAACCAGGCGATCGACAGCAGCACGACCACCACGAACAGCACGTAGCCCATGGCCGACGCGGAGCCGTAGTTGCCGAACCCGAACTGGTTGTAGGTGTGGTAGGCCAGGGAAAGCGTGGAGTCGAGCGGCCCGCCCTGCGTCATCACGAACGGCTCCTCGAAGAACTGGACGTACCCGATCGTGGTGATCACTGCGACGAACAGCATGGTCGGCCGCAGCATCGGCACGGTCAGGTAGCGGAACCGGGCGAACCGCCGCGCGCCGTCGATGGTGGCCGCCTCGTACAGGTCCTTCGGGATGGCCTGCAACCCGGCCAGGAAGATCACCATGCCGAAGCCGAGGTTGCGCCAGGCGCCCATCACGATCAGCGTCGGCAGCGCGAACGTCTGGTTGTTGAGCCAGTTCGGCCCGTCGACGCCGAACAGGCCGAGGAACTCGTTGAGCAGGCCGCTGTCCGGCTGCAGGACGAACCGCCAGACCACCGAGATCGCCACGATGCTCGTGACGACCGGGAGGTAGTAGCCGACGCGGAACAGCGTCTGGAACCGCACCAGACCGGAGTTCAGCCCCATCGCGACGAGCAGCGACAGCGCCATCGTGAGCGGCACGCCCACCACCACGAAGATCGCCGTGTTGCCGGCCGCGGTCAGGAACTTCTCGTCGCCGGCGAGCCTCAGATAGTTGTCGAGCCCGACGATGTCCACATTGAACGGGTCGAGCAGGTCGGTACCCCGCAGGTCGGTGACGCTCATCAGGAGCGACGCCACGACCGGGCCGGCGGTGAACACGAGGAACAGCAGGGCGAACGGCAGCGCGAAGCCCCAACCGGCCAGCGAACGGGACCGAGGGCGGCGGGCCGTTCCGGCGTCCCCGCCAGTCGCCGGAACGGCCGCCGTGTTCGTCGCCGTCTCGGGCGGCGCCGACACGCTCAGCCTCCCGTGCCGATCGAACTCGCCTGTGACTGCATGGCTTTCGCCGCGTCCGCGGCCGACGTCGTGCCCTTCGCGATCTTCTCCAGCTCCGTGTCCACGCCCGCCGCGATCTGCTCCCACGTCGGGATGGACGGAGGCGCCTTCGCCTTGTCGAGCTGGTCGCCGAACACCTTCAGCTGCTGGTCACCGGCCAGAGTCTCGTTGTCCCAGGCCTCCTGCACCGCGGGCAGGTCGGCCACCGTCTGGTACCACTTCACCTGCACGTCGGGCCGCATCAGGTACGCGACGAACTTCCACGCCGCGTCCCGGTTCTTCGAGTTCTTGAACACGGACATGTTGCTCCCGCCGATGAACGACGTGAAGTCGCCCGACCCGCTCGGCATCGGCCACAGCTCGTACTTGCCTTCACCGCCCAGCTCGTCCAGCAGCCCGATGTTCCACGGGCCGGACACGAACGCCGCGATCTCGCCGGACAGGAGCTTCGGTTCCGTCTCGCCCTCGCGGAGACGGTCCCGTGAGGACAGTCCACTGTCGTAGAAGGACTTGTAGTACTCGAGCGCCTGGACGGCGTCGGGCGAGTCCAGGACGAACTTCTCTCCGTCGTAGATGTCGCCGCCGTTCTGCCACACGAACGGCATCACGGTCTGCCACGCGCCGGTCTGGCCTGGCTGCAGGTAGATCCCCCACTTGGCGCCGCCCTTGGCCTGCATGTCCTTGGCCGCCTGCGTCAGCTCGGCCCAGGTCTTGGGCGGCGACGTGATCCCGGCCTTCTCGGCGACGGAGGAGTTGACGTACAGCAGCCGCGTCTCGACATACCACGGCACGCTGTAGGAGGTGCCGTCCACGATCCCGGTCTCCCACGCGCCGGGGAAGAAGGCCTTGGCGTCGACGAGTTCCGGCGGCACGACGTCCAGCGCGCCGGTCTTCGCGAACTCGCCGATCCACGTCGTGCCCAGCATGGTCACGTCCGGCGTCTCCTGGCCGGCGATCGCGGCGGCCAGCTTGTTGTGCGCGCCGTCCCACGGGACCGGGGTGACCTTGACCTCCGCTTCCGGGTTCTCCGCCATGAACGCGTCGGCGAGCGTGGACAGCTTCTCGCCCTCGGTGCCCATGGCCCAGACGGTTATCTCGCCGGACGCGTTGCCGCCCGCGACAGCCTCACCCTGCTGCGGGCCGCTGTCCTCGGCGTCGCGCCCACATGCCGACAGGGCGAGCGCGGCGACGGCAACGGTGGCGAGTAATCGCCTGTTCATGTCATACCTCCCGGTCGTGGGGGCCGCAGCTGGTACGGACGATCAGCCGTGTCGGCAGTACGTCGGGGCGCGTTTTCGTTGCCACGCCGTGGATCCGCTCGTCGAGCCGGCGGGCCGCGGTCGCGCCGAGCGCACGCATCGGTTGGTGCACCGTGGTCAGCCGGGTGTAGCGGGCGGCCATGATGTCGTCCCAGCCGGTCAGTGCCACGTCACCGGGGACGGACAGACCGAGGTCCTCCGCGGCCTGCAGGGCGCCGAGCGCGACCTCGTCGTTGGCGCACACCACGGCGTTCGGCCGTGTGCGGGAGAGCAGTTCCCGTGCGGCCGCGTAGCCGGCCCGGACGTCGAAGGCACAGCGTGTCGGATCAGGCGGGTCGACGCCGGCGTCGGTGAGGGCCTGGCGGAACCCCGCGTACCGGCCGGCCACGTCGGGCGACTCGTCGGGGTCGCCGAGGAACGCGAACGTGCGGTGGCCGTGGCCGAGCAGGTGCGCGGCGAGGTCCCTGGCGCTGTGCTCGTTGTCGGTCATGATCGTGTCGACCAGCCCGACCGGTGGGCGGGCCAGGAGCACGAGCGGCAGCCCGGTGTCGGCGATCCGCGCGACCACCTCGTCGGCGACCGTCCGACCCATGATCACCATGCCGTCGACGCGGCCGGCCAGCTCCAGCACGGCCTCGGCCGCGTTGGGTCGGCCGTTCGTGGCGAGGATCAGCACGCTGCGGCCCAGTTTGGCGACCACTTCCTCGTAGCCGAGTACGACCTCCGCGTAGTACGGGCCGGACAGGTCGGGAAAGACGATGCCGTTGGCGGCGTGCTGCCCCTCGGCGAGCGCGCGGCCGGCGCGGCTGGGGCGGAAGCGCAGTTCCTCGGCCACCTGCTGGACCCGCCGCCGGGTGGGGGCCGCGACCAGCTCGGAGTCACGCAGCGCCCGGGAGACCGTGGCGATGGAGACTCCCGCCCGTTCCGCCACCTCGTAGATGGTGACCGGACGCCGTTCCCGACCCGACATGACAGCCTTCCGTCGTTGGAAGCGCTTACATTCGTTCTACGTGCAGTTCTAACACCCATGTCAAGTGAATGCGCTTACATGCGGTTATAGATCGACCTGTCCAAAACTCTGGTAGCGTCACCGGCATGGCACGACCGAGAGAGTTCGACGAGGACCGCGCGATGGACGCGGCCATGCGTGCGTTCTGGCGGTCCGGCTACGAGGCCACGTCCACGCAGGACCTGTGCGCGGCGACCGGGCTCGGGCGGAGCAGCATCTACAACACGTTCCATAGCAAGCACGCGTTGTTCGAACGGGCACTGACCCGCTACATGACCGCACGCACCGACGCCGCGGTGACCGCCCTCGAACGCTCGGCGCCGATCCACGACAAACTGCGCGAGCTGCTGTGGGAGACGGTCGACCCGCCGGCGGACGACCCGGTGGGCTGCCTGGTGGTGAACTCGCTGGTCGAACTGGCGCCCCGGGACGAGGTGATCGGCGCGGCACTGACCCGCGACCAGACCCGCCGCCACGAAGCCCTCCGCGCGGCCCTCGCCGCCGCCCGCAGCGATCGAGAACTACCGAAAACCGCCAACCCAGAAGCGCTGGCCCACTTCGTGATGGCCACGATCAGCGGAATGCGAGTAATGGCCCGCGGCGGAGCGGACCGCAACACACTGGCCGCGGTAGCAGAAACAGCCCTAACCGCCATCTGACCCGAGGCCTCGATCCCCAGCCGCCTGCCCCCCGGCCGCCTGTCCCTCGCGACCTGACCCCCCGCGGCCTCCGGCCCCCGGGTTCCACGCTACGGCACACCACCGACAAACCGGCCAGCGCAAACCGCAGGCTGTGGACAACCACAAGCCCCACACCAAAGCCCCGCGTGTCCAACGCCCCAGACCCGCGAGTCCAACGGTCCGGACCCGCGAGTTCAACGGCTCAGACCCGCGAGTTCAACAATCCGGGCTCGCGAGCCGCGTGCCCGGGCCCCGCGAGTGTCGCTTCCAGTCGCCGCGAGTCGCGCGTTCGGCCCCTGTGAGTTGCGTTTTCGTGGCCGCTTCGGCGTGCCCTTGTTTTGAACCGATGTATCCAAAACAGGAGGAAGACATGCCCTTCGCTGTGTATGTGCTCGGGTTGGCGATCTTCGCCCAGGGCACGTCGGAGCTGATGCTCGCCGGGCTGCTGCCCGAGATCGCCGGTGATCTGGGGGTCAGCATCCCGCAGGCCGGGCTCCTGATCTCGGCGTTCGCGGTCGGCATGCTCGTCGGCGCGCCGGTGCTCGCGGTCGTGACGCTGCGGTGGCCCCGCCGCGCGGCGCTGCTCACATTCCTCGCGGTGTTCGCCGCCACGCATGTCGTGGGTGCGGTGACCAGTAGTTACGCCGTTCTGCTCGGCACGCGGGTCGCCGGCGCGTTCGTGTACGCCGGTTTCTGGGCGGTCGCCTCCGTCGCCGCGGTCGGCATGGCGGGACCGGAACGGCGCGGCCGGGCCATGAGCGTGGTTGCCGGCGGCCTCACCGTCGCCACCATCCTCGGACTGCCCGCCGGCACCGCCATCGGCCAGCATCTCGGCTGGCGGGCCGCGTTCTGGGCGGTCGCGATCATGTCCGCGCTCACGATGGCCGCCGTCGCCGCCACGATCAGGGACACCGCGGACGCGACCGCACCGGACCTGCGGGCCGAGGTCCGCACGATGGCCAACCCGCGTCTGTGGCTCGCCTACGCCGGCACCGCGCTGACCACCGCCGCCCTGATCGTCACGTTCAGCTACCTCGCGCCGTTCCTCACCGACACGACCGGGGTGTCGAGCGGCGTTGTGCCGGTGCTGCTCGCCCTCTACGGCCTCGGCTCGCTGGCCGGCATCACGATCGGTGGACGCACGGCCGACGCTCACCCCTTCCGCACCCTCTACGCAGGCGCCGGCGGTCTGGTCGCCGCGTCCGTGACCCTGGCACTGTTCGCTGACCAGCCGCCGCCGGCGATCGTGGCGATCACCCTGCTCGGCGCGTTCGGGTTCGCGACCAACCCGGCACTCAACGCCCGCGTGTTCGCCGAAGCGGGCGGCGCGCCCACCCTCGCCGCCGCCACCAACATCTCGGCGTTCAACGTCGGCATCACGGCCGGCCCCTGGCTCGGCGGCACGGCACTGGACGCGGGCGCCGGCTACCCCGTCGTCGCATGGCTGGGCGCGGCCCTCGGCGTCGTCGCGTTGGGCGTCGTCACCGTGTCGGTGCGGCGGAAGGTGGCCGTCACCCCCTAGAGTTCGAACGGATGTTCTCAGGAGGCAAGACGATGCGGGTGCTGGGCGTCGACCCCGGCCTGACCAGGTGCGGGATCGCCGTCGTGGATGGGGCGGTCGGGCGGAAGCTGACGTGTGTCGAGGTGGGGGTGGTCCGCACGCCGGTCGACGCGGACCTTTCGATCCGGCTGCTCGCCGTCGCCGACGCCGTCGACGACTGGCTCGACCGGCACCGCCCCGAGGTGGTGGCGGTCGAGCGGGTGTTCAGCCAGTACAACGTGCGGACGGCGATGGGCACCGCACAGGCCGGCGGTGTCGTGGCACTCGCCGCGGCCCGTCGTGGCCTGCCGGTCATGTTCCACACGCCGTCCGAGGTGAAGGCGGCGGTCACCGGGTCGGGCCGTGCGGACAAGGCGCAGGTCACCGGTATGGTCACCAAGCTGCTCGGGCTCACCGAGGCGCCGAAACCGGCCGACGCCGCGGACGCGCTCGCCATCGCGATCTGCCACGTCTGGCGGGCGCCCATGCGCAACCGGCTCGCCGAGGCGGAGGCGCGTGCCGCCGAGCTCGCCCGCAACCACAAGGCACGGCTCAAAGAAGCCGCGAAAAGGAAGCCGACGACGTGACACCCCTTGTGCCAACCTCATCGAAAGCAGGCCGAGGGCTTCGCAACCGCGCCTCAGGGGAACGTGACGCAAACCAGCCACAAGTTCGTGACCGGACAGAACCTTCCTTCCCCGACGCGACCAACACATTGAATTCCGGGGAGGCGGAACAGTCATGATCTCGCGTGTACGCGGAAAGGTGCTCTCGATCGGGCTCGACCACGTGGTGGTCGAGGTCGGCGGGGTCGGCCTGCTGATCACCGCGACCCCGGCGACCCTCGCCACGCTGCGGACCGGCGAGGAGGCGATCCTCGAGACCACGCTCGTCGTCCGCGAGGACTCGCTGACCCTGTTCGGGTTCGCCGACCCGCAGGCCCGTGAGCTGTTCGGGCTGTTGCAGACCGTCTCCGGCATCGGCCCGCGGATCGCCATGGCGACGCTCGCGGTGCTCGACCCTGACAAGCTGCGGGCCGCGCTCGCGGAGGGCAGCATCGCCACGCTCACCCAGGTGCCCGGCATCGGCCGCAAGGGCGCCGAGCGGATGGTCATCGAGCTGCGGGACAAGGTCGGTTCCCTCGCCGCGGTCACCGCCGAGTCCGTCGCGACCGGCAGCGGAGCCGTGCGGGGGAGTGTGGTCGAGGCGCTGACCGGCCTCGGTTTCCCTGCCAAGCAGGCGGAACAGGCCGTCGACGGGGTGCTCGCGGAGAACGGCACATCCGACACGTCGATCGTGCTGCGCAGGGCGCTCGCCACCCTGGGCCGTAAGCGGTAGACGGTCGTGCACGATGAAGCCGTGACGGAAGAGGAGTCCGTGGCCACCCCGGAAGTACTTCCGGGGGACGACGAGGCGACGCTGCGCCCGAAGCGGCTCGCCGAGTTCATCGGGCAGCACCGGGTCCGCGAGCAGCTCGAACTGGTCCTCAAGGGCGCGACCCAACGCGGCGTGCCGCCGGACCACGTCCTGCTGGCCGGGCCACCCGGGCTCGGCAAGACCAGCCTCGCCATGATCATCGCCGCTGAGCTGGGCAGCGCCCTGCGCCTGACCTCTGGCCCGGCGCTCGAGCGTGCAGGCGACCTCGCGGCCATGCTGTCCAACCTCGTCGAGGGCGACGTGCTGTTCATCGACGAGATCCACCGGATCGCACGCCCGGCCGAGGAGATGCTGTACCTCGCGATGGAGGACTTCCGCGTCGACGTGGTGGTCGGCAAAGGGCCCGGCGCAACCAGCATCCCCCTGGAGATCGCGCCGTTCACGCTGGTCGGCGCCACCACCAGGTCGGGCTCGCTCACCGGGCCGCTGCGGGACCGGTTCGGCTTCACCGCGCACATGGAGTTCTACTCGGCCGAAGAGCTGGAGAAGGTGGTGCGCCGGTCGGCGGGGATTCTCGGGGTCGAGCTGCGTGGTGACGGCGCCGAGGAGATCGCGGGCCGCTCGCGCGGCACTCCCCGCATCGCCAACCGGCTGTTACGCCGGGTGCGGGACTTCGCCGAGGTGCGTGCCGACGGCGTGGTGACCCGGGACATCGCCAACGCGGCACTCGAGGTGTACGACGTCGACGAGCTGGGGCTCGACCGCCTGGACCGGGCCGTGCTCGGCGCCCTGGTGCGGTCCTTCGGCGGCGGCCCCGTCGGTGTCTCGACGCTGGCTGTGGCGGTTGGCGAGGAAGCAAGTACGGTAGAGGAGGTGTGCGAGCCGTACCTGGTGCGGGCCGGGATGCTCGCTAGGACGCCTCGAGGCCGGGTAGCCACGGCCGCGGCATGGTCCCATTTGGGGCTTATGCCCCCGGCTAACGCGCCCGGTCCCGTGCCGCCTACCCTGTTCGACAGCGACACCAACAGTGATGCCGCGCACACCGCGGACTAGTTAACTCACGGACGGAAGAACATGGACCTCATTCCCCTGCTCCTGATGTTCGGGCTGCTGGGCGTCATGATGTACTTCATGACCCGGCGCCAGCGCAGGGCTCAGGAGCAGCAGCAGGCGCTCCAGAATTCGCTGGACGTCGGCGACCGGGTGATGACCACCTCCGGGCTCTACGGCACGGTGACCGACTCCTCTGACAGCGCGACGATCACGATCGAGATCGCGGACGGCGTCGAGACCGAGTGGCTGCGGGCCGCGGTGCGCGAGAAGGTCGGCCCCGTCGACGAGGCCGTCGACGAGGACACCGACGTCGTCGAGGTCGAGGACGTCGTCGAGGAGCCCGTCGTCGCGGACGCCAAGGACACCGAGGACGCCGAGCTCGAGTCCGGCAAGAAGAAGTAGCTCGCCGTGTGAGCGCGACGTGACGACCGTGTGACACGGGGCTCACGCCGCGTTAGGTACGCTGCGCCCTCACCCAGACGAGTAACGGGTGCGGGCGCAGTCGTGTGACTACACGCCAACGACACCGACCCTGTAAGTATCGAGGAGATCGACCGACCGTGGCCTCAACCGCCGGGCAGATCCGCCCAGGGCGCTATCTAGCGTTCTTCCTGTTCATCGTGGTTCTGCTCTACGGCCTGGTATTCGGGACGGGTGATCACAAGCCGACCCCGAAGCTCGGTATCGACCTCCAGGGCGGCACCCGGGTCACGCTCACCGCACGCACGCCGGACGGCTCGGCGCCGTCGAAGGAGTCCCTCGACCAGGCCCGGCAGATCATCGAGGACCGCGTCAACGGGATCGGCGTCAGCGGCACCGAGACCGTGTTGGACGGCAACAACATCATCATCACGGTGCCGGGCGAGGAGGGCGAGCAGGCCAAGAGCCTGGGCCAGACCGCCCAGCTCCGGTTCCGCGCGGTGATCGGCCAGCCCAGGGCGGCTCAGACGGCGCCGACGGAGGAGTCCACCGAGCCCTCGACCGACCCTTCGACGGACCCGAGCGCCCCGTCGACCGAGCCCTCGACGCCACCGTCCGCCGGCGCCGGCACGACGGCGCCGCAGGGCCGTCCTGCCCCGGCACTCGCGGGCCAGCCCGAGAGCACCGACCCGTCGGCGCCGCCGACCACGTCGACCGCGCCGCCGACCACCGACAGCGACGGCAACCTCGATCCGGCCATCCTCGCGGACCCGATGGTCGCGTGCCCCAAGTACAAGACGGACGTCGACACCTACACCGCCGACGTCAAGGCGGGCAAGGAAAGCGAAGTCACCACAGCGGACTTGATCCAGCTCGGTCGCGCGTGCCGGCAGGCCGCCACGCTCGCGCCGAGCGCGGACGGCACCGTCCAGGCCGACCAGAACGTCACCGAGATGGCGATGGCCGCGCTTGACTGCTCGAAGCCGGACCCGCTGGTCGGCAACGACGACAAGACCAAGCCGCTGGTGACCTGCGACCAGGAGAACCTGGCCAAGTACGTCCTCGGCCCGACATTCCTCGACGGCACGCAGATCTCCGACGCCGGCTCGGCCCCTGACCCGCAGGGCGTCGGCTACGTCGTCACCCTCGACTTCGACAGCGAGGGCGGCAAGATCTGGGCGAGCTACACCGAGGCCCACGTCGGTGAGATGGCCGCGTTCGTGCTCGACACCAAGGTGGTGTCCGCGCCGGAGATCCAGGGTGCCATCACCGGTCAGACTCAGATCACCGGCGGTGGCCAGGGCGGGTTCAAGGCCGACGAGGCCAAGGACCTCTCCGACGTACTGAAGTACGGCTCGCTGCCGCTGTCGTTCGACTCGTCCGAGGCGGAGACGGTGTCCGCGACGCTCGGCCTCGCCTCGCTGCGGGCCGGCCTGATCGCCGGTGCGCTCGGCCTGCTGCTGGTGTTCGTGTACTGCCTGTTCTACTACCGGATGCTCGGCTTCCTCACGATGCTGTCGCTGGTCTTCTCCGGCGCGATCGTGTTCGCGGTGCTGGTGCTGCTCGGCCGGTGGATCGGGTTCACCCTCGACCTCGCGGGTGTCGCCGGCTTCATCGTCGCCATCGGTATCACCGCCGACTCGTTCGTGATCTTCTTCGAACGACTGAAAGACGAGATACGGGAAGGCAGGACATTCCGGTCCGCCGTGCCACGGGCGTGGGTCCGGGCCAGGAGGACGATCCTGTCGGCGGACGCGGTCATGTTCATCGCGGCAGGTGTGCTGTACGCGCTCGCGGTCGGGCAGGTTCGCGGCTTCGCGTTCACCCTGGGCATGTCGACCGTGCTCGACCTGGTCGTGGTGTTCCTCGTGACGCACCCGCTGGTCGCGCTCGCGTCGCGGTCGAAGTTCCTGTCCAGGCCGAGCATGTCGGGTCTTGGCGCGGTGCAGCGCCAGGCGAGCGAGCGGCGGGCCGCTGGCCGTACCGTGGCGAAGGAGGTGTGACGGTGGCTGCCAACGAGACCAAGGACGGCGTGTTCCGCCGGCTCTACACGGGTACCGGCGCGTTCGACGTGGTCGGCAAGCGCAAGCGGTGGTACATCTTCTTCGCGCTGCTGATCCTCGTGTGCGTCGGCTCGATCGTGTTCCGCTGGTTCAACCTCGGGATCGACTTCACCGGTGGCACCAGGATCTCGCTGCCGGCCCAGGGCGCGGACGGCAACATCTCGACCTCTCAGGTCGAGCAGGTCTTCGACGAGGCGCTCAACAAGGAGCCGGCGGCCGTGCAGACGGTCGGCACCGGTGACGCGTCGACCATCCAGATCCGGTCGGAGACGCTGAACACCGACCAGGTCGAGCAGTTGAAGGCGGCCCTGTTCGAGCGGTTCCAGCCGCTGAACGCCGACGGTCAGCCGAGCGAGCGGTCGATCAGCGACAGCGCGGTGAGCGCGTCGTGGGGTGGCGAGATCTCGCAGCAGGCGCTGATCGCGCTCGGCGTGTTCTTCGTGCTGGTGACCATCTTCCTCTGGTTCTACTTCGAGAAGTGGATGGCGGTCGCCGCGCTGGCGGCGCTCGTCCACGACATCGTGGTGACCGCGGGCGTGTACTCGATCGTCGGCTTCGAGGTCACGCCGGCGACCGTGATCGGTCTGCTGACGATCCTCGGCTTCTCGCTGTACGACACGGTGGTGGTGTTCGACAAGATCAAGGAGAACACCCGAGGACTGCTCGGGCTGACCCGCAGGACGTACGCCGAGGCGGCGAACCTGGCGCTGAACCAGACGCTGATGCGGTCGATCAACACGTCGTTGATCGCCGTGCTGCCGGTGATCGGCCTGCTGGTCGTCGGTGTCGGTCTGCTCGGCGTCGGCACCCTGCAGGACCTGGCGCTGGTGCAGCTGACCGGCATCATCGCCGGCGCGCTGTCGTCGATCTCCCTGGCCACGCCGATCCTCGTGGACCTGAAGATGCGGGAACCGAAGTTCCAGCAGCAGGCGGCCCGCGTGTTCGCCCGCCGGGAGAACCTCGCCCGCAAGTCGGCCGACCGTGAGGCGTCGGCGGCCCCGGCCCTCGCCACGGACGACCTGCCCGCGACGGACGACGAGTCGCTCGAGACCGAGCTGCGGCAGGAGCGCGCGATGGCGGCGGCCAACAGCATCCCGGCCCGCAACCCGAAGTCCTCCGAGGCAGCACGCCGCGGCGGTCGGCCCACCGGCAAGCACCCGGGCCGCCCGTCCGGAAAGCGTCGTCGATGACCGACGTCGACAAGGCGTTGTCGCTGGTTCGCACGGTCCCGGACTTCCCGTCGCCAGGCGTGTTGTTCCGGGACCTGAACCCGCTGTTCGCGTCGCCATGGGCGTTTCGGGCGGTCATCGAGGCGATGGCCGCCCGACTCCCCGCGGACGTGGACGTCATCGCGGCGGTCGAGGCGAGGGGATTCATCCTGGGTGGCGCCCTGGCCGTGATGAGCGACCGTGCGCTGGTGCCGATCCGCAAGCCGGGCAAGCTCCCGGTGGTCGCGGACCGCGTCGACTACGCGTTGGAGTACGGCAACGCCACGTTGGAGCTTCCGGGTGGCGTGCTGCCCCCGGGCGCCCGCGTCGCGGTGGTGGACGACGTCCTGGCCACCGGCGGCACCGTGGCGGGCGTGTGCCAGCTCGTGGAACGGGCGCAGGCCTCGGTCTCGGTGGTGATGGTGGTGCTGGACCTGGCCGCCCTCGGCGGCCGGGACCGCCTGGGCGACCGCAAGATCCACGCCCTTCAGACGATCTAGCGGACGAGCGCCACCACGAAAGCAAGTGTGCCGGCGAGCCCGAAGATGCCGAGGCCGCCTGTCCAGATGCGGAATGACCGCAGGCGGATCAACCGCCTGCGGTGCAGTCCTGCCGCGGACGCGCGCTGCTCTCCCGGGGCGAACATCTCCTGCCAGCCGTGGGCGCGCTCGATCAGGTTGAGGGTGATCGAGTCGGTGAGCTCGTTCTGGCGGTGCCGCAGCAGAAGCTGGATGGACATCACGGCCACGACCGCCGACAACGCACCCGCCACGGCCGCGGCGAGTCGTGAGGACTGCTCGCCGTACGCGATCGACAACAGGAACGACTGAGCCGTCAAGGACAGCGCGGGCACCTGCCACATGAGGGTGTCGAACGTCTGCCGGCGGGCCGCCACGATCTGGTACTGGCTCAGGGTCACCGGTGAGACAGGCGTCGACGGTCGATCTTGGTCTGTCACAGGCGCAGCATGCCACCCATGCCGATCGCCCGTCAGTCGAACTGGACTGAGCGTTTTGCCAGGCCGTACCAGTAGCCGTCGATGACCGAGGTCGGGTTGTCGGTCGTGCCGACGCTCGCGCCCATCGACACGAACAGTGGGGCGAAGTGCTCCGTGCGTGGGTGGGCCGTGCGGGCGGACGGGGACTTGTGCTCGAAGTCCAGCAGCGCGTCGAAGTCGCGGGCCGCGAGGGCCTCCGCGCCCCAGTGGTCGAACTCGGCCGACCAGGACGGTGCCGCGGAGTGGGGGCCGTCGACCATCCGCATCGCGGACAGGTTGTGGGTGAAGAAGCCGCTGCCGATGATCAGGACGCCGTCGTCGCGTAGGGGAGCGAGGCGCTGGCCGACCGCGAACAGCTCCGCCGGGTCAAGTGACGGCATGGACATCTGCAGCACCGGCACGTCGGCGTCCGGGTACATCTCCTTCAGCGGCACGTACGCGCCATGGTCGAGGCCGCGGGTCGGGTCCTCGTGCACGGTGCCCAGCAGGGACCGGACGGCGGCGGCGAGCACAGGCGCGCCCGGCGCCGGGTAGGTCACCTCGTAGTACTTCTCCGGGAAGCCCCAGAAGTCGTACACCAGCGGCACCGTGGTCGTCGCACCCACCGTGAGCGGCGCGTTCTCCCAGTGCGCCGACACGATGAGGATCGCGCTCGGCTTCTTCAGCGTGGTGGACCACTCGGCGAGCTGACGCGTCCACACCGCGTCGTCGGCGAGCGGCGGGGCGCCGTGACTGAGGTACAACACCGGCATGGACATGACGTGCTCCCGTGATGTTGAAGATTCAACTAGATACTAACATCACCCGCCGCCGGATCTCCCGCTCGATCACGGTTATTCTCAGTCCCAAGAGGAGCTGCCCTTGAGCCAGAACGTAGAGACCGGAGCGGCGTCCGACAGCGCCCCGCCGCCTGCCGTGCGAGCGCCGTCGGCCACGCGGCGCGTGCGCGCTCGTCTCGCCCGTCGCATCACCGCCCAGCGGTCCGCCCCGGTCAAGCAGGTACTGGAGCCACTGGCGGCCGTCCACCGCGAGCTGCACCCCAAGGCCGACCTGGGCCTGCTGCAGCGCGCCTACGACGTCGCCGAGGAGGCCCACCGCGGACAGCGGCGCAAGTCCGGCGACCCGTACATCACCCACCCGCTCGCCGTCGCGACCATCCTCGGCGAGCTGGGCATGGACACCATCACGCTCGTCGCCGCGCTCCTGCACGACACCGTCGAGGACACGGAGTACGCCCTCGCCGACCTCGAGAGCGACTTCGGCGAGGAGGTCTCCCGCCTCGTCGACGGGGTCACCAAGCTGGACAAGGTGCAGCTCGGCAGCGCGGCCGAGGCCGAGACCATCCGCAAGATGGTCATCGCCATGGCCCGCGACCCGCGCGTGCTGGTCATCAAGCTGGCCGACCGGCTGCACAACATGCGCACCATGCGCTTCCTGCCGCCCGAGAAGCAGGCCAAGAAGGCCCGCGAGACCCTCGAGGTCCTCGCCCCGCTCGCGCACCGGCTCGGCATGGCCACGGTCAAGTGGGAACTGGAGGACCTCGCGTTCGCGATCCTGCAGCCGAAGAAGTACGACGAGATCGTCCGCCTCGTCGCCACGCGCGCCCCGTCCCGCGACACGTACCTGCAGAAGGTCACCAGCGAGCTGACCAGCCACCTCGAGCAGTCCCGCATCAACGCCAAGGTCGAGGGCCGCCCCAAGCACTACTACTCGATCAACCAGAAGATGATCGTCCGGGGCCGGGACTTCGACGACATCCACGACCTCGTCGGCGTCCGCATCCTCGTCGACGACGTCCGCGACTGCTACGCCGCCATGGGTGTCGTGCACGCGCTCTGGCAGCCCATGCCCGGCCGCTTCAAGGACTACGTCGCGCAGCCGAGGTTCGGCGTCTACCAGTCGCTGCACACCACCGTGATCGGCCCCGACGGCAAGCCGCTGGAAGTCCAGATCCGCACGCACGAGATGCACCGCACCGCCGAGTACGGCATCGCGGCGCACTGGCGCTACAAGGAGACCAAGGGCACCCACGACGGGCAGGCCGTCGAGGTCGACGAGATGGCGTGGATGCGCCAGCTCCTCGACTGGCAGCGGGAGGCCGCCGACCCCGGCGAGTTCCTCGACGCGCTGCGTTACGACCTGGCCGCCCGCGAGATCTTCGTCTTCACCCCCAAGGGTGACGTGCAGACGCTGCCGACGGGCTCCACCCCGGTCGACTTCGCCTACGCCGTGCACACCGAGGTCGGGCACCGGTGCATCGGCGCCCGCGTCAACGGCCGGCTGGTCGCGCTCGAGCGCAAGCTCGAGAACGGCGACCAGGTCGAGATCTTCACGTCCAAGGCCGAGGGCGCCGGACCCTCCCGCGACTGGCTCCAGTTCGCCGCGTCCCCCCGCGCCCGCGCCAAGATCAAGCAGTGGTTCGCCAAGGAACGCAAGGAAGAGGCGATCGAGGCGGGCAAGGAGTCCATCACCAAGGAGGTGCGCCGGGTCGGGCTGCCCATGCAGCGGCTCGTGTCGGCGGACGCCATGGCGTCGGTGGCCCGCGAGCTGCGCTTCGCCGAGGTGAGCGCCCTCTACGCCGCGATCGGCGAGGGCCACACCTCCGCGCGGCACGTGGTGTCCCGGCTCGTCGCGCTGCTCGGCGGTGTCGAGCACGCCGAGGACGAGCTCGCCGAGCGCGCCACCCCGTCGACGATCACCCGGCGCCGGGCGTCGGGCGACGCGGGCGTGATCGTCAAGGACGCCTCCGACGTGTGGGTGAAGCTGGCCCGCTGCTGCACCCCGGTGCCCGGCGACGACATCCTGGGCTTCGTGACCCGCGGTGGCGGGGTCAGCGTGCACCGGACCGACTGCACCAACGCCAAGGACCTGCTGGCGTCGCCGGAGCGACTGGTGGACGTGGAGTGGGCGCCGTCGGAGTCCTCGGTGTTCCTGGTGTCCATCCAGGTCGAGGCGCTCGACCGGCACCGGCTCCTGTCCGACGTCACGAAGGTGCTCGCCGACGAGAAGGTGAACATCCTGTCGGCGTCGGTGACCACCTCGCGGGACCGGGTCGCGGTGAGCCGGTTCACCTTCGAGATGGGCGACCCCAAGCACCTCGGCCATGTGCTGAAGGTCGTGCGCAGCGTCGAAGGCGTCTACGACGTGTACCGGTTGATCTCCGCTTCCTGACGTTTTCCTGAAACGCGGGACCGCTCCCCACCGATTCGCGGTGAGATGGGGCGCGCGCATGCCCAACCAACTGGGGAGGACACATGACCACACCTGAGCCGCCGAACGGGCCACACGACCCGTGGGCCGTGCAGCAGCAGCCGTTCGTCGAGCCGCCGATCGTCGGGATGCCCTACAACCCGCAGGAGCTGGGTGTCTCGCAGCCCCAGTACCCGCCCGCGCCGACGCCGCCACAGCCGTACTACCCGCCGGCGCCCCAGCAGTTCCAGCAGCCCGGCCCGTACCAGCAGCCCTACGGCTACCCGATGTACGGGGCACAGCCATCGACGAACGGCATGGCCATCGCCTCGATGGTCCTGGGCATCCTGTGGCTGTACTGGGTCGGCAGCATCCTGGCGCTGATCTTCGGCTACGTGGCGCGGGACCAGATCAAGAAGAACGGCCAGTCCGGCGACGGCATGGCCATCGCCGGCATCGTGCTCGGGTGGGTCGGCGTCGGGTTCCTCCTCCTGGGGCTGGTCGGCCTGGCCGCGTATTTCTGACTAGAGCAGCGCCGTCATCGGCATGCCGGCCAACGCCTTGACCTCGCGGGCCAGGTGCGCCTGGTCCGCGTACCCGGCCGCGTAGGCGACGGAGGCGAGGTCCTCGCCGCGCCGTGCCATCCGCATCGCCCGGTCGAACCGCAGCACCCGCTGCAGCACCTTGGGTCCGTAGCCGAACGCGGCGAGGGACCTCCGGTGCAGCTGCCGCTCGGTCCACCCCAGCCCGTCGGCGACCGCCGCGACCCGCTCGCCACGGCCGACCAGCTCCACGAGCCGCGGCACAGCCGGATCCCACTCGCTGCCGACCGAGGCCACCGACCGGGCCAGCACCTGCTCGGCCGCGAGCACCGTCGGCGTGGCCGCCAGCTCGTCCGCCAGCCGCCGAACTCGCTCGGCCGGCCACACGAGGTCCAGATCGACCCGCTGGTCCCGCACAGCCGACGCGGGCACCCCAAGACCGCCCGGCGCCCGCCCCGGCCGGAACCGCACACCGACCAGCAGACCGGGAGCCACCGACGTCTGGTCCGCCCGCGTGTCGGGTCCGGCCACGAACAACCGCCCGGACTCCCGCTGCCACATCACGTCAGCACACGCGTCCGGCACGACGTAGGCAGGCGGCGCACCCGCCGGAAGAGAACACGACCAGGTACACGCGAAGATCTCGTGCGCGGTACGCCGTTCGACGTAGTCGGCCATGCCCGCCACTATGCCAGCGGACACCGACAGGGTCGGATGACCACGACATGACTTCGGGCGTGCCCACCCTGAGGGGTGGACACGCCCGAAGGAGAAATCACGCCGCTTGCGCGGACTGGATCGTCACCTCGGTGGCCGGCGGGCCGTCCTCCGGGCTCTGGCCCCCGGCGGCGACGCCACCGGCCGCGATCGCGTCCAGCGTGGCGAGGCTGGCCTCGTCGAGCTTGCCCCAGACCGTGTAGTTCGGCGGCAGGGTGGAGTCACCGAACACCAGGAAGAACTGGCTGCCGGTGGTGTTTGGGCCCGCGTTGGCCATCGCGACGATGCCGCGCTGGTAGATCACCGTCTCCGTGCCGGAGGTCGTCGGCCCTTCCGGCAGGTCGGTGGGCAGCTCGTCCGGCACGACGTAGCCGGGACCGCCGCCGCCGGTGCCCTCTGGGTCGCCGCACTGCAGCACCTTGAGGCTCGCCGAGGTCGTCAGCCGGTGGCAGACGGTGTTGTCGAAGTAGCCCTCACCGGCAAGGAACACCTGGCTGGACACCGTGCACGGCGCGCGCCCGGTGTCCAGCTGGATGGCGAGCGGACCGGCCGACGTGGTGAGCGTCAGGGTGGTTCCGGTCGCCTGACTGTCCTCCGGCGGCAGGCCGACGACCGGCTGCTGGCTCGGGTCGGCCTGGAACTCGCACGTGCCGTCGGTGGCGGTCTCGGTCTCGGTCTCGGTTTCGGCCTCCGTTTCGGTGGCGGTCTCCGAGGACGGTGTGAAGTCACTGCCGCGCGGCTGTTCCGACGCGCTCTCCCTGGCCACACATCCGGCCAGCGTCAGCGCGAGCGCTGCCACGATCCCCGCGGTGCGCAGTGTCGTCCTCATCGTCGTCCTCACTCCGCCACTGCCGAGGTGATCGTGACCGGGGACGCTGGCGGGCCGTCCTCCGGGCTCTGACCGCCGGCTCCGATGCCACCGGCGGCGATCTTGTCGAGCACGGTCAGACCGGCCGCGTCGACCGTGCCGACGACCGTGTAGTTCGGGGCCAGCGTCGAGTCGCCGTACACCAGGAAGAACTGGCTGCCCGTGGTGTTCGGGCCGCCGTTGGCCATCGCGACGACCCCACGCGGGTAGATCACGGTGGTTGAGCCGTCCTGGCCCGCGGCGGCGCCCGGGGCCAGGGCCTTCGCGGCGTCCAGCTCGTCCTTGACGGTGTAGCCGGGGCCACCGGTGCCGGTGCCAAGCGGGTCACCGCACTGCAGCACCTTCAGGCCCTCAGAGGCCGTCAGACGGTGGCAGGTGGTGTTGTCGTAGAACTTCTCCTGGGTCAGGTGCAGGAGGCTCTGGACGGTGCAGGGCGCCTTGGAACGGTCGAGCTCCACCGGGATGTCGCCCTGGTCCGTCTTGAGCGTCACCTTGACCGTGCCGGTGTTCGGCGTCTCCGCCGGGTCGTCCGGCGTGCCGACGGGCTTGGGCGGCTGCTCGCTCGGGTTCTCGGCGTACGCGCACGGGCCGTCGGTCGTGTTGGCCGACGTCTCCTCGTTGCTCTCGTTCGGCGACGCCTGGCTGTCCTCCGGGCCGAGGTTCACGAGCCAGTACACGAGGCCGACGGCCGCGATCACCACACCGACGGTGATGCTGACGCCCCAGATCCGGCGCCGCTTCGCGCGTTCCGCGCGGCGCGCCAGCTGACGTTCCAGCTTCCGCTTGGCCGCCTGCCGGCGCTGCTCGTTGGTCGGCACCGAGCACCCTCCCTTATCTGAAGAACCTCAACCAGGGCGGCAGTCTATGGGTAGTGCAGGTAAGACCCGTGTGGAGGTCTGGGAAAAACTCAACTTCGCCGCACAAAACGGTCGGTAGGGGTGTGACCGTGGTGGGGTAGGAGTGAGAAGCTGGATACTGGCGGTGGCCACTTGGTGACACGTGAGGGCAGCGACCGAGTTAGATTCGGACGACAAGGTGGGCTCTATGCAAGACAGGCGTGACGACGGGACGTCGCCGTTCGCCGAGGAGTTGGAGCGTCTCCTTCGCAAACGCGGGCTGTCCTGGCGCCGTCTCTCCGACCTGATCGGGTACACCCCGAGCTGGCTCTCGAAGATCAAGCACGGCGCGCCGCCGTCCGCGGAGCTGGCGCGCAAGTGCGACCAGGTCCTGGAGGCCGAGGGACAGCTGATCGCGCTGGCCGCGGCGACGGGCGGGCCGGTGCGGCTCGCGCAGCTGCCGGCCGCCGCGGCCACGTTCGTCGGGCGCGAGGCGGAGATGTACGACCTTCGGCAGATCCTCGCGAGCCCCGGCGAGCCGGGCACGCCGCAGACGATCGCGATCGACGGTCCGCCGGGCGCCGGCAAGACCGCGCTCGCGCTGCGGGTCGCGCACGCCGTGGTGGACCACTACTCCGACGGCCAGCTCTACGTCGACCTGCGCGGCTACTCGCCGGACGGCCGGCCGAGGATCGTCGACGAGGTGCTCGAGGAGTTCCTGACCGCACTGGGCGTGCAGATCGACGTCATCCCGGCCGGGTTGGAGGCCCGCGCGAAGCTGTACCGGTCCGTGCTCGCGGACCGGCGCGTGCTCGTGGTGCTCGACAACGCGGCAGACTCCCACCAGCTCGCGCCGCTCATGCCTGCGTCGTCCGGGTGCGGCGTGGTCGTGACGAGCCGCAAGCGCATCACCGGCCTCGAGCTGCGTGGCGACAGCCGGGTCACGCTCGGCCCGATGGCGGAGGAGGAGTCGGTCACCCTGCTCCGCAAGGTGATCGGCGCGGAGCGGGCGGCCGCGGAACCCGAGGCGATCCGCGCGCTCGCCGGCCGCTGCGGCCACCTCCCGCTGGCGCTGCGGATCGCGGCGGAGCGGGTGGCGACCCACCCGCACCACTCGGTGAGCCTGCTGGTCGAGGAACTGGCGACCGAGGACGAGCGGCTCGACGGGCTGTCCACCGACGACTCGGTCGCGGTGAAGACGGTCTTCTCCTGGTCCTACCGGGACTTATCCGCTGACGCCGCGCGGATGTTCCGGCTCATCGGCCTGCACACCGGCTCGCACTTCCGCACCGGCGCCGCGGCCGCGCTCGCCGACCAGCGGATCACGCAGGCCCGCCGGATCCTCGACCGCCTCACGGCCGTCCACCTCGTCGAGGGGCTGGGCAACGACCGCTACCGCATGCACGACCTGTTACGGGTGTACGCGGCGGAACAGGCGGCCGCCGAGGAGGGCGAGGCCGAGCGCACGCTCGCGCTGCGACGCGTCGTCGACTGGTACCTGCACAACGTCTACGCCGCCAACCACACGCTCGCGCCGCAGCGCCACGACCCGGCGCTGGACAAGTCCCAGTACGCCATCGACGTCGCGGACTTCGACTACGACTCCGCGCTCGAGTGGTGCGAGATCGAGATGTCCAACATCGTGATGGCCACCCGCATCGCCTACGACATCGGCGACTACGGGGCCTGCTGGAAGCTGCCCGCTGGCTCGTTCAACTACCTGCACCTGCGCAAGCGCTGGAGCCTCTGGGTGGCCTCGCACGAGGTCGGTGTCGAGGGCGGCCGGGCGGCGAAGGACCCGTACGGCGAGGCGTGGGTGCTCAACAACCTCGCGATCGCCCTCGCCGAGCTGCGCAGGGTCGACGAGGCGAAGCAGAACTTCGAGAAGGCGCTCGCCATCCGGATGGAGGTCGGCGACCGGGTCGGTCAGGGCTGGACCAACACCGGCATCGGCTTCGTCGGCTTCCACCAGGCGCAGTTCGACGTGGCGGCACAGCACTTCGCCCACGCGCTGGAGATCTTCCGCGAGATCGGCGACCGGCACGGCGAGGGCATCGCGCTGGCCAACCTGGGCGCCGCACAGAGCGCGTTGCACGAGTTCGACCGCGCGGTGCCGACGCTGGAGGAGGCCCTCGACCTGTTCCAGGACATCGAGGACCGCTACGGCGAGGGCTACACGCTGGTGAAGCTCGGCGACACCTACTCCGAGCTCAAGCGGCCGGCCGAGGCGCTCGACATCTTCCAGCGGGCCCTCGAGGTCCGCCGCGAGGTCGGCGACCGCTGGGGCGAGGGCGAGACCCTCCACAAGAAAGGCTTGCTGCTGAAGGACATCGGTCGACACGAGGAGGCGACGGAGTGCATCCGCGCGGCGGTGGCCATCTTCGACGAGCTGGGCGACCCCCGCGCGGCTGACCTGGAGGAGTTGCTGCCGGCTACCTGACCTTCACCGCGTCGAGCATCTGCTCGAGAAACCGTGGCACGTCAACGGTTTCCGCCACCTTCACCGGGGTCCGGTCCGCGCCGGCGGCGACGATGTGTGTGTCGTTGGCCAGCACGCGCCGGTCCGCGAGGACCTGGCCCCGCGTGTGTGTGCCGGTTCGCTCGATCACGAGCGGCATCTCCCGGCAGCCGGCCAGTTTCGGGTCGAGCATGACCGCCGCGGCGAGGGGGTCATGCAGGGTGCACGACCGCCGGCCGAACATCCTCGAGTAGAAGCCCGCGTAGTGGTCGAGCAACCCGTTGGCGAACTCGGCCCGCCGTCCGCGCAGTTCGCCGACCGCCGACAGCCATTCCTCGCCGACCTGCGTCTGTTCCGTCACGTCCAGCCCGACCAGCGTGAGGTCCGGGAAGCCTGCGCCGAGCACCAGGTCGGCGGCCTCCGGGTCGTGGAAGAAATTCGCTTCCGCGTACGGGGTGATGTTCCCCGGCACGGTCACGGCACCGCCCATGACCACGACCGAGCGGAGCAGCTTCGGTAAGTCGGGTTCGAGCAGTACCGCCAGGGCGATGTTCGTCAGTGGTCCGAGCGCGAGCAGCGTGAGCTGGCCCGGTTCGGCGCGGGCGAGCCGCACCAGTTGCTCCGCGGCGGACTCGGCCACCGGCTTCCCTCGCGGCGCGGGCCCGGCCATGCCGCCGAGGCCGTCGGCCCCGTGCACGAACTCGGCGGTCTGCAACGGCTGGGCGAGAGGAAGGGCGGCGCCGATCGCCACCGGCGCCGAGATGTCCACGAGTTCGAGGAGACGCAACGCGTTCTGTGCCGCCAACGGGGCAGGAACGTTGCCGTGAACACTACCCACAGCGACGATCTCCGCGTCCTCCTGGGCCGCGAGGTACATGATCGCGAAGGCGTCGTCAACCCCCGGATCGGTGTCGAGAATGATGCGCACGCTGTGGCACTCAACCAGACAACCCGACCGGAAAGCCAGACCGGGGGGCCAAGATCGGGTCGCCGTAAGGTCACGGTATGCGCGTGTGTGTTTTCTGCGGATCATCGCCAGGTAAGGGAACCTTCTACCGGGACGCGGCTCATGAAGTCGGCACGTTGTTCGCCGAGCGTGGCGTCGAGCTCGTCTACGGGGGCGCGAGTGTCGGCACGATGGGTGTGCTGGCCGACGCGGTGCTCGCCGGAGGAGGCGCGGCGCACGGCGTGATCCCACAGAAACTCGTCGACCGCGAGGTCGCCCACGACGGTCTCACGTCGCTGACAGTGGTCGCGGACCTGCACGAACGCAAGGCCGGGATGTCGGCGCTCGCCGACGCGTACCTGGTGCTGCCCGGGGGAGCCGGCACGCTCGAGGAGCTGTTCGAGGTGTGGACCTGGGCCCAGCTCGGCCTGCACGCCAAGCCGATCGCACTTCTCGATGTCGGCGGTTTCTACCAGCCGATGCTGCGATTTCTCGAGAACATCGCGGCCGAGGGTTTCCTCGCGGACGACTTTCGGGAGATGCTGATCGTGACCGCCGATGTCGCGGAGGCACTCGATCGGTTCACCGACTACCGGCCGCCCAGGACGAAGTGGGCGTAGGCCGCCCGGTTCGTGATCACCGACCGCTGATCCCGACTCGCCCATTCGGTGTTTCCTGAAACCGTCAACACCTCAACACTGTTAACTCACGGTGTGACTCCCCATAGTGGGTCGTATACGGCCGGTGAGGAGTGTTGATCTTGATCAGGGGATGACCGGCCGGACACCTCATCCACGGGTGAACCGACAGGGGAGAAGGCATGCACACCGCAAAGGCGGGGCCGGGGGCGCGACCGGTGGACGCCGACCAGCATGAGCACGATCTGGACATCGTGGCGCCGAGGGCATCGGGGGATGCACCGCTGCGGGCCGTTGCGCCGGCCAACCGTTGCGACTCGTGCGGCCAGCTCGTGGCCGACTCGCCGACGGGGCTGATCGAGCGCTGGCACTGGGACGAGGCCGCCGCCGACATCGTCGCGAAGGCCCGAGGCCGAGGCGACTCGATCGCACTGATCATGATCGACCTGGACCGCTTCAAGGACGTCAACGACAGCTACGGGCACCTCGCCGGGGACGCGGTGCTGCGTGCGGTCGCCGACGTCATCCGTGACTGCAGCCGCGACGGCGACCTGGCCTGCCGCTACGGCGGCTCGGCAGGCGACGAGTTCCTCGTGCTGCTGCCGTCGTCCGGGTTGGACGACGCGGTCGCGGTGGCGGAGCGCATCCGCGCCGGCATCGTGAGCATGTCCGTGACGGCCAAGGTGACCCGTGAGCTGTCGGCGACCATCGAGGGCCAGACGGCCTCCATCGGCGTCGCCACGTACAGCCTGGGCGACCTGGTCGAGCTGGACCTCGAGGACCTGATGCTGGACGCGGACGTGTCACTGCGCGCGGCCAAGCGGCACGGCCGGGACCGCATCTGCGTGGCGAACATGGACGTGACGAGCAACCAGGCGGCAGGCGCCAGGCCAGGTCGCCGCACGGCCACGTGGTCCCCGTTCCGCCGCCTGCGGTCAGTCTGATCAAGCGCTGAGGGGAAGCGCCGGGTACAGGCCCGTGAACGCCGAGCGGCAGCGAGGCAATCCAACTCTGAGCGGGCCGCCGGGGTCTGGACTGACGAGCACGGAGATTCCCTGTGCGAGCGAAGCGAGCCCAGGGGATCTGCGCGCGCAGGAGGGAAGACGCCGGGTACAGGCCCGTGAACGCCGAGCGGCAGCGAGGCAATCCAACACGGTAGGTTCCTTGGGTGCTCGTTGTCGGGTTTCCCAGCGGGGCCTTCGCGGCCAACTGTTACTTGATCGCGGCCGGTGAGGGTGAGCCGTGCGTGATCGTCGATCCTGGGCAGGACGCGGTCGAGCCGATCACCGAGGCGCTGCGCAAGTACCGGCTGTCGCCGGTCGCCGCGTTGCTCACGCACGGCCACTTCGACCACGTCTTCTCGGTGACCCCGGTCTGCGACGGCAACGACATCCCCGCGTGGATCCACCCGGAGGACCGGGGCATGCTGTCCGATCCCATGAAGGGGATCAGCCAGCAGGGCCTGTCCTTCTTCGGCGGGCGGCTGGAGATGCGTGAGCCGAAGGAGGTCCGCGAGCTGGCGGACGGCACGTCGCTGGACCTGGCCGGTATGACGATGACGGTCGACCACACACCGGGGCACACCCGCGGTTCGGTCGTCTTCCACACCGCGCTGGAGGAGGGCGGCCGGGTGATGTTCGCCGGCGACACGTTGTTCGCCGGCTCCATCGGCCGCACCGACCTGCCCGGCGGGGACATGCGCACGATGACCGAGACGCTGCGTACCAAGGTCCTCCCGCTCCCCGACGAGACGGTCGTGCTTCCCGGCCACGGCAACAGCACCACCATCGGCCGCGAGCGGGCGACCAACCCGTACCTGCTGGAACTGGACCCGGCCGCGCCCGGTCCGGCCAGGGGCATGTGACGTGGCGGAGAGCAACGCGGAGCGCATCCCGCTCGATCTCATGGAGCTGGCCAGCGCCCGGCGGCGGGGCTGTGTGGCGTTGACGGGCGCGGTCGTGCTGGGCGCCGCGCTCGGCGGCATCGTGGCGTTGTTCGCGGGGCAGACCCCGGCGCTGGTCACCGCGGGCGTGGTGATCGTGCTGCTGACGACGCTGTCGTGGGTGTCCAGTCGTCGCAGACTGTGGCTGGAGGGCAGCCGGGTCGTCGCGAAGGCGCTGGGCCGCAAGGAGATCGACCTGCGCTCGGTGGACCGGATCGAGCTGATGGTCACCGACATCCGCGGTGCCAGAACCGTGGGACTGCTGCTGACCACCGGCCGCAAGTCGATCAACATGGCGCTGGCGGTCTACTCGGGCGCCGGCGGCCGGGAACTGGGCATCCTCGTACTGCGCAGGCTGGCCGACGTCCTCGCGGGCAGCGAGAACACGGCAGGGGTTATCTTCTCCCAGCTCCTGGTGGCCCAGCTCCGTGCCGAGGCGAAGGGCGACGTGGCAGGCGACCGCCCGCTGTACCGCCTCGCTTCCCTCGCCCCGACGGGCAAACTGGCGCAACGCCTGAAGCCGGAAGCGGTGACCCGCTTCGTGGCGAGCCTCGACTGACGGACCCGACCCTCAGCACATCGGTCCGCGCTAGTCCGGCTCGGGTCGGCTGCTTCGGCGAGCTGGGGCCGGCCGCTCTCGTTCGGCCCGGCCACGGTCGGCGGTCGGGCGGGCTCGTTCTCGCGTCTCGACCGGGTCGCGGTCGGCGGGCCAGGCCGGTTCCCGTCTCTCGATCCGGTCGGCGGTCCGGGTCCGTTCTCGTGTCTCGGTCCGGTCCCGGTTGGCCGCCTGGCCCCGGCCGCCCGTCGGCTCCCGTTCGCTCGCGGGCTTCCGCGCCGGTCGCCGGCCCGTCGTGCGGTCCTCGGAACGAGGCGGCCGTTTCCCGGACTGCACCTCGACCAGCGGCGTCTCCTGAGACGCCACCGCGGCCGCGAGCGCTGTCGTCACCGGCACGGCGGCCACGATCCCGATGCTTCCCACCAGTGTCCGCACGATCTCCTGCGCGATCGACTGTGACGTCAGGATGTTCCCGATCCCCACCCCGGAGATCGACGAGTACAGCAACAACGGCAGAGCCGCGCCCGCGTACGCCATGACCAGCGTGTTCACCGCCGACGCCACGTGGTCGCGCCCGATCCGCAAGCCGGCCGCGTACAGCTGCCGGCGGGTCAGCGACGGGTTGGCCGCCCGCAGCTCCCACACCGCGCTGGTCTGCGTCACCGTCACGTCGTCCAGCACGCCGAGCGCGCCGATCACGACGCCGGCAAGCAGCAGCCCTCGGGTGTCGATCGAGCGGTTCAGCAGCCCGACCAGCGTCGCGGTGTCCTCGTCGAGGCCGGTGAGCTGCGCGAACGCCGCCCACAGCGCGCCGAGCAAACCGATCAGCGTGAGGCTCACCATCGTGCCGAGCACGGCGGTGGACGTGCGGGCGGACAGCCCGTGCGTGAGGTACAGGACCACGAACATGATCACGCCGGCGCCGACAACGGCCACCAGCAGCGGGCTCTCCCCGGCGAGGATCGCGGGCAGGACGAACAGCGCCAGCACGCCGAAACTGATCACGAGCGCGGCGATCGCCTTGAGCCCCTGCCAGCGGCCGAGGATGAGGACGGCGACCGCGAACAACGCGGCCAGCAGCGCGAGCGGCATGTCCCGCTGGAAGTCCACGAGCTGGTAGGACTGCCCGTCCGTCGGGTTGCCGCCGCCGTAGGCGAGCACGACCTCGTCGGCCACCGCGAACCTCGGGGTGGAGGGCTCCAGCGGGATGGCCGTCCGGATCTCCTGGTTCGGCGCGGCGCCGTCCGTCATGCGGACCGTGACGAGCAGACACTGGCTGCCGCCCTGGTCGCCGACCTGGACCTGGCCGTTGCACGGTCCCGTCTCCGCGGCCGTGACGACCCCCTTGACGGGGGTGCCCGCACCCGCCCGGGTCTCCGGGGTGCCGCCGTACGGGTACAGGAGCACGGCCCCGACGACCGCCGCGAGCGCGAACGGGATCAGCAGAACCGCGATGATGGTCCGTACCCGCCGGGAGGCCGGTGTGGCGGGCGTGTGCCCGTGGCCGTGCCCGACGTGGTGGTCCATGTGATCCCGGCCGCTCTCCTGGGCAGCTCGATCACCCAGGTCGTTCCGTTCATCCGGTTCGTCCTGGTGTTTGGCGTGCCGGCCCCCGTCGGTGACCCGGGGAATCGGCTCGGTCTCGCCTTCGTACACCCGCGCAGTCTGTCAGGCGACGAGCCGATTGCCGAACCCGAAGTGCCGTGTGAGCAGGTCATCACAGGTCGCGATCGACCTACGCCGCCGCCCGGTGACCCTCACCCACACCTCGCGAACAAGGCGGCGAACCGCGTCCGCCGGCATCGTCCCGCATGGTCGAACCCGGCCCGAAAATTCCGGAAAACGCTTACCTTGCGGTATTGGCAGACGTCACATTCCAGTTACGCTGGGAGGCGTCGGATTGACCGCACACTCAGGGAGGTCACATGGACGCCGTGGAGCTGGAGGTCTGGACCACTCCGGACTTCGTCGAGTACGAGACTCCGATGGAGGTCACCGCCTACGCCATGCGTATGGAGGACTGACCACGCAACTCCGCCGGCGTGGGTGGTCCCGCGCCGGCGGCACCATCGAGGAGGGTTTCATCCCGTGACCCGCACCGCCGACGAGCTCGTCGCCGAGCTTCGTGGTCTGTCCCACCGCTACTGGGGCACCCACCCGTTCCACCAGCGCATGCACGCCGGGGAGCTCACCCGGGACGAGCTGCGGCGGTGGGCCGCCAACCGCTGGTACTACCAGTGCGTGCTGCCGAGGAAGGACGCGGCGATCATCAGCAACTGCCCGGTGCCCGAGATCCGGCGGGCGTGGCTCGACCGCGTCGTCTACCACGACGGACGCGCCGACGACGACACCGAGAGCGGCCGCGAACGGTGGCTGCGGCTGTGCGAGGCGGTCGGTCTCACCCGCGAGGAGGTGCTGGACGAGCGGCACGTCGTGCCCGGCGTGCGGTTCGCCGTGGACGCGTACGTGAACTTCGCCCGCACCAGGCCGTGGCTGGAGGCCATCGCGTCCGGGCTCACCGAGATGTTCTCCGGGCACCTCATGCAGCGCCGGGTCGCCGACATGCTGGCGAAGTACGACTGGATCTCCCGCGACGACCTCGCGTACTTCACCAACCGGATCGAGGCCGTGTCCGGCGAGGGCAAGTCCACGTTGGACATCGTGGTCCGCTACAGCGTCACGCGCGAGCAGCAGGACGCCGCGATCGCCGCGCTGTCGTTCAAGTGCGACGTCCTCTGGTCCATGCTGGACGCGATCGATGCCCGGCAAACCTAAGCTCCGCAAGGGTGTCCGGCTCACCTTCGACAAGACACGGGACACCCACGTGCTCCTGTTCCCGGAGGGCGTGCTGGTGCCCAACTCGACCGCCGCCGCCGTGCTTTCGCTGTGTGACGGCGAGTCCACAGTGGAGGAGATCGCCGCGGTACTGGCACGGCGATACCAGGGCGTGCGGGCACAGGATGTGACGGACGTGTTGGCACGCCTGGAAAGCAGGAGGGTCGTCGAATGGAAGTAGCGCCACCGCTCGGCATGCTGGCCGAGCTGACCCACCGCTGCCCGCTGCACTGCCCGTACTGCTCGAACCCGGTCGAACTGGTCGCCAGGGCCGCGGAGCTGACGACCGACCAGTGGCTCGGAGTGCTCGACGCGGCCCGCGACATCGGGGTGCTGCAGGTGCACATGTCCGGCGGCGAGCCGCTCGCCCGGCCGGACCTGCCGGTGCTGGTGTCCCGCGCCGCGGACCTCGGCTGCTACGTCAACCTCGTCACCAGCGGGCTCGGCCTCACCGCGGCACGGCTCGACGACCTCGTCGACCGAGGGCTCGCCCACGTTCAGCTGTCCGTCCAGGGCGCCGACGCCGCCCGTGCGGACAGGATCGCCGGCACACGGGCACACGCCCACAAGCTCACCGCCGCGGCGCTCGTCAAGGAACGCGACCTGCCCCTGACCGTGAACGTGGTGCTGCACAAGGCGAACCACGACGTCGGCGCGTTGATCGCACTGGCCGAACAGATGGGTGCCGACCGGCTCGAGCTCGCGAACACCCAGTACTACGGCTGGGCGCTGCGCAACCGCGAGGCGCTGATGCCCACGCCGGCGCAGCTGGCGGCGGCGGAACCGGTCGTGCGTGCCGAGACCGAGCGCCTGCGTGGCGTCATGGAGATCGTGTACGTGGTGGCGGACTACTACGAGCCGTACCCGAAGCCGTGCATGTACGGCTGGGGCGCGCGGCAGCTGACTGTGGCGCCGAACGGCGACGTGCTGCCGTGCCCGGCAGCTTCGGTGATCACCACACTGCCGATCGAGAACGTGCTTTCCCGGCCGTTGAAGGAGATCTGGTACGACTCGGAGTCGTTCAACTCCTATCGCGGCGAGGACTGGATGCGCGAGCCGTGCCGTACCTGCGACCGGAAGGCGGTGGACTTCGGCGGCTGCCGGTGCCAGGCGTTCCAGCTCCTCGGCGACGCGGCCGCCACGGATCCCGTGTGCTCACGATCGCCGGACCGCGGCGTGGTCGACCTGCTGCTCGAGGCGCCCGCGGCGAGACCGGAGTTCGTGATGCGTGGCCCCGCGGTGGCCCGATGAGGGTCCTGCTGCTGGGTACTGCGGCCGGTGGTGGGTTCCCGCAGTGGAACTGCGCGTGCCGGCTGTGTTCCGCCTGTCGCGCCGGGGATCCCGCCGTGCCGGCCCGTACGCAGGACTGCCTCGCGGTCAGCGCGGACGGCGCCGACTGGTACCTCGTCAACGCGTCCCCCGACATCCGCGCGCAGGTGCTCGCCACACCTGCTCTCGACGCCGGCCCCGGCCCGAGGGACACACCGCTGAAGGGCGCGTTGCTGACCGACGCCGAACTGGACCACACGCTCGGGTTGATGCTGCTCCGCGAGGGCGGCGGGTTGCGGGTCTTCGCGCCGGCCGCGGTGCTGTCCGCGCTGGCCGACCAGTTCCCGGTCCGTGGCACGGTCGCCCGCTACGGCGCGTGGACCTGGGAGTCCGAAGTGGACATCCCAGGTCTTTCGGTCACCTCGTTCGCGGTGAGCGACAAGAAACCCAAGTACGCGGCCGACTCCGCGGTCCCGGGGCCGTGGGTCGTCGCGCACCGGATCACCGACCCGGCGACCGGGGGAGCGCTGGTGTACGCGCCGTGCCTACGGGAGTGGCCTGCGGGGTTCGACGAGTTCGTGGCGGGCGCGGACGTGGTGCTGCTCGACGGCACGTTCTTCTCCCGGGCCGAGATGACCGGCACCGGCACGAGCACGTCGGCGCAGCGGGCGATGGGGCACGTGCCGATCGACGGTCCGGACGGCAGCCTGGCGCGGATCCGGCGGCACAGCGGGATCCGGTGGTGCTACACGCATCTCAACAACACCAACCCGGTCCTGGACTCCTCGTCGCCCGAGTTCGCGACGGTGCGTGACGAAGGTGTCGAGGTACCACCCGACGGAACCGAGTTCATGGTCTGACCACGGCGTACGATCGGTTGTGTGATGGAACAGGTCGTCTTGCTCGACGAGCAGGGCCGGGGCATAGGCGTATCCGACAAGGCGACCGTGCACCACGCCGACACACCACTGCATCTCGCGTTCTCGTGCTACGTGTTCAACGCGCGCGGCGAACTGCTGGTGACGAGGCGAGCGCGGGCCAAGAAGACGTGGCCGGGCGTGGTGACCAACAGCTGCTGCGGCCACCCCGCGCCGGCCGAGCCCTTCGTGGACGCGGTGGTGCGCAGGCTCCGTGACGAACTCGGCCTGCCGGCCGTACAGGTCGACCTGCTGCTGCCGAAATTCCGCTACCGGGCCGTGATGGGCAACGGCATCGTCGAGAACGAGCTGTGCCCGGTCTTCCGCGCGGTGACCGACGCGGTGCCGGTGCCGGCGCCGCTCGAGGTCGACGAGTACGGCTGGATGTCGTGGCCACTGTTCGTGAGCCTGGTGTCGGGTGGTGAGCTCGCCGTGTCGCCGTGGTGCCGTGAGCAGCTGGCTCAGCTCGTGGCGCTGGGCTCGGACCCGCTGGCATGGCCGGTGGCGGACGAGGCCGGACTTCCCGCAGCGGCCCGGGGCGTGATGGTGTAGCCGTCAACTCCAGGTCGCGAAGTCCTTCGTTTCCGTGACCGGAATGAGCTTCACCACGATGTTCCCCGGGTCGACCGGAACGTCGAACACGACGAATCCCTTTTCCGAGTCACCGGCGACAAGGAGCGTGGCGAAAAGCTGGTCGTTCGTGTCGATGCCGTTCGGTGCGGCGAACGTGTAGTCGTTGCCCGCCGCGTCGGTCAGGGTGAAGTCCGGGGCGGCGACGGCGCCGCCGACGCCGTCGAGGAGCGTCACTTCGACCTGGATCGAGACGTACTTGCCTTCGTACGGCGGCTCGACGAAATCGGGGTGGTCCTCCGGCGCGCTGACGGTGATCGCCCATTCGCTGTCGTTGCGGGACGCCTTGGCCGTTTCCCCGAACTTGACGTCTCGCGAGGTCGGTTCTGCTTCCTGTTGCGGCGGCGCGGCGTCGTCCGTCGCGCCGGTGCCGCCGCCCGCCGTGTCGGTCCCGCCGCCATCGGTGGCACCGCAGCCGACCAGGAAGACCAGCAGGGCAGCAAACAGCGGAACAATCAGCTTCTTCATTTTTCTCCGTTTGTGATGCGCTCTCGTAGTCCTGCACCACACCGACGCCGCGTCGCCGCCACTGGTTCCCGAACAAGATCGGTTTTTTGTCGGGTACTAACTTTCCGACCGTCGCCGAACGGTCAGCTCGCACCGGCCGTCCACACAGGAACGCCGCAACTGGCCCAGCGAGATCGTCTGCGCCAGCCCGATCGCCCAGCAGGTCGGACACCCTCGGAGCGCGAGCAGCCCTACCGGTGCGAGTAACACACTGATCAGCCCGAACGCCGGGATGAGGGCGACCGAACCGACCAACGCGGCGAACCCCACCGCGCCGCGTGCCAGATGACGGGGCAGCGACGCGCTGGTGAACCGTCGATCATCAGCCACGGTCGCCCCCGGCGTCGCTCGTCAGCGTGTGGCGAACCGCCGTGCGGGCACGGTGCAGCCGCGACTTCATCGCGGCGACGCTGAGACCGAGCGCGTCGGCGACCATTCGCCCGCTGTACCCGTGGACGTCGCGCATGATCAACACGCTGCGCTGGTCGGCGGGCAGGGCGGCGATCGCACTCGCGACTCTGCCCGCCTCCAGACGTTGGAAGACCTCGTCCTCCACCGACGTCGTGATGATGTCCGGGATCGGCTCGTGGTGCTGCCACCTCAGGCGTGCCCGTCGCACGCACTCGTTGCGGATGATGCGAAACAGCCACGACGCGAGCGCGCCGGCGGCCCGCAGTGTGCCGATCCTACGAAACAGGATGATCAACGCTTCCTGCGCGGCGTCCTCGGCGTCCTCGGGCGAGGCGCACAGCGTGCGTGCGAATCGCCGCACGTGCGGGTGCGAACCGGACACCAGCGCGGCGATCGACTCGACGTCACCGCCCTGCGCCGCGATGACCAGCTGACTGCTCGGCCAGGTTGGCTCAGCCACGCGACCGACCCCGCCTGCGCAGCACGGTGATGGTGCACGCGCTGATGAGCACGGCCGCGATGATGATGCCGACAACGATCATGACAACCTCCGGTCCGTCGCCGGCCCTGTTGCCGGGACAAGGACAAGAGATGCGGTCGTCGGGAAAGGATTCACCATCGGTGCGTCTGGTTCACATGGCGCCGTCGAGCTGCGCGACGAGCCGCTTCGGTGCCTGCAGCCGGTATGCCTCCGTGAGCAGTTCCCGTACCTCGGCCCAGTTGACCCGGCCGACGTCCAACCGCATGGCCGCCCAGCCCCGCGCGCCAAGGTAGGCCGGCACGTAGAACCGCGTGTCGTCCGACCGCACCAGCGCGTCCTGCTCCCCGGGCCCGGCCTTGAAGGCGATCCCGACGATCCCGTCCCCGTGGTGGTCGTCGAGGAAGTAGCCGAACGTCTTCTTGCGCACGGCAAGGGTGAGGTGCTGGTCGCCGGTGGACGTCGCCTCGGGCAACTCGGCGACGATCGCGGCGACCCGCTCGCGGAGCCGGGTGCTGGACATGGAAAAACGGTAGCGCGACCCACCGACAATCTCAGTCGTGGAACATGTACTCACAGGTGGGAACGTCGCGGCCGCGGTCGTGCGGATCGGCGACACCGTGCGCAAGCCCGTCACCCCGGCCACGCCCGCGGTCGAGGCGCTCCTCGCGCACCTCGATGGCTTCCCCGGCGCACCTCGCCACCTCGGTCGGGACGACCAGGGACGGCAGGTCCTCGAATACGTCCCCGGCACCATCGACGACCTCCCCGCCGACAACCGTGAGCTGCGCCGCGTCGGCCGCCTCGTCCGCGAACTGCACGACGCGCTCGCCGACTTCGTCCCGCCGCCGGACGCGCGGTGGGACGTCGTGATCCCACCTGATCGCGAGGACCTCGTCTGCCATCACGACCTGGCGCCATGGAACCTCGTCCGTGCCGAGGACCGCTGGGTCTTCATCGACTGGGACGGCGCGGGGCCGGGCTCACGGCTCTGGGATCTCGCCTATGCCGCGCACGGCTTCGTGCCGATGTCCAAGGATGGCGACCCGGACACCGACGGCCCCAGGTTGCGTGCCCTTGCCGACGGTTACGGTCTCGACGATCGCCAGCGCGCCGAACTGCCCGAGCTGATCGTCGGCCACACCCGCGGCATGTACGACCTCCTGCGCACCGCCACCGAGGAACCGTGGACCCGCCTCTACGCGGAAGGGCACGCCGACCACTGGGGTCCCGCCGCTGACTACGTCGAGCGACACCTGGACGTGTGGCGCACCTCGCTCGGATGATGACGACGTCGAGCGGTCCCACGCGCCCGGGCCGACGATGGGGTACATGATCCGTTCGCCCCTGCTCATCGTGATGTGTGCCGGCTACTTCCTGGTGCTTCTCGACGTCACCGTGGTCAACGTGGCGTTGCCGGACATCGGGAGAACGCTCGACATCGGCCCCGACGGCCTGCGGTGGGTGGTGGACGGCTACGCCCTCGCGCTCGCCGGACTGCTGCTCGTGGGCGGCACGGTCGGTGATGTTCACGGCCACAAACGGGTGGTCATCACCGGTTTGGCTGTATTCGGGCTCGCCTCGCTGGCATGTGGTCTCGCGCCCGACGTCGGCTCGCTGGTCGGCGCACGGTTCGCCCAGGGTGTGGGCGCCGCGCTGCTCCTGCCCGGCACTCTCGCGATCATCAGCGACACGTTCCCCGACCAGGCCCGGGCGATCGGTGTCTGGGCAGGCGTCGGCAGCGCCGCCCTGCCAGCCGGGCCACTGCTTGGGGGACTGTTGGTCGAGTGGCTTGGCTGGCGTGCCGTGTTCTTTCTCAACGTGCCGATCGTGCTGGTCACCGTCGTAATCACGGCACGGCTCGTGCGGACCACCCCGCACGACGGCGACCGGCGGGTCGACTGGTTGGGGGCCGCGCTGGGCACCGCCGTCCTCACCGCCGTGACGTTCGCCGTGATCGAGGCCGGCGTGTGGTTGTTGGTCGTCGCGGCCATCCTGCTGGCGGTGTTCATCGCCGTCGAGCGGTCCACTCGTCGTATTGGACCCTCCTGCCCGCGCTGGTGCCCTCGCGGGGACCGCCGCCAACGCTCGCGTGTTCGTCTCCGGTATCCATCTCGCCGGTCTCGTGTCGGTCGTGTTGTTCCTGGTAGCGGCCCTGTCCACAGTGCTCATGCGATCGAATTGACAGCAGATACGAACGTGTGTTCGACTATGTCCCGTGCGATGGGACAGCCAACGAGTGGGGCAGGAAACGGGCGGCCAGCAGGCGCTTCCCGGGCTTCCTGGGCTGCTGCGCAGTGTCCGCACCCCGGAGTTCGCCAACATGGTGTTCCACGAGGTGCGGGCCAAGTCCGTGCTGAACAAGGTGCCCGGGCCGTCGCGCCTGCCGTTCCAGTGGACCGTCAACCCGTACCGCGGCTGCAGCCACGGCTGCCGGTACTGCCTGGCGGGTGACACTCCCGTGCTGATGGCCGACGGCCGCACGAAACCCCTGGCCGACTTGCGGGTGGGGGACCGGATCTACGGCACGGAACTCGTCGACAACCGGCGCCGGTACGTGACCACGCGCGTGCTGGCGCACTGGACCACGACCAAGCCCGCCTACCGGCTGACACTGCATGACGGCACGCAGGTCATCGCCAGCGGCGACCACCGCTTCCTCACCGACCGGGGCTGGCGGCACGTCGCGGGCGGCGCCTGCCAGGACCAGCGGCAGAACCTCGTGCCGGGTGACCGGCTGGTGGGCACCGGCCGGTTCGCGAACGGGCCGAAAGGCGGGGCGGAATACCGGTGCGGCTACCTGGCCGGCGTCGCCGCGGGGCACGGCGAGCCGGTCGACCCGCGGGTGCTCGCGCGGGCGAGGGAGTACCTGACCGACGAGGAGTCGATCAGCCTGCCGATCGCGTACCCGGACGTGCCGAGCGAGGAGTGGCACAAGGGGTTCCTGGCCGGCGTGTTCGACGTCGACGGGGACTTCTCGCACGGGCGCCTGCGGGTCGGCCGCACCGACCGGACCGCGCTGGCGGTTGTCGCGGTGGCGTTGCGCCGCCTGGGTTTCGAGTACGTGTTGGAAGACCAGGGAAACCGCACCGGCCTGTACGGGATGCGCTTGGCCGGCGGGCTGGGGGAGCACCTGCGCTTCCTCCACACGACCGACCCGGCGCACGCCGGCACGGGCGAGCTCAACGGTGTCGCGCTGCGGTCCGGCGCCCGGCTGGCGGTGGCGACGATCGAGCCCCTCGATCTCGACCTCACGCTGTACGACATCACCACGGGCACCGGGGACTTCATCGCGAACGGCCTGGTGAGCCACAACTGCTTCGCCCGCCAGTCCCACACCTACCTGGAACTGGACGCCGGCCACGACTTCGACACGCAGATCGTGGTCAAGGTCAACGCGCCGGAGGTGCTGGCCAAACAGCTCCGCGCACCACGCTGGACCCAGGAACCCGTCGCGATGGGCACCAACACCGACCCGTACCAGCGGGCGGAGGGCCGGTACCAGCTCATGCCGGGCATCATCCAAGCGCTGGCCGGCAGCGGCACCCCGTTCAACATCCTCACGAAGGGCACGCTGCTGTCGCGGGATCTGCCGCTGCTGTCCGCGGCCAGTCGCGACGTGCCGGTCGGCATCGGTGTGTCGATCGCCCTGGTGGACCGGGAACTGCAGCGCGATCTCGAGCCGGGTACGGCGAGTCCACAGGCCCGGCTGGAACTGGTCCGCAAGATCGTCGAGGCTGGCTTGCCGTGTGGCGTGTTCATCGCACCGGTCCTGCCACACCTCACCGACTCGGTGGAGCAGCTGGACGCGCTGCTGGCCGCGATCGCGGAAACCGGCGCGAGCGGTGTGACCGTGCTGCCGCTGCACCTGCGTAAGGGTGCGCGGGAGTGGTTCGCGGCATGGCTGGCCAGAGAACATCCGACGCTGGTGCCCAAGTACCGCCGCCTCTACGCGAAGGGCAGCGACGCGGACATCGGGTACCGACGTTGGTTGGGCACCCGAGTGGGCCCCCTGTTACGCCGGCACGGCCTGGACAAGGACCCGGAGGCCGCCGCGGATCCCGCGGAACCACGGTGGCCGAACGGAAGCCTGGCCGACGGCAGCAAAACCGACGAGCCGGTGAGGCAGGAACAGCTGACACTGCTGTGACGGCAGCACAGGAGACCAGTGGAGCCTCGAGCGGTCAGACGTTGTCGCGCGGCCAGTCCCAACGCACGCAGAACGTGCCGGGCCCGAAGTCGAGCCCCACCGCGTGGGCCTGGCCGTTGGGCGTGACCTCGACCTTGCGCCGCGTCGTGGTCTGTTCCTCCGGGTTCACCGTGTACAGCTCGCAGTACGCGGGCAGGGCGTCGGGGTCGAACTGCAGTTCCAGCACGAACTCCCGCACCGGGGTGGTGAAGCGGCGGCAGTAGGTGTCGTCGCCGCGCGAGTACGGCGGTCCCGGGAAGTCCAGCGCGTAGTCGATGATCGCGGTCTCACCGCGGACGAGTGGTGTGTCCAGGACGATCTCGGCGACGATGATGCCGGCGTCCTCGTCCTTGGCGACTCGGCCGATCTTGCACGACTGCAGTGACACGACCTCGGGAAACGGGCGGCCCGGCCGTTCGAGGTCGTAGACCATCACCGTCCGGTCCATGCCGTCGCGTTCGGCGCGCAGCACCTGTCGCACGGCGATGCGCAGCTCGCCGCGGTCGGCCGCGATCTCCAACCGGTCGTGCTGCGACAGCCTGGTGAGCGCCGTCTCCGTCGTGAAGTCGATCTGCTTGAGCAGCTTGGACACCGGCTCGCTCGCCGGGAACAGCGACGGGATCGGCACCCGCGACGACTCCCGCTGCACCCGCCCACGCGGTCGTGGCGGGCCTAACAGCGCGATCAGCGACCCCGGCGCGACCCCGAGGACCGACTCGAGGTGGCCCAGCGCGGCCAGTGACTCGGCACGCTCGGGCCTGCGCCGGCCGGACTGCCAGTAGCTCAGTGCCGTCACGCTGACCGACACGCCGCGTGCGCGCAGCCGGTACTGGATCCGGTCGAGGCTTAAGCCGCTGGCCTGGATGGCTGTGCGCAGCGCGGTCGGGAAGGCGTCCGCGGCGAGGTTGTCGACAGGGTGTGGCAGCGTCCGTCTCACGTCCCCAGCTCGATGCAGCTCTCGAACTGGTTCGCGCGTCGCGCCGCCACCCATCGTGGTCTCCTCGCGTTCTCCCCAGTCTTCTTCATTACCTACCATCAGGTAACCAACACCCTACGACGGAACGTCCATGCTAGGTAGCCATCGCGTTAAATCCGACTGAGCGCAGCTTGCGTAGCGAAGTTTTTCACCGCGTGCGGTTTTGCGTAGCGAACACCTGACACCGCGCGCGGCAACTTGCGTAGCGCAACCACCGGTTCTCGTGACCGAACTTGTGCGCAGGGTGATCGTAACGCCGGAAACCTGCTGGACGGAACAGCACGGCCGTTGGCTAGCCTCTTACAACACAGCATCCCTCTACAGGAAGAGCACACCGTGATCCGCACGCACGAGGCCGGGACGCTTCGCGCCGCACACGCAGGAGAGACTGTCACGCTGAGCGGCTGGGTGGCCCGCCGGCGCGATCACGGTGGGGTCATCTTCGTCGATCTCCGTGACGCGTCGGGCGTCGTGCAGGTCGTGTTCCGCGAGGGTGAGATGGCCGAGCGCGCCCACGGGCTGCGCGCCGAGTACTGCATCAAGGTCGTCGGCGAGGTCGCCAAGCGGCCCGATGGCAACGAGAACCCCGAGATCGCGACCGGCGACGTCGAGGTGCTGGTCACGGAGCTCGAGGTGCTGAGCGAGGCCGCCGCGCTGCCGTTCCAGCTCGACGAGCACCTCACTGTCGGCGAGGACATCCGGCTGCGGCACCGCTACCTTGACCTGCGCCGGAGCGGCCCGGCCCGCGCCATCCGGATGCGCAGCGAGGCCAACCGCATCGCCCGCGAGGTCCTCCACGCCGACCAGTTCGTCGAGGTCGAGACCCCCACGCTCACCCGGTCCACACCCGAGGGCGCTCGCGACTTCCTCGTGCCCGCCCGTCTGCAGCCCGGTTCCTGGTACGCGCTGCCGCAGTCGCCGCAGCTGTTCAAGCAGCTCCTGATGGTCGGCGGCCTGGAGCGGTACTACCAGATCGCGCGCTGCTACCGGGACGAGGACTTCCGCGCCGACCGTCAGCCCGAGTTCACCCAGCTCGACATCGAGATGAGCTTCGTCGAGCAGGACGACGTGATCGCGCTCGGCGAGAAGATCGTCGCGGCGCTGTGGCGGGACCTGGCCGGCTACGAGATCCCGCTGCCGATCCAGCGGATGACCTACGCCGACGCGATGGCCCGCTACGGCACCGACAAGCCCGACCTGCGGTTCGGTCTCGAGCTGACCGAGCTGACGGAGTACTTCAAGGACACGCCGTTCCGCGTGTTCAAGGCTCCGTACGTCGGCGCGGTCGTCATGCCTGGCGGCGCGGACCAGCCGCGTCGCCAGTTGGACGCGTGGCAGGAATGGGCCAAACAACGTGGCGCGAAGGGCCTCGCGTACGTCCTCGTGAACGCAAACGGCACCCTCGGCGGTCCGGTCGCCAAGAACCTGTCCGAGGCCGAGCGGGAGGGCCTCGCGAAGGCGACGGGTGCCGACCCCGGTGACTGCATCTTCTTCGCGGCCAACAACCCCGTCGAGGCCCGCGCGCTGCTCGGCGCGGCCCGCGTGGAGATCGGCCGCCGCCTCGGCCTGATCGACGAGTCGGCCTGGTCGTTCGTGTGGGTCGTGGACGCGCCGCTGTTCGAGGAGGCCGAGGCCGCCCGCAGCGCCGGTGACGTCGCGGTCGGCGGGGGCCGTTGGACGGCCGTGCACCACGCGTTCACCTCGCCGAACCCGGACTGGATCGACCGGTTCGACACCGACCCGGGCAACGCGCTGGCCTACGCCTACGACATCGTCTGCAACGGCAACGAGATCGGCGGCGGCTCGATCCGTATCCACAGCGCGGACGTGCAGAAGCGGGTCTTCGAGATCATGGGCATCTCCGGGCAGGACGCCGAGAAGAAGTTCGGCTTCCTGCTGGAGGCGTTCAAGTACGGCCCGCCCCCGCACGGCGGCATCGCGTTCGGCTGGGACCGCATCGTCATGCTCCTGGCCGGTGAATCGTCGCTGCGGGATGTCATCGCGTTCCCGAAGACCGGTGGCGGGTTCGACCCGCTGACCAGCGCGCCGGCGCCGATCACGCCGGAGCAGCGCAAGGAGGCGGGCGTCGACTCGAAGCCGGTGCAGAAGGCATAGGACATGCTGCACCTGAGGGCGATCTGCCCGACGGAACACACGGAGGCTGTGGTCAGCAGGCTTCAGGAGCACCCGGGCGTCGCGCACGTGGTGCTCCTGCCCGGCGCCGCCGTCGCCCCGAAGGGCGACGTGGTCGAGGCCGACATCGCCCGCGAGGCGACCGACGAGGTCATCGCTTCGCTGTGTGAGCTCGGCGTCGACCACTCCGGCGGGATCACACTGGAGCAGATCGACACCGCACTGTCCGACGCCGCCGACGAAGCGGAGAAGGAAGCGCCCGGCGACGGCACGGACGCTTTGGTGTGGGAGGAACTGCTCGCCCGCACCGGTGACGAGTCCCGGCTGAACGCCACGTTCATGGCGTTCCTCGCGATCGCGTGCCTGCTCGCCGCCGTCGGCGTGATCACCGACTCGCCGGTGACGATCGTGGGCGCCATGGTCGTCGGGCCGGAGTTCGGGCCGTTGGCGGCGATCGCCGTCGGTCTGGTCCGCCGCCGTTGGGACCTGGTGCGCAGGGCGTCGCTGGTGCTGGCGATCGGCTTCCCGCTGGCGATGGCGATCACCGCTGGTGGCACCGCGTTGGGCAGCGCGGTCGGACTGTTCGACGCGCGGGCGATCGCCGGCGACGGACATCAGGTCGACTTCGTCTACGACATCGGGCCGTGGTCGTTGATCGTGGCGTTGCTGGCGGGGGCGGCGGGGATGCTGTCGATGACCTCCGCGAAATCCGCAGCTTTGGTCGGTGTGTTCATCTCGGTCACCACCGTGCCGGCCGCGGGTTACGCGAGTGTCGCCGCGATTCTCGGGGAATGGAACCGGGTTCTTCCCTCGGTCGGTCAGCTCGTCATCAACCTCGTCGGCATCGTGCTCGCAGCCGCCGCGGTGCTGCTGGTGCGTCGTGCCACGTGGACGACCGTCGACGCCGGCCGTCCACTCTCCAGTGGCTGAGCAGGTGACGTGGCCTCGGCCCGCTCAGTCGCAATGATCCCGACACGAACCTGTTTTCGTTATTTATCCCGAAACAGTCGCTACTTGATCGATGGACATGACTACGGTCGGTACCAGGGACGGGAGTAGGGTCTGAGGAGATGAGTGTGGAAACCGCCGCCGACCCACCGACGCTCGGTGGTGAAGCGGATCCGGAAATACTGGCGACCGTGGTCGCGGCAGAGGCGGTGCTGAGCCGTAGGTTCGGCGCTCGGATCACGCTCACGGAGGCGGAGGATCTGGGCGGCTCCGAGCGGTCGAGCGTCGCGCGGGTTCGGGTCGCGGCGAGTCCGTTCTCCCTGCCACGCACGCTCGTTCTCAAGCGGTACGTGCAGCCACTCCACGAGCACTGCGACAGCTTCGTGCGGGAGGCGGCGAGCTACCAGCTGTTCACCGCGCTCGCGTCCGAGGATCGGATGTGCCCCGAGCTGTTCGCACACGACCCGGGCAGCCGGCTCGTCGTGCTGGAGGACCTCGGCCGCGCGCCGACCCTCGCCGACAAGCTGCTCGGTGACGACGCCCGAGCCGCCGAGCGTGCGCTGCTGTCCTACGCGAGGTCCCTCGGCCGGTTGCACGCGACGACCGCGAGCCGGGAGGCCGACTTCGACGCGCTGCAGCGGCGGCTGACGGTCCCGGACTTCAAGGACCCGCTGGCGATCGACGGCGCGAAGGCCATGAACGACCTGCCGGCCGTGCTGGAGGCTGAGCTGGGGGTCTGCACCTCGGCGGCGGTGCTGGAGTGCGCGGAGCGGAGCAGGAACCTGCTCGAAACCGGGCACCACCGCGCGTTCAGCCCGTCGGACTCGTGCCCGGACAACAACCTGATCACCAACCGGGGCGTGCGCTTCCTCGACCTCGAGGGCGGCTGCGTCCGCAACGCGATCTTCGACGCCGCGTTCCTTCGGGTGCCGTTCCCCTCGTGCTGGTGCCCGTTCGGGCTGCCCAACGGCATGACGGACGCGATGCTCGCCGGCTGGCGGGCCGAGGTCCGGGTGGTCTGGCCAGATCTGGACGACGACGGGGTGCTCCTGCCGGCGTTGCTGGACGCCCAGCTGTTCTGGGTGTGGCTGACGACGTGGCAGTTCTTCAGCAGACCGGAGGCGGCGCAGACGCACTCGTCGCTGCTGTCGGACACTCCGCCGGAGACACACGTGCTGACCGACCGGTGGCGCCGCCTCGCCAACGACGCGTTGCTGGCCGGTTCCGAGGCGGTTGCCGAACACGCCGCCGCCGTCTGCGACCGGCTCCGCGTGCGCTGGTTCGACGACGACCCGGTGCTCGCCCTGTACCCGGCATTCCGCCGCTGACCTGCGAGAACCCAAAACTGTCGGTGCGCGGAGCTACGGTACGGGCCATGGGATTCTCCGCGCGTTACCTCGCCTCGGGTGGTGTGCTGCCAGTGGGGGACTGGCAGATCAAGCGCTACCTCGTGACCGTCACGGACACGCCCCTCGACGACGCCGTCGTCGAGGCGGCCGCGTCGTTCCTGCCGAAGCTGCTGCCGTCCTCCGCCGGCACGGACGACACACCCAGGGTGGCGTTCTCCGTGCTGCACAAGGGAATGGACGCGATCTGGCTCAACCTGTACGCGTGGGTGTACGGCGAGATCCTGCACTGCCGCGCGGCCAGCGCGGCCTTCGACGCGCCGACGGTGTTCACGCCGCTGCGGGAGCCGTTGATCGGTTGCGTGTGGGAACTGCCGGCCCTGGTACATGAGCGGTCCGCCTGGGTGCGGCACGGTTTACAGCCGCCCGAGCCGGCCGTCGAGGCGTACCTCGCGGACTTCTTACCCGAGGGGCCCGTCGGCGCGCCGTGAGAGTGGGCTGAACACCGCGAGCGCCTCGGTGTCCGAGACGGGTTCGAGCAGGTAACCCCTGGTCCATTCCGCGATGTCCGGGTAGTCGCACTCCGCTTCGATCGCGTCGGCGGCCGACGCGCGGTCGTAGTGGGTGCGGCGTAGCTGGATGGCGGGGCCGTCAGCGCCGCCGAGCAGGGCCCAGTGCGCGCCCGTCGTGCCGTACGGCATGCCGACGCTGCCGGGGTTCACGATCGTGCGCCGGTCCGCGAGCCGGACGTACGGCATGTGGGTGTGGCCGCACACGATGGTGTCCGGTGCGCCGTCGAGCACCTCGGCCCACCGGTCGAGCGAGCTGTCGACGAGGACGAACTCCTCGTCGTCGCGTGGGGTCGCGTGACAGAACAGGACCTCGCCGAGCCCACGTACGTCGAGTGTGACCGTCCTCGGCAGACCGTCGAGCAGCTCGACCTGGTCGGCGCGCAGCCGTGGGCCCGCCCAGGCGGAGATCGTCCCGGGCGTTCCGCCGCCGCGGGCGGCAGCGACGAGTTCGCGCTCGCAGTTGCCACCGACCCACACCACCCGGTCGCCCATCGAAAGGAGGAGATCAAGGGTCCGCACGGGCTGTGGCCCGGCCGCGATGTCCCCGGTGAGCACGATGAGCTCGGCGGTCTGGACGTCCGGCTCGGCCAGCACGGCCGCCAACGCGGGCAGCACACCGTGAACATCGGACAGGACAGCGACGCGATCGACCACCGCTTCAGCATCGCCACGCGCCTTGCTCACCGCCAGCGCGTTCGCCACGGGCACAGCGCGATCTGCGGGCCGCCCCGACCGGTCCTAGGTTGAGGGTGGTGAAGGGAGACGCGATGGCAGACGAGGAGTTGCCGCAGGCCCAACCCACAACTTCAGCAACGGTGCCGTCGAGAGCCGCGCTGGCGGCCATGGCGGACCTGGCGACACCCATGGCCATACGGGTCGCGGCGACGCTGCGGGTCGCCGACCGCCTGCCGGCCACCGCGAAGGAGCTGGCGGCCACGATCGGCGCCGACGCGGACGCGCTCGACCGGGTGCTGCGCCACCTCGTCTCCGCCGGCGTGCTGGCCCGGGCGTTGGACTCGGACCGGTACACCGTGACCGAGTTGGGTGCCGGGTTGTGCTCAGACGATCCTGCCGGCCTGCGGGCGCGGTGGGACATCGAGGGCGCGCTGGGGCACGCGGACCTGGCGTTCGTGCGGCTGCTGCACAGCGTGCGGACCGGGACGGCCGCGTACCCGGAGCTGTACGGCGTGCCATTCTGGGCCTCGGTGTCGGCGGACCCGGACCGGGCGGCGTCGTTCGACGAGCAGATGGGTGCCGCTGTCGGGACCGTCGCGCAGCTGATCGTGTCGGCCTACGACTGGGGCGCGCTCGGGCACGTGGTCGACGTCGGCGGCGGCAACGGGACCCTGCTGGTCGCGATGCTCACCGAGTACCCGGCGCTGCGTGGCACGGTCGTCGACCTGCCGGGCCCGGCCGAGTCCGCGCGGAAGATGCTGGCCGCGGCCGGGTTGGCCGGGCGAGGGAATGCCGTGGCCGGTGACTTCTTCGGTGAGCTGCCCACCGGGGCGGAGGGATACCTGCTGTGCTCGGTGCTCCATCACTGGGGCGACCAGGACGCGCGCGCGATCCTGCGCAGCTGTGCGGCGGCCGCCGGCGAGGACGGCGCGGTGTTCGTGATCGAGAACATCGCGGACCCGGTGGACACCGAGCAGGACCTGCGTGGGCTCGTCCTGTTCGGCGGCGGGCGGGAGCGTGACGTCAACGAGCTGACGCTGCTCGCGGAGACCGCCGGCCTCACCGTGGTGGCCGTCCACACCGCGGGCACGGTCGCGATCGTGGAGCTGGCGGCGCAGTGAGCTGAGGTCAGGCCTTGTTGACGAAGCCCACCCCGTCCGGCGCGAGGTCACGCAGGTTGCGGAGGGTGCCGTCGAGGACGTGTGCGCGCTGCTCTGAGATCGCGAGCGGCGAGCCGAACACGCGGGTCAGCCGGCGTACCCGCCTGGCCAGCTTCGGGTCGGCGGCGAGCTGGGCCGCGGCGTCGTCGGCGAGGTCGAACGAGAGGTAGCGGGCCGTGGCGTCGCGCCGCCCACGCCAGACGTGCAGCGTCACGGTGGTGATCTCCGACCAGTCGAGCTGGACGGACCTGGGGGACAGGAACCCGCCGGCACGCACCCACACGTGCTCGCGGTCGGCGGCGAGTACCGGCCCGAATCCGATCTGCGCGCGCACCAACAACAGTTCGAGCACCACTCCGGCGAGGCAGAGGACGCCGATCACCGTCCACACCGGTGACCCGGTCGCGCCGACCCCGAACCCGGCGATCACCACGGTGACCACGAAGATCGCGACTGGCGACGTGTGCTCCCGGACGGCCTCTCGGGTCCGCGCCGGCAGAACCAGCTGCGCGTCAGCCGGGAGACGGGTGGTTCGTTGCACGTGGGGAGGGTAATGGCCGCCGATACGATGGCCGGAGGAGACGCCAGGAGGACCGATGCCGGAGCAGCTGTACCACCGTTACGTCGCGATCGGTGACAGCCAGACGGAGGGCGTCGGCGACGGCGACGACACGTCCGGGCACCGCGGTTTCGCCGACCGCCTGGCGGCTCGGCTGGCCGAACTGAACCCGGAGCTGCGCTACGCCAACCTCGCCGTCCGGGGCAAACTGGCCGGCGAAGTGCACGCCGAACAACTGGCCCCCGCGCTGGAGTTGAAGCCCGACCTGGCGACGGTGGTCGCCGGCCTCAACGACGTCCTCCGCCCGAGATGCGACCTGGACGCGGTAGCGGGCCACCTGGAAGCGATGTTCGCGTCCCTGACGAAGGCCGGCGCCACGGTGGGCACGGTCACGTTCCCGAACGTCGCGAAGATCGCCCCGCTGGCCCGCCCGCTCCTCCCACGAGTACTGGCACTGAACGCCCGTATCCGCGCGGCTGCCGCCCGCCACGGAGTACGCGTGGTGGAGACGTTCGAGATCGACGTGACCACCGACGCCCGCATCTGGTCAGAAGATCGTCTCCACGCCAGCCCGATGGGCCACCAACGCATCGCCGACTCGTTGGCACACGCACTGACCCTCCCCGGCGCCGACGACTCGTGGACCCACCCGCTCCCCGCACTGCCACAACCACCGCGCCTGACGGTGATCCGCACAGAACTACGCTGGCTGACCGGCTTCCTGGGCCCGTGGCTCGGAAGACGGCTCCGAGGCATCTCGTCGGGCACCAGCCGCACCGCCAAACGCCCAGAACTGACCCGATTCCTCATGGACACCCCAACCTGACCCACCAACACCGACGACGATCGGCACCGTCGACGGTCCACTGTCGAGGCCGCTGGCAGACCCGACCCAACCCTCCGAGCCGCCTTGCCCGAGCCAACGGCCCACTCATGCGGTCAACTGTCCACAGGACACTTCGGACGCCCGGAAAATGTCGTTGCTCGCTGGTAGCGTTGAATCCGGGGGCCGGCGGCGGCAGGGGGCGAGTGGGCGACCCACGTCAACCGGATGGACTGTTCCCGGAAACCGCCAAGCCCTTCTGCCCCCTGATGCCACGAATGGCGTGTTCATGCCACGCAGCGGTGTCCCGAAAGACGCGCCCATGTCGTTGAACGTCCCCAACGCGCCGTTCAAGACACCAGCCAGCGGCGGCACACCGCTGCGCGTCGCGATGGAAGGCTTCCTGCTCGGTATCGGCGTCGCCGCCGCACTTCTCGTGCTCGGCGCCGTCATCCTCGCGAGCTTCCTCGGCGGCCGCCGCTCACCAGCCGCGCCTCGACGACATCGGGACTACCGCAGCGTCTCGTGCGCGGCGGACTGTCCATTGTGCTCAGCCCACCCCGCCGGTGTGCCGCCGTACAACTCGTCCTCCACAGTGGGATCCGCGCCAGCGGCCAGCAGCGCCTCGATGACCTCCAGGTGACCTCCTTCAGCGGCGTGGTGCAGAGCGGTGGTCCCACGTCCGTGCCCCGGCCCACCGAACGTGCCGCGTACGTTCACGCCCGCCCCCAACTCCAGCAGCCGCCGTACCGCGCGAACCCGTCCGCGTGCCGCGGCCCACGTCAGCGCCGTCCCCCGGTAGACGTCCGCGTCGAGGGCGGCACCCCGCGCGCACAGCCAGGAGATCGCCGCCACCGCGTCCGCCCGGGCCGCCCAGCTCAACGCCTCGTCGCGGACCTCCGTCGCGTCGTCGCCGGGCCGCCAGGACGGGAACCCGCCATGCGGTCGGTAGAACCCGCGATGCGCCCCCGCGTCCGGCGTGCCCCACAACGCCTCGAGTGACGCGACGTCGTCCAGGCCGGCCGCCGTCCGCAGGTTCCGGGGTACAACACCGCCGGCGGCCAGCACCTCGGCAACCTCCACATTGCCCCAGAACAGCGCCACCACGAGCGGGGTGCCACCGTCGCCCCGCGCGGACACGTCCACCGGCGCACCGGCCGCCAGCAGTACCCGCGCCATCCACGGCAGGTTCGCGTACCCGGCCTGGTGCAGAGCCGTCCAGCCGTGCACGTTCCCGCGTCGCACGTCCGCCCCACGTGCCACCAGCAGCGCGACCAACCGCTCGTCACACGTGGCCGACGCGAGCGCCAACAGGTCGTTGCCGTTGGTGCCGCGAGCGCCGACCAGCGACGGAAACTGGTCGAGCAGTGCGCCGAGCCCCGCCACGTCCTGTGCCCGCAGCAGGTGAAACGCCCGTGCGAACGGCTCCCCGGACGTCCGCAACCCGACCACGTGCCGCCGCAGCGCGACCCAGTCCGCGAAGCCGTGGTTGCGAGCGACGACCAGACGCGCGCCGGCCGCGGTCAACGGCGCCGACCAGCGGGTGAACTCCGCGACCGACGACGGCGTGTCGTCCAGGGCCGACGCCAGCAGTCCCTCGGCACGCTCGGCGTAGTAGTCGGGATCCGGTTCGAACGCGTGCTGCGCCCCGGCCTCGACCCGCGCCACGTACGCCCGCAGCTTCGGCCAGCTGGGGAACCCGTACCGCCGCGCGAGCGCGAGCTGTGCCCGGGACAGCGGGACCGAGTCGGCCCTGGCCAGCTCCTTAGCCTGCTTGCGCAGCTGCTCGAGACTGACAGCGGCCGGCAGAGAAACGTTCACGACAACCTCCTCACCCCGTTCGCCCGCGGTCCGCGAACACCGGGCAGGGGAGAAGGCACGGTCGACACAACACCAGAGGGGTGGGCTCAGCCCTTCCCGCGGACCGGACGCGGCCCCACACCGCGCCAGGTCATCGTAGTCCTGAGCGGCCCGCTCAGAGCCGAGCGGAGCGAGGCCAATGAGCACTGTCGGTGGCGGCGGGTAGCGTCCTCTTCGTGGAAGAAGGGCTTGACCTCGAACTGTTCGACAGCCCGCCGCAGGAGCAGCACCACCCCGGCGCGCGGGAGCGGGTGAGCGCGAACGCGCCGCTCGCCGTCCGCATGCGCCCGGCGACGCTCGACGAGGTGGTCGGCCAGGACCATCTGCTCGGTCCCGGTGCCCCGCTGCGGCGGCTGGTCGAAGGCGCTGCCCCGGCGTCTCTGATGCTGTACGGACCGCCCGGCACCGGCAAGACGACCCTCGCGATGCTGGTCTCCAGCGCGATAGGCCGGCGCTTCGTCGCGCTGTCCGCGCTGTCCGCCGGCGTGAAGGAGGTCCGCGGCGTCATCGAGGAGGCCCGCCGCCGCCTCACCCACTCCGGGGAGTCCACGGTCCTGTTCATCGACGAGGTGCACCGGTTCTCCCGCACGCAGCAGGACGCGCTGCTCGGCGCCGTCGAGGACCGGATCGTGCTGCTGGTCGCGGCCACCACCGAGAACCCGTTCTTCTCGGTCGTCTCCCCACTGCTGTCCCGGTCACTCGTACTGCAACTGCGTTCACTCACCGACGACGACGTCCGCGAGCTGGTCAACAGAGCGGTCGCCGACGAGCGCGGCCTGGGCGGCACGGTCACCCTCGAGAAGGACGCCGAGGACCACATCGTCCGGCTCGCGGGTGGGGACGCCCGCCGAGCCCTCACCGCTCTGGAAGCCGCCGCCGACTCGGCACTGGCCACCGACGACGGCCGGATCGACCTGCCAACGGTCGAGTCGACGGTCGACAAGGCCGCGGTCCGCTACGACCGCCAGGGCGACCAGCACTACGACGTGACCAGCGCGTTCATCAAGTCGATCCGCGGCTCGGACGTGGACGCCGCCCTCCACTACCTCGCCCGCATGATCGAGGCGGGGGAGGACCCGAGGTTCATCGCGCGCCGGTTGGTGATCCACGCCAGCGAGGACGTCGGCATGGCCGACCCGACCGCGCTGCAGACCGCCACCGCCGCCGCCCAGGCCGTCCAGCTGATCGGCTTACCCGAGTGCGCGCTCAACCTCGCGCACGCCACCGTCCACCTCGCGACCGCGCCCAAGTCCAACGCGGTCACCACCGCGATCAGCGAGGCCATGGCGGACGTCCGCAAGGGTGCGATCGGCCCCGTGCCGGCGCACCTGCGGGACGGCCACTACGCGGGAGCGAAGAAGCTCGGCAACGCCACCGGCTACCGATACCCGCACAACGTGCCGGAGGGCGTGCTGGAACAGCAGTACCCACCGGACGAGCTGGTGGGCAAGGACTACTACCACCCGACCCAGCGAGGCATGGAACGCGCGCTCGCCGACCGGGTGCCGAAACTACGCAAGGCGATCAGGGGAAACAGGTGAAGATCGGTTTCTGGTACGGGTTCATCGACGACGGCGTCAGCCCCGTCGACCTGGGCAGGGCGTTGGAGGAGCGCGGCTTCGAGGGTTTGTTCCTCGGCGAGCACACGAACCTGCCGGTCCAGGATCTCGCGTCGGCGCCCAGCGAGGAACAGGCACGCACGCATCCGAGGATCACCGACCCGCTCGTCACCCTGTCGGTGATCGCGGGCGCCACCGAACGGCTGACGCTCGGCACCTCGATCCTGCTCGCCGCGCAGCGTGAGCCGATCGTCACGGCCAAGGCCATCGCGAGCCTCGACGCCATCTCGGGCGGGCGGGTGGTCGTCGGTGTCGGCGCGGGCTGGCACGACGGCGAGCTCCGGCAGCACGGCGTCGACCCCAAGGAGAAGGTCGCCGTGCTGCGCGAGCACATGCTGGCCATGCGCGAGATCTGGACCAAGGACGAGGCCGAGTTCCACGGCAAGCACGTCCACTTCGACCCGCTGTACTCGTGGCCGAAGCCGCCCAGCGGCCCACAGGTCCTGGTCGGTGGCGGCAAGAACCCCGCCTGGCGCAAGATCGTCGAGTACGGGGACGGCTGGTTCCCGATCCACACCGGCGACCCGGACGTGCTCGTCCAGGACATCGGCGAGCTGCGGGCCCGTGCGGCGGAACTCGGCCGCACCCTCCCGGTGACCGTGATGAACGCGCCACCGGACGCGGACGTGCTGGCCAAGCTGGCCGAGGCGGGTGTCGAACGAGCACTTCTCGAGCTGAAGCGGGCCGACCGGGACACCACGCTCGCGGCTCTTGATCAACACGTCGGCTTGTTGACCTGAGCCGAACGGGCCGCTACCAAGTGCTCACGGTAATCTTTCGGCCAATTCCAGACCCCCATGAAACCCCCAGGGAGGGCTCGTGTCAGCAGGGCAGATCGCCGCGCTGATCGCGGCCGGCGCGTTCGTGCTGCTCGTTCTGCTGTTGGCGATCCCGTTGATCAAGCTCGGGCGCACGCTCGACGAGGCGACCATCGCGATCCGCAAGGCGCACACCAACACCGACCCGATCTTCAACGAGGCCAACACCACGCTCACGCGGGTGAACACGCAGCTGGAGCGCGTGGACGGCATCACCGCGAACACCCAGGCGGTCACCGGCAACGTCTCCGCGCTGACCTCGGTGTTCACCGCGACGCTGGGCGGCCCGCTCGTGAAGGCCGCCGCGTTCTCCTACGGCGTGAGCAAGGCGCTCAAGGCTCGCCGCAAGGCCAAGGAGGCGGCCGAGGGCAAGCACGCCCGTCGGGAGAGGCGAAAGGCGAAGTCGTGAGCAGCCCTGTGTCAACCTCGGTATCGGTATCAGGTCGACCCAACGTGACCAACACCTTTGGTTCCGGGGAGGCGGCACAGTGAAGAGGCTCTTCTGGCTGGGGGTGGGTGTCGCGGCCGGTGTGGCGTTGTCGAAGAAGGCCCGCGAGACGGCAAAGCAGGCGACCCCGGCCGGAATCGCCGGTAACCTGGGTGAGGCGATCAGTGAGCTCGCCGGCGCGATCGGCTCCTTCGGGGCCGACGTCCGTGCGGGCATGGAGGAACGAGAAGAGGAGTTGTCCGAGGTGGTCGAGCAGCGGTCCGGGGTCAGCCCGGTAGCGCGGCGCGCCCTCGGCGTCCGGGACGAGGGACGCGGGCGGCCGAGCCGGCCCGCCGACGCGCGAGCTCGCAGGGCGGGCAGCTGAGCCGCGCCCGGTAGCGCCGCGCTGTCCGCCGTGCCGGACCCCAACTCGTTCGACACCTCCAAGGACCCATCGTGCAGACACACGAGATCTCCAAGCGATTCACCGACCACTTCACGAGCAAGGGGCACACGCTGGTGCCCAGTGCCTCGCTGATCCTCGACGACCCGAACCTGCTGTTCGTGAACGCGGGGATGGTGCAGTTCAAACCGTTCTTCCTCGGCGAGGAGCCGCCGCCGTACCCGCGCGCGACCAGCGTGCAGAAGTGTGTGCGGACCGGCGACATCGACGAGGTCGGCAAGACGACCCGCCACAACACGTTCTTCCAGATGGCGGGCAACTTCTCCTTCGGCGACTACTTCAAGGAAGGTGCGATCGAGCACGCCTGGAAGCTGGTCACCGGCAGCCAGTCCGACGGCGGCTACGGTTTCGACCCCGACCGCATCTGGGTGACGGTCTACGAGACCGACGACGAGGCGATCGCGCTGTGGCGCAAGGTCGCCGGCCTGCCCGACGAGCGCATCCAGCGCCGCGACGGCAAGGACAACTACTGGGACATGGGTGTGCCCGGTCCCGGCGGCCCCTGCTCGGAGATCTACTTCGACCGCGGCCCCGAGCACGGCAAGGACGGCGGTCCCGTCGTGGACGAGGACCGCTACCTGGAGATCTGGAACCTCGTCTTCATGCAGGACGAGCGCGGGGAACTGTCCCCGAAGCTGGGACACGCGCCGATCGGTGAGCTGCCGGCCAAGAACATCGACACCGGTATGGGCATCGAGCGCGTCGCGTACCTGCTCCAGAACGTGGACAACGTCTACGAGACCGACCTCGTCCGCCCGGTGATCACCAGGGCGGAGGAGATGTCGGGACGGCGTTACGGCGCCAACCCCGTCGACGACGTCCGGTTCCGCGTCATCGCGGACCACGCGCGGTCGGGTGTGATGTTGATCGGCGACGGCGTCACCCCGGGCAACGAGGCGCGCGGCTACGTGCTGCGCCGCCTGCTGCGCCGCATCGTCCGCTCGGTCCGCCTGCTGGGCGTGAACGAGCCGGTACTGGGTGAGTTCGCGGCGGTCGTCCGCGACACCATGGGTCCCGCCTACCCTGAACTGGTCGAGCAGTTCGACCGTATTGACGGTGTGGTGCGCCAGGAGGAGGACACGTTCCTCCAGACGCTGTCCAGCGGCTCGAAGATCTTCGACGTCGCGGCGTCCGAGACCAAGCAGACCGGCGGCACGGTCCTGTCCGGTGACAAGGCGTTCCAGCTGCACGACACGTACGGGTTCCCGATCGACCTGACGCTGGAGATGGCGGCCGAGCAGGGCCTGAAGGTCGACGAGGACGGCTTCCGCCGACTCATGACCGAGCAGCGTGAGCGCTCGAAGCAGGATGCGGCGTCCCGCAAGGTCGGCCACGCGGACGGCGGCGCGTACCGCTCGATCCTCGACGACCACGGCACCACCGACTTCCTCGGGTACTCCGAGCTGTCGACCGAGTCGCGGGTCGTCGGCCTGCTCTCGCACGGCCAGCCCGCGGTGTCGGCGGGGGAGGGTGCGGAGGTCGAGGTCGTGCTCGACCGCACCCCGTTCTACGCGGAGGGCGGCGGTCAGCTCGCGGACACCGGCAAGATCGTCGGCGACGGCGTGGTGGTCGAGGTACACGACGTGCAGTCGCCGGTCGCGGGCCTGAACGTGCACCGCGGCAAGATCGTCACCGGTGAGCTGCTACTGGACGCGACAGTGCATGCGGAGGTCGACCCGTCGCGTCGCCGCGCGGTGTCTCGGTCTCATTCAGCAACTCACCTTGTGCACGCGGGCGTGCGGCGTGCGCTCGGCACACAGGCGGCGCAGGCGGGTTCGTTCAACGGACCGGGCCGGCTGCGGTTCGACTTCACCTCGCCAGGTGGCGCGGTGCCGGCGAGCGTGCTGGCGGACGTCGAGGACGAGGTCAACGACGTGCTGCTGAACGACTACGACGTGCAGGCGGACATCCTCACTCTCGACGAGGCGCGCAAGCAGGGTGCGATCGCGTTCTTCGGCGAGAAGTACGGCGAGAAGGTCCGCGTCATCACCATCGGCGACTACTCGAAGGAGCTGTGCGGCGGCACGCACGTGCACCGTTCCGGGGAGATCGGCGTGGTGAAGCTCCTCTCCGAGGCGTCGATCGGCGCGGGTGTGCGCCGTGTCGAGGCGCTGGTCGGCCTGGACGCGTTCCGGTTCCTCGCGCGGGAACACGTGCTGGTCGGACAGCTCGCGGAGCAGTTCAAGGTGCGCCCGGAGGAGCTGCCGGAGCGCATCGGCCAGACCGTCGAGCGGCTGCGCGTGGCGGAGAAGGAGCTGGAGAAGCTCCGTGCGGGGCAGCTGCTGTCGTCCGCGGGCACACTCGCGGAGTCGGCGGAGGACATCCACGGCACGGCGCTGGTCGCGATCGCGACACCGGACGGCATCGGCGGCAACGACCTGCGGCAGCTCGCGGGCGAGGTCCGCAACCGGCTCGGCGCGCGCTCCGGTGTGGTCGCGTTGTTCTCGGCGGACGGCGAGAAGGTGAGCTTCGTTGTCGCGACCACCTCGGCCGCGCGGGACGCGGGCTTCGCGGCGGGCAAGCTGGTGCCGGCGTTCGCGCCGGCGATCGGCGGTCGCGGCGGCGGCAAGCCCGACCTCGCGCAGGGCGGTGGCGGCAACCCGGCCGGCGTGCCGGACGCGGTCGCGGCGCTGCGCAAGGCGATCGACCAGGCGGCCACGTGACCGAACCCGACCGGCCAGGCCACGGGGATCCGGGGCCTGGCCGCAGGCTGGGTGTCGATGTTGGTTCGGTACGGGTCGGGGTCGCGCTCAGCGATCCGGGTCCCGTCCTCGCGACGCCACTCGTTACGCTGTCGCGCGACGCACGTTCGGGCAGTGATCTGGACCGGCTGGCCGAGCTCGTAGTCGAGTACGAGGTGGTCGAAGTAGTGGTTGGCTTACCCAGGACGCTTTCGGCAGGTCACGGTAAGGCCGCGGCGATCGCGACGGCATATGCCAGGCAGCTGGCGCGACGGGTACGTCCGGTTCCTGTCCGGTTGGCCGACGAACGGTTGACGACGGTGAGCGCCACGAGAATGCTGAGCGACCGCGGGGTGCGGGGTAAGCGGCAAAGAGCGGTGGTTGACCAGGCGGCCGCCGTGGAAATCCTGCAGGCCTGGCTGGACGGGCGCTTGGGGCGGACGCCACAGGAAGGGCTTGAGCCATGACCTACCCCGAAGACGATCTCGACCTCTTCGGTGAGGAACGTACGGAGCGCCACCGTCCGGTCCGCAGCAGTAGCGGCCGGCGACCAGCGCCGCGCAAGAAGAAGCGCCGGACCGTGGTGTGGATCGGCATGGTCGTGGTGCTGGCGCTGATCGGTGTCGGCGGGTACTACGGCTACAAGCAGATCGTCGGGATCGGCGACTACGACGACTTCGCCGGCCAGGGCAAGGGCGACGTCGTGGTCCAGGTGAAGGACGGCGACACCACGGCGGACGTCGCCAACACCCTGGTCGAGGCGGGTGTGGTCGCGAGCTCACGTGCGTTCGTGGTGGCCGCCGAGTCGAACTCCGCCGTGCGTGGCGTGCAGCCCGGCTACTACGTCATGAAGAAGGAGTCCTCCGGGGCCGCCGCGGTGAGCAAGATCGTCAATCCCGAGTCGCAGGTGGGCCAGTTCGAGGTCAAGCCGGGCAGCCAGCTCGAGAACATCACCCAGCCGGACGAGTCCGTGGTCAAGGGCATCACCGGGATGCTGTCCGACGCGTCGTGCGCGGAGCTGGACGGCAAGAGCACCTGTGTGCCGCCGGAGCAGTTGACCCAGGTCGTCCAGACCGGGGACCTGGCGAAGCTGGGGGTTCCGGAGTGGGCGATCCCCGACGCGAGCAAAGCCGAGCCGAAGCGCCGGCTCGAAGGACTGATCATGCCCGGCGTCTACGACGTCAAGCCGGGCTCGACGGCCGACGAGCTGTGGACGCAGGTGATGACCGAGTCGGCGACGCAGATGCAGGCGCTCGGCCTGCCGACGATCGCGGACGAGACCGGCTACACGCCCTACCAGGTACTGACCATGGCGTCGCTGGTGGAGAAAGAGGCGATCACCAAGGACTTCGGCAAGGTCGCCAGGGTGACGTACAACCGCTTACAGGAAGGCATGAAGCTCGAGTACGACTCGACGATCAACTACGTGCTGGACCGGCCGATGATCCGCACCAATCGCGAGGACCGCGAGCGGGTCGGTGCCTACAACACCTACGACAACAAGGGTCTGCCGCCGACGCCGATCTCGGCTCCTGGCGAGGGCGCGCTGCAGGCCGTCGTGAAGCCGGAGGAAGGTGGCTGGCTCTTCTTCGTGAAGTGCCAGAAGGACGGCACGTCGTGCTTCGCGACCACCAACACGGAGCACAACGACAACCGGGCCCTCGCGCAGGCGAACGGTGCCTACTGACGTTCGACGGGCGGCGATCGCCGGGAAGCCGGTCGCGCATTCGCTGTCACCGGTGCTGCACCAGGCCGCGTACGACGCGCTGGGCCTGAACATGACGTACTCGCGGCTGGAGGCGTCGGAGTCGGAACTGCCGACGCTGGTGGCGACGCTGGACGAGTCGTGGGTCGGCCTGTCGGTGACGATGCCGGGCAAGCGGGCGGCGCTGGAACTGGCGACCGTTGCGACCGCTCGTGCGCGGGCGGTCGGCGCGGCGAACACGTTGGTCCGCAAGGAAGACGGCTGGGCGGCGGACTGCACCGACATCGACGGGGTGGCGGGCGCGTTGCGGGCGGTGGGTTGTGTCTCCGCCACGACCGGCGTGGTGCTGGGTGCGGGAGGCACGGCCTGCGCGGCTCTCGCCGGCCTCGCGTCGCTGGGTGTGTCGTCGGCGACCGTGGTGGTGCGCGACGTCGCGAAGGCGTCGTCGGCGGTGAACTGCGGTGCGGCGCTCGGCCTGGCCGTGTCACCCGTCTCGTGGGCGGCCGCGGACTTCTCCGTGTTGTCGGCGTCGGCGTCGGTGCTGGTGAACACGACCCCGCCGGCCGCGGTCGCACCCTTGATCGCCGACCTGTCACTGGCGCCGTGCGTCCTGGACGTGATCTACCACCCGTGGCCGACCCCGCTGGCCACAGCGGTGGCCGAGCGCGGCGGCGTCCTGGCGACGGGCCTGGACATGTTGCTGCACCAGGCTTTCGGGCAGGTCGAGCAGTTCACCGGCAGGTCGGCCCCTCGCGAGGCCATGCGTGACGCCCTGCGCGCGGCGACGGGTGGCATCCTGCCGCTGCCGCTCTGACCTGGAGCCGTGGACGCTCCAGCACGCCGCGGCCGAGATCGACCGCATGCTGTGCTTCCGCGACCGGCTTCGCACCCACGACGACGACCGCGACCACTGCGCGGCGGTGAAACGCGAACTGTCCACACGGGAGTGGCGATACGTGCAGGACTACGCGGAGGCGAAAACCGATGTGGTGAAGGAGATCCTGGCGAAGGCCCTGACCTGACCTCCTCGCACGAAAGTCCCATTCGCTCGCTCTTCTCCTTGCCCTCCAGGCCCGCACCCCCGACCCTGGAGTCATGACTCTTTCCCTCCTCCTCGCAACCACCGGTGCCGCTTCGGGAGCAGCCGCCCAGTCGGTGCTCACCCGCATCCGCCGAGGCGCGACTGTCCATAAAGGATGGACGGCTCTGGGTGTCGCGACACTGTGGACACTGGCCGGCTGGCGCGCCGAAACGGGTCACCTGCCCTGGTGGTGGCTCCCGATACCCCTGGTGGTGGCCTGGCTGGCCGTGACGCTGACGGCGGTCGACCTGAAACACCGCCGCCTGCCGAACGTTGTGACGCTGTCGGCCTACCCGGCCATAGCTATGGCGGTGTCGCTGGCCAGCACGCAGTCCGGCTGGCACGTGGCCAAAGGCGCGCTGCTGGGTGCCCTGGCGCTGGGCGGCGGTTACCTGATGCTCCACCTGGTGTCCCCCGCGGCCATGGGTGGAGGCGACGTCAAACTGTCCGGCAGTCAGGGCGCGGTTATGGGTGCGGTGGGTATGCCAGCGGTGCTGGTGGGTACGGCGCTGGCAGCGATCCTGACGCTCGCGCTGAGCCTGACGGTCCCGAAGCGTCGACGCCACCAATGGCGGTCAGGCATCCCGCACGGCCCAGCCCTACTGGCGGCAACCTATGTGATTGCAACGTTCCCAGCTATCACGACCCCGCCATGAGTGTCCACAAGGGATGATTCGCGTGGTTGGGCCGTGTTGTGTCAGCTCGCGACTGTGTCGGTGTCCAGGAACTCGAGGGGGAGCCCTTGGCCGAGTGCCCAACCCTCCGCGAGGCGGCCGTTGTCGACGCGGAAGATCTCGATCAGCATCGGCCGCACGCCGCCGTCCGGCGTCGGGATTCCCTCGACGGACGAGCGGATGGCGACCTTGTCACCGTCAACCAGAATGTCCTCGGCGACGACGCGATAGTCGGGAAGATGGGCGACGAGGCTACGCCAGGCCTCTTTGCCTGCCTCGAACCCGGTGGTGCCGAGCGGATGACTGAAGAAGTCGGGGGTGAACAGATCGTCGGCTTGGTCGAACTGACGAGTGTTGAAGCACTCCTGCATCCGCCGCACCAAGTCGCCGGCGTCGCGTGTGGTCATCGGCAGGCTCTCCTCATGGTCGAGTGTCATAACCGGGTCGTCGCCCCGGTTATGGTTCGCACTATACGGTGCGGCGCCCCGGTTACAAAGGCTGTCACGTGACCTTCGGCGTCGGTCTGCCCGACCGAGCGTTGATAAAAGGGGGCATCTGATCTTGATTGGTGTCGGTATGTCCGGTTCGGGTGCCGGCTGATAGCTTGATCAACTTGTGGGTGGCCGGCCCGCGTATCGCAGGGACTTGTCCGATGCTCGTTGGGCGTTGATCGAGCCGACGTTGACCGCGTGGCGGGCGGCTCGGCGGGGGCCGGGGACGGTGACGCGGGTGCATGAGTTGCGGGAGATCGTGAACGCGATCCTGCACGTGTGCCGGACCGGGATCGCGTGGGAGTACCTGCCGGTGCGCCGTGATGCGCTGTGTGACCGAGTGGGGGTGAGAGACCCCTGCCGTTGGCCTGTCGCAGCAGGCTGACCGTAGCTGAGGGCAGCCCGAACCAGGTGACGCTGGTGAGGGTGGCAAGCAGCCCTGACAAAGCCGGGATGGGCCAGGACCGTCAGATGGTGTGTGCCCGGCAAGCGTGGTGGAAAGGAGTACGCGAGGAACCGGCGTTGTAAAGCCCTTCACAATTCCCACCGGCTCGAACCTGACGGATCTGGGCCGGGCGCGGTGCGTACCGTCGCCGTTGCGGTGGCGGGAACTTCCGGGGCGAACAGGCAGTAGCTTCCGGGAGGCCACGAGGAAGGTCTGCGGCGTACTCGTGGCGATGCCGCTGGGGCAGAGTCGGGCTCCTCCTCCATCGAGCGGGACACAGTGAACACGGGAACCGTCCGACACCACCTCCGCACTCTCCAGGCGCCCAGCGTGGCGGTGTGGATAGGGGCGTCGACCGCTGAACGGGTCGGACGGGGCGGAGTCGTCGTAGTACTTCGAGCCGGGGAAAGCCCGGTACATGGGGAAGGACGACAGCGGTTTGGAGAAGGGAAGGATGCTGTAATGCCGCAAGACGCGCCGCTGGACGGCAGCGCTTCGCCGGTGCCGGTCCCGGTGGGACCGCACGGGCGAGTAGCGGAGATGCAGGCCAAACTTCACCGTTGGGCGGCGGCCGATACTGGCCGTCGGTTCGACGACTTGTTCAACCTGGTCTGTGACCCGGCGACGCTGATGATGGCGTTCGAGCGGGTCGCGGGTAACCGGGGCGCGAGAACCCCGGGCGTCGATGGCCTCACGGTCAGCGACGTCGAGGAGGGTATTGGTGTCCCGGGGTTTCTGCACGATTTACGGGTGTCGTTGAAGGACGGCTCGTTTCGGCCGTTGCCGGTGCGGGAACGGATGATCCCGAAGCCGGGTGGGTCGGGCAAGGTTCGCAGGTTGGGGATTCCCACGGTCGCGGACCGGGTCGTGCAGGCGGCGTTGAAACTGGTACTGGAGCCCGTGTTCGAGGCTGGCTTCGAACCGGTCTCGTATGGGTTTCGTCCCTCGCGGCGGGCGCAGGACGCGATCGCCGAGATCCATATGCTGGGTACCAACGGGTATCGGTGGGTGCTGGACGCGGACATCCACGCGTGTTTCGACGAGATCGATCACGCGGTACTGATGGACGAGGTTCGGGACCGGATCAAGGACAAGCGCGTTCTACGGCTGGTGAAGGCGTTCCTCAAAGCCCGGGTTCTGACCGAACTCCGTGTTCGTCGGGACACCATCACCGGTACGCCTCGGGGCGGCATCCTGTCTCCGCTGTTGGCCAACATCGCCTTGTCGGTGCTGGATAGGCATCTGCAGGAGCCATGGAAGCCGGGTGGGGCGATGTCGACTGGGAAACGTCGCAACACCCGCCACGTTAAGGGCCTGCCGACGTGGAAGATCGTCCGCTACGCGGACGACTTCCTCGTGCTGGTCAACGGCACGCGGCAGGACACCGAGGCGTTGCGTGACCAGATCGCGATGGTGCTTGCACCGCTGGGTCTGCGGTTATCGATTGTGAAGACCCAGATAGTGCACCTGAGTGAGGGAGTTGATTTCCTCGGGTTCCGCATCCAGTGGCGCCGCAAACGAGGAACGGACAAGTGGTACGTCTACACCTTCGTCGGCAAGCGGCCGGTCCGGTCGGTCAAAGCGAAAGTGCGTGCCCTGACCCGCAAGACGTCGCAGCAGGACCTGGGATTCGTGCTGCACCAGCTGAACACGGTGCTGCGCGGGTGGGCGTATTACTTCCGGCACGCGGTCGCCAAGGACACCTTCCATGCGTTGGACAACTTCACCTGGTGGCGAGTGGTGCACATGCTGCGTACTCGGCATCGGTGGAGTTGGAAGGAGTTCCGGCGTCGGCATACCACCCCGACCGGGCGTTGGGTGCCCATAGCGGCCGGAAAGATCGAACTGGCACGGATCGGCACGATCCCGGTGACCCGGTACCGCTACCGCGGCAGCAAGATCCCTATCCCCTGGGTTACTGGAACAGCCTGACGGCACAGACCGTGGAGAGCCCGGTGCGTTGAGAGGCGCACGCCGGGTTCGGCGAGCGGCCTGGGGAAACGGACCAGCAGTAACGCTGGCACAGCGCCCCAGGCCGACTCAACCATGACTTCCCTCGCCCGACAAGACAGTCTATGACTACGACGCCAAGTGGGAAGCCTATGGAACACCGAGGCCCTGCATGACTTGCTCCGCCAACAGGTTCGGGTGGCGAAAGGGCGTGCGGCCACTCCGACCGCAGCGATCATCGACTCGCAGAGCGTGAAAACCTCCTGCAACGTAGCCGAAGCCAGCCAGGACATCGACGCGGGCGCGGGATCCCGCGCCCGCGTCGGGACGGCAGCGTGGCCGGCCCGGCCCGTCACGGCTGACACTGATTCCGTCGAGCAGCGGCAGAAGCTGGGGATTGTCCCCGGCCTGGCCGGGGGTGAGCAGGATCCGCATCGGCCGGCCGCGGTCGTCGACAGCGAGGTGGATCTTGGTGCTCAGTCCACCGCGCGAGCGGCCGAGGTGTTCCCCGTCGACGGCGAGGGCTTCGGTTTCGGCGGTGCGACCCCCTTTTTCCGGGCTCCAGCCGCGTGCTGGTGGGCCCGGACCACGGTCGAGTCGACACTGATCACCCACTCGACCTCACCGACCGCATCGTCTTTGACGATCACTTCGTCGAGGATCTTCTGCCACAGCCCGGTCTTGGTCCACAGCCGCAACCGCTCATGCGCGGTCTTCCACGGCCCGTACCGCTCGGGCAGGTCACGCCACGGCGCACCCGTCCGTAGCTTCCACAGGATCGCGTTGAGCACCTGACGGTGATCACGCCACCGCCTGCCACCACCCGACACCGGCGGCAACAACGGCTCAATCCGACCTAAACCAAGATCAGATGCCCCTAAGTGATCGTTGCTGGTCGGGCCGCCGTGGCATCGGTGATCCACATATCGTCGAACCAGCACAACATGATCGTCGACCAGCACGTACAGTGCGGTCAGGAGGAGTGTCCATCTCATTCGTCACGGATGCCCACCTGTGCCCGCTCTCATCTAGGACCGACATGTCCAGCCGACCGCCCGAACGCGCCGCGCCGAACTCCTCGACAGTTCACGGTGGTGGCCGGGAGTTGCGAGCCGACGCGCGCCGCAATCGCGAGCGGGTGCTGCGGACCGCGCAGCAACTGTTCGCCACAGACGGTCTCGGCGTCTCGCTCGACGAGATCGCGCGTCGGGCGGGTGTTGGGCCCGGCACCGTCCACCGGCACTTCCCCACCAAGGAAGCGCTGTACCTCGCGGTCACGATCGATCAGCTCGAGCAGCTGGTGGCGGAGGCGACAGCGCTCGCCGCCACCGACGATCCCGCGGCGCTGTTCACCCAGCTCTCTCGAATGGTGGCCATGGGTGCCGAGAACGCGGCCGTGAAGAGCGCGTTGACGGCTGCCGAGTTCGACCTGCGCACCGCCGCCCCGGATGTCGCGGCGGACCTCACCGGCCAGGTCGCGGAGCTGCTCGACCGCGCGCACACAGCCGGCGCCGTGCGACGCGACGTCACCGTCGACGACGTGATGGCGCTCGTCGCCGGGGCCTTCGCCGCGATCCGGCACGCCAACGCGGAGACCAGCCAGCAACGCTCAGCACACCTCGCCCAGATCATCCTCGACGGGCTACGGCCCCGATGACGAACAGCGCCGGCGCTTGCGGCAGAACGTGTCACACCAGACGCACCCTGTAGTCGTAACGGCCGGACTCGGGGCCACGCTGAGCTGGTCCGAAGCGCGAACGGCGTCGTCTGAGGCCGGCACAAGGGCCGAGTGGCGGCATGACAGGATCAGCGGGTGTTGCGTTGGATCACCGCTGGGGAATCACACGGGCCCGCGCTGGTCGCCGTGCTGGAAGGCATGGTCGCCGGGGTTGAGGTCACCACAACCGACCTGAGCGAGCAGCTTGCCCGCCGCCGCCTCGGGTTGGGGCGTAGCCCGCGCATGGGGTTCGAGACCGACCGGGTCGAGTTCCTCGGTGGCGTGCGGCACGGGGTGACCCAGGGCGGGCCGGTCGCGGTGCGGATCGACAACGCCGAGTGGCCCAAGTGGGAGAAGGTCATGTCCGCGGATCCCGTGGACCCCGAGGAACTGGCCGGCCTCGCCCGCAACGAGCGGCTCACCCGGCCCCGACCCGGCCACGCCGACCTCGCCGGGATGCAGAAGTTCGGCTTCGACGACGCCCGCCCGGTGCTCGAACGGGCCAGTGCGCGGGAGACCGCGGCCAGGACCGCCCTCGGCACCGTGGCTCGTTCCTTCCTGCGGCAGCTGCTCGGCGTGGAGATCATCAGCCACGTCGTCTCGATCGGGGGTGCCGACGCACCCGAGGGTCCGCTGCCCGGCCCGGAGGACCTGGCCGCCATCGACGAGAGCCCTGTCCGCGCGTTCGACCCGGCCGGTACCGAGGCCATGGTCGCCGAGGTCGAGGCCGTCAAGGCGGCCGGTGACACCGTCGGGGGCGTCATCGAGGTCATCGCCTACGGGCTGCCGCCGGGGCTCGGCTCGCACGTGCACTGGGACCGCCGCCTCGACGCGCGTCTCGCCGCCGCGCTGATGGGTGTCCAGGCCATGAAGGGCGTCGAGGTCGGCGACGGCTTCACCACCGCGCGCCGGTGGGGCAGCAAGGCGCACGACGAGATCGACCCCGCCCACCCGGGCATCACCCGCCGCACCAACCGAGCCGGCGGGCTGGAGGGTGGCATCACCAACGGCGAGCCGCTGCGCCTCCGTGTCGCGATGAAGCCGATCTCGACCGTCCCACGTGCACTATCCACTGTGGATACGGCGACGGGTGAGCCTGCCGTCGCGATCCACCAGCGGTCCGACGTGTGCGCCGTGCCCCGCGCTGGCGTGGTTCTCGAGTCCGTCACCGGGCTCGTGCTCGCCGAGGCCGCACTGGAGAAGTTCGGTGGTGACTCGCTCGCCGAGACCCGCCGGAACGCCGATTCCTACCTGAAGGCACTGCAGGAGCGCTGGTGACTGGACCCGCACTGATCCTCGTCGGCCCGCCCGGTTCCGGGAAGAGCACGGTCGGCCGCCTGGCGGCGGAGCGGTTGGGACTCGTGTTCCGCGACTTCGACGACGACCTCGAGCAGGCACACGGCGTGCCGGCCGGGGAACTGGTCGTGAAGCTCGGCCGCGAGAAGTTCCAGGAATCCGAGCGCGAACTGCTCGAAGTCCTCCTGCCGAAGCACGACGGTGTGCTGGCACTCGGCGGCGGCACACCAACGGCGCCCGGGGTGCCCGAGCTCCTGGAGCCGCACCACGTGGTGTTCCTGGACGTGGACCTCGACCACCTCCTGCGCCGTGAGGGCCTGGTGCCGCTGCACCCGTGGCTGCTGCCGAACCCCCGCGCGCACCTGAAGGAACTGCTCACCACCCGACGCCCGATCTACCAGTCGGTCGCCGCCGCGACGGTGCCGACCAGCGAGCGCACCCCGGAAGAGGTCCTGGCCGACGTCCTCGCGACGATGCCCGTGGCCAACTGACTCCGGCGAATGTCGGTGCTGTCCGCTATGCATTGACGCATGGCACTCCGACTTGAGCGTGCTCAGGTCCTCGCATACCGGGCCTGGGCGCAAGGGCTGTCCGGTACTGGTGCCGTGGACGTGCTCACGCCAGGGCTGCAGGACACGCCCGCTGGTTCCGCCACGCTCGCGTTACGCCACCGCACCGGCCGTGTGGAGCCACTGGACCAGCCACACCTGGTGCTCGCGCTGACCGTGCGTGGTACGCCCCACCTGCACCGGCGGGCCGACCTGCCGATGCTGCGCGCAGCATTACGCCCACACGACACCAGGACACTGGCTGGCTACCTGGGTGGCTTCGGTGACACGTTGATCAGGACCGGAGCGGACGGCCCCGCACTGCTGGCACGGGTCGCCGACGAGATGCGGGCGGCGTTCCCCGGCGAGATCGTCACCAAGGGCGAGCTGTCGAGCGCGGTGAGCCCCAACGTTCCCGAAATCGTCCGTCCGTGGTGTGAATCCTGCGGCACCGCACACGTCGCCGACGGCATGTTCCGTCTGGCCACCCTCTACGCCGGCATCGAACTCGTGCCCGGTGAGGATCGCCGTCTGCGCTTCCGCATGCCTGTTGGCGAGCCGACCGAGGAGAAGGACACCCAGGCGGCCACGACCGACCTACTGCGAACGGCAATCCGCCTGGCCGGGCCACTCACCCTTGGCGACCTGGTGCAGTGGCTGAACAACCGATCGGTGACGGCGCCCCCGGACTGGATGCGTCCGGTGTGGACGAACCTCGAGATGGCGACGGTCGACGTAGACGGCAGGGAACTCCAGGCGACGACGGACATGGTCGACGCTCTGGGTGACGCACCGGCACCACCGCCGGTGTTGCTGCTGCCGCCACGCGACGTCTATGTCCTGGGCCACCGCCCGTTCCTCGCCCCGGACCGCGAACTGGCGAAGGAGGTGTGGCGCGCGCTGAGCAGCCCTGGCGTTCTGGTGGTGAACGGCGAGGTGGCAGGCACCTGGCGAGCCCGCAAGTCCGGCCGGACGCTCGAGCTCACGATCACTCCCCACCTCGCGCTCACCACGAGACTCCGCAAGGCGATCGACAAGCAGGCCGAGCTCGTGGCGGAAACCCGCGCCCACGAAGGAAAGTTGACGGTGACGATCGCCTGACCCGCTCGGGCCGAGGGTCCTCGCGGGCGGTTGCGGCGGTTGTCACCAGCAGGTCGACGTGACCGTGACATGCTCTTACCAGCGACAGCGAGCATAAGGAGCGGGAACGTGGAGCCGGTGCGCATCAAGGTCGCCACCGAACGGCCGTATGACGTGGTGATCGGGCGTGACCTCGGCGACGAGCTGGTCGCGGCGGTCGACGGGGCGCCCAAGGCGGCCGTCGTGCATCCGCCGACCCTGGTGGAGTTGGCCGAGGCGACTCGGCAACGGCTGCTCGACAACGGGATCGACGTCCACCTCGTGCCCGTGCCCGATGCCGAGGCCGGGAAGACGCTCGCCGTGGCGGGGGAGTGCTGGGACGCGCTCGCCGCCATGGGGATGGACCGCGGGGGCACGGTCGTGGCGCTCGGCGGAGGCGCGGTCACCGACCTCGGGGGGTTCGTCGCCGGCTCGTGGATGCGGGGGGTTCGGCTGGTCAACGTGCCGACGACCCTGCTCGGCATGGTCGACGCGGCCGTGGGCGGCAAGACCGGCATCAACATCGGCGCCGGGAAGAACCTCGTCGGGGCCTTTCACGAGCCCAGCGCCGTGATCGTCGACCTCACCACGCTCCGGACGCTGCCGGCTGACGAGCTGGTGCCCGGCATGGCCGAGATCCTCAAGGGCGGCTTCATCGCCGATCCCGGCATCCTCGACCTGTTCGAGGCCGACCCCACCGCCGCGCTCGACCCCGACGGGGACGTGCTCGCCGAGCTCGTCCAGCGCAAGATCCAGGTCAAGGCCGACGTCGTCGCCGCCGATCTGCGGGAGTCCAGTCTGCGCGAGATCCTCAACTACGGCCACACGCTCGCGCACGCCATCGAGCGACGCGAGCAGTACCGGTGGCGGCACGGCGCCGCGGTGAGCGTGGGTCTCGTGTTCGCCGCCGAACTGGCCCGCGCCGCAGGTCGCCTCGACGACGACACCGCGGACCGGCACCGCACGATCCTCGAAGCGATCTCGCTGCCGACCACCTACGACCCGGACGCCCTGCCCGAGCTGACCCAGACCATGCTCGGCGACAAGAAGACCCGCGCCGGACGCCTCCGCTTCGTCGTCCTGGACGGCCTGGCCAAGCCAGGACGCCTGGAGGACCCGTCCGAGGACCTGATGGCCGAGGCCTACACAAACCTCAACACCCCCCAATGACGCGCGAGTCTCGCGTCCGGCCCCCGCGAGTCTCGCTTTCGGCCCCTGCGAGTTCCGCGTTGGGCCCCCGCGAGTTGCGTTTTCGGGCCCACCCGGGAGGTGCCCGAAACGGCCGGCTCGCGGTCCAGGGGGTCGTTGCCGGCTGCTCGGTGTGGGGTGGGTTGGGTTGGTGTGCGCGGTCTGAGGGGTTTGGTGGCGGCCGGCTCGCGGTTGAGTGGGTGCGTGCTGGCCGTTCGGCGTCGGGTGGGTTGGGTTGGTGTGCGCGGTTCGGGGGCTTTGGTGGCTGGCGGCTCGCGGTCGAGGGGGTCGTTGCCGGCTGCTCAATGTGGGGTGGGTCGGGTTGGTGGGTGCGGTTTGAGGGCTTCAGAGGCGGCCGACGTGCGGTTGGGTCGGTGCGTGCTGGCCGTTTGGCGTCGGGTCGGTTGGGTTCGCGGGCGCGATTCGGGGGCTTTGGTGGCTGGCGGCTCGCGGTCGAGCGGGTCGTTGCCGGCCGCTCGACCGCGAGAGGGTTCGGACAGGGAGGTCAGCTCGCGGCCGGTAGTGCCGACTCCACCGGGAGGCCCGCGGCCACCCAGTCCTCGATGCCCTCCCGGTACTTGCGGACGTTGGTGTACCCGAGGTCGGTCAGCAGTTGGGCCACCTGCTGGCTGTTCGGGCACGCCGGGTTCGAGCAGTACGTCACGATCGCCGCGTCGCGGGTCGGGAGCAGTTCCGCCGCCCGGGTCCGCACGTCCGCCGCGACCAGGGGGATCGCGCCCGGCAGGTGTTGCCGCGCCCAGTACTCACCGCCCAGGGCGTCGACCACCGTCACCTCGCCGGCCTCGATGGCGGCCAGCAGGTCCGCCCTGCTGATCAACTCCGTCATTTCTCCTCCAAGTGGACTACGGTCCGGATAGACATGAGCGACAACAGTGGACTGCGGTCCGGTTATTCCCCGCCAGCGAAAGAGCGTGCCGATGCCGCGCGCAACCGGGCCCTCGTGCTCGACGCGGCCGCCCGGCTGTTCCGGGACCACGGGGTGGCGGACGTGTCGATGGACCAGGTCGCGGCCGCGGCGGGCGTCGGCAAGGGCACCCTGTTCCGCCGCTTCGGGGACAAGGCGGGCCTCGCCGTCGCACTCCTGGACGAGCAGGAGCGCCGGCTCCAGGCCGCGATCCTGAGCGGTCCGCCGCCGCTCGGACCCGGAGCCGCCCCGACGGCCCGGCTGGTCGCCTTCCTCGACGCCTACGTGGACTTCCTGGACGACAACCTGGACCTCGTCCACATGTCCGAGACCGCTCGGCCCGGCGCCCGCTACGCGATCGGTGCGTACCGTCTCTGGCACCGGCACGTCGCCCACCTGCTCGAACAGGGCGGTGTCCCGGACGCGGACTACCTCGCCCACGCCCTCCTCGCCCCGCTCGCGGCCGACCAGCGGACGGCGCTGCGGGACGAGATCGGCCCGGCACGGGTCAAGAACGGCCTGGCTACGCTTGCGCGAGCCATCCTCGAAGGAGACACATCATGACCGTGTTGGTGCTCAACGGGCCCAACCTTGGCCGGCTGGGCACGCGTGAGCCCCACATCTACGGCCACACCACCTACGCCGACCTCGAGGCGCTGTGCGAGAAGGCCGGCCGCGACCTGGACCTCGACGTCCAGGTGCGCCAGACCGACCACGAGGGCGAGATGATCGGCTGGCTGCACGAGGCGGCCGAGCACGGCCATCCCGTGGTGCTCAACGCCGGCGCGTGGACCCACTACTCGATCGCGATCCGCGACGCGTGTGCCCTGCTCACCGCCCCGCTGATCGAGGTCCACATCTCCAACGTGCACAAGCGCGAGGAGTTCCGGCACCACAGCTACCTGTCCGCCGTCGCCACCGGCGTCATCGTGGGCCTCGGCGTCGACGGGTACACGCTCGCGCTCCGCTGGCTGGCCGACCACAAGTGAGGCCGGTGGAAGAGCGCGACACCGACGCGCTGATCAGGTTGTTCGCCGACCCCGAGCTGAGCCGATACCACGCCCGCGACCTCACGAGACCGGACCAGGTCCGGGAGATCGCCGCGGTCTGGCGTGGGTACGAAGGCCCCGCCGGCACCGGTATCTGGATCGTCGAGCGGGACGGCGAAGTGGCTGGCATCTGCGCGCTCCGCGTCTCTCCCGAACTGCCCGACGGCGTTCTCGAATGCGGTTGGCACATCGCCCGGGACCACTGGGGCACCGGCCTCGCCCGGAAGGTCGCCACCCGACTCGTCCACACCGGCCTCGCGATAGCACCGGCCGTCTTCGCCCTGGTCCACGAGGACAACGCGCGGGCACGGCGCTTCGCCGAGCGGCTCGGGTTCCTCGACGTCGGTGGCCGCGAACACTACGGCGGCCCGCACCGTGTGCTCGTGGCGCTGCCCACCAAGCCTGCCGGTGTGCACCACGTCGAGCTGTGGGTCGCCGACCTCGCCGCCGCCGAGAAGACGTTCGGCTGGCTGTTCGGTGAGCTCGGCTGGCACGAGTACCAACGCTGGGACCGCGGCGTGAGCTGGCGCCAGGGTGACAGCTACGTCGTCGTGGAGGACTCGCCGGCTCGCACCGGCGACCGGCACGAGCGGACCGCGCCCGGCATCAACCATCTCGCGCTCCACGCAGGTACCCGCGAGGACGTGGACCGCATCGCCGCCGCCGCGCCCGCACACGGCTGGCGGCTGATGTTCGCCGACCGGCACCCGTTCGCCGGCGGTCCGGACCACTACGCGGCCTATCTGGAGAACGCGGACGGCTTCGAGGTGGAGCTCGTCGCCCGATCGTGAATCTCGTCCTACGGCGCGTAGTCACTAGACTGTCCTTCGGCTGAATGTTGTGCCCACTACGGAGGTCTTCCACGATGCGCGTCACGCACCGTCGAAGACACATGCTTGCTGCCCTGATCGTCACGGCGGTGGCCGCGGCCTGCACCCCGAGCGAGGCGGCGCCCGACCCCGTCCACGGCCCGGCCGCGGCGGCGACCGAGGCGCCGAAGCCGGTCGCGCCACCCGTCACCGACCCCGTGGCCCTGACCACGATCGCCGGTCGGCAAAGCCCCGGGGTCGTCGCAGCCGGCAGCGGGGACGCGCCCTACAACTACGCGCCGTCGGTGCTGTGGGACGGCGGCCGCTATCGCATGTGGTGGTGCAGCCAGCTCGGCATCGCCAACCCGCCCGGCGACGACATCCTGCTCGCCGAGTCCGCGTCCCCCGACGGCCCCTTCGCCGGCCCGGACGGCAGCGGCGGCACCCCGATCTTCTCCGGCAGCGCCACCAGCTTCGACGCCGTGCACACCTGCGACCCGTCGGTGCTCAAGGTCGGCGGGACGTACTACATGTACTACACGGGTGCGGCGGGCGATCACGCCCACGGCAACGCGATCGGGCTCGCGACCAGCACAGACGGGCGCGTGTGGACCCGGGCCAACGGCGGCAGGCCGCTCGTCACCGCGTCGCGGGACGTCAACCGCAGCAACACCTACGGCGCCGGTCAGCCGTCGGTCGTCTACGTCGCCGGCCTCTTCTACCTGATGTTCACCGACACCACCGGTGAGGCCGCGGGCCACAACGGCGCGGGCCAGTTCGTGCTGCGCTCCCCGGACCCGGCCTTCACCAGGGACGTCGAGGCACTGGGCACCGGCGGGTTCCGCGCCGTTCCCGACACCAGTGCCCGCTACCGCTCTGTCGTCGACGCGTTCAGCGCCGACTGGATGTGGGTGGACGCGCTCGCCGCGTTCGCCATCGCCCACGAGACCGCGGAAGGCACCACGATCACCTTCTGGGACTGGGGTTTCCGGTTCCAGCCCTACCAGCCACTGCTGCTGCCCGGCCCGTGGCGGGAGGGACCGGGGCTGGTGCGCAGAGCCGACGGGCACGCCGTGGTGTCGACGGACAACCCGTGCGGCAAGGTCGCGATCGACCTCGTGCGGGCCACCCAGGAGGGACCGCACGGGCCGTCCGGGCTGGCGCACTTCGGTCTCGACGTGGTCGACTTCGACGCCTGCGAGGACCCGGCGCGAGCCGTGCTCGCGCTCGACGGGTTCGCGGTGCCGTCGCCGACCCGCACCGTGGACCTCGTGATCGGCGGCCAGATCGTGCGCTTCGACCGGAGGTCGGTGGCCGAGAAACTCGCCATCCGTGTTCTCGCCAGGCGCCCGCCGTCGCTCGACAAGGTCAAGGTGGCCGCGCACGTCACGCCAGGGGTCCCGGTCCGGCAGTCTGCCGACCGCGGCATCGCGTTCCTGATGAACGACCGCCTGTGGCGGATCGCGTCGACGGCCGTCGCGACGGCGAACTCGTCGACGTCGCTGGACATCACCCCGCAGGAGTGGGACGCCTACGCGCGCGGCGCGGACCTGGTCGGCCCACCGCGCTGAGCGTCCTCGGGTTCGTCGCCGCTCACGCGGGTCGAGCGGATCCAGTTGCCGGCGCCGAGCCCGATCGCCGCCGGGATCAACACAAGCAGCGCGGTGAACGCCGCCCCGCCGGTCAGCGCGCTCCCCAGGTCGGCGACCCCGCTCTGGTCCACGAACACCGACTTGCCGATCACGCCGAGGACGGCGCCGCCCCAACCGGCCACCAGCGAGGCGATGAGCCACGCCCGCCCGGCATCCTCGACCTCACGCCAGCGGTCGACCGCGCCCCACACGGCCGCCACCCCGACGAGCACGCCGAGCGTGATCGCCTCGAACAGCGTCCGGGACGTCGGGTGCCCGACGCCGAAGTCGGTACGCAGTGTCTCGGCCGCGGCGTGCACCACGGCCATCGTCGCGCCTCGGACCAGCCACGTTCGCATTGGGACACCCTATGCCCACTAAGGTCGATGTCATGCCCGAGACGCACGTGCGCCGCCGCGCGGCGCTGCGGTCCCGCCTCCGGGAGCGCGACCTGGACGCCCTGCTGGTGGTCGACCTGCGCAACGTGCGCTACCTGACCGGGTTCACCGGTTCGAACGCCGCGTTGCTCGTCCACGCCGCCGGCGACGACGGCACGGTCTTCTGCACCGACGGCCGCTACCTCACGCAGTCCGCCCGGCAGGTGCCCGACCTGGAACGCCTGATCGAGCGGCCGTGCCCGCCGGCGCTCGCCGCGCTGGCCGGCGCCAAGGGCTACGGCCGCACCGGTTTCGAGAGCCACCGGGTGACCGTCGACGACCTGGACGTGCTCGCCGAGCAGGCGGAGAAGGTCGAGCTGGTCCGCGCGCCCGGCCTGGTCGAGGAACAGCGCGTGGTGAAGGACGAGAACGAGATCGAGGCGCTGCGCATGGCGTGCGCGGCCGCCGACCGCGCCTTGGCCGACCTCATCGAACACGGTGGTCTGCGGCCGGGCCGCACCGAGCGTGAGGTGGCCCGCGAGCTGGAGACCCGCATGCTCGACCACGGCGCTGCCGGCCCGTCGTTCGACACGATCGTCGCCGCCGGTGCGAACTCGGCGATCCCGCACCACCGGCCGACCGACGCGGAGCTGGCCACCGGCGACCTGGTGAAGCTCGACTTCGGCGCGCTGGTCGACGGCTACCACTCGGACATGACCCGCACCTTCGTGCTCGGCGCGCCCGCGGACTGGCAGCGTGAGCTGTACGACCTGGTCGCGACCGCGCAGGCGGCTGGCCGCGCGGCGCTGCGGGTCGGCACGGCCGTCGCCGACGTCGACGCGGCGGCCCGCGCGGTCGTCGAGGCGGCCGGGCACGGCGACGACTTCCTGCACGGGCTCGGACACGGAGTCGGGCTGGAGATCCACGAGGCACCGTCCCTGGCCAAGACGGGTGAAGGTACACTTTCTGCCGGCATGGCTGTCACCGTGGAGCCGGGCGTGTACCTGTCCGGCAAGGGCGGGGTCCGTATCGAGGACACGCTCGTCGTGCGGGACGGCGATCCCGAGCTTCTCACGCTGACGACCAAACAGCTCGTCGTCGTGTAGACGATCCGACTAGGAGAGAACGACCCCGTGGCATCCACGAACGACCTGAAGAACGGCCTGGTGCTCAACCTCGAGGGCCAGCTCTGGAGCGTTGTCGAGTTCCAGCACGTCAAGCCCGGCAAGGGCCCGGCGTTCGTGCGGACCAAGCTGAAGCACGTGATGACCGGCAAGGTCGTCGACAAGACCTTCAACGCGGGCATCAAGGTGGACACCGCGACGGTCGACCGCCGCGACATGACCTACCTGTACGAGGACGGCGGCCAGTTCGTCTTCATGGACGGCGAGACCTACGAGCAGGAGCACATCGACGGCGACGTCGTCGGCGACAACTCGCGGTTCCTGCTGGAGAACCAGACCGTCACGGTCGCCACGCACGAGGGCACCCCGCTGTTCATCGAGCTCCCGACCTCGGTCGAGCTCGTGATCAAGCAGACCGACCCCGGCCTGCAGGGCGACCGCTCCACCGGCGGCACCAAGCCGGCCACGCTGGAGACCGGCGCCGAGATCCAGGTGCCCCTGTTCCTCTCGACCGGCGAGAAGGTCAAGGTGGACACCCGCGACGGTCGCTACCTCGGCCGCGTCAGCTCATAGATGGGCGCGCGCAGCAAAGCTCGCAAGCGCGCGGTCGATGTCCTGTACGCGGCGGCCCTGCGTGACGCCGACCCGCTGGCCCTGCTGGCCGAACGGGCCGAGGTAGCGGAAAACCCGGTGCCGAACGACTACGCCACCACCCTCGTCGAGGGCGTGGTGGCACACCGCGAGCGCATCGACGAACTCCTCACCGAGCACGCCGAGGGCTGGACACTCGACCGCATGCCGTTCGTCGACCTCGCCATCCTGCGCCTCGGCCTGTTCGAACTGCTGTGGGCCACGGACGTACCGGACCCGGTCGCCATCGACGAGGCCGTGCAACTGGCCCGTTCCCTGTCCACGGACGACTCACCCCGCTTCGTCAACGGCGTACTGGGCCGCCTGGCCTCGATAGCGGACCGGCTACGCGCCACCCTGTAGGTCGCGGAGTCGGGTTCCCGCCAGAGAATGTCGGTGCCCGGCCCTAGCGTGGCGCACATGACCTTCACTTCGGGCGGTGCCGAACTGTCCACGTCGTACGGTGCCGTGCATGTCTGATCGACGATCACTGCTCGCCGCCGCTGTCACCGTGTTCCTGTGGGCCTCGGCCTTCGTGGCGATTCGTAGCGCCGGGGTGTACTACTCGCCGGGCGCGCTCGCGTTGGGGCGGTTGTTCGCGGGTTCGGTGGTGCTGGTCGCGTTGTTGGTGGTGCGGCGGGAAGGGTTACCGCCGCGGGCGGCGTGGTCCGGGATCCTGGTGTCCGGGGTGTTGTGGTTCGGCGTGTACATGGTGGCGCTGAACTGGGGTGAGCAGGAGGTCGACGCCGGCACCGCCGCGATGGTGGTGAACGTGGGGCCGGTGCTGATTGCGTTGCTGAGTGGCTGGCTGCTGCGGGAAGGGTTCCGGCCGCGCGTGCTGGCCGGCATCGGGGTGTCGTTCGCCGGTGCCGTGTTGGTCGGCGTCTCCATGTCCGGGGAAGGCAGCGCCTCGGTGCTGGGGGTCGGCCTGTGCGTGGTGGCGGCGGTGAGCTACGCGGTCGGTGTGGTGTCGCAGAAACCCGCGCTACGGTACGGAAGTGCGTTGCAGGTGACGACGTTCGGCTGTCTGGTCGGCATGGTGGCGTGCCTGCCGTTCACCGGTCAGCTGTTGTCGGAGGCCGGTTCGGCGCCGTTGTCCGCCACGCTGAACCTGTTGTACCTCGGCGTGTTCCCGACCGCGCTGGCGTTCATGACATGGGCCTACGCCCTGGCCCGCACCACGGCAGCCCAGATGGGCGCGACGACGTACGTCGTGCCGGCATTGGTGATCGTCATGTCCTGGCTGCTGCTGAGCGAGGTGCCCGGCTGGCTCACGTTCGCCGGCGGTGCGCTGTGCCTGACGGGCGTCGCGGTGTCACGCGCTCGCCGACCCGCGCAGGCGGAACCGGACCGGTCGGCCAAGGTGACCACGGGTTAACCGAGGACACCGGGCAGGTCGAAGATGTCGAACACCGCTGGATCCTGGAAAACGACGGTGTGCGCGATCTTCCCGCCGGTGACGGTGAACACCTGCACGGTGTGGAGGCGGAGTGTTCCGTCGGGATCCGGTGCGTACGCCGCCACGGCCGGTTGGCCGTTGGCCCCGGTGGGCACCATCCGCCACCCGACGCCGCGCATCGCGAACACGCGCCGGATGAAATCGCCGTAGCGGTCGCGTCCGACGTACCACAGCGGCACCGGCGGCATCTCGAGAATCGCGTCCTCGGTGAGCAGTTCGACCAGAGTGTCCACATCGGCCGCTTCGAAAGCACGGACATAGGCCTCCACGGTCGCGCGGACGTCTGGATCGTCGGGGCGATCGACCTCCTCCTCGACGAGGGTGGCGTTCGCGAGTGCGGTCCGCGCTCGCTGAAGGGCGCTGTTCACGGACGCGACCGAGGCGCCGGTCAGCTCGGCCACCTCGGCGGCGCGAAACTCCAACACCTCACGCAGCACCCACACGGCGCGTTGACGTGGCGGCAGGAGTTGTATGGCCGCGATCAGAGCCAACCGCATGCTGCCCCGCTTCACCGCCAGGGCCTCGGGATCGGTGGCATCCGCGAGCCGGGCATCGGGAAACGGTTGCAGCCACGGCACGTCGAACGCCGGCAACAGGGGCGCGTCCGAATCAGTGCTCGGTGCGCCCAGCCCGGACGGCAGCGGCCGGCGCGCCTTACCGTCCAGCGCGGTCAGGCAGACGTTCGTCGCGATGCGGTACAGCCACGTCCGGACCGACGCCTTGGCGCCGTCGTAGCTGTCGCGTGCTCTCCACGCTCGCAGCATCGTGTCCTGCACGAGGTCCTCCGCCTCGTGGACCGAGCCGAGCATCCGGTAGCAGTAGGCCAGCAGCTCGCGGCGGTACGGCTCGAAATCGAGCATGGTCACGGCGATGAGTATGGCGACCGTCGCCGGTATGTACGGTCATGCACAACCTCATCGTCATCGAGTTCATCACGCTGGACGGTGTCGTCGAGGACCCGGACGGGTCCGGATCGACACCCCGTGGAGGCCTGGGCGTTCCGCCACGGCCCCGAGGCCGTCGCGGGCGACAAGTTCGGGCTGGGAGCGCTGCTCGACACCGGCGTCATGCTGCTCGGTCGCAGGACCTGGGAGCTGTTCGCGAAGATCTGGCCTGGCCGGGCCGACGAGTTCGCCACGAAGTTGAACAACATGGACAAGCTCGTCGCGTCGCGGTCACTGGCCCATGCCAGCGGATGGCAGAACTCGACGGTGATCGACGACGACCTGGTCACGGCCGTGCGTCGGCGCAAGGCCCGCCAGGACGTCATCGTCACCGGCAGCATCAGCGTCGTGCACACCCTGGCACGGCACGGGCTCATCGACGAGTACCGCCTCATGGTGTTCCCAACAGTGGTCGGCTCGGGCAGCCGCCTTTTCACCGGCGACACGGCACCGACCGACCTGCGGCTCAGCTCCATCGAGCGCAAAGGAGCCGCGGCGCTCCTGTGGTACCGGCGGGACGCCTCGGTCGGGTAAGCCGCCGGTGGGGTAAATCCGCGAAATTCGCCCACGCACTGGTTATTCCCTGCCACCCTGTGTCAGCAAGCAAATGCGTGACAGGGGGAATTCAGCGCATGGCCGCACCAGAGAACGACCCGGACAAGGTTTACAAACTTTCACCGGAGCACATGGAGGAGTCGATCGAGTTGTACCTGGATCCGGTGATCCAGGAGTTGCGGCGAATCGCCGGTATATACCGGGCCGCACATGACCAGGCAAGGGCGGCGCACGTCGAGGAGACGCCGGGGTGGTTCGGTGGAGAGGGGAACGGCCACGTCAAGCCCGCGATCAGTTCGTTCCTCAACGAGGTCACCTTCCAGGTCAGCGAACTGGTCGGTGACCAGGACGAACTGGTCGCTTCCCTGCAGAACTACCGCGACATGCTGCAGGCACACATCAACCAGGCGGTGCAGAACGACCTGGCGCACGCTGATCAGTTCATCGCGATCCACCGCGAACTGGACGAGAAGAGGTTCTGGTAGCCATGGACCTGCCTCCTGGTTGCGACCCCATTCCCGTCGACGGCATCGATCCCGAGACCAACCCTCGGATGGCCAAGGCGGCTGGAGAGTTGAACGCGTGGATCGAGTACCTGCTCCGCCCCGAGACGCATGACGGCCCGCGTGTCTACCGGCCACTGCGTTCGCCGCATCCGAGCGAGAAGGACACCGAGGTCGCGAGCCGAACGGTTCCTGACGCGCCGCATGAGGATCCTCGCGAGTACGAGACCCTGTCGGTACTCGAGGACTTCGCGAGCGACCCCGGCCGATTCTTCCGACCGGCCCAAGCGGTGTCCGGCATCAACACCCTGACCATCGAACCGGTGTATCTGAAACTCGTCGACGGTTATCTGACCTGGATTCGCGAGGGCGCACCAGTCATGCCGGAAGGGGAGGCCAACGACACCGACAAACCGCAGCAACGGCCCGCAGCGCTCATGAAGTACCGAGACGTCACCGTCACCAGGATCAACTGGGTCGGCATGCGGAAGTCGTGGGTGGCGCGCGAGGATGTCTGGGCCCACGCGTACGAGGGAGACCTTCTCGACTACCAGATGCGCACGGAGAACTGTCTCTACGCGGTGGCTGAGCACGTCATTCGGTACCGGGCCATCCTGCACAGGGCCGGCGAGGACATCCTCGCCCTGACGGAAGCGCTGACGCGGTTGTGTCCGCGACCCGCACCGACAGTGGAAAGCACGTTCAACCTGATGTCGGTGGTGGTCACAGGGATCGTCGCCGTGGCGACCTCGGTCATCACAGGCGGGTCCACCGGTGTGACAGCCGCCGTCCTGTTCGCCTCCGCGGTGGAGATGGTCGGCGAAGCAGTGAAGACAACCGAGCGGACGACGACGAAGGAACTCGTCCTCGAGAACACCTACCACCTGCGTGACGCGGCGAAGCAGTACCTGAACGGTGTCGAGCAGATCGAACGCGAGGTAGCCGACGCCCTCGTGGATCTCACGGACTCGCTCCGGCGCAGGCTCGACCAGATTCGAGAGGCGCGTCAGTACTCGCGATACAACGAATCGCAGCTCACGGACAAGGTGCCGTTCTACGACGATTACCGGCGAGCCTGAGCCGCCGCGGCGGTCAGTTGGCGGCCTTCATGTTCGCCAGCACCGCCGCGGCGATACTCGTCGCTGCGGCGCAGGTGTCTCGGCCGTCCCAGTCGTTCCAGTCGAAGTAGTAGTAAGTGATTTCGAAGTATGTGTCGTCACTGGTGCCGACGTTGACGTGACACCTCGTTCGATCGTCCCCTGGGGCGATGGTCACCGCTGGATAGCCGTCGATCACGGTGGCCGTCCAGGTAGGCGACGGTGTCGGCGGACGGTCGGCGTACACCTCGTCCAGCCCGGTTGTGGTCTCCGGGTAGTAGTTGACGTAGGCGAGTAGATCGGTTTCGGGGTCAGGGACTCTGTACCCACAGCCGACTTTCGACTCGAAGGAGTCGTCTCCTCGGTTCTTCAGTGGCTCGGTGAGGCCCAGCGCCGTCAGTTGGGGCGTGGTGAGGCTGCGGCACGGGTCCGCGAGGAATTCCTTGTCGTCAAGCGGGTGCGTTACCTTGGGCGCCTGCTGCGCCGGATCCGTGCTCGTGGTGGTCGACGTACCCGGGATGGGGGGCGGTGGGGCCTTGCTGTCGCAGGCGGCCAGCAACGCCGCCGAGAGCACAGTGGCAAGCCAGGCTCGTCGTCCGGTCGTCATCGTTCCCCCTCGTGGACAACCTGTGCACGAGAGCATACGGAGCGGCAGCGCAGCGTGGCGGTCGAACCGGGAAGACGGACGGTGCCCCGGTCGGGTAAGGCGCAGGTGACCTGAATGGAGTAGCCGTTCACCGGCACTTGCCTACTTGATCACGGCCTTTTGCGTACTCAGCGCGACGATCAAGCTCGAAACACGACCGGTCGCGACCCTTGCGTCCAGGGTCGCGACCGGGAGAGTCGATCTGCGGGTTGTTGTTCCTCGCGCACCCGAATCGGCCGATCTCCCGTTTTCCCTCGGCCGGTCGGGCGGTGCCTCAAAAGCCCGTGACGATCTGCGTTCAGTCCTCCTTGGACGGACGTGCCTCCGGCGGAAGCACACCCCAGTCGATGAGCTGCTCGGTGAGCTCGCCGGGGGTCATGTCGTAGATGATGGCCAGCGAGCGGAGGTCCTCCGTGCGGATGGACAGCACCTTGCCGTTGTAGTCCCCGCGCTGGCTCTGGATGGTGGCGGCGTAGCGGGCCAGCGGACCCACTTTCTCCGCCGGGAGCTGCTGTAGCCGCTCCAAGTTGATCACAATCTTGGTCGCCGGCTCCGCCCCGGAGGGCACCCTGCCTTCTGGCAGCAGCTCGACCACCGGAACCCCGTAGAAGTCGGCCAGCTCGGCCAGCTTCTGTACGGTCACGGCCCGGTCGCCGCGCTCGTACGAGCCCACGACGACCGCCTTCCAGCGGCCGCCTGATTTCTGCTCGACGCCGTGCAGGGACAGGCCCTGCTGCTGGCGGATGCCACGGAGCTTGCTCCCTAGCGCCTTGGCGTAGTCGCCCATCTGGCGATTCTCCATTTCGTTCGCCCGCCGGTCATCCAGAACCGTGGATGCCGCGGGTAGCCGCATATCGACACGCAGAGTAATGGTTACCCACAGTTGTCACCAGGTCAAGCTGATCTGTGTACGACGTCCGGGGAAACCCCGGATTACCACCCGGTTGGTGGATCCGTGGGGCCTGATACGGTGCTACAGCACCCGCAATGGGTGTCAAGCTAGACGTCCTTTAAGGACCCGTCCCGTGAGGCGGAGAAGGAGGTCATCCGTGGCGCCGCCGACCCGCGGCGCGGCGGAACCGGCTGAGCGGCGTGAGCTGCTTTCGGCCGGCGACGTCGCGCGCACCGTCGCCCGTATGGCGCATCAGGTGATCGAGCGCACCGCGCTCGGCGCCGCAGACGCGCTCCCCGTTGTTCTTCTCGGCATCCCGACCCGTGGCGGGCCTATCGCCCACCGGTTGGCCGCCCGCATCGCCGACTTCTCCGGCGTCCATGTCCCGACGGGCGTGCTGGACGTGACGCTCTATCGCGACGACCTGCGTCGCAAGCCGACCCGGCCGCTCGGCGCGACCAACCTGCCGCGCGGTGGCATCGACGACCACCTGGTCATTCTCGTCGACGACGTCCTCTACTCAGGACGGACGATCCGCGCCGCACTCGACGCGCTACGCGACGTGGGCCGCCCCCGTTCGGTGCAGCTCGCCGTCCTCGTCGACCGGGGCCACCGGGAGCTGCCCATCCGCGCGGACTACGTGGGCAAGAACGTGCCAACGTCCCGCACCGAGGAGGTCCACGTCCTGCTCACGGAAACCGACGATCGCGACGCGGTGGTGCTGGACAGGAGCGACCAGTGAAGCACTTGCTCGCCACCGAGGGCATGGACGCGGCCACCGCGACCGCGGTCCTCGACACGGCCACCGAACTCAAGCAGACGCTGCTCGGCCGGGAGGTCCGCAAGCTGCCAACGCTGCGCGGCCGCACCGTGATCACGATGTTCTACGAGAACTCCACCCGCACCCGCGTCTCCTTCGAGATCGCCGGGAAGTGGATGAGCGCCGACGTGGTCAACGTGTCCGCGAGCGGGAGCAGCGTCGGCAAGGGTGAGTCCCTTCGGGACACCGCGACGACCCTCGCGGCGGCCGGCGCCGACTGCGTGATCATCCGGCACCCCGCCTCCGGCGCCGCGCACCGCCTCGCCGAGTGGCTCGCCGGCACCGGGACCTCCGTGGTCAACGCGGGCGACGGCATGCACGAGCACCCCACCCAGGCCCTCCTCGACGCCGCCACCCTGCGGGAGCGGCTCGGGGAGATCAGTGGCAGGCGGATCGCGATCGTCGGCGACATCCTGCACAGCCGGGTCGCGCGCTCGAACGTCCACCTGCTCTCCACGCTCGGCGCGGAAGTGATCTTGGTCGCACCGCCGACGCTCCTACCGGCCCATGTGGACCGTTGGCCGGTCACCGTCTCGCACACCCTGGACGCCGAGCTGCCCGCGCTCGACGCGGTCATGGTGCTGCGGGTCCAGGCCGAACGCATGAACGGCGGTCTCGGGCCCGCCGGCCCTGGAGGCAATTTTCTGCCGTCGACCCGCGAGTACTCGATCGCCTACGGCATGAACCAGAAGCGCCTCGACCTCCTGCCGGACCACGCGGTCGTGCTGCACCCCGGCCCCATGCTGCGTGGCATGGAGATCTCCGCCGCGGTCGCCGACTCGCCACGCGCCGCGATCACCCAGCAGGTGTCGAACGGCGTGCACGTCCGGATGGCGGTCCTGTACCACCTGCTGGCCCACGAGGAGGAGGTCGCGTGAAGCCGTTGCTGCTCAAGGGAGTCCGGCCCTACGGCGAGGACACAGTGGACCTCCTGGTCCGGGACGGTCTGATCGCCGAGGGCACCGACGACGACGCCGAGGTGATCGACGCCGACGGCCTGATCGCGCTCCCCGGCTTCGTCGACCTGCACACCCACCTCCGCGAGCCGGGCCGCGAGGACGCCGAGACCATCGCCACCGGGTCGGCCGCCGCCGCGCTCGGCGGGTACACGGCCGTGTTCGCGATGGCCAACACCGACCCGGTCGCCGACAACGCGGTCGTCGTCGAGCACGTGTCGCGGCGCGGGCGCGAGGTCGGCCTCGTCGACGTCCACCCGGTCGGCGCGGTCACCGTCGGCCTGGCGGGGGAGAAGCTCGCCGAGCTGGGCACCATGGCGAACGCCGGCGTCCGGATGTTCTCCGACGACGGCCACTGCGTCGCCGACCCGCTGCTCATGCGCCGCGCGTTGGAGTACTCGACCGCGCTCGACGTGGTCATCGCCCAGCACGCCGAGGAGCCGCGCCTCACGATCGGCGCCCAGGCCCACGAGGGTGAGCAGGCCGCACGCCTTGGCCTCGCCGGCTGGCCGGCGGCCGCCGAGGAGGCGATCATCGCCCGCGACTGCCTCCTCGCCAGGCAGACCGGCGCCCGGCTGCACGTCTGCCACGTGTCCACGGCAGGCGCCGCCGAGCTGCTGAGGTGGGCCAAGGCGCAGGACATCACGGTCTCCGCCGAGGTCACCCCGCACCACCTGCTGCTGGACGACGAGCGGCTCGCCACCTACGACCCGGTCAACAAGGTCAACCCACCCCTGCGGACGTCCGCCGACGCCAAGGTCCTGCGTGAGGCCCTCGCCGAGGGTGTGCTGGACTGCGTGGCCACCGACCACGCCCCGCACGCCCCGCAGGACAAGGACTGCGAGTGGCAGGCGGCCCGGCCCGGCATGCTCGGCCTGCAGACCGCGCTGTCGGTGGTCATCCGCACGATGGTCGAACCCGGCCTGATGGACTGGCGCGGCGTCGCCCGCGTCATGAGCGAGCGGCCCGCCGCGATCGCCGGCCTCACCGACCAGGGCCGCCCGCTCGAACCGGGCGAGCCCGCGACGCTGACCCTGATCGACCCGGCGGCGACCTGGACGGTCAACGGCGCGGAGCTGGCCAGCATCGCCGCCAACACCCCGTACGAGGGCATGACACTGCCCGGCCGAGTGTTCACGACGGTCCTCCGCGGCAAGGTCACCGCTCACGAAGGAAAGGTGACGGCATGACACCCCTTGTCTCAGCCTCAAGGTCAGATCAGGCCGAGTGCTTCACAACCGCACCTCAGGGGAACGTGACGCAAGCTAGCCACAGGTACGTGACCAAACAGAACAATTCGTCTCTCAACGTAACCAAGACACTTAATTTCGGGGAGGCGGAACAGTCGTGAACCCAGCAGCTCTCGTGTTGGAGGACGGCAAGGTCTTCCGCGGCGAGGCGTTCGGCGCCACCGGCGCGACGCTCGGCGAGGTGGTCTTCTGCACGGCCATGACCGGCTACCAGGAGACGCTGACCGACCCGTCCTACCACCGCCAGATCGTGGTCGCGACTGCCCCGCAGATCGGCAACACCGGCTGGAACGACGAGGACGACGAGTCCGGCAGGATCTGGGTCGCTGGCTACGTCGTGCGCGACCCGGCACGGATCCCGTCCAACTGGCGGTCACGCCGCACCCTCGACGACGCGCTCACCGAGCAGGGCGTCGTCGGGATCGCGGGCGTCGACACCCGCACGCTGACCCGCCACATCCGCGAGCTCGGCGCGATGCGGGGCGGTGTCTTCTCGGGCGACGCCCTCGCGAGCGTGGACGAGATGGTCGAACGGGTCCTCGCGAGCCCTCAGATGGTCGGTGCCGACCTGGCGGGGGAGGTCACGGCCAAGGAGGCCTACGTGGTCCCGCCGGCCGGTGAACGGCGGTTCCGGGTGGCCGCGCTGGACGTGGGCATCAAGACCAACACGCCCCGGATGATGGCCCAGCGCGGCATCGAGACCCACGTCCTACCGGCGAACGCCACGATCGAGGACGTCCTCGCGCTCGAACCGGACGGCTTCTTCCTCGCCAACGGCCCCGGCGACCCGGCCACGACGGACGGCCCGGTGGCGCTCACCCAGGCCGTGCTGGAGCGTGAGATCCCGACCTTCGGCATCTGCTTCGGCCACCAGATCCTCGGCCGCGCACTGGGGCTTTCCACCTACAAGCTGCGGTACGGCCACCGCGGCATCAACATCCCGGTCGTCGACGTGGCCACCGGCCGCGTCGCGATCACCGCGCAGAACCACGGGTTCGCCATCGAGGGCGAGCCGGGCCAGCGGTTCGACACCCCGTACGGCGGCGCGGTGATCAGCCACTACTGCCCGAACGACGGTTGTGTGGAAGGCGTGCGGGCCACCGACGTGCCGGCGTTCTCGGTGCAGTACCACCCGGAGGCGGCGGCGGGCCCACACGACGCGGCCACGCTGTTCGACGAGTTCGTGAACCTGATGGAGGCCCGGCGTGCCCAAGCGTGACGACATCGAGCACGTGCTCGTGATCGGCTCCGGGCCGATCGTGATCGGGCAGGCGTGCGAGTTCGACTACTCCGGCACCCAGGCGTGCCGGGTGCTGCGGGAGGAGGGGCTGCGGGTCAGCCTCGTCAACTCCAACCCGGCGACGATCATGACCGACCCGGAGTTCGCCGACGCCACCTACATCGAGCCGATCACCCCCGACTTCGTCGAGAAGGTGATCGCGAAGGAGCGGCCGGACGCGCTGCTCGCCACCCTCGGCGGGCAGACCGCGCTGAACACCGCGGTCGCCCTGCACGAGCGGGGCGTGCTGGAGAAGTACGGCGTCGAGCTGATCGGCGCCGACATCGACGCCATCCAGCGCGGCGAGGACCGGCAGCGGTTCAAGGACATCTGCGCCGCGGTCGGCGCCGAGACCCCGCGCAGCGCGGTGTGCCACACGATGGACGAGGTCCGCGCCACCGTCGACGACCTCGGCCTCCCGGTCGTCATCCGGCCGTCGTTCACCATGGGCGGCCTCGGCTCCGGCATGGCGTACACCGCGGAGGACCTGGAACGCCTCGCGTCCACGGGGCTCGCGGAGAGCCCGGTGCACGAGGTGCTGATCGAGGAGAGCGTGCTCGGCTGGAAGGAGTACGAGCTCGAGCTGATGCGGGACCGCAACGACAACGTCGTGGTCATCTGCTCGATCGAGAACATCGACCCGATGGGCGTGCACACCGGTGACTCGGTGACCGTGGCACCCGCCATGACGCTGACCGACCGCGAGTACCAGCACATGCGTGACGTCGGCATCGACGTCCTGCGTGAGGTCGGGGTGGACACCGGCGGCTGCAACATCCAGTTCGCGGTGCACCCGCAGACCGGCCGGCTCGTCGTGATCGAGATGAACCCGCGGGTGTCCCGGTCGAGTGCGCTGGCGTCCAAGGCCACCGGCTTCCCGATCGCCAAGATCGCCGCGAAGCTCGCCATCGGGTACTCGCTCGACGAGATCCGCAACGACATCACCGGCGAGACCCCGGCGAGCTTCGAACCCACGCTGGACTACGTCGTGGTGAAGGTGCCGAGGTTCGCCTTCGAGAAGTTCCCCGGCGCGGACCCGACGCTGACCACCACCATGAAGTCGGTCGGCGAGGCCATGTCGCTTGGCCGCAACTTCGTCGAGGCGCTCGGCAAGGCGCTGCGGTCCATGGAGACCAAGGCCGCCGGCTTCTGGACCACCCCGGACCCGGAAACCCTGACGGTGGAAGGGGTTCTCGCGGCCCTGCGAGTCCCGCACGACGGCCGCCTGTACACAGTGGAGCGCGCGCTGCGGCTGGGCGTGAGCGTCGCCGAGGTCTCGGCCGCGTCCGGCATCGACCCGTGGTTCGTCGACCAGATCGCCTCGCTCGTCGAGCTGCGGGCCGTCCTCGCCGCCGCGCCCGTGCTGGACGAGACGCTGCTGCGCCGCGCCAAGCGGGCCGGCCTCTCGGACCGGCAGATCGCCGCGCTCCGGCAGGAACTGGCCGGAGAGGACGGTGTCCGGTCCCTGCGGCACCGGCTCGGCGTCCGCCCGGTGTTCAAGACTGTTGACACGTGCGCGGCCGAGTTCGCGGCCCGCACGCCGTACCACTACTCGGCCTACGAGCTCGACCCAGCCGCCGAGTCCGAAGTGGCCGATCAGCGGGACAAGCCGAAGGTGCTCATCCTCGGCTCCGGCCCGAACCGCATCGGGCAGGGCATCGAGTTCGACTACTCGTGTGTGCACGCGGCCATGGCGCTGCGGGCGGCCGGGTTCGAGACCGTCATGGTCAACTGCAACCCCGAGACCGTGTCGACCGACTACGACACCTCCGACCGGCTGTACTTCGAGCCGCTCACGTTCGAGGACGTCCTGGAGGTCGTGCATGCCGAGCAGGTGTCCGGCACGGTCGTGGGCGTGATCGTCCAACTCGGCGGCCAGACCCCGCTCGGCCTCGCGCAGCGGCTCGCCGACGCGGGTGTCCCGGTCGTCGGCACGCCGCCGCACGCCATCCACCTGGCCGAGGACCGCGGCGCGTTCGGCGAGGTGCTGACGAACGCCGGCCTGCCGGCGCCGAAGTACGGCACGGCCACGTCGTTCGGCGCCGCCAAGCGGATCGCCGACGAGATCGGCTACCCGGTGCTCGTGCGACCGTCCTATGTGCTCGGTGGCCGCGGTATGGAGATCGTGTACGACGAGGCCTCGCTGGCCGGCTACATCCAACGCGCCACCGAGATCACCCCGGAGCACCCGGTGCTCGTGGACCGCTTCCTCGACGACGCGATCGAGATCGACGTCGACGCGCTGTGCGACGGCGAGGAGATCTTCGTCGGCGGCGTGATGGAACACATCGAGGAGGCCGGCATCCACTCCGGCGACTCCTCCTGCGCGCTGCCGCCGATCACCCTCGGGCGTACGGACCTGCAGAACATCCGCCGCTCCACCGAGCTGATCGCCAAGGGCATCGGCGTGCGTGGCCTGCTCAACGTCCAGTACGCGCTCAAGGACGACGTGCTGTACGTGCTGGAGGCCAACCCGCGCGCGTCGCGGACCGTGCCGTTCGTGTCGAAGGCGACCGCCACGCCGCTCGCGAAGGCCGCCGCCCGGATCATGCTCGGCGCCACCGTCGCCGAGCTGCGGGCCGAGGGCATGCTGCCGCAGACCGGTGACGGCGTGGACATGCCGGCGAACTCGCCCGTGTCGGTCAAGGAGGCCGTGCTGCCCTTCCACCGCTTCCGCACCCCGGAAGGGCACGGCGTCGACTCGCTCCTCGGCCCGGAGATGAAGTCGACCGGCGAGGTGATGGGCGTCGACGCGTCGTTCGGCAAGGCGTTCGCCAAGTCCCAGACCGCGTCCTACGGCTCGCTGCCGACAAGCGGCCGTGTGTTCGTGTCGGTCGCCAACCGGGACAAGCGGGCGATGGTGTTCCCGGTGAAGCGGCTCGCCGACCTCGGCTTCGAGATCCTGGCCACCGCCGGGACCGCGGAGGTGTTGCGGCGCAACGGGATCCCGTGCACCGAGGTGCGCAAGCACTTCGAGGGCGAGGACAACATCGTCGACATCATCAAGGCCGGCGGCGTCGACATGGTGATCAACACCCCGTACGGCAACCCAGGCCCCCGCGTGGACGGCTACGAGATCAGGACCGCGGCCGTGTCGCGGGACATCCCGTGTGTGACCACGATCCAGGGCGCCGCCGCGGCCGTGCACGGCATCGAGGCGTTGATACAGCAGGACATCGGCGTGGAGTCGTTGCAGGCGCTCCAGGCGGCGCTGCGGAGCCAGCGATGAGGGATCCGTTCGGGGCGCGCCTGGCGGCCGCGGTGTCCGCGCGTGGCCCGCTGTGCGTGGGGATCGACCCGCACACGTCGCTGCTCGAGCAGTGGGACCTGCCCGTCGACGTGACCGGGCTCGAGCGGTTCGCCACGACCTGCGTCGAGGCGTTCGCGGGCCAGGTCGCGGTGGTCAAGCCGCAGTCGGCGTTCTTCGAGGCCCACGGCTCGGCGGGGGTCGCCGTGCTGGAATGGCTGATCGCGGCCTTCCGGGACACCGGCACGCTCGTCCTGCTCGACGTGAAGCGCGGCGATATCGGCTCCACCATGGCCGCGTACGCCCAGGCGTACCTGGGGGAGGGCTCGCCCCTCGCCGCGGACGCGGTGACGGTGTCGCCCTACCTCGGGTTCGGGTCGCTGGCACCGGCGCTCGACCTCGCCGAGCAGACCGGGCGCGGCGTGTTCGTGCTGGCGCTGACGTCCAACCAGGAGGGCCCGCAGGTGCAGCGGGCCACGGGCGGGAACGGCGTCAGCGTCGCCCAGACCATGGTCGACGAGGCCGCGGCCAGGAACGCCGGCGCCAGCCCGATGGGCTCCGTCGGCCTGGTCATCGGCGCCACCGTGGGCCGGTTGGACCTCGACCTGTCCGTACTCAACGGCCCGGTCCTCGCGCCCGGCTTCGGCGCCCAGGGGGCGGGTGTGGCCGAGCTGAAAGCGGTGTTCGGGGACCTCCGGCACCTGCTGCCGACCTCGTCGCGGGACATCCTGCGCCACGGCCCGGACGCCATGGCCCTCCGCGAGGCCGCGCTGCGGGTCCGCGACTCCCTGGGCTGACACGAGACCGCGGGGCGGCGCGGACAGTGATCAAGATCATCAATGCTCGAGGATCGATGGCAATGTCCGGCCACTCCGTCGCCGAACACGGTCCGCCCCATTTGATTTCCGACATTTTCAAACTGGTTTGACCAGTCCGGTCCCGTCCGGCGGAGATCGACACGCGGATTGTTCACTGGCCGCGGAACGTGTCCAGGACACGCCGTGTCCCATACCGACCGTCACCGCGTCGACGACTCCGCGTCAGACGGCCGCACATGGGTCTACCTGGTAGAACGCGCCAGCCGGGGCGGTCACGGAAAGATCACGAACGGGTTCTTTCGGTCCGTTGCGCGGCCGTTTTCACGGCCGATGGCGAATTGTCCTGGTACCACGTCGAAGCGCTTCGCGCCTCTTGTGGGGTATGGTCGCGGCACACCAGACCCGAAGGTGTTACCGCAGGTCCAGGGGTGTTCGCTACTGAGAGTCGATCTATGCTCTATCGCGCACTACCCACCGCACTAAGGTGGACCCGCGTTGTCACGACAAGCCGGACCTCGGTAACGTCGCGACACCGATCCGCAGAAAACCCCACCCCCCGGAGGAAATCGTGGCCCTTCCCCAGCTGACCGAGGAGCAGCGGGCCGCAGCGCTGGAGAAGGCGGCTGCCGCCCGACGCGCCCGAGCTGAGCTCAAGGAGCGCCTGAAGCGAGGTGGCACCACCCTCAAGGACGTGCTCGCCCAGGCTGACAAGGACGAGGTGCTGGGCAAGATGAAGGTCACCGCACTGCTGGAGGCCCTGCCGGGCGTCGGCAAGGTGCGTGCCCAGCAGATCATCGAGCGCCTTGAGATCGCCCCGAGCCGACGCCTGCGAGGCCTCGGCGACCGTCAGCGCAAGGCGTTGCTCGCGGAGTTCAGCGGCGAGTGACGAGTAGTGCCATTCGGAGGGGCCGGCTGGTCGTACTAGCCGGCCCCTCCGGTGTCGGGAAGAGCAGCGTCGTTCACGAGCTGCGGAAGCTGTACCCGGACCTGTGGTTCAGCGTGTCGGCCACGACCCGCGCGCAACGGCCAGGGGAGCAGGACGGGGTGGACTACCGGTTCGTCACCGCCGGGGAGTTCGACCGCATGATCGCGAACAACGAGCTGCTGGAGTGGGCTGAGATCCACCGGGGCACGCACCGGTCCGGAACGCCGAGGCAACCCATCGAGGAGCGTCTCGTCGCCGGCCAGCCGGCCCTGGTGGAAGTGGACCTGCAGGGTGCTCGGAACCTGCGCAAGGCGATGCCGGAGGCGTTCCTCGTCTTCCTGTCGCCACCCAGTTGGGACGCGCTGGTCGAGCGCCTGGTCGGCCGTGGCACCGAATCGCCGGACGTCGTCGCCCGGCGGCTGCAGACGGCCAAGGAAGAGCTGGCGGCGCAGGACGAGTTCGACGCGGTGGTCGTCAACACCGACCTGCGGAGCGCGGCACAAGACTTGCTAAAGTTGATACTTGACAAATCCTCCGATCATCTGGAGCACCACGAGTGATCACCCCCGCCGAGTTGGGCACCCTGGGCGACCCGTCGAGCACGCAGCTCGAAGGCATCACCAACCCGCCGATCGACGACCTGCTCGACAAGGTCAGCTCCAAGTACGCCCTGGTGATCTACGCCGCCAAGCGTGCTCGCCAGATCAACGACTACTACGCGCAGCTCGGTGAGGGTCTCCTCGAGTACGTCGGCCCCCTCGTCGAGCCGGGGCCCCGCGAGAAGCCGCTGTCCATCGCGCTCCGGGAGATCCACGCCGGCCTGCTCGAGCACACCGAAGGCGAATGAGCGGGTAAGGTCCGCGAGCGCCGAGCGGAGCGAGGCCATGTCACTGAGCGGGACCCCGCGCGTCGTTCTCGGCGTGGGCGGCGGCATCGCCGCCTACAAGGCGTGCGAGGTCTTGAGACAACTGACCGAGTCCGGTCACTCGGTCCGGGTGGTGCCCACGGCGGCGGCGCTGCGTTTCGTCGGCGCCCCGACGTTCGAGGCGCTGTCCGGCCAGCCGGTGCACACCGGGGTCTTCGAGGACGTGCCCGAGGTGCCGCACGTCCGCATCGGCCAGGAGGCCGACCTCGTGCTGGTCGTCCCTGCCACCGCGGACCTGCTGGCCAAGGCCGCGCACGGGCTCGCCGACGACCTGCTCACGAACACGCTGCTGACCGCGCGGTGCCCGGTCATGATGGCGCCCGCGATGCACACCGAGATGTGGGAGCACGCGGCCACGCAGGCCAACGTCGCGACGTTGCGTGCGCGTGGGGTCGTCGTGACCGAGCCGGCGAGCGGCCGGTTGACGGGCAAGGACACCGGCAAGGGCCGGCTGGCGGACCCTGCCGAGATCGTGGATCTCGCCCGGCTGCTGCTCGCTCGGCCCGACGCGCTGCCCCGCGACCTCGCCGGCCTGAAGATCGTCGTGTCGGCGGGGGGCACCCGTGAACCGCTCGACCCGGTCCGCTACCTCGGCAACCGGTCGTCGGGCAAGCAGGGCTATGCTCTCGCGCGAACTGCCGCCCAGCGTGGCGCGCAGGTCACACTGGTGTCGGCGCACACGGCCGCGTTGCCGGAGCCCGCTGGGGTGGACGTGGTCCGCGTGGGTACGGCACTGGAACTGCGGGACGCGATGCACGCGGTGGCACCGGACGCGGACGTGGTGGTCATGGCGGCCGCCGTGGCCGACTTCCGGCCGGCCACCCGCGCGGATTACAAGATCAAGAAGACTGACCAGGAGCCGGACCCGGTCGTGCTGACACGCAACCCCGACGTGCTCGCCGAGCTCGTCGTGCGGCGCACGCCAGGACAGGTCATCGTGGGATTCGCGGCCGAAACCGGCGACGACGGCGGCGACGTGCTGGCACACGCCCGTGCGAAACTGAAGCGCAAGGGCTGTGACCTGCTCGTCGTCAACGCCGTCGGCGCCGGACGGGCGTTCGAGGTCGAGGACAACGAGGGCTGGCTGCTGGGCGCCGAC
>NZ_DASUVO010000047.1:0-129440 GCF_036378875.1 Actinophytocola sp.
GCAGCCGATCCCGGAGATGAACACGATGTTCTCGCGTTTGAGACCCAGCGAGGGCAGGAACGACTGCATGGCGTTGAGCACCACGTAGTCACCACAGCCCGGACACCACCGGACCTCCTGATCCGACTTGAAATCCTTCGCTTTCTGCGGCGCGTCGTCGGTGGGCACCAGGTCGAGCCCGCCGAGCGACGGAAGCCCCAGATCGACCGCGGTCATGCTCGAACCCCTTCAACAGCCTGCACATGTTCGGTAAAGACGTGCTGGAGTTCCTCCGCCTTGAACGGCAGCCCCGCGACCTTCGTGTAGGACCGCACGTCGACGAGGTACTTGCCGCGCAGCAGCAGCGCCAGCTGTCCCATGTTCATCTCCGGCACGACGACCCGGTCGTACCGCCGCAGCACCTCACCGAGGTTCGCCGGGAACGGGTTCAGGTGCCGCAAGTGCGCCTGTGCGATCGCCATGCCCTGACCGCGTACCCGCCGGCACCCCGCCCCAATCGGCCCGTAGCTCGATCCCCAGCCAAGGACCAGCACCCGCGCGTCGCCGGACGGGTCGTCCACCTCGAGGTCCGGCACGGTGACACCGTCGACCTTCGCCTGACGCAGCCTGACCATGCGGTCGTGGTTGTCCGGGTCGTAGGAGATGCTGCCCTTGCCGTCCGCCTTCTCCAGGCCACCGATCCGGTGCTGAAGGCCCGGCGTGCCCGGGATGGCCCACTCACGCGCGAGGGTCTCGGTGTCGCGGACGTACGGCCAGTGCTCGTCGCTGCCGTCCAACGCGTTCGGCTCGCTGGCGAACGTCACGCTCAGGTCCGGCAGGTCCTCGACCCGCGGGATCAGCCACGGTTCGGAGCCGTTCGCGATCGCCCCGTCCGACAGCAGCATGACCGGCGTCCGGTACTTCAACGCGATGCGAGTCGCCTCGATGACCGCGTCGAAACAGTCGCCGGGGGAGTTGGGCGCGACGATCGGCAGGGGCGACTCACCGTTGCGGCCGAACATGGCCAGCAGCAGGTCCGCCTGCTCGGTCTTGGTTGGCAGACCGGTCGACGGGCCACCACGCTGCACGTCGATGATCAGCAGCGGCAGCTCGGCCATCACCGCGAGCCCGATGGTCTCGGACTTGAGCGCGATGCCCGGCCCGGACGTGGTCGTGACGCCGAGCGAGCCGCCGTACGACGCGCCAAGGGCCGCCCCGATGCCGGCGATCTCGTCCTCGGCCTGCACGGTCGTGATGTTGAAGTTCTTGTGCTTCGACAGCTCGTGCAGGATGTCCGACGCCGGCGTGATCGGGTAGGCGCCCAGCAGCACGGGCAGCCTGGAGCACTGGCCCGCGGCGACGATCCCGTACGCGAGCGCCGCGTTGCCGGTGATCTGCCGGTAGGTCCCGGCCGGGAACTCGGCAGGCGGCACCTCGTAGGTGACCGCGAACGCCTCGGTGGTCTCGCCGTAGTTCCAGCCGGCGCGGAACGCCAGGATGTTCGCCTCGGCGATGTCGGGCTTGCGTGCGAACTTCTCACGAAGGAAGCGCTCGGTGCCCTCGGTCGGCCGGTGGTACATCCACGACAGCAGGCCGAGCGCGAACATGTTCTTGCAGCGCTCGGCGTCCTTCTTCGACAGGCCGGTGTCCGCGAGCGCACCCTGCGTGAGGGTGGCCATCGCGACCGGATACACCTGGAAGCTGGACAGCGAGTCGTCCTCGAGCGGGTCGCTGTCGTAGCCGACCTTGGTGAGGTTGCGCTTGCTGAACTCGTCGGTGTTCACGATGACCATGCCGCCGACGGGCAGGTCGCCGATGTTGGCCTTCAGCGCGGCCGGGTTCATCACGACCAACACGTCCGGCCGGTCGCCGGGTGTGAGGATGTCGTAGTCCGCGAAGTGGATCTGGAACGACGAGACGCCCGGCAGGGTGCCTGCTGGTGCCCGGATCTCGGCTGGGAAGTTCGGCAGCGTGGCGAGGTCGTTGCCGAACGACGCCGCCTCCGACGTGAACCGGTCACCGGTCAGCTGCATACCGTCGCCGGAGTCGCCAGCGAACCTGATCACGACCCGGTCGAGCTTGGTGACCTTCGTGGCCCGCCCGCCTCCGTTGACGCTGGTACTCATGCTCTGCTGGTCCCTCTCTCGCACGACTACGTGCACTACATATGAGGGTAGTCGTGCCTAACTCAAGGTCTCCCTGGTGCACAGGGTATTCGCGTTGGACATCACAATGTCGGCGCCCACATGCTGGGACGGCCGTCACGCCTGGCGGGAAATCCTGGCGCGCATCGCGGCAAGCAGCTCGGCGAACGCCGGGGTGTCCATGGACGCCAGCTGCGCGACGAGCTCCGTCTCGACAGCGTCGTCATGCCGATCGTAGGCGGCGGTCGTGCGGAGGGTTCGCTTGGTGGCGAGAACCAGGTCCCGGGGCGCCTTCACGGCAGGCTGGGCGAGCTCGACGGCCGCGGCGACCACGTCATCGACCTTCCGCAGCGCGAGCCCGGTTCGCACGGCCTCGTCGGCGTCCAGCACCTGCCCGAAGAGCGTCATGGCCGTCGCGGTCTGCGGCCCGACCAGCCGCTGGACCATCCAGGTCATCCCGCCGCCCGGATGCAGCCCGAGCTGGAGAAACCGCGCGTCGAACCGCGCCGACGGCCCGGCGAGCCGCACATCACAGGCAAGCGCGAGGTTGAGCCCGGCCCCCACCGCGGCCCCGTTGACCGCGGCGATGGTCGGCAGCGAGGACTTCGCGACGGCGAGGAACCCGGCATAAATCGCCCGCAGCCCGTCCTCCCGAGCCTCCCCGAGCGCCGTGAGATCCGCTCCGGCACAGAAGGCGGGCGGCGCCCCGGTGACGACGATGGCGGAGACCCCGTCATCGGCCTCACAGTCCGAGACATGCTGGACAAGCTGGGCGGACATCTCCAACGTCAGCGAGTTCCGCCGCTCAGGAAGATCAATGGTGACGACGCCGACCCCATCACGCCGCTCAAGCAACACACCCATGTCGAGACCCTAGCCCCCGCGAGTCGCGCGTTCGGCCCCCGCGAGTCGCGTTTTCGTGTACGCCGGCTCAGGCGCCGATCCAGCGGAACCAGGCTCTGCCCTCGTCGATGTGGAGCAGGAAGTCCTCGACCGGCTCGCCGGGCGCGACCAGCGTCAACGCGCCCGTGATCTGCTCGTACAGCTCTTCCCAGCGGCTGATGTCCTCGGGGTCGTCGCGGTCGAGCAGCGCCAGCTCGTCCGCGAACAACGGGGCCCACCGGGCGAAGCCGGGTTCGGCGGCGAAGCTGCCGGAGAGCCATGGGAAGTCCTGGTCCTCGATGGTGATCGTGCCGACCAACTCGTCCCCGGCGCGTAGTTCCCACCGCTCACCGAGCCAGGCCATCACGTCACCTCGGGCGCGGGCGGCCGCTCCAGCAACGTCGACAGCACGACGGTCGACACGGTCCGGTCGATCATGTCCACCGCACGAAGGCGTTCCAGCGCGTCCTCGAGGTGGTGGATGTTGGCCGCCCGCAGGTGGACGATCGCGTCCGCCGCGCCAGACACCGTGTACGCCGCGACCACCTCCGGCAGGGGAAGCAGCCGTGCCCGGATGCGGTCCGGTGTGACGTTTCCCATGCAGTGGACCTCGACGAAGGCCTCCGTGCCCCAGCCGAGCGCCTCGGGGTTCACCCTGGCCGTGAACCCCCGCAGCACCCCGGTGTCCAGCAGCCTGTCCACCCGCCGCTTGACCGCCGGCGCCGACAGCCCGACCACTTTCCCGATCTCCGAGTAGCTGCGCCGAGCATCCGACACCAGCTGCGAAATGATTCGCTGATCTATCGCGTCCACACGCAACATTCTGCCGCTCAGAGGGCGTCTGTGCGACATTGATCGCCGATTGAGCCGCCATCTACATTAGAATCATGACGGGCCGGGAGCAGACCGCACGCCGCTACCTGATGTGCGAGCCGAAGTACTTCACCGTGGAGTACTCGATCAACCCGTGGATGGACCCGAACGAGCCGGTCAGCGCCGAGCTGGCGGTCAAGCAGTGGACCGAGCTGGCCGACACCTACCGGCGCCTCGGCCACCGGGTCGACACCATTCGTCCGGTGCGGGGCCTACCCGACATGGTGTTCGCGGCCAACTCGGGCACGGTCGTCCATGGCCGCGTCCTGGGTGCCCGCTTCCGCAACTCGCAACGCACCGCCGAGGCCGACCACTTCCGCCGCTGGTTCCTGGACCACGGCTACCGCGACGTCACCATGCCGGCAGCCACGAACGAAGCCGAGGGCGACTTCGCGTGGACGGGGCAGATCCTCCTGGCGGGCACAGGCTTCCGCACAGACCCGGCCGCGCACGCCGAGGCGCAGGAGGTCCTGGGCGTCCCGGTCGTGTCCCTACAGCTGGTCGACCCGCGCTACTACCACCTGGACACGGCCCTGTGCGTCCTCCAGGAGGCAACCCCAACCCGCCCGGCCCACATCGCGTACTACCCAGCAGCCTTCTCACCCGGCTCCCAACGCGTACTGACCCGCCTGTTCCCGGACGCGGTGATCGCCAACGCCGCGGACGCGGAATGCCTGGGCCTGAACGGCGTCTCCGACGGCCGCAACGTCGTGCTTCCCATAGAAGCCACCCACCTGGCAGCACAACTGATCAACGCAGGCTACGAACCAACATTCGTGGACATCGCAGAACTACGCAAATCGGGCGGCGGCCCGAAGTGCTGCACGCTGGAGATCAGGGACTAGCGACGACCAGTCGAGCACCGACTCCAGCTGTGCCGCGAGAGAGATCAACAACTCCTCACTGCCCGCCGGTCCGAGGAGTTGTGCGCCGACTGGCAGCCCGGCGATGAAACCGGCTGGCACGTTCAACCCCGGCCACCCCAGTGCGTTCCACGGCCACGCGTACGGGCAGGCCGCCATCACCGTGCGGTCCGTTCGCCATCCCGACAGGCCGTCGATGGCACCGATCGGTAGTGGCGGTGTCGCGGTCGTGGGCGCCAACACCACGTCCACCCGGTCGAACAGTTGGCCGACCCGCCGCTGGTAGTGAGCGAGTGACGCCCGTGACAGCCGTAGCGCTCGGCCCGCCAGCCGCGCGCCGAGTCGGCCGGTGTCGCTCGTGCGGAAGTCCAGCAGTGCACGGTCCGGCGCCGCGGCGCACCACTCCTCGACGCCCGCCAGCGAGCGGGGCAGGAAGTTCAACCCCAGCAACCCGTACCGCGGGTCGGCGATCACGATCTCGTGTCCCAGCGAATGCAGCCGGCGCGCCACGTCGAGCACCGCGGCCCGCACGCCGGGGTCCAGGCGGATCCGCAGGCCGCCCATGAACGCCGGGCGCAGGGACAGTGCCACTCGCAGCCGGCCCGGTTCGCGTGCCGCCGCGGCCTGGAATCGCGTCGAGCCGGCCAGTACGTCCAGTAGCAGTGCGGCATCGCGCGTCGTACGCGCGAGCGGGCCCCACTCGGTGATCCCGTTGAACGCCTCCGGGGTCGGCAGCGTGCCCCGACCCGGCTTGATGCCGACCAGGTTGCTCCACGCCGCGGGGATCCGGATCGAGCCCGCGCCGTCCGAGCCGACGGCCGCCGCCACGATCCCCGCGGACACGGCCGCCGCCGAGCCACCCGACGAGCCGCCCGGGGTGTGGTCGAGGTGCCACGGGTTGCGGGTGACGCCGAACGCCGCGCCCTCCGTGACCGGCCACAGACCGAACTCCGGCGTGTTCGTCTTGCCGATGATCACCGCACCGGCCGCCCGCAGCTGCCGCACCAGCACGCCGTCGTCGGTGGCCACCGGGTAGTCGCCGGCGCAGCCGAACGCCGTCGGTTCGCCGGCCAGGTCCATGTCGTCCTTGATCGCGATCGGCACGCCAAGCAGCGGCAGCCGCTCGCCGGCCGCGAGTCGCGCGTCGGCGGCCTTCGCCTCGACGAGCGCCGCGTCCTGGCGCAGCCGGCGGAACGCGTTGAGCGTCGACTGTGTCGCCTCGGCCCTGGCCAGCGCCACGCGGGTCAGCTCGACGGAGGTGATCTCACCCGCCGCCAGCCGCCGCGCCTGCGCCTCCAACCCCTCGACCATGAGGATCAACATTAGGCCGGTGCGAAGATGGACGCGATGAACACGACCGTGAGCAGGCGTTCGCGCCGGCAGCAGACGAAGTTGTGGCGGGTCCCGGTCCTGCGGGTAGCGCGGCTGACACCACACATGACCAGGGTGACCGTCGGCGGCCCCGATCTGGCCGACTTCGCGTACGCCGGCACCGACCAGAACGTGATGCTCTACTTCTACCCGGACGACGTCGAACTGCCCGAGCCGCTGACCCTCGAGGCGGCCCGCGGCATGTGGTCCCAGGTCCGCCCGCTGACCAGGACGTACACGGTCAGCCGGTACGACCGGGACACGTGCGAGATCGACTTCGACTTCGTGCTGCACGACGACGCGGGCCCGGCGTCGGACTGGGCGAAGCGGGCCGAGCCCGGTGACCTGCTGATCTTCGTCGGCCCGTCGCCCGCCTACCAGCCGGACCCGATGGCGGACTGGCACCTGCTCGCCGGCGACGAGACCGCACTGCCGGCGATCGCGGCGGTCCTGCGTGAGCTGCGGTCCGGCGTGCCGGCGCACGTGTTCGTCGAGGTCGAGGACGCGGCCGAGGAGCAGCCGCTGGTGTCCGACGCCGACGTCACGATCACATGGCTGCACCGCGACGGCACGGACGACCTGCTGGCCAGGGCCGTCGCCGCGGCCGAGCTGCCACAAGAAGGTCGGGTGGACGCGTGGCTCGCGGGGGAGCGGGCGGCGATGGTGGCGCTACGCGCGCACCTGCTGAACGACCGCGGCTACGAGCGGTCCAGGGTGCGCCCCACGACGTACTGGCGAAGGGGTGAAACAGGCAACTGACCTGCGGGTTTGTTGTTTCGGGGGAACTTCGGGCCGCGTTGATCCGTTATTCGGGTCGAAAGCGACGTCACGGAGGGCGCAGAGGTGCACAAGCACTACAACGGGCTGAAGACCGCCTTGCTGCTTGGCGGCATGAGCGCGCTGATCATCCTGATCAGCGGGCTTTTCGGGCGTGGTGCGCTGTTCATCGGTCTCGCGGTCGCCCTGTTGATGAACGGGTACGCGTTCTTCAACTCCGACAAGCTGGCGCTGCGCGCGATGCGCGCACGTCCGGTGTCGCAGGCGGAACAGCCCGCGATGTACCGGATAGTGCGTGAGCTGGCGACGTCGGCGCGGCAGCCGATGCCCAGGCTGTACCTCAGCCCGACGATGGCCCCGAACGCGTTCGCGACCGGCCGCAACCCGCGCAACGCGGCCGTCTGCTGCACGACGGGCATCCTGGAGCTGCTGGACGAGCGTGAGCTGCGCGCGGTGCTGGCCCACGAGCTGGCGCACGTGTACAACCGGGACATCCTGATCTCATGCGTGGCGGGCGCGCTCGCGAGCGTGGTGAGCGTGCTGGCGAACCTGGCCATGTTCGCGGGCCTGTTCGGCGGCTCCGACGACGACCGCCCCAACCCGCTCGCCATGTTGTTGCTGGCCATCCTCGGTCCTGTCGCGGCCGGCATCGTCCAGATGGCGGTGAGCCGGTCCCGGGAGTACCAGGCGGACGAGTCAGGCGCCGAGATGACCGGCGACCCGCTGGCGCTGGCGTCGGCGCTGCGCAAACTGGAGTACGGCACGGCCGCGGCCCCGCTGGCCCCGGAACCGAAGGTCGTGTCCCAGTCCCACCTGATGATCGCGAACCCGTTCCGCCCCGGCGAGCAGATGGCCAGGATGTTCTCGACCCACCCGCCGATCCACGACCGCATCCGCCGCCTGGAGGACATGGCCCGCCGCGGCCTCAGGTAGCACGAACGGCCGGCATCCGCGAGGGACGCCGGCCGTTGTCGTGGAGGGGTCAGCCGTCGGCGCCGGCAGCCAGCGCCACTTCCATCACGTAGTCGCCATAGCCGGACTTGGCGAGCTTGCGGCCAAGCGCGTAGCAGTCGTCCGGGCTGATGAAGCCCTTGTCCATGGCGATTTCCTCGAGGCAGGCGATGCGCACGCCCGTCCGGTGCTCCAGGACCTGCACGAACTGGCCGGCTTCCAGCAGCGAGTCGTGCGTGCCGGTGTCCAGCCAGGCGAAGCCGCGACCCAGGTCGAGCAGGCGAGCTCGGCCCTGCTTCAGGTAGGTCATGTTGACGTCGGTGATCTCGAGCTCGCCACGAGCCGACGGCGTCAGGTTCTTCGAGATGTCGACCACGTCGTTGTCGTAGAAGTACAGCCCCGTGATCGCCCGGTTGGACTTCGGCTTGGCCGGCTTCTCCTCGATCGACAGCAGCATGCCCGTCTCGTCGACCTCGCCGACGCCGTACCGCTGCGGGTCCTTCACCGGGTAGCCGAACAGGACCGCGCCGTCCATGTCGGACACGTACTCCTGCATGACGGCGGAGAAGTCGGCGCCGAAGAAGATGTTGTCGCCCAGCACGAGCGCGACGTCGTCACTGCCGATGAACGACTCGCCGATGATGAACGCCTCCGCCAGCCCGTTCGGCTGCGGCTGCTCGGCGTAGCTCAGCTCGACGCCCCACTGGTCGCCGTCCCCCAGCAAGCGCTGGAAACTGGCCATGTCCTGCGGCGTCGTGATGATCAGGATGTCCCGGATGCCGGCCAGCATGAGCACCGACAGCGGGTAGTAGATCATCGGCTTGTCGTAGACCGGGAGCAGCTGCTTGGAGACCGCCTGCGTGATCGGGTGCAGCCGGGTCCCACTGCCCCCCGCGAGAACGATGCCCTTCATCGGTAGTTGGTGAACTGGAGGGCGATGCCGAAGTCCTCGGCCTTGAGCAGCTGGATGACGTCCTGCAAGTGGTCCTTCTTCTTGCCCGAGACGCGCAGCTGGTCCCCCTGGATCTGGGCCTGCACGCCCTTGGGCCCCTCGTCGCGGATCTTCTTGGCGATCTTCTTCGCATGGTCGGAGTCGATCCCCTGCACGATCTTGCCGGTGACCTTGTAGGTCTTCCCGGACACCGCGGGCTCACCCACGTCGAACGCCTTCAGCGAGATCTGCCGCTTGACCAGCTTGTCCTTGAACACGTCGATCGCGGCCTTGCACCGCTCCTCGGTCTCCGCCTCGATGGTCACGGCCTCCTCACCGGCCCACTTCACCGAGGCCCCCGTCCCGCGAAAGTCGAAACGCGTGGACAGCTCCTTGCTCGCCTGGTTGAGCGCGTTGTCGACCTCCTGCCGGTCAACCTTGCTCACCACGTCGAAGGACGGATCCGCCACCAGTCTCACCTCTCGAGCCGTGCTGCCACGTACCTGGGCGAGCCTACCGCTGTGGGGGATACCGGTTGGCAGGCCCGCGAAGCCATTGGGTAAGGTTTCGCCCGTCCGAGCAGATCGGACACTCCCGGCGGGTTGCCCGAGCGGTCAAAGGGAGCAGACTGTAAATCTGTCGCGCAAGCTACGCAGGTTCGAACCCTGCACCCGCCACCACCAGCTCAAATGGCCACTGACCAGCCAACAGGTCAGCGGGCCATTTGCTATCTGTCCAGGTGTGCCCGGCTCAGCCCGGCCGTTGATCACCGTTCACGCCGAAGATCGTCAGCTCGTCAGGACCTGCTGAACCTACGCTCGTGCGGTCTGCTCGCCACGCTTCGCGAGCGCGGCCGATCTCGGCGACATGGCGAGCATCGTGCGGACCGCGGCCACAGTGGCCACTACCCGCTGAGCCGCCGCAATAGCGCCTCAGCCTTGGCGAGGCGCTCGGGGTACCAGTCCGAGTACACGTCTTCCGGTGGGTTCCGCACGATCTCGCGGTACAACTCGACCGCCTCCTGCGCGGCGGCCCGGCCGTCCTGCCCGATCTCGTCAAGGCAGGATGCGATGTCGACCAGCATGGCCGCGAGGATGTCCGCGAAATTCGACTGTTCAGGGCTCGCCGCGACCCGCCAGAGCCGCACCGCCTCCTCGAGGTTGGCGAGCCGCTCGGCCGGTTCGCCGACCCGGCCGAGCTCAAAGAGGACAAGCGCAAGCAAAGATGCGTAGTAGTCCGGGTCGGTCTCAGCCAGCCTTCGGTACAGCGCTGCCGCCTCGGTGCCGGCGGTCAGTGCCTCCTCGTCCCGCCCGGCGTCGATCAGCGGCCGCATCGACACGTACAGAGCCCCGGCGAGGTACGGCGTCTGGGCGTCGCTCAACCCTCGTATGATCCCGATCGCCTCACTGAAGTGCTCCGGTTCACCGCCGCTCACCTGGGCGAAGTTGAACGACACCTTGGCCAGAGGCTCCTGGTACTGGTCCTGGCCTGCGTCGACCAGCCGGCGCAGGATGGCCACCGACTCGGCCGCGATGTCACACGCTTCGTGCCACTGGCCAGTGTGCAGACGGCAGTTGACCTCAAAGGCCAGCGCCTCCGCCAGTTGGGCCTCGTGGGTGGCCGGGTCGGTCACCGTCAGCGGACGCAGAAGCCGGACAACCTCCACCACATGCGGCAGTGCGTCCGCCGCCCGATCGAGATCGAACAGTGCCGCCGCGAGCATGTTGATCTCCTCCCATGGACGCAACTCGGGCATCGCGCGGACCATCGGGATGTATCGCTCGAGCGCGGGCACAGCCTCGGCCAGCTGATCGAGGTCGTAGTGCGCCATGGCGAGGGCCCACCGCGCCTGACGCAGGTAGAAGGCGTACGGGCGAGGTTTCCTCGCGGCCAGCGGTTCAAGCAGCCGGATGGCCTCGGTAGCCACGTCGATCGCGCCCTCGTTGTCGTCGATCCGCAAGCGGCACACCGCTTGGATCGCCAGAGCCCGAGCGAGTACGTCGCCCTCGCGATCCACGCGCCGGGCGAGCGTCACCGCCTCGTCGAGCACGACCAGCGCGTCCCGGGGCCGGTTCGCGCGGTCCTGCTCCCTCGCCAGGGCGACCAGGTTCCGGGCATGCCGGCGTTTGGTCCGGACCGGTCGCATGGCCCGGGTCAGTTTCTCGACGCGTCCTAGGATCGCGTCCGGGTCCTCGTCGACCGCCATGTCGATGTAGCGACGTAATCGTTCCCTCATCCACCGATTGTGTCAGGTTGGACCGGCCTGATCAGGGATAAATCCCAGCTGTCCGATGAACGGGCGCTGGTGTTTGGCGGCCATCAACAGTTGCTTAATATGCCTTTATGGCCGTTGCCCACAGATGTCGTCCGATGAATTTGGCGGCAGCGATGTGCGGATTGTCCGGCTGTTGATCATCGCCAGATCCGGCACTACAAGGGATTGGGTGGCGTGGTCGATGGGTTGGCGTCCGGCTGTCCGTTCGGATGTATCGGGCTCGGCGAGGACGCCGGCGGAGTGTCGAAAAGCCCCGGGGATGTATCGGCGGCCCCGGTGAAGTCCGGGGCGTTGAACCGTTCTCGGATTGTGTGGGCCAGGTCTGTCGCGCCGGCGTCGGTTGCCAGGGTGGCCAGGCGGTCGGCCATGTCGGCGCGTTCTGGTTCCGAACCGTTGGGCAGGATCGCCGCCATCAGGAGGTCCACGAAGTCGTCTCCGTTGGTGCGCAGTGAGGGGTCGGTCAGGCTGTTCACGAACGTGCGAAAGACCGGCTCCACCTCGCGGTCTTGCGCGGCGGCCACCAGCTTCGCGAGCGTGCCGATCAGGTCGACCGTCTCCTGGACGCGGGAGGTGTCCCTTGCCAGCCACCACACGACCGCACTGCCTGTGCTGGACAGGACGTCCTCGCGCAGGAAGGTTCGCTTGTTCCGCTCGTAGGCCCGTTCGTACTCCCACACCTCCTCGTCCTTGCGTACGCCGGCGAGCTTGCGGAGACGTTCGCGGTCGTCGTCCGGGAGGGAGAGAGCGGCGTCCTGTGCCCAGACCTCCAGCAGGCCTGTCCGGTCCGGACGCGGGAACGACAGCTCCGCGGCCAACCGCGGCGCGAGCAGGTCGATATCGGCGGCCGGCTCCCGTTCGGTGAACACGATCGCCCGCTCACGGATGGCGTCGATCGCGAGTTGGTCTGGCCTCGGGTGTGGCATGCCCTGTGCACCCGAGTGTCGCCACAGGACGGTCGCGTCGAGGAGGAAGCGGTAGTCGCGCTGGACGCTTGGCAACGCCAGATTCCGCACCGTCGTGGTCGCGGGCTGCACAGGCTGGTGTGGCGGCGGCGCGTGAAACACGGGTTGCGGCACGTACAGGCGCTTGTTCTCGGTGTGGCGCTTCAGGATCAGGCCACTCACGACGAGCGGCACGAAGATCACCACGCCGACCCACCACGGCAACACGCCGGCCATCGTCACACCGACGACGACCAGGGACATGACCAGGAGGACGACCAGGTATGCCTTGTCTCTGGGCATCAGTGACTGACTCCTTGCGTGGCGAAGGGCTGTGGGACTTCGGCGCATGCCTGTCGCAGCACGGCCGCTGTATGGAGGCGGGCTTGGCGTTGCTCCGGAGGCGCCGCCGCGACCCAGTCGCGCGACACCGCGTACAGGACCGCACGTCGCGGGGACCGCCTACGCGTGGCGGCAGCCAGGATCTCGAGCAGTGTGTCCCGGCCTGGCGCCTCGGCGTGGGCGTCGAGCCAACGCGTCACGGCCACAGCGGTGTCGTCGTAGGGGCGATTCGCGAGCCACACCGCCCAGCCGCCGACGAGCATGCCCCGGACCACCCGCTCGGTGACGCGCGGGAAGCCGTCGAGCTCACCGGCGGTGAGTCGCACCGGGTCGGCGACGTCGGTGAACAGGACGTAGTCCACATCCCGCGGGTGGTCGCCGGTCAGGTCGTCGTGGGTGCGGGTGAGCATGCGGCGGGCGAACCGGCCGTCACCGCAGAGTCTCGCCAGCGCCGCGCGGGCGGCGGTCACGATGGCGGAGTCCACGTGCCGGGTGAGGTGACGCAGACGCACGAGCCCCTGGTGTGGCCGCGCCGGTGCGATCACGCTTTCGCACAAACCGATCAGCAGCACGGCAAGGCTTGGCCACAGCTGCCGGTTTCTCACCCATCTGTACACACGACGCCGGAACCGCCAGCCATACCGCTCGTCGAGCAGACATCGCGCCAGTGCGGCGCCCGCGACGTCGAGCAATTTGTCTGATGTGGACGGTGGATGCGCCGCCCACTGCTCGACGAGCGTCCACAGGTCCTCAGGATGCCCGATGCGCAGGCACTGGTCGGTGTAACGCAACACCGCCAGCGAGCGGCTTGTCGGGGCCATGGCTCCCGACCGGACAGTCCTGTCGAGCCACTGACGCAGATCGTCCCGAAGGTCAGGGAAGGTTCGCCAGAAGTGCGTGCGCACCGCGTCCGCGTAGGCCACGGAGTCGAAACGAACCTGGCCGCCGTCGATGCGGGCGTGGACCCTAGCGAGTGCTTCGGCGAGATCGGGAAGATCCAACCGGTGCCCCTCGTGCGGCGGGTACTTCGTGACCTCGAGGAACCTCGCTGCCGCGGACTCCACCACCTCCGGGGTCGCGTGCTCGAACACCGCGGAGGCCAGCAGAAGAGCACGCACTCTGCCGTCGGCGTTGTCCCGCATGAACCGTGCCGCGTCGTCGAGGTACGTGTCGGTCTCGAGCGCCGCGGTGAGCCATGCCACCAGGCCGCCTTGCCCGGCAGCGGTACTCCGCTCCCGCTGTACGCGGCGGGCGAGTGCCGCGATGTCCCGCATCGGATCGCGGGTGAGGTGCGTCTGGAGTGCCTCGTTCCGCAGCTCCGACCCGGTCACCACGATGCCGAATCCGGCCAGGTGCTGCCGGAACACCTCGACGCCGTCCGGTCGTCCGATGATCGTCGCCTCGGAGCCGAGCTCGGCGGCCACCTGCTCCTGTTCCGGCGGCAGCACGATCGCCAGGTAGGCCCGCCGGTCGGCGACGGCGGCGCGGTAGGCACGCAGGTTGGTCAGCAGGCGCTGGGGGAGCGGCCCTACTTCTGCGGACATGTCCAGCAACAGCCGTTCACCCGGCTCGATGACGCTGACGTCGAGGACGAACTGGCCGTCGACGTCATCGTCCGGTAGCTCACGGAACCGGGTGGTGCCTTCCCCCGAATCCTTCAGGACCATGAGCGCCGCGGAACGCCGGCCGGACCCGGGCGCACCGGATACGACGACCGTGCCGGGGTCGCGCAGGCGAGCCAGCAGGTCTCCGTAGCCGGACGGGATGACGAACCGCTTGGCGAGACCGGTCAGGATGTCCTCCGGCACCAGCCGGGGCGACCATGTCGCGTCCAGGTCACCGTCACCGGCGGCGGATTCGAGGAGGAACAAAGCCTCCTTCATGATGAAGACCGAGCCCTGCGGGTCCGTCACGCTGATGTTGTGGTTGCCGCGAACCGATCCGACACCGCCCGTCTGACCCCCAGGCTCGTCCGCCCAGTCGTCGAGCGCCTCCTCCGGCACCTCATCGACCAGAGGGTCCGGCTCGGTCATGTGTCCCCCTGCGGGCGGGCGAACCGGTCACCGATGTGCAGCGAACCGCGCGGGTCGGTCACGCTGATGTTGTGGTTGCCGCGAACCGAACCGATCCCGCCTGACTGGTTGCTACTCCGTCGGGGCTCGTCACGGTCGTCGGCGTCGGGTAGTTCGAGCACCCTGTCGAGCCGGGCGAATCCTGCCTCCGGCTGGCGGAGATCCAGGATCACGAACTGGTGGCGCGCCAGGGCAACGAGTCGTTCGGGCAACTCGTCCACTGTGGGGAACCGAGCCGCACCGACGAGAAGCGGCACGACACGCACCTGGTGGGTGAGGGCCTCGTAGAGCTCACGGTGGATCCAGTCGTCCGGATCATCGAGCGCACGCCCGGCACGCCCCGGGAAGTCGAGCCAGTTCACCCCCATGATCGACACCATCACGTCGCTGCGCCAGACGTTTTTCAGCAACTCGTCGTCGAACAGCGTGCCGGGCTCTATTGACCTGGTGTCCAGGAAGACGTTCGGCTCGCCGATCCGCTCGGACAGATATCGGGAGACCAGCAAGGCAGTGGTCCCCTCGTCCTTGGTCCGGTAGTTGACAAAGATCTTCATCGCCGACCCTGGCTCCGTTTCGTGTTCGCGATGTGTCGCGCCGTGACGCACGGCCATCATGCCGACGGGGCTTGGATGAAATCTGGACCAGATCTGAACTGTGCCGATGGGACGGTCACTGCCGGCCGGAAACTGGACCGTTTCCAACCGCCTGGCACGCAAGATGGTTGGGTAACACTTGCCGCGGTCTTGTCGACTCACTGAACATCACTTTGGAGGCCGGCATGGACATCGCGGAGCGCACGCAGGCGTTGGCGCTGAAGATTCGGAAACAGAAGGACAGCATCGAGACGGAGGAGGCCACCAAGAACGCCTTCGTCATGCCCTTCATCAGTACTGTCCTTGGCTATGACGTGTTCAACCCGGCTGAGGTGATTCCCGAGTTCACCGCCGATGTGGGGACGAAGAGGGGCGAGAAGATCGACTACGCCGTCGCGCACGACGGGAAGATCCAGTTGCTGATCGAGGTCAAGAAGGTCAACGACCCACTTCGCCTCGAGCACGCCTCTCAGCTCTTTCGCTATTTCGCGGTGACCAACACCCGGATCGCGATACTCACCAACGGTGAGGTCTACCAGTTCTACACCGATCTGGACGCGCCCAACCGGATGGATGCGAAACCCTTCCTCGTGCTCGACTTCGCCGACCTGGACGAGACGCTTCTGCCCGAGTTGGCCAAACTCACCAAGGAGTCGTTCGACCTCGACTCCGTGATCAGTGCCGCCGGCGAGTTGAAGTACATCGGTCAGTTGAAGCGTGTTCTCGCTGCTCAGTTCAAGGAGCCCGAGGACGAGTGGGTCAGGTTTCTGACGACCAGGGTCTATGAAGGCTTCTTCACGCAGCGTGTGCGCGAACAGTTCGTTCCCCTCGTCGTGAAAGCGACGCGGCAGTTCCTGAACGAGCAGGTGAACGACCGACTCAAGAATGCGCTGGGTGGGCCCGACGCATATGTCAGTGTCTCAAAAGATGTGGTGGAGACCGAGCCGACGCGGGAAGAGGCTTCGGTGCCCATCGACGCGAGCGACGAGATCGTCACCACCGAAGAGGAGGTCGAGGGGTACCGGATCGTGCGGGCCATTGTCTGCAGTGAGGTTCCGGTGTCTCGCGTGGTCGCCAGGGACGCGAAGACCTATTGTGGCGTGCTGCTTGACGACAACAACCGCAAACCGATCGCCCGGCTGTGGCTCAACCGTTCGAAGAAGTATCTCGGTGTGTTCGACGAGAACAAGATCGAGACGCGCATTCCCATCGCCGATGTCCAGGACATCTACGGCTACGCGGATCATCTGCGGAAAACCGTGGCACGGTATCTCGTCAAGGCACCCCAGGCGGAGCCGGTGGGTGACGTGATCTCGTCGTCAGGGCCCGTGCTCGCGGGCTGATCATTCGACTAGCGTCGCTCGCGTGGATGTCTGGGCTGTTCGTGCGCATGCCAACGGGCTGGACGGGCGCGCCGGTTCCGTTGTTGACGCGGTCAGCCAGGTTGTCGCGCTTCAGGGGCAGGACCTGCGGGCCAACCGGCTTGCCGTGCGGGCTCGGACGGGCGGGCTGACGGGGCAGGACGTCGACGACGCCGTCGCGAGGGGTGAGGTCGTCCGGACCTGGGCGATGCGCGGGACGCTCCACATGCTCGCGGCCCGTGATCTTCGGTGGGTGTTGCGTGCGGTGGGCGCCTACTTCCGGGATCGGCAGGCGCCTCGGCGGCGGCAGCTCGGGCTCGACGACGCCGTCTGTGAGCGGGGGGTGGCTCAGCTGGAGGACATCCTCACCGAGCCGCTCACTCGGGATGAGATCCGGGAGCGGGTCGATCTCGATCTCGCCGGGCAGGCTGCTCCTTATCTACTTGCGTTCGCTGCGCTCGAAGGGGTTGTCTGTCGTGGGCCGGAGCGGGGGAGCGAACCCACCTACGTGCTCGTGCGGGACTGGGTGACGGCGAGCGCGGACGACCGCCTCGCGCTCCGTTATCTGCGGGGGCACGGGCCTGCCGGGCCTCGGGATCTGGCCGCGTGGTCCGGGCTGCCGCTCACCACAGCCCGGGCGGCGTTCGACGAAGTCAGGGACCTGCTCGAACCCGTGGGGGAGCACTTCGTGGTCAGCGGGAGCGAGCTGCGGGAGGCTGCCGCCACGAAGCTTCTCGGGCATTTTGACGCTTTCCTTCTTGGCTACGGAGAGCGATCAGTGCCGGAAGGATTCACTCGAAAGATTCAGGCGGGTGGCGGGTTCGTGATGCCGGCCGTCTCAGTTGGTGGGCGGATTGTCGGCACCTGGCGGCAGCATTCCGCAGAGGAACCTCTCGCTATCGATGTGACGCCGTTCACAACGATGTCGGCACGGTTGCGGCGGGAGCTCGCCAACGAAGTCCTTGACCTGGGACGATTCCTGGGGCGGCGAACATCGCTGTCCGTGGGTAGCCCTGCCGCAGCGGACTGAGCGGTCTGTTTCGTCGGCAACTGGTCGGTCTTGTTCCAAATAGCACAGTCCAAATCTGTGCACGGAGGGGGTACAGTTACGCGACCGTGACTAGCCCAATCGGGGGGTTTGTCACGGTGGGGCGGATTGAGCCCGTGTTGTCGCCGGAGGGGCGGCAGAGGAGGTTGCATGCCGGACCATCCCATGCCGGCGACCACTGACCGCACCGCCGAGGTCTATCCAATGCTGAACCGCCGGTTCAGCGTTTTTTCGGTCCTGGTGCTGGCCGCTGGCGTGCTCGCCGCGGCAGGGGTCACCTGGTGGCTGCCGTTCCCGGCGAGCTCGGACCTCGTCTGGACCGGGCTGCTGCTTGCCCTCGGCTTCCTGATCGTCGAACAGCTCTCCGTCAACATCGACGTCCGCGGCGGGGTGTCGTGGACGATCTCCTTCACGGAGATCCCGCTGGCCATCGGGCTGTTCGTGGCGCCGTTCCCCGTCGTGCTCGCCGCGCACCTGGTCGCCGGGGTCGGCACCCTGCTGGCGCGGCGCGTGCAGGACCGCGTCCTTTACAACACGGGTGCCGAGACGCTCGAGATCGCTGTCGCCTTCGCCGTATACGCGGTGCTGAACGACAGGCTGACCGGGCACGCCAGCTGGTTCGCGGTATTTATAGGTGCGTTGTCCGCGCCGGTCACCAGCACGTTGCTCGGGCTGGTCGCCGTCTACGTCCTCGGCCGGCGGATGCGTATCGGCGCCGCCACCAGGCTCGTCTCCCGCACGCTGGTACTCGGCCTTGTCAACGCCTCGGTCGGGGTCGCCGGCTATGAGGTCATCGTCCACGTCGAGCACGGCTGGCCACTCGTCCTTGCACTGCTCGGCGGTCTCTGGGCCCTTTACTTCGCCTACTCCGGCCTGCTGCGCGAGCAGCGTGACCTGGAGGCGTTGTCCGAGGTCAGCCTCATCGTCGCGCGATCGGGGCGCCGCGCCGCCGCCCGGCCCGCCGCCGGCGGGGACACCGCCACCGCGGTCAACTCCGAGGACTGGCTCGGCATCGCCCAGCGGATCAAGGACCAGCTCGGCGCGGCCCGCGTCGTGCTGCGGCTGCGGTTCGACCCACAGCAACCCATGCAGACGGTCGTCGCCGGCGACGAGCTGCCGGCGGACATGTACGACCTGGAACCGACGGGCGCGCGTGCCGACGCGCTGCTGCGGTTACCCGGCTCGCACGTCCGCCACTTCCGCCGCGTGGACGCGTTACCCGAGGTCAGGGCCGCGCTCGGACAGCGGAACGCGCAGGAGGCGCTCGTCGTGCCGCTGCGCAGCGCCAGCCACCTGCTCGGCGTGGTCGAGGCGCACGACAAGCTGTCCCGCTGGCGTGGCTTCGGTCAGGCCGACCTCCGGATGATCGGCACGACCGCGAGCCACCTCGCCACCGCGCTCGACAACCGGCGCCTCCTCGCCACCCTCCGCCACGACGCCTACCACGACCCGCTCACCGGCCTCTACAACCGGCCCGGCTTCCGGCAGGTCGCCACCGAGCTGCTCGCCGACAACGCCGGCTCGGTCATGCTCCGCGTCGACCTCGAGGTCCAGCCCGCCATCAGCGACGCCCTCGGCTACGCATGGAGCGACCGGATCACGATCGCCGCAGGCCGGCGCCTGCGGGACACGCTCGGCGCCGACGTCCCGCTCGCCCGGCTCGAGGGTGGCGCCTTCGCGGCACTGCTCGTCGACTCGGACTTCGAGCAGGCCCAGATCGTCGCGAACCAGCTGGTCGTGAGCCTGTCCGAGCCCTACCCGGTGGACCGGCTGTCCATCGAGGCCGGCGTGGTCATCGGCTACTCGTCCGCGGCCGTGGCCGACGGTGTGCTGTTCTCCGAGACCACGTCGACGGCGGCCCGGGAGTCCAGCCCCGCCCCGATGGACGTCGACGAGCTGCTCAAGCGGGCAGACGTGGCCCTGCGGGCGGCGCGGAGCAGCGGCGAGCAGGCTCGCGCGTACGTGCCCAGCATGGGACAGATGTTCCTGCGGCGGTTCCAGCTGGTCACGCAGTTCCGGCAGGCCATGGAGACCGGCCAGGTCAAGATCCACTACCAGCCGAAGGTGGCCCTGCCGAGCCGCGAGATCCTCGGCGTCGAGGCACTCGTGCGCTGGCGGCACCCGGAGTTCGGCGACCTGCACCCGGACGAGTTCGTGCCGGCCGTCGAGGCCGCCGGCCTGGTGGACGCGCTCACCGACTTCGTGCTCGAACAGGCGCTGATCAAGGTCCGCAAGTGGATGGACCGCGGCCTGCGGATCGGTGTCGCGGTCAACATGTCCGTACGCAGCCTCGCGAACCTGTCCTTCCCGGACATGGTCTCGGCGGCGCTCACCCGGCAGAACGTGCCGCCGGAGCTGCTCACGCTGGAGCTCACCGAGTCCGGCGTGATGGCCGACCCGCAGCGCGCCCTGCCGGTACTGCGTGCCCTGTCCAACCTGGGTGTCGTGCTGGCCGTCGACGACTTCGGCACCGGCTACTCCTCGCTCGCCTACCTGCGGCGGCTGCCGGTGGACGAGGTGAAGATCGACAAGAGCTTCGTGTTCGGCATGGGCTCCGACCTCGGCGACCTGGCCGTCGTCCGGTCGATCGTCGAGCTGGGGCACTCGCTGGGCCTCACGGTCGTCGCCGAGGGCGTCGAGGAGGACGTGGCCCGCGACCAGCTGGCCGCCATGGGCTGTGACGTCGCGCAGGGGTACCTGATCTCGCGGCCGCTGTCCGAGGAGCGGCTGGAGGCGTGGCTCCAGGCCAGAACGGCGCAGGCCAGGGGCCTTCGGGACGAGATGGTGCTGACGCTGCTCACGTAAGAGGGATACCCGATTTCAGGATCATGTCGGGGCCGTGTAGTCTTCTGACGGCTCCAAAGGAAGCGGGGAAACCTCTTCTGGATCCGCCCCAATAGCTCAGTCGGTAGAGCGTCTCCATGGTAAGGAGAAGGTCTACGGTTCGATTCCGTATTGGGGCTCGGTGAGCTGGCCGCGGTGTTCGGTTCCTTCGGGCACCGCGGTACAGGCATGTCAGGCGGTGTAGCTCAGTCGGTAGAGCAAGCGGCTCATAATCGCTGTGTCGCCGGTTCAAGTCCGGCCACCGCTACGCGATTGGGCGACGTGTGTCCGCGGAAAACGCGGACTCTCATCGCTCCGCCATAACCCTGGGGGCCCAGCCCCCAGACCCCGGCCGGGGGCAAGCCCCCGGACCCCCACGGAGGCTCGTGTTTCATCGTCGGGTTCCAGGGGGTCGGGTCGGGCCTGAGTTGGAGAAGAGGAAGCTCGGTGGCTAGCAGCAGTGACGTTCGCCCCAAGATCACGCTCGCGTGTGAGGAGTGCAAGCACCGCAACTACATCACCAAGAAGAACCGGCGTAACGACCCGGACCGCTTGGAGCTGAAGAAGTTCTGCCCCAACTGTGGCACTCACCGGGCGCACAAGGAAACCCGCTAGGTGCCGCTGGATCCGTCGTTCGTGGGTCACTCGTACCCACGTTCGGAGGTCTACGAGGTAGGCCGGGCCAAGATCAGGGAGTTCGCCGAGTCCATCGGCGACGACCACCCCATGTACCGGGACGTGGCGGCCGCGCAGTCGGCCGGCCACCCGGACGTGGTCGCCCCGCCGACCTTCGCCACGATCCTGTTCGGCCGGTACGCCCTGAAGGACGTGGTCGACGACCCGAAGCTCGGCGTCGACTACGGCCGGCTCGTGCACGGCGACATGAAGTTCGAGTTCGCGCGGCCCGTGTACGCCGGTGACCGGCTCACGATCACCACGCACATCGCCGACATCGACACCCGCATGGGCAACGACTTCCTCACGTTGCGCGCGGAGATCGACAGCGAGGACGGCGAACGGGTCGTCACCGCGCTCTCGCAGCTGATCATCAGAGCAGAGGACGCGGAATGACCGCTGTCGGCGACGAGCTGCCCCCGCTCGAGGTGCGGCTGCACCGTGCGGACCTGGTCCGCTACGCGGGCGCCTCCCTCGACTTCAACCCGATCCACTGGAACGAGAAGGTCGCCGCCGAGGTCGGCCTGCCCGGCGTGATCGCCCACGGCATGCTCACCATGGCGGTCGCCGGCCGACTCGTCACCAACTGGCTCGGCGACCCGAGCGCGATCGTCGAGTACGGCGCGCGTTTCATCCGCCCGGTCGTGGTTCCCAACGACGCCGAGGGCGCGGTGGTCGAGCTGACCGGCAAGGTGAAGGAAGTCCGCGAGGACGGCACCGCCCGCGTCGACATCACCGCCAAGTTCGACGGCAAGGCCGTGCTGGGCAAGGCCATCGCGGTCGTGCGCCTGCCGAAGAGCTAGCCAACCACCGCGTCGAGCAGCCCGGGAAAGCGCTGGTCCAGATCCGCGCGGCGCAGGTCCACCCAGCGACGCCGCCCTTCGACGAACGTCGTGGTCACCCCCGCCTCCCGCAGCACCCGGAAGTGGTGCGACAGCGTCGCGGCCGTCACCTCCACGTCATAGGCCTCCGCCGAGGCCGGACACCGCTCGTCTGCCGCCGCGATCACGCGAAGCATCTCGAGGCGCACCGGGTCGGCCAGCGCGCGGAGCACCGTCACGAGATCGATGTCGTCCCTGCTCGGCTGCGGAAGTGTGCGGCTCACGGCCATCCTTCATTAGATGCTTTGACAATGATCGAACTGTACGCCACGATCACGGCCATGACATTTCGATCGGCGTCAAACAGTCTGCTGATCCTCGCGTTGGGTGTGTTCACCGTCGGTACCGACCTGTTCATCCTCAACGGACTTCTGCCCACCATTGCCGCCGACCTGAAGGTCACCGAGTCCACCGCGGGCCAGCTGACGACCGTGTTCGCCGCCACCTACGCGCTCGGCTCGCCCCTGATCGCCGCGTTCACCGGCGCCTGGGACCGGCGCGTGCTGCTGGGCGGCGGGATGGCGATCTTCGTCGTCGGCATGGTCGGGCAAGCGGTCGGCACCACCTTCGCCGTGCTCGCCGCCGCCCGCGTGGTCGCGGCGCTCGGCGCGGCGGCGTTCCAGGCCAACGCGTTCGTCGTGGCCGGTGCGACCGCGTCCGAGGCGACCCGCGGCCGCGCGCTGTCACTGGTGGCCGCCGGTGTCTCGGTGTCGAGCGTGCTTGGTGTGCCGATCGGCGTGTTCGCCGGCGCGTCCGTGGGCTGGCGCGGCGTCATGTGGGGCATCGCCGCGATCGGCACGGTCGTGGCGGTCGCCGTGCTGGCGTTGCCCCGCGTCACCGTTCCGTCCGCCGGGCTACGCGCCCGCCTGTCCGTGCTCGTCCGGCCGTCGGTCACGCGGGTCCTGCTGGTGACCGTGTTGGGCCTGACCGCGTCGTTCAGTGTGTTCGTCTACCTGCCGGTGATCGCGGCGGACGTCGCGCCGGGCGTCGCGATCTCGTGGGTGCTGGCGGCCAACGGCCTCGGCTCGGTCGTCGGCAACTGGTTCGCCGGCCGATGGACCGACCGGGTGGGGCCACGGCGGGTGCGGCTCGTGTCGATCGCCGGTTCGGCCGTGCTGCTGGCCGTGATGAACGCCGCCCTGCTGTCGCTTCCGAGCCTGCTGGTCGCGGCGGTCATGCTCGGCGCGGTCGGCGGGATGCTGATGGTGCCGCAGCAGCACCGGCTGTTCACCCTCGCGCCGGACGCGCCGACCGTGGCTCTGGGCCTCAACGGCTCGGCCATCTACGTCGGCGCCGCCCTCGGATCCGCGATCGGAGGGCTGGCGCTGTCCTCGGCCGGTGCCGCGTGGCTCGCGCCCGTCGCCGCCATCGTCGCCGTCGGCGCGGTGATCGCGGCCGCCGAGAACACGGCCGTGCCGGTCCGCGAACCGGCGCCTGCTTAGAGCACCACCGGCGCCAGGTCCTCCGCTGCGCGGATCGTGTGCCAGACGACCTCCGGAGGCACCTCGTCCTCCCTGGTCGACGCCACGATGGCCCAGGACGACTCCGGGGAGTCGCGCCGGACGACCGCGCCGACGCACGACACGCCTTCGCGGAACTGGCCGTGTTCCAGCACCGGGCCCTTGCCGAACGACCGGAGCTCGACGTCGAGCGCGGCGACGTCGATCAACGTGCGGGACGTGAAGCGGCGCATGCCCTGGTCGGCCAGGTACTCGGCCCGCCTGCCCTGTGGCAGTTCGGCGAGCAGCACCTTGCCGACCACGGTCGCGTGCGCGGCCACCTCCAGCCCCACCTCGAGGTCCTCCAGGTGCGGTGACAGAGGGCCCTCGACGATGTCGGTGATGACGATCCGGCCCGACACGAACCGGCCGAGGTAGGCCGTGCGCCTGGTCATCGCCGACATGTGCCGCAACACCTCGTGGACCTGCGGAGGTTGGTCGAACGACGCGAGCAGTTCGTGGAACCGGCGGGCCACGGCGGAGCCGAGTACGTAACCCCCGTCGGGTGCCCGAAGCAGGTAGCCTTCGTAGGTCAGAGTGCGAACCAGGTGGTACGCGGTGGACAGGTGCAGTTGGCACCTGCGAGCGATCGCCTTCACCGTGAGCGGTGTGCGGCTGGCCCCGACTTCCTCGAGGATCCGGCAGGCCCGGGACACGGACTGAATGAGATCGCTTGGTTGGGGCGCTCTGTCGCGCATGCGTCACCGTCCCGCGAGCGCCGCTTTTTCACTATTTGAAATTTTAGCGGTTCCTCCAAAGGGCTGCCCGCTGCCAGCCTCGAAGCATTGTGACGTGCGGTTCGTCGCACGCCGGCCCTGACCCTGCCGGAAAAACCTGAATGGCGCCTTCCGGGCTCTCGGATGCTCGGAAGGCGCCATTCAGGCCACGACTATTCGGCCTCGGCGAGCAGGGCACCCATGCGGGTGATGCCCGTCGCGAGGTCCTCGTCGCCAAGCGCGTACGACAGCCGGAAATAGCCAGGCGTACCGAAAGCCTCGCCGGGGACGACCGCGACCTCGGCGTGCTCGAGCACCAGCGCGGCCAGCTCGACACTGGTCGCCGGCCGCACGCCGCGGATTTCCTTGCCGAGCAGATCCTTCACCGACGGGTACACGTAGAACGCGCCCTGCGGCGTCGGCACCTGAACTCCCGGGATCTCCGACAGCAGCTTCACGATCGTCTGCCGGCGCCGGTCGAATGCCGCACGCATCTCGTGCGCGGCGTCCAGCGAGCCCGACACGGCGGCCAGCGCGGCCCGCTGCGACACGTTCGCGACGTTCGAGGACAGGTGCGACTGCAGGTTCGACGCCGCCTTGGTGACGTCGGCCGGGCTGATCATCCAGCCGACCCGCCAGCCGGTCATGGCGTAGGTCTTGGCCACGCCGTTGATCACCACGCACGTGTCGGCCAGCTCCGGCACCGCCACCGGCATCGACACGGCCTCGACGCCGTCGTAGGTCAGGTGCTCGTAGATCTCGTCGGTGATCACCCAGATGCCGTGCTCGACCGCCCACCGGCCGATGGCCTCGACCTGCTCACGCGGGTACACCGCGCCGGTCGGGTTGGAGGGGGAGCAGAACAGCAGTGCCTTGGTGCGCGGGGTCCTTGCGGCCTCGAGCTGCTCGACCGTCGCGAGGTAGCCGCTCGTCTCGTCGGTCACCACGGGCACCGTCACACCGCCGGCCAGCGCGACGGCCTCGGGGTAGGTGGTCCAGTACGGCGCCGGCAGCAGCACCTCGTCGCCCGGGTCGATGAGCGTGGCGAAGGCCTGGTAGACGGCCTGCTTGCCACCGTTGGTCACCAACACCTGGCTGGCCTTGACCTCGTAGCCGCTGTCACGCAGCGTCTTGGCCGCGATGGCCTCCCGCAGCTCGGGCAGGCCGGCCGCGGGGGTGTACCGGTGGTTCTTCGGGTCCTTGGTCGCCTCGGCGGCCGCCGCGACGATCTCGGGGGGAGTGGGGAAGTCCGGCTCGCCCGCGCCGAAGCCGATGACCGGCCGGCCGGCCGCCTTCAGCGCCTTGGCCTTCGCGTCCACCGCCAGCGTGGCGGACTCGGCGATGCCGCCGATTCTGGCGGAGATCCGGCGCGGGGGGACGGTGGCTTCACTCATGTGGGCATCGTCCCAGATTCGCCAACGCGTTTAATGGGGGGTGGTGAGGTCAGGCCGGTGGCTGCCTGATCAGGGTCGAGGGACCCGTCCGGACCGGCGTCGGCCTCGTCCGAGGCGGTTTGACCGGCGCGGTTGCGGGTCGGTTTTGCCCTTGCCGTACACTCTTGAACTTGGAAGTTGCCGACCCCGCTCCGCGTGCGACACGGGGCAGGTCGAATGCGTCCGCAAACGTGGTGTCGAGTGATCGACAGCGCGAAGGGGTGTAGCTCAATTGGCAGAGCAGCGGTCTCCAAAACCGCAGGTTGCAGGTTCAAGTCCTGTCACCCCTGCGTCAGGCGCATGTCCGTGAAGAGCATCGAGCGGAGGAACTGGCGTGGTTGACGACCGGGACAAGGAGCCGAGTAAGGGACAGGAGCGCCCTTCTCGTCCGGTCACCGCCGCGGCGCGGCGAGAGCGCCGTGCTTCCGCTCGCCCTGCCGCGCGGAAGGAGTCGCCGGCCGAGGAGGGCACCAAGTCCTCGCGGCCGAGTGACGAGAAGGCGAAGCCGAAGGCCAAGGCCAAGTCGGACGCGAAGGCCGAGCCCGAGGCGAAGGCCTCCGCCAAGAAGGGCGAGCACAAGGGCCGGCCGACGCCGACACGCGACGGCAAGGACTCGCGCCCGGGTCTGTTCGCGAGGCTCTTCCGCTTCCTGCGGGAAGTGGCGGCGGAGCTGCGCAAGGTCATCTGGCCGACACGCAAGCAGATGATCACGTACACGGCCGTCGTGTTGGTTTTCGTGGCCTTCATGGTGGCGGTGATCGCGGGGCTCGACTTCGCGCTCACCAAGGGCGTAATCGCGCTCTTCGGCTGAGCTGCGCCTGTCCGGGCGCGCCGGCAGAGTGCCGACTACGCGATCTATGAAATAAGGAAGCGGGACCGAACAGTGAGCTCCGACAACGGTGCGGCTGCCAGCGACGAGCTGACCGGCCTGTCCGAGGACGGCGACGTGCGCACGGAGGAGATCGCGGCCGCCGAGGCCGCGCTGGCCGTCGACCCCGACGTCGAGGCGGCCGCCTCCACCGACGCCGACGCCGACGACTCGGCGCAGACCGTGGCGGACAGCGACACGGACAGTGACGCGGACGAAGACACGGACGAAGACACGGACGCGGTGGTCGAGGATCCGGCAGCCGAGATGCGCGATGCCCTGCGTCGCGCGCCCGGCGACTGGTACGTCGTGCACTCGTACGCGGGTTACGAGAACAAGGTCAAGACCAACCTCGAGACCCGGATCCAGACCCTCGACATGGAGGAGTACATCTTCCAGGTCGAGGTGCCGACCGAAGAGGTCACCGAGATCAAGAACGGGCAGCGCAAGCAGGTCCAGCGCAAGGTGCTGCCCGGCTACATCCTCGTGCGCATGGACCTGAACGACGCGTCCTGGTCGGCGGTGCGCAACACCCCTGGCGTCACCGGGTTCGTCGGCGCGACGTCGAAGCCGTCGCCGCTGACCATCGACGAGGTCCTCAAGTTCCTCCTTCCGCAGGTGGAGGAGGCCAAACCGGCGGCGGACGGCAAGGGCAAGACGGCGGCCCCGGCCAAGGGCCCCGTTGTCGAGGTCGACTTCGAGGTCGGCGAGTCGGTCACCGTCATGGACGGCCCGTTCGCCACGCTGCCCGCGACGATCAGCGAGGTCAACGCGGACGCTCAGAAGCTCAAGGTCCTGGTGTCGATCTTCGGCCGGGAGACCCCGGTCGAGCTGTCGTTCACCCAGGTCTCGAAGATCTGAGCCGGGTCGCCGCCGAAACACTAGTCAGGGAAAGAAATGCCACCCAAGAAGAAGAAGCTGGCCGCGATCATCAAGCTGCAGATCACGGCCGGCCAGGCCAACCCGGCGCCGCCCGTGGGTCCTGCCCTTGGTCAGCACGGCGTCAACATCATGGATTTCTGCAAGCAGTACAACGCCGCCACCGAGTCGCAGCGCGGCACCGTGGTGCCTGTGGAGATCTCGGTCTATGAGGACCGCTCGTTCGACTTCAAGCTCAAGACCCCGCCGGCGGCGAAGCTGCTGCTGAAGGCCGCGGGTGTCGACAAGGGCAGCGGCGAGCCGCACCGCAACAAGGTCGGCAAGGTGACCTGGGACCAGGTGCGTGAGATCGCCGAGACCAAGAAGGCGGACCTCAACGCCAACGACATCGACCAGGCAGCCAAGATCATCGCCGGCACCGCCCGGTCGATGGGTCTCACGGTCGAATAAAGCAACCCCGTGGGAGGGCCAACGCGCGGCCCGCTACCACATCCTGATTGGAATCAGACATGGCAAAGCGCAGCAAGGCCTACCGCCAGGCCGCGGAGCAGATCGACCGGGAGCGGCTGTACTCGCCGCTGGAGGCCGCGAAGCTCGCGAAGGAGACGTCCCGAGTCAAGATGGACGCGACCGTCGAGGTCGCCATCCGGCTGGGCGTCGACCCCCGCAAGGCGGACCAGATGGTGCGCGGCACGGTGAACCTGCCGCACGGCACCGGCAAGACCGCACGCGTGATCGTCTTCGCGACCGGTGACAAGGCCAACGAGGCCGTCGCCGCCGGTGCGGACGAGGTGGGCGCCGAAGACCTGATCGAGCGTATCCAGGGTGGCTGGCTCGACTTCGACGCCGCGATCGCGACCCCCGACCAGATGGCCAAGGTCGGTCGCATCGCCCGCATCCTCGGCCCGCGCGGCCTCATGCCGAACCCGAAGACCGGCACCGTCACCCCCGATGTCACGAAGGCTGTCGCCGACATCAAGGGCGGCAAGATCAACTTCCGGGTGGACAAGCAGGCCAACCTGCACCTGGTGATCGGCAAGACGTCGTTCGACCAGGAGAAGCTGGTGGAGAACTACGCGGCGGCCCTCGACGAGGTCCTGCGCGCGAAGCCGTCCGCCGCGAAGGGCCGCTACCTGAAGAAGGTCACCTTCACGACGACCATGGGCCCGGGCATCCCGGTCGACCCAGCTCGTACCCGCAACCTGCTGCAGGACGAGCCGGTCGCCTGACAACCGCATACGAAAACGGGGCCCTCCGCGCGACGTGAGGGCCCCGTTTTTCGTGTTGTTGGTTGGGCAGGCCTGGGGAGGCCCGCCCAACCGTTGTGCTCAGCCGATCGTGGCGCCGACCGCTTCCAGCGCCCTGGTCACGGGCTCGAAGAAGGTGACGCCGCCGATCGTGCAGTCACCCGAACCGCCAGAGGTCAAGCCGACCGCGCCGCCGTCCTCGGTGAACAAGGGACCGCCGCTGTCACCGGGTTCGGCACAGACGGTCGTCTGGATCAACCCGGTGACCGTGCCCTCCGGATAGTTCACCGTCGCGTCCAGCGCGGTGACGTCCCCGTCGAACAGGCCGGTGGTGCTGCCCATGCGGAACACCTGCTGGCCGACCTCGGCCTCGATAGCCTGGTTGATCTCGAACAGCTGACCGTCGCCCAGGTCGACGACGCTCTGCGCGTCCTCGGCCGGGTCGTCGTAGGTGAGCAACGCGAAGTCACCCTCACCGGGGAACAACGCCTCCTGGACCGTGGCGATCGGGTCGCCGTTCTGCTCGTCGGACCACTCTTCGGCGATGACCCCGCAGTGACCGGCGGTCAGGAAGCCGGGGGTGCCGTCCGCCGTGACGACGTTGAAGCCGAGCGAGCAGCGTCCGCCACCGGCGAAGATCGCGTCACCACCCTCGGCGAACAGACTGAACTTGCCGGCAGCACGCGTCAGCGTGGCGACGTCGTCGCCGACCTTGTTGACCGAACCCTCCAACTCGTCCCAGGTCTCCCCGGTGACGGTCGAGTCCGCGGTGACGATCATCCGACCTGTGGCAGGGTCCGTCGCCCAAGCGGTGCCTGGAATGCGGTCCTGACGTAGCTCCATCAAATTGGCCAGGTCGCGGTCCGGCGAGGGGGCGGCGGTCTGACCGCCCTCACGCTCAGCATTGGCCTGTGGCAACAGGACAGCGACGAGTGCCACGAGCGCCACGCCTCCAGCTCCTGCGAACAGAGCTTTCCGCGTGGCTGGCCTGTGTTGGGCACGCAATTCGCGACCTCCTCGGTAAGTGGAATCGGGCGCACTGGTGTCTGCCCGATTACACGAGGAGATGTTGATAACGGTTCAGCGTCAGTTTGAAGGTGTAGTGGGAGGGGTGAGTCCGGCACAGTCGACCGGTTCAGCTTGGTGGGCAGACACGATCCACTGTCCCTCGCCTCCGCCGGCCTGTTCAGAGTTCGGGATCTGCCTGAGGGTGAAGAGACCGAGCCGCGGTCCGCCAGTGACCTCTATCGCGCAGGAGCTCACGGATGCCGTGGCCCCGTCAATGGGAGCAGCGGAGGCTGGAATCCGCGGGTTCGCGTACTCGGATTTCATGCGGTCCGCTGCTACTGCCATGTAGATGGTCTGAACAATGTCCTTGCAGGTGTGGCCGTATTCCGCCATGTTCTTCGTGAACTGATCGCGTGCCGCTGGCTCGAACCGGTCGCATGTTCTCGTGCTGTCGCCCTGGGCGATGTCTTCGTAGATACGCCGCACCGCGAGGTCCGGTGATGTCTCGAAAAGCAGAGTGCCTTCCGCTTTCTTGCCGCCAACTTCCGATGCCTTGGGTTTGTCGAGGTCGGGGCCGAGGAAGTAGTCGATCGCCAGGTATCCGCCGATGATCACGACCGCCAGGATCACCAAGCCGGTGATGATCTTGCCGACGGCCGCCTTGAACAGGCGTTTCGGCAGGCTCTCCTTCGGGGGCTGGCCCCACGGTGCGAGGAAACCGGGCGGGGGCGGCGTGTCGGGCGGCGGGAAGCCCTTGTCCGCCTGATCGCGCATCAGTTCCTGGAACCGTTGGAAGTCCTGGAACTGGCGGATCTGCTCCGGCGTGATCTCGGTGGGCGGCCGCACCGCGGGTGGGGGAGCCGCAGGATCCACGGGCTGCTCGCGCGGGTGCTCGTTGTCGGCCACGGGTTCATCATGCCGTGTCCGCCCCCACATCGACCCCGGTTGGGGGGCCGCGCCACCGCAACGTACGATTGTCGATGGTTCTACCGAAGACCGCTGGTTTCTGCCATCCGGCAGACGAAGGTCCCGTGTGACAGCGGGCGGCCCGCGCAGGCAAGAACGAGGCTCGTGCGTTGTCATGCGCACATCAGATACGCCCCGTGCCTTCCTGCGCCGGGGCGTTCGTCGTCTCTGTGGCTGGATCGCCAGTGGGCAACAGCCAATGAGAGGAGGCGACCATGGCGAAGGCAGGCAAGGTCGAGGCCGTCGCTGAGATCGCGGACAAGTTCCGCAGCAGCTCGGCAGCCGTTGTCACCGAGTACACCGGTTTGACCGTGTCCCAGCTGACCACCCTGCGTCGCGCTCTCGGCGAGGGCACCACCTACCGGGTCGCCAAGAACACCCTTGTCAAGCGGGCCGCGGAGGATGCTGACATCCAGGGCCTCGACGCCCTGTTCGTCGGGCCGACCGCGATCGCGTTCGTCGAGGGTGAGCCGGTGGACGCCGCGAAGGCTCTTCGCGACTTCGCCAAGGACAACAAGGGCCTGGTCATCAAGGGCGGCTACATGGACGGCCGCCCGCTCACGGTCGACGAGGTCGACAAGATCGCCGACCTCGACTCCCGCGAGGTGCTGCTCGCCAAGCTGGCGGGCGCCATGAAGGGCAACCTTGCCAAGGCCGCCGGGCTGTTCAACGCCCCGGCCTCGCAGGTCGCGCGTCTGGCCGCCGCACTGCAGGAGAAGAAGGCGTCCGCCGAGCAAGCGGCTCCCGCCGAGAGCTGAAAACCACTTTTAGAAAGGAAATGCCGTCATGGCGAAGCTCAGCACTGACGAGCTGCTCGACGCGTTCAAGGAGATGACGCTCCTCGAGCTGTCCGCCTTCGTGAAGCAGTTCGAGGAGACCTTCGAGGTCACCGCGGCTGCCCCGGTCGCCGTCGCCGCGGCCGGCCCGGTCGCCGGTGCGCCCGAGGCCGCCGAGGAGCAGGACGAGTTCGACGTCGTCCTCGAGTCGGCCGGTGACAAGAAGATCCAGGTCATCAAGGTCGTGCGCGAGGTCGTTTCCGGCCTCGGCCTGAAGGAGGCCAAGGAGCTCGTCGAGAGCGCGCCCAAGGCCGTCCTGGAGAAGGTCGCCAAGGATGTCGGCGAGGCCGCCAAGGAGAAGCTCGAGGGCGCTGGCGCCAAGGTCACCCTCAAGTGATCTGACGCACATCAGCCAAACAGGCCGGTACCCGAACGGGTGCCGGCCTGTTGCGTCTTGTGGGTGCAACCCCGAGTTCACGCACGGTCAGTAACTAGGTACTTTCCCCCTCCAAGTGGGTGCTGACTCACCAGTAACCATGACGCGACGTGCTCGTTGCACGTACGACGACACCAATGTCGGGGGTGTCGCACAGCGAACCGGGAGGTTTCGATGGGCGCCGAAGTGGTCGTCGAGGGCCTGACGAAGTCCTTCGGGCGCCAGACAATCTGGCGGGACGTCACGTTGACACTCCCCGCGGGCGAGGTCAGCGTCATGCTGGGACCGTCGGGCACCGGCAAGTCCGTGTTCCTCAAGTCGATCATCGGGCTGCTCAAGCCGGAACGCGGTCGCTGCGAGATCAACGGCGTCGACATCGTCACCTGTTCGGAGCACAAGCTCTACGAGATCCGCAAACTGTTCGGCGTCCTTTTCCAGGACGGCGCGCTGTTCGGGTCCATGAACCTCTACGACAACGTCGCCTTCCCACTTCGTGAGCACACCAGGAAGTCCGAGTCGGAGATCCGGCGGATCGTCCTCGAGAAACTGGAGATGACCGGCCTCGCCGGCGCGGAGAAGAAACTCCCCGGCGAGATCTCGGGTGGTATGCGCAAGCGGGCCGGGCTCGCGCGGGCGTTGGTGCTGGATCCCGAGATCATCCTGGTCGACGAGCCGGACTCGGGCCTCGACCCGGTCCGCACCTCCTACATCTCGCAGCTGCTGATCGACCTGAACACGCAGATCGACGCCACGATCCTGATCGTGTCCCACAACATCAACCTCGCGCGGACCGTGCCGGACAACATCGGCATGCTGTTCCGCCGCGAGCTGGTGATGTTCGGCCCGCGCGAGGTGCTGCTCACCAGCGAGGAGCCGGTGGTCAAGCAGTTCCTCAACGGCTCGCGCATCGGCCCTATCGGCATGTCCGAGGAGAAGGACGAGGCCACGATGGCCGCCGAGCGAGCCCACATCGAGGCCGGGCACCACGACGGCGGCACCGAGGACGTCCGCGGTGTGGTGCCACAGGTCCAGCCGACTCCCGGTCTCGGTGAGCGGGGCGCGGTGCGTCGCCGGCAGGACCGCGTCATGCAGATCCTTCACACGCTGCCGAAGCCGGCGCAGCAGGGCATCATCGACTCGCTGACCGCCGAGGAGCAGGCGCGGTACGGCGTGCGTGCCGGCGCTCTGCGACCCAGTCCGCACCCGAGAGACGGCTGGACCGCCGCGTCGGGCGACCTCCGCGACGGCGACCTGGCCAACCTGCCCACCTCGAGCTGGCGCAACACGCCGGGTGCCGGCGCATGACGGCGCTGCCCGCGTTCGGGCGCGCACGTGTGTCCCACCCCGCCGACTGGCCGCCTGGGCATGGCTTCGGCCCGGATCGGCGCACGGGAGTCCCATTCGCTCGCACTGACCGGCAAAAGTTGTCCACAGGCGCCTTCGACCAGGGGTTTTGTCTGTGTGGCTTGGTACGATGGCCTCGGGGTGGCCCCCCGGGTACGGGTGGGGGATGCCTACGCAACCATCTGGGGTCGCTGTTCGGCGAAACTGAAATCTTTCGGAGGCCGCGGCTTTTCGCGGGCGTTGTTCAGCGGGTCGGGCCATGACCAGCCGGACCGCGACCGCGCGCTTTCCCGGTGCCGCGGCGCTGAGGGAGACCGGGCGGCTGTTCGCTCTCGCGCTGGACGTGGTCGTCCAGACGTTTCGGCGGCCGTTTCAGTTCAGGGAGTTCGTCCAGCAGTGCTGGTTCATCGCCAGCGTCACGATCCTGCCGACCGCACTCGTCGCGATTCCCTTCGGTGCGGTCATCGCGTTGCAGCTGGGGTCGTTGATCGTCCAGCTCGGGGCGCAGTCGTTCAACGGGGCCGCCGCCGTGCTCGCCGTGATCCAGCAGGCCGCGCCGGTCGTCACCGCGCTCATGGTGGCCGGGGCCGGTGGCTCGGCGATCTGTGCCGACCTCGGCGCACGCGCCATCCGCGAGGAGATCGACGCCATGGAGGTCCTCGGCGTCAACCCCATCCAACGGCTCGTTGTGCCGAGGGTGCTGGCCGCCATGGTGGTCGCGGTCCTGCTCAACGGGCTGGTCTCCGTCGTCGGTGTGCTCGGCAGCTATTTCTTCAACGTGGTGCTCCAGGGCGGCACCCCGGGCGCGTACCTGGCGAGCTTCTCGGCCCTCGCGCAGCTTTCGGACCTGTGGATCTCCGAGTTCAAGGCGCTGATCTTCGGCTTCATCGCCGGTGTGGTCGCCGCCTACCGGGGGCTCAACCCGAAGGGCGGGCCGAAGGGCGTCGGGGACGCGGTCAACCAGTCCGTGGTGATCACGTTCCTGCTGCTGTTCTTCGTGAACTTCATCATGACCGCCGTGTACCTGACCGTCGTCCCGCAGAAGGGGAGCTGATGCGGCGCATCGTCAACGCACCTCTGGGCTGGCTCGACACGCTCGGCGACCAGATGTCCTTCTACCTGCGTGCGCTCGCCTGGATCCCACGCACGCTGCGTCGCTACCTGCGCGAGACCATGCGCATCCTCGCCGAGGTCAGCTTCGGCTCCGGTGCGCTCGCCGTCATCGGCGGCACGATCGGCGTGATGGTCGGCATGACCGTCTTCACCGGCACGGTCGTCGGTCTGCAGGGTTACGCGGCACTGGACCAGATCGGCACGGCCGCGTTCTCCGGCTTCGCGTCCGCCTACATCAACACCCGCGAGATCGCGCCGCTCGTCGCGGGCCTGGCGCTGTCGGCCACGGTCGGTGCGGGCTTCACCGCACAGCTCGGCGCCATGCGGATCTCCGAGGAGATCGACGCGCTCGAGGTGATGGGCGTGCCGAGCCTGCCGTTCCTGGTGACCACGCGGATCATCGCCGGCTTCATCGCGGTCATCCCGCTGTACATCATCGGCCTGCTGTCCAGCTATCTCGCGTCCCGCTCGATCGTCGTCTACTACTACGGCCAGTCGGCGGGCACCTACGACCACTACTTCAACCTGTTCCTACCGCCGCAGGACGTGTTCTGGTCCTTCGGCAAGGTGCTTATCTTCAGCGTGGTGATCATCCTCGTGCACTGCTACTACGGCTACCGCGCGTCCGGCGGCCCGGCGGGCGTCGGCGTGGCGGTGGGGCGCTCGGTGCGGACGACGATCGTCACCGCAGCGGTGCTGAACTTCTTCATCGGCTTCGCCGTCTGGGGCACGAACGTGACGGTGAGGATCGCGGGATGAGCGAGCTTGCGAGCGAATCATGGATACCGCGGCAGAACCGAGCCTGCGAGGTAATGCCGTGAGGCAGGGAATCTGGGCCACGGTCCGGCGTCGCTTCCTCGGCGTCGGCTTCCTCGTCGTGATCGCCGCGCTCGTGAGCCTCTCGATCGCCATGTACAACAAGGCTTTCACGCCCGTGGTGAACGTGAAGCTCACCACCGACAAGGTCGGCAACCAGCTGCAGGTGCTCGGCGATGTCAAGGTGCGCGGCCTGATCGTCGGTTCCATCCGGCAGATCACGCCGACCACGCGCGGCGCCGAGCTGGACCTCGCCATCGATCCGGACAAGGCCGACCTCATCCCTCGCAACGTGACAGCGCGGTTCATCCCCAAGACCCTGTTCGGCGACCGGTACGTGGCCCTCCAGATCCCGGAGGACCCGGCCAGGGACCACCTGGGTGACGGCGACCTCATCCAGCAGGACACGTCCGCGCCGGCTGTCGAGCTGTCCCAGGCACTCGACCACCTGCTCCCGGTGCTGCAGGCCGTCCAGCCGCAGAAGCTGTCGACCACGCTGACCGCGATCTCGACCGCCCTGGACGGCAGGGGCGCGCAGCTCGGCCAGACGCTGGTGGAGCTGGGCAAGCTGGTCGACGAGATCAACCCGCACGTACCGCAGCTGACCCACGACCTGCAGGCGCTCGTCGACGTCAGCGACACCTACTCGGAGGCGATCCCGGACTTCGTCGACGCCCTCGACGACCTGACCGTCACCTCGCGGACGATCTACGAGCAGCGGGACAACCTGAACACGTTGTTCGCCGACATGACCACGGCCGGCCGTGACCTGGAGTCGTTCCTGCGTGCCAACTCCGACAACATGATCCGCCTGGCCGACAGCAGCAGGGACACGCTCGAGGTTCTCGCCAAGTACGCGCCGTCCTACCCCTGCTTCCTCAAGCAGATGGCGTCCCTGGTCGATGCGGCGAAGCCGGTGTTCGGCGCCGGCACCAACCAACCCGGCCTGCACGCGACCATCGAGATCGTCGTCGACAAGGGCAAGTACGAGCCGGGCAAGGACACCCCGGAGTTCGACGAGCACCGCGGCCCACGCTGCTACGACCCGGCACAGATGGGCGACCCGTTCCCGGACCAGCCGCCGGACGGCCCGCTGCGGGACGGCACCTCGCGTGGTTCGGCGAGCAAGACCCAGCAGAACGGCCTGCTGCCGAACGACGACTCGACCTCGCCGAACGCCTTCACGGCCGCCGACTCGATCGCCAACACCCCGGAGGAGGCCGAGTTCCTGGCCCAGCTGATCGGTCCCGGCATGGGGTTGTCGTCCTCGCAGGTGCCCAGCTGGTCCACGCTGCTGCTCGGCCCGCTGTTCCGTGGGGCGGAGGTGACCGTGAAATGAGGGGGATTGCCGCGCCGCTGGTCAAGCTCGGGATCTTCACCGTGGTCACGATCGCCGCGACCGCGCTGCTCGCGATCAGCATCGCCAACGTGGACCTGTCAGACACGTCGGACTACAAGGCCCGCTTCACCGACGCCACCCTCGTGCTCCCCGGCGACGAGGTGCGGATCGCCGGCGTGCGGGTCGGCCAGGTCGAGGACGTCGGCATCGTCGACCGCAAGCAGGCCGAGGTGACCTTCTCGGTTGGCGCAGGCCGGACGCTGCCGAAGAACGTCATCGCGCAGATCAAGTTCCGCAACCTGGTCGGCCAGCGGTACATCTCGCTGTCGCAGGGCAGCGGCGGCAACCCCAACGCCGTGCTGCGGCCAGGCGAGACGATCCCGCTGAAGCAGACGCGGCCCGCCCTCGACCTGACCGAGCTGTTCAACGGCTTCAAGCCGCTGCTCCGCGCGTTGTCGCCGGACGACGTCAACAAGCTGTCGTACGAGATCATCCAGGTCCTGCAGGGAGAAGGCGGCACGGTCGAGTCGCTGCTCGCCCACACCGCGTCGCTGACCTCCACGATCGCCGGCAAGGACCAGGTGATCGGTCAGGTCATCGACAACCTCAACACCGCGCTGACCGCGATCAACCAGCGCGGGGAGAAGCTGTCGAACCTGATCGTGACCGTGCAGCAGCTGGTGTCCGGGCTGGCGGCGGACCGGGAGCCGATCGGCGACGCGATCCAGGCGCTCGGCGGCCTCACGGAGACCACGGCCGGCCTGCTCGACGAGGCCCGCGAGCCGCTGAAGGCGGACATCGCGGCACTGGGTGGGCTCGTCGGCAACCTCAACGACAGCGAGTCGGTGGTGGAGCACTTCATCCAGTTCCTGCCGCAGAAGACCGCCACGCTGACCCGGCTGGTGAGCTACGGCTCCTGGTTCAACTTCTACCTCTGCTCCGCGGAGGGTTCCGTCGGCCTACCGGGGATCGTCACCCAGCCCGTCGACATCCCGATCTCCTCGGCGAGCTCGGAGAGGTGCACCCGATGAGGTCTTTTCGTTCCCGCAACCCGATCCCGATCGGCGTCTCCGGCATCGTGGTGATCGCGCTCGGGCTCACTGTGGCCATGTTCTCCGACGACCTGCCGATCATCGGCGGTGGCACCAGCTACTCGGCCGAGTTCAGCGAGGCGGCCGGGCTGGCGCCGGACGACGAGGTGCGCATCGCCGGGGTGAAGGTCGGCAAGGTGTCCGACGTGTCGCTGGACGGCGCCAACGTGGTGGTGACGTTCAAGGTCAAGGACGCCTGGGTCGGCGACCAGAGCAGCGCGGCCATCAAGATCAAGAACGTGCTTGGCCAGAAGTACCTGTCCGTGGAGCCGGACGGCCGGGAGGTGCTCGACCCGGCCACGCCCATCCCGCGCAACCGCACGGTCGCGCCATACGACGTGCTGGAGGCGTTCCGCGGGTTGGCCGAAACCACCAACGACATCGACACCACACAGCTCGCGCAGAGCTTCGAGGTCATCGCCGAGACGTTCGGCGACACCCCGGACGACGTGCGGGGCGCCTTGACCGGCCTGCAGCAGCTGTCGCAGACGATCTCCAGCCGCGACCAGCAGCTCGCCACGCTCCTGTCCAACACCAGGAAGATCAGCGACACGCTCGCCGACCGGGACGCGGAGGTCGTGAAGCTCCTGCAGGACGGCAACCTGCTGCTGGAGGAGTTGGGCCGCCGCCGCGAGGCCATCAGCACGCTGCTCGACGGCACGCGGGCGCTCGCGACCGAGCTGCAGGGCCTGGTCGCCGACAACCAGCAGCAGCTCGGCCCGGTCCTGCAGAGCCTCGACCAGCTGACCGGCATGCTGCAACGCAACCAGGACGCGCTCGGTCAGGGCATCAAGAACCTGGGTCCGTTCATCCGGCTGTTCAACAACGCGGTCGGCAACGGGCGCTGGTTCGACAACTACATCTGCGGGCTGCTTCCGCCACCACTTGGCCCCGTCAACCAGCAGGGCTGCCTCGGGGAGGCGTCACGATGAGCTTCGCATCCCGATTAGGGCGGGACCTCACCCGCGCCGTCTCCATCTCCGTCGTGTTGGGCCTGCTGGTGGCGTTCTTCCTGTGGTGGACGCTCGTCGATGGCAACCAGCGGCGCTACTCGGCCGTGTTCACCGGCGTCGTCGGTCTGTACGAGGACAACGACGTGCGGATCCTCGGCGTCAAGGTCGGCCACGTCGACAAGGTCACCCCGGAGGGCGACACCGTCCGCGTCGACATGTTGGTGGACCGCACGGTGAAGATCCCGTCCGCGGCCAAGGCCGTGATCGTCGCGCCGTCGCTGGTCAGCGACCGGTACGTGCAGTTCACGCCGGTCTACACCGGCGGGGCGGCGATGTCGGAGGGCACCGTCCTGCCGAAGGAGCGCACCGCGACGCCCCTGGAGGTCGACGACCTGTACGCGAGCCTCAACCGGGTCAGCGTCACGCTCGGCCCGAACGGGGTGAACCGCAACGGCGCGCTCGCGGACCTGCTGAACACGCTCGCCGCCAACCTCGATGGCAACGGCGCGGCGATGAACGAGACCATCACGCAGCTCTCGAAGGCCGCGAAGACGTTGTCCGGCAGCGACGAGGACCTGTTCGCGACGCTCGACAACCTGCAGAAGTTCACCTCGGCGCTCGCCGAGAGCGACGATGCCGTGAACGAGTTCAGCGAGCAGGCAGCCGACGTCACCCAGTTCCTCGCCGACGAGCGCGGTGACCTGGCCGAGGCCGTGAAGCAACTCGGCATCGCGCTGGGCGTGGTGCAGCAGTTCATCAACGACAACCGCGCGCACCTCAAGACCAACGTCGACAAGCTGGCGACGATCACCCAGGTCCTGGTCGACCAGCGGGCGGCGCTCGCGGAGTTCGGCGACATCGCGCCGGTCGCGCTGTCCAACATCATCAACGCCTACAACGGCTCGTCCGGCACGCTCGACGCCCGCGCGGACCTCAACGAGCTGGCCCAGCCGCCGATCGTGGCCGTCTGCAACCTGGTCAAGCAGGTCACGCCGAACGAGCTGCCGCAGGTGCTCGCCGACACGTGTGCGGAGCTCCAGCCGGTACTGGACGGCGTGGTGAAGCTGCCGTCGGCGGCGGACGTGCTGACCGCGCTGCAGAACGGCACGGCCCCGGCGCTGCCGATCCCCGGCACGATCGAGGGGGGCAACTGATGCGAAGGCTCCTCCCCGTTCTCGCCGCGGTGTTGGCGCTCACGAGCTGCAGCTCCTTCAACGGCATCTACGACGTCCCGCTGCCAGGCGGCGCCGACCTCGGCGACCACCCGTACACGGTGAAGGCCAACTTCCGGGACGTGCTGGACCTGGTGCCGCAGTCCGGGGTGAAGGTCAACGAGGTGCCCGTCGGCCGGGTCGAGGACATCCAGCTCGCGCCGGACGGTTGGACCGCCCAGGTGACGATGCGGGTCAACGGCGACGTCGAACTGCCCGCGAACGCGCTCGCCATGCTGCGTCAGTCCAGCCTCCTCGGCGAGAAGTACGTCGAGCTGTCCGCGCCGCCGGAGAACGAGGCGCAGGGCAGGCTGGCGAACGGCGCGGTGATCCCGCTGGCGCGGACCAACCGCAACACCGAGATCGAGGAGGTGCTCGGCGCGTTGTCCATGCTGCTCAACGGCGGTGGCGTCGAGCAGCTGCAGAACATCGCGCAGGAGCTGAACAACGCTCTCGAAGGGCGCGAGCCGGACCTGCGCGCCACGCTGTCCAGTGTGGACACTTTGGTGTCTACTTTGGACGAGAGTAGGTCCGACATCACGCGTGCGATCGACGGCGTGAACGAGCTGGCGAACACCCTCGCCGCCGAGAAGGACCAGCTCGCCGGCGCCATCGACTCGCTCGGCCCCGGCCTGGAAGTGCTGAGCCAGCAACGCACCCAGCTCGTGACCATGCTGCAGACGCTGGACTCGCTGTCCGACGTCGCCGTGGACACGGTGAACGCGAGCCAGGAGGACATCGTCGCCGACCTGAAGGCGCTCACGCCGACACTGCAGAAGCTGGGCGAGGCAGGCGCCGATCTGCCCAAGTCACTGGAGATCCTGTTCACCATCCCGTTCACGGACGAGGCGATGAACGGCGTGAAGGGCGACTACTTCAACCTGTACGCCAAGATCGACCTGAACCTGCAGACGATCGTGGACAACCTGTCCCGCAGCCGGCGCAACCCGTTGGAGAACGTGCCGATCCTCGGTGACCTCCTCGGCGCGTCGGAGGGCGGGGCGGCCGGTCCACTGCTGCCGTTGCCGATCGTCGGCGGGACCTCGCAGCCGGGGCAGCCGTCCGGGGACTCGGATCTCGGCGGTCTGCTCGGCGGTCTGCTCGGGGGAGGTGGCAACTAGATGCTCACCAGGCGGGTACGTATCCAGCTGATCGCCTTCGCGGTGATCGCCACGCTGGCGGTCGTGTACGCGGCGTTCCGGTTCACCGACGTCGGCAAGCTGTTCGGCGCGGACGGCTACACCGTGAAGATGAACCTGGCCGACTCCGGCGGCATCTTCACCAACGCCGAGGTCACCTACCGCGGCTACAACGTCGGCCGTGTCGGGGAGATCCACCTGACCCACGACGGCATCCAGGTGGACCTCGACATCGACCCGGACGCGCCGCCGATCCCCTCGGACCTCGACGCGGTCGTGGCGAACCGGTCCGCCGTCGGCGAGCAGTACGTTGACCTGCGGCCACGGAACAACAGCGGCCCGTACCTGTCGGCGGCGTCGGTGATCTCCTCGGACCGGACGATGACACCCGTCGGCACGGACACGGTCCTGCGCGACCTGGACAGCCTGGCCACCTCCGTGCCCACCGAGTCGTTGCGCACCGTCGTGGACGAACTGGACCGGGCGTTCTCCGGCACCGGCGACGACCTGCAGGTCCTGCTGGACTCGACGCGGGACTTCACGTCCATGGCCAACGACCACCTGCCGCAGACGATCACCCTGCTCCACGACGGCGGCACCGTGCTGGACACGCAGAACGCGCAGGCCGGCAACATCAAGTCGTTCGCCGACTCGCTGCACCTCCTGACCGAGCAGCTGAAGACGTCCGACCCCGACCTGCGCCGGTTGATCACCGAGGCGCCGAAGGCGGCCACACAGGTGCGGGACCTGCTCGCGGAGACGGGCCCCGCGCTCGGCGTGACGGTGGCGAACCTGCTGACCACGTCGGACATCCTGCGGACCCGCAAGGACGGGCTCGAGTACGTGCTCGTGGCGTACCCGCTGTTCAGCGCGGCCGGGCAGGGGCTGCTCGCGGCCGACCCCGGCCAGGTGCACCTCGGGTTGGTGCTCAACCTGTTCAACCCGCCGCCGTGCACCCAGGGATACGAGCAGACGCAGCGGCGCGACGGCACCGACACCGAGAGCGCGCCGGCGCCGACCCCCGAGCAGACCTACTGCGCGGAGCCGACCGGGAGTTCGGTCAACGTCCGCGGTTCGGCGAACGCGCCGTACGGCGGAGTGCCGGTGGCGGAGGACCAGCCCGCGGCTCCGCCGAATGGCGGCTCTACTGTCAGTACTCCTTTCGTGCTGGACGGGGTGCCCGGCACGATGGGGCAGCCAGGCACCAGCCAACTCAGCCTCGCGGCTCTGCTCGGACTGCCGGGCTAGCAACCACGCAGTGACTGGAGACCCAGTGAAAACCGACACCAAGGTCACGGACGACGACGCCGTCGACGTCACCGACTCCGACGCAGCTGAAGCCGAGCCGGACGGCGAGGACCCCAAGCCGGTCGAGAAGTCGGGCAAGCTGCCGCAGTCGCTGCTGATGGTCGCGATCGCGCTGGTCGTCGCCGCGACCGCGGTCGCGGGCTGGTACGGCGTGCGGTGGATCTCCGCCGCGAACGACGACTCGCTCGCGTACTCGAAGACCCGCGACGAGGTCAACCGCGTGGCACTGGCCGCCGTCGTCACCATGAACCAGCTCGACTACCGCAAGATCGACGAGGGCCTGGACGACTGGGAGGCGGCGACCACCGGCAAGCTGCACGACGAGATCGTCAAGAACCGCGGCACCGTCCGCGACAGCATCGTGCAGAAGCAGTCGATCAGCACGGCGACCGTCCTCTCGTCGGCCGTGAAGGAGCTCGACGAGCGCGCCGGCAAGGCCTCGGTGATGGTCGCGATCAAGATGAACGTCGACGTGACCGAGACGCTCACGTCGCCGCCCGCCCAGGTCCCGGGAATCACCTGCAAGCAGGTCGAGGGCCAGAACTACCGCTGCCAGGGCGTCAAGTACAAGCGCCTCGAGGGTTCACTGCAGCGCACGGACGCCGGATGGAAGCTCGAAACGCTCGCCGACGTCCCGTACGTCCAGGGACAGTAGAGCCGAAAGGACTTATGCAGTGCCACCGCATCGCCGCAGGCCTGTCCCGACTTCCGGTCAGACGCCGCCCGTCCGCCGCCCGAAGGTCGCCGGTTTACGCAACAAGCCGACCCACACCGAACCGCCGGCGGCTCCCGAGCCTGTCGACTCCGCTGACACCGTCGAGGACAAGGTCGAGGTCGAGACGCCCGATACCGAGGAGCGCGTGTCCGGCGTGCTGACCGGCGTGCTGGGCGAGTCACCAGCACCCGACGAGCCGGCGAGCGAGGCCGACTCGGATGCCGAGCCCGAACCCAAGCCCGAACCCAAGCCCCGCCGGAAGGCGGCCGACGAGCCGACGACCAGGTCGACGCCGCGTCCCGCCGGCAAGCGCCGCACCGCGGGCTCCGCCCGCCCCACCGACCTCGCCGCCGCCGAGAAGGGCGCCGGCACGCAGTCGAGGCGACCGGGCCGCCACGTCAGGGTCGACGACCGCCCCACCCGCAGCCCGTCCCAGCGACAGCTCTCCGTCGCGATCGTGCTGGCCGTGGTCGCGGTCGTCCTCGGTGGCCTGGCGGTCTTCTTCCGCGGCCAGGTCGACAACCTGACCAGCGGCGACAGCAACAGCGCACTCACCGACTCCGCGGGCACCAGCCAGGTCGTCGGCCAGCTGAGCGACGCCATCAAGAAGACGTTCAGCTACAACTACACCGACATGGGCGCCACGGAGAAGGTCGTCAAGGAGGTCCTCTCCGGCAAGGCGCTGTGCGAGTACAACCTGCTGTTCACCGAGCTCAAGCAGTACGCGCCGCAGCAGAAGATCATCCTGGCCACCACGGTCCGCGAGATCGGCGTGGTGCGCCTCGAGGGCGACCGCGCGGAGGCCCTGGTCTACATCGACCAGCAGTCCACCCGCGCCGACGTGAACAAGACCGTCTACGTCGGCGGCCAGTTCGCGGTGCGGGCACAACGCGTCGACGACCGCTGGAAGATCACCAAGTTCGACATGTTCGGGCAGGCGCTCGTCAACGGCAAACAAGCCCCGACGTGCTGACCCAGCCGCCGGTCCGTCGCCGGTTCGGCCCGCTGCTGGTCGGGGCACTCGTGCTCGCGGTGGTGGCCGCCGGGTTCCTGGCCTGGTCGGTGGTCGAGCTGGTGTCGGCCGGCACGGACACCGACCGCGCGCGGCAGGAGCTGGCCGCGGCCGACGAGCGGCTGGCGGACCTGCGCGCGGACGACGCCGTGAAGACGAGGACCGCCCGCGACGAGGCACGCGAGGCCGCGTCGAAAGGTGTCGCGGTGATGAACACCCTCGACTACCGAGGAGTCGACGCCGACCTCGACGCGTGGGAGCGGGTCAGCACGGGCGCGTTGCACGACGAGATCGTCGACAACCGCGCACGGAGCCGACAGGCCGTCGTCGACGCGAGGTCCGTGACGAAGGCGACGGTCGTGTCCTCGGCCGTCCAGGCCGTGGACGCGCGGTCGGGCACGGCGACGGTGCTCGTGGCGGTGCGGATCGACGTCACGACCGGCGAAGCCGGCCCGACCCAGAAGTACATGCGGATACGCGCCACGCTGCTCCGCACCGAACAGGGCTGGAAGCTGGACGGCCTGGGGCAGGTGCCGTACCAGTCATGAGCACGTGGGAGCCACCGACCGGGCCCATCCAGGTCCAGCCCTACCCCGGCCAGCCACCACGACAGGGCGGTCGTGTGGCCTGGGTCGTCGCACTGGTCGTGGTCGCCGTCCTGCTCGTCGCGTTCGCGCTGTGGGCGCGCGTCGAGACCGGCGTCCGCGTGGCGGAGGCGGACCGCGTGAACGGGGCCGCGGCCAGGGCCGACGCCGAGGCGAAGCAGCTGGTCGAGCGGGCCGGCGACGAGGCGCTGAGCGACCAGGAACTGACCCAGCAGGTGATCGACCAAGTCACCGCGGCCGTCGAGGCGACCTTCAGCTACGACCACACGAACATCGAGGCGACCGCGGCCGCCGTCGAGGAGTACCTGACGGATGACGCGCTTTGCGTGTACGAGGCGTTGTTCGCCGAGGTCAGGCGGCTCGCGCCGCAGCAGGGGATCGTATTGTCCACCACGGTCCGCGAGGTCGGCGTGGTGCGCCTGGCGGGTGACCGGGCGGAGGTCCTCGTCTACATCGACCAGCTGTCCACCAGGGCCGACTCCAACCGGACGGCCGCGGTGGGCGGCCAGCTCGTGGTGCGGGCCCACCGCGACGGGCGCCGCTGGAAGATCGCCGAGCTGGACCTGCTCGGTCAGCCGCTCGCCAACGGCGAACCGGCTCCAACCTGCTGACGCCACGAAAAAACGTGACGTTGCACACAGTTTGAACCGAGGTTTCGAGATCGCCATCAAGATCACCAGTCGCGGCTCGTTCGGTCGCTCCCGAGCCCTCCGTACCTGCGCTCACCTGGTGAAGTATCGCTAGCATCGCCCTGGCCCCGCGGCTGAATAGCCGGTGAGAACATGGCGCGGCATCTTGACTCAGGGCCACGTCAGGGTCACGCTATTCACCAAGCACGCCTTCGGCGGGAGGACGGTTGGGTGCGGGCCTGGACAGTCGCCGCCTAAGTGGCTAGACTGCCCCTTTGCGCTGCCCACTTTCGCATGCCCTAGACTGTTGGGCACGACCGCACCCCTGAACAGCTTCGTTACAGTTGCTAACAAGGCTGCTCAACCGCACATTAGTCCTGGAAGGACGCATCTTGGCAGTCTCCCGCGCGACCCAAGCCACTGCTGCGACCAACTCCACCACGTCGAACTCCGGCATACCAGGCGCTCCGCTGCGGGTCTCGTTCGCGAAGATCCGCGAGCCGCTGGCGACGCCGAACCTGCTCGACCTGCAGATCCAATCGTTCCAGTGGTTCACCGGTGACGAGGCGTGGTTCCAGCGTCGCGTCGACGCCGGTGACGAGAACCCGGTCGGTGGCTTGGAAGAGGTCCTCAACGAGATCTCTCCGATCGAGGATTTCTCGGGCTCGATGTCCCTGTCCTTCTCCGACCCACGCTTCGACGAGGTCAAGGCCTCGACCGAGGAGTGCAAGGACAAGGACATGACATACGCGGCCCCCCTGTTCGTGACGGCCGAGTTCACCAACCACCAGACTGGCGAGATCAAGAGCCAGACGGTGTTCATGGGTGACTTCCCGGTCATGACGGACAAGGGCACTTTCGTCATCAACGGCACCGAGCGCGTCGTGGTGTCGCAGCTGGTCCGTTCGCCCGGCGTGTACTTCGACACGTCCGTCGACAAGACCACCGACAAGGACGTGTTCGTCGCCAAGGTCATCCCCAGCCGTGGCGCATGGCTGGAGTTCGACGTCGACAAGCGCGACACCGTCGGTGTCCGCATCGACCGCAAGCGCCGCCAGCCGGTCACCGTCCTCCTGAAGGCCCTCGGCTGGACGACCGAGCAGATCCGGGAGCGGTTCGAGTTCTCCGAGACGCTGCTCGCGACCCTGGAGAAGGACCACACGGCCGGCCAGGACGAGGCGCTGCTCGACATCTACCGCAAGCTGCGCCCGGGCGAGCCGCCGACCAAGGAGTCCGCGCAGACGCTGCTGGAGAACCTGTTCTTCAAGGACAAGCGGTACGACCTGGCCAAGGTGGGCCGGTACAAGGTCAACAAGAAGCTCGGCCTGCGCATCGCCACCGACTCCGGGGTGCTCACCGAGGACGACATCGTCACCATCATCGAGTACCTGGTCCGCCTGCACGCCGGTGAGACCACCATGCAGGGTGCCAGCGGTGACGAGGTGCCGGTCGAGGTCGACGACATCGACCACTTCGGCAACCGCCGCATCCGCACGGTCGGCGAGCTGATCCAGAACCAGATCCGGGTCGGCCTGTCCCGCATGGAGCGTGTCGTCCGCGAGCGGATGACCACCCAGGACGTCGAGGCCATCACGCCGCAGACCCTGATCAACATCCGGCCGGTGGTGGCCGCGATCAAGGAGTTCTTCGGCACCTCACAGCTGTCGCAGTTCATGCAGCAGACCAACCCGGTCGACGGCCTGACCCACAAGCGCAGGCTGAACGCGCTCGGCCCCGGTGGTCTGTCGCGTGAGCGTGCCGGCATGGAGGTCCGGGACGTCCACCACAGCCACTACGGCCGCATGTGCCCGATCGAGACGCCGGAAGGCCCGAACATCGGCCTGATCGGCTCGCTCTCGTCGTACGCGCGGGTCAACCCGTTCGGCTTCATCGAGTCCCCGTACCGGAAGGTCATCGAGGGTCAGGTCACCGACCAGATCGACTACCTGACCGCCGACGAGGAGGACCGGCACGTCATCGCGCAGGCGAACGCGCCGCTGGACGACCAGAACCACTTCGCCGAGGACCGCGTCCTGGTCCGCAAGAAGGGCGGCGAGGTCGAGTTCATCGAGCCGTTCGACGTGGACTACATGGACGTCTCGCCTCGGCAGATGGTGTCCGTCGCGACCGCGATGATCCCGTTCCTCGAGCACGACGCCGCCAACCGTGCCCTCATGGGCGCGAACATGCAGCGTCAGGCGGTGCCGCTGCTGCGCAGCTCGGCTCCGCTGGTCGGTACCGGCACGGAGCTCCGCGCCGCGATCGACGCCGGTGACGTCATCGTCGCCGAGAAGGACGGCGTGGTCGAGGAGCTGTCGGCCGACTTCATCACGGTCATGGCCGACGACGGCACCCGCCGCACCTACGGGCTGTACAAGTTCCGCCGGTCGAACCAGGGCACCTGCGTCAACCAGAAGCCGATCGTGGCCGAGGGTGACCGCGTCCTGGCGGGCCAGGTCATCGCCGACGGGCCGTGCACCGAGAACGGTGAGATCGCGCTCGGCAAGAACCTGCTCGTGGCGATCATGCCGTGGGAGGGCCACAACTACGAGGACGCCATCGTCATCTCGCAGCGGCTCATCCAGGACGACGTGCTCACCTCGATCCACATCGAGGAGCACGAGATCGACGCCCGCGACACCAAGCTCGGCGCGGAGGAGATCACCCGGGACATCCCGAACGTCTCCGAAGAAGTGCTAGCGGACCTGGACGAACGCGGCATCGTCCGCATCGGCGCCGAGGTCAGCGATGGCGACATCCTGGTCGGCAAGGTCACCCCGAAGGGCGAGACCGAGCTGACGCCGGAGGAGCGCCTGCTCCGCGCGATCTTCGGTGAGAAGGCACGCGAGGTCCGCGACACCTCACTGAAGGTGCCGCACGGCGAGACCGGCAAGGTCATCGGCATCCGCGTGTTCTCCCGTGAGGACGAGGACGAGCTGCCCCCGGGCGTCAACGAGCTGGTCCGGGTGTACGTGGCCCAGAAGCGCAAGATCCAGGACGGCGACAAGCTCGCCGGCCGGCACGGCAACAAGGGCGTCATCGGCAAGGTGCTTCCCGTCGAGGACATGCCGTTCATGCCGGACGGCACCCCGGTCGACGTCGTGCTGAACACCCACGGTGTGCCACGGCGTATGAACATCGGCCAGGTGCTCGAGCTGCATCTCGGCTGGCTCGCCAGCCAGGGATGGAAGGTCGAGGGCAGTCCGGACTGGGCGAAGAACCTGTCGCAGGAGCTCTACGAGGTGGCTCCCGGCACGAACACCGCGACGCCGGTGTTCGACGGTGCCAAGGAGAACGAGATCACCGGGCTGCTCGGTTCGGCGCTCCCCAACCGGGACGGCGAGCGGATGGTCAGCGAGGACGGCAAGGCGACGCTCCTGGACGGGCGTTCCGGCGAGCCGTTCCCGTACCCGGTGGCGGTCGGCTACATGTACATCCTGAAGCTGCACCACCTGGTCGACGACAAGATCCACGCCCGGTCCACCGGTCCGTACTCGATGATCACGCAGCAGCCGCTGGGTGGTAAGGCGCAGTTCGGTGGTCAGCGCTTCGGTGAGATGGAGTGCTGGGCCATGCAGGCCTACGGCGCGGCGTACACGCTCCAGGAGCTGTTGACGATCAAGTCCGACGACGTGCTCGGTCGCGTCAAGGTCTACGAAGCGATCGTCAAGGGCGAGAACATCCCGGAGCCGGGCATCCCGGAGTCGTTCAAGGTGCTCCTCAAGGAGCTCCAGTCGCTCTGCCTCAACGTCGAGGTGCTGTCCAGCGACGGCGCCGCGATCGAGATGCGCGACGGGGACGACGAGGACCTCGAGCGTGCGGCCGCCAACCTCGGCATCAACCTGTCCCGCAATGAGTCGCCGTCTGTTGACGACGTCGTGAACTGACCGGGCCGCGGGCGCGGCCTCACCCGCCGCGCCCGCGGTCCCCGATCCCCAAGTACTTCAAAGCTGTAACCAACAAAAGGGGAAGACCCGACGTGCTGGACGTCAACTTCTTCGATGAGCTCCGCATCGGCCTGGCAACCGCCGACGACATCCGCCAGTGGTCCTACGGCGAGGTCAAGAAGCCGGAGACCATCAACTACCGCACCCTGAAGCCGGAGAAGGACGGGCTCTTCTGCGAGAAGATCTTCGGCCCCACCCGGGACTGGGAGTGCTACTGCGGCAAGTACAAGCGCGTGCGCTTCAAGGGCATCATCTGTGAGCGCTGCGGTGTCGAGGTCACGCGCGCCAAGGTGCGCCGTGAGCGGATGGGTCACATCGAGCTGGCCGCTCCCGTCACCCACATCTGGTACTTCAAGGGCGTGCCCTCGCGCCTGGGCTACCTGCTCGACCTGGCCCCGAAGGACCTGGAAAAGATCATCTACTTCGCCGCCTACGTGATCACCACGGTGGACACCGAGCAGCGGCACACCGACCTGCCCACGCTCGAGAGCGAGATGAACGTCGAGCGCAAGCAGGTCGAGAACCGGCGTGACGCCGACATCGAGGCCAGGGCCCAGAAGCTCGAGGCCGACCTGGCCGCCCTCGAGGAGGAGGGCGCCAAGTCCGACGTGCGCCGCAAGGTCAAGGAGGGCGGCGAGCGCGAGATGCGCCAGCTCCGCGACCGGGCCCAGCGCGAGCTGGACCGGCTCGACGAGATCTGGAGCACCTTCACCAAGCTCGAGCCCAAGCAGCTGATCGCCGACGAGCTCCTGTACCGCGAGCTGATCGACCGCTACGGCGACCACTTCACCGGTGCCATGGGCGCGGAGGCCATCCAGAAGCTGGCCGCCGACTTCAACGTCGAGGCCGAGGCTGACAACCTGCGCGACACCATCCGCAACGGCAAGGGGCAGAAGAAGCTCCGTGCCCTCAAGCGGCTGAAGGTCGTCGCGGCGTTCTCGCAGACGAACAACTCGCCGATGGGCATGGTCCTCGACTGCATCCCGGTGATCCCGCCGGACCTGCGGCCGATGGTCCAGCTCGACGGTGGCCGGTTCGCCACGTCCGACCTGAACGACCTGTACCGCCGGGTCATCAACCGGAACAACCGGTTGAAGCGACTGATCGACCTCGGCGCGCCCGAGATCATCGTGAACAACGAGAAGCGGATGCTGCAGGAGGCCGTCGACGCGCTGTTCGACAACGGCCGCCGCGGCCGCCCGGTCACCGGTCCAGGTAACCGCCCGCTGAAGTCGCTGTCCGACCTGCTCAAGGGCAAGCAGGGCCGGTTCCGCCAGAACCTGCTCGGCAAGCGTGTCGACTACTCCGGCCGTTCGGTCATCGTGGTCGGCCCGCAGCTGAAGCTGCACCAGTGCGGTCTGCCGAAGGCCATGGCGCTCGAGCTGTTCAAGCCGTTCGTCATGAAGCGGCTGGTCGACCTCAACCACGCGCAGAACATCAAGTCCGCCAAGCGGATGGTGGAGCGTGCGCGGCCCGCGGTGTGGGACGTGCTGGAAGAGGTCATCACCGAGCACCCGGTGCTGCTCAACCGCGCGCCGACGCTGCACCGCCTCGGCATCCAGGCCTTCGAGCCGCAGCTGGTCGAAGGCAAGGCCATCCAGCTGCACCCGCTGGTCTGCGAGGCGTTCAACGCGGACTTCGACGGTGACCAGATGGCGGTCCACCTGCCGCTGTCCGCCGAGGCACAGGCCGAGGCGCGGATCCTGATGCTGTCGGCGAACAACATCCTGTCGCCGGCCTCGGGTCGTCCGCTGGCCATGCCGCGTCTGGACATGGTGACGGGTCTGTTCCACCTGACCCGTCTCAAGGACGACGGCAAGGGCGCGGGCCTCGCGTTCTCGTCGCCGGCGGAGGCCATCATGGCCTACGACCGCGGCGTGATCGACCTGCAGGCCACGGTCAAGATCCGCATCGCCGACCGCGCCCCGAACCCGGCCGACAAGCCGGAGGGCTGGGAGCCGGGACAGCCGTGGCTGGCCGAGACGACGCTGGGCCGCGTGCTGTTCAACGACCTGCTGCCCGACGACTACCCGTTCATGAACGAGGCCATGCCGAAGAAGCGGCAGGCCGCGATCGTGAACGACCTCGCCGAGCGGTACCCGATGGTCACCGTGGCGCGGACGCTCGACAAGCTCAAGGACGCCGGCTTCTACTGGGCCACCCGTTCCGGGGTCACGATCGCGATCTCCGACGTGGTCGTGCCGCCGAACAAGCAGGCGATCCTCGACGAGTACGAGAAGAAGGCCGACGCGGTCGAGAAGCGCTACCAGCGTGGTCAGCTCTCCGCCACCGAGCGGAACAACGAGCTGGTCAAGGTGTGGAGCACCGCGACAGAAGAGGTCGCGAAGGCCATGGAGGACAACTACCCCGACACCAACCCGATCCCCACGATCGTGAAGTCGGGCGCGGCGGGCAACATGACCCAGATCCGCCAGCTGTCCGGCATGAACGGCCTCGTGACCAACCCGCGTGGTGAGTTCATCCCGCGGCCGATCAAGGCCAACTTCCGTGAGGGCCTGTCGGTGCTGGAGTACTTCATCGCGACGCACGGCGCCCGCAAGGGTCTCGCGGACACCGCGCTGCGTACCGCCGACTCGGGTTACCTGACCCGTCGTCTGGTGGACGTGTCGCAGGACGTCATCGTCCGCGAGGTCGACTGCGGCACCACCCGCGGCATCATGATGAAGGTCGGCCAGCCCGGTCCGGACGGCACGGTCATCCCCGCCGAGCACGTGGAGACCTCGGTCTACGCACGTACGCTGTCGTCGGAGATCACCGACAAGGACGGCAACGTCCTGCTGAACCGCGGCGACGACCTTGGCGACCCGGCGATCGCCAAGCTGCTCGGCTCCGGCGTCACCGAGGCCAAGGTCCGCTCGGTCCTGACCTGCGAGTCGGCGGTCGGCGTCTGCGCCACCTGCTACGGGCGGTCCATGGCGACCGGCCAGCTGGTGGACGTCGGCGAGGCGGTCGGCATCGTGGCCGCGCAGTCCATCGGTGAGCCGGGTACCCAGCTCACGATGCGTACGTTCCACCAGGGTGGTGTGGCCGGCGAGGACATCACGACCGGTCTGCCGCGTGTCCAGGAGCTGTTCGAGGCCCGTACCCCGAAGGGCAAGGCGCCGATCGCCGAGGTCGACAGCCGAGTCCGCATCGAGGACGGCGACCGCTACTGGAAGATCACCCTGATCCCGGACGACGGCAGCGAAGAGATCATCTTCGACAAGCTGTCGAAGCGTCAGCGCCTGGCGGTCACGCCGGACGGCCCACTGGCGGACGGTGACCACGTGAAGGTCGGTGCGCAGCTGCTCGAGGGCACGCCGGACCCGCACGAGGTCCTGCGCGTCATGGGACCGCGTGAGGCCCAGCTGCACCTGGTGGACGAGGTCCAGAAGGTGTACCGGGCCCAGGGCGTGTCGATCCACGACAAGCACATCGAGGTCATCGTCCGGCAGATGCTCCGCCGGGTCACGATCCTCGACTCCGGCGCGGCGGAGTTCCTGCCGGGCGCGCTCATCGAGCGGGCCGAGTTCGAGCGGGAGAACCGTCGGGTCGTGGCGGGCGGCGGCGAGCCGGCCTCGGGTCGCCCGGTACTGATGGGTATCACGAAGGCGTCGCTGGCCACCGACTCGTGGCTGTCGGCGGCCTCCTTCCAGGAGACCACTCGTGTCCTGACCGACGCGGCCATCAATGGCCGCTCGGACAAGCTGGTGGGCCTGAAGGAGAACGTGATCATCGGCAAGCTGATCCCTGCGGGGACCGGCATCAACAAGTACCGGAACATCCAGGTCCAGCCGACCGAGGAGGCCCGGGTCGCGGCATACGCGATCCCGAGCTACGACGACGGCTACTACACCCCGGACGTCTTCGGCACCGGCACAGGCGCAGCCGTCCCACTGGACGACTACGACTTCGGCCGCGACTACCGCTAACGGCATAGCAACAGGGAGCCCCCGACCAAAGGCCGGGGGCTCCCTGCTTTTGGCGGCAACGGGGACACAGCGCCAGCCCCAGCAAAGACCCCGCCCGCCGCGAGTCTCGTCTTCGGCCCCCGCGAGTCTCGGTTTCGGCCCCTGTGAGTTACGTTTTCGGGAACGCCCGCGTCCCCAAAGGTCGACTCGCGAACCCGCAAATGTTGAACTCGCGGGTCCCCAATGTTGGACACGCAGGTCTCGACGGTTGAACTCGCGGGTCTCCAGTGTTGGACACGCGGGTCTGTGCGGTTGGACTCGCGCGCCAACCAGCCATCTGGCGTGGTGACCAAACCGAAGGTGGGTTCGGTGGTGGTGGCGGGCCCGGGCCGGGCAGGCGCCAGCCTGTCCGGTATTTGCCCGCCCGTAAAATCCGCCGCCACCACCGAACCCACAAACCCCACAGACAGCCCCCAACACCCCGGCGTGTACACGAAAACGCAACTCGCAGGGGCCGAAGACGAGACTCGCGCCGGGGTGGGATTCGGACGAAGTTGGGCTTTTGATCGATTGACCGAAGCGGGCTAGTGGGCCAATGTCCCCGGGGACATCACCTTTACCCTGCCACGAAAGGTGCCCCGAACGATGAGAACCAGGATCGTCCTGGCCACATTGGCCTGCCTACTCGCGTTACCCGCGACAGCAACCGCCGACCCGGGTGAGGTCACCGCAGCGGACATGAGAGCCGCCGATGGTTGCTTCACCTGGACGCGGACGCTCTCCCAGGGCACGAGCGGAAGTGACGTCACGCAGCTGCAGATCCGCGTCGCCGGTTGGGTCGCCTCGGGGGAGAACCTCGTCGTCGACGGCGCGTACGGCGCGGCCACGACCAACGCGGTCCGTCGCTTCCAGTCCGGGTACGGGCTGACCGCGGACGGCATCGCCGGCCCGCAGACGTTCAACAAGATCTACGAGCTGCAGGACGACGACTGCACCCCGATCCACTTCAGCCACGCCGAGTTCGACGACAACTGCGGCGCCAACAACTACGAGGGCGGCAAGGTCAGCGCGGCCACGGTCCGCGAGAACGTCAGGCGGATCATGTGGCAGCTGGAGGCGCTGCGCCACAAGCTGGGCGACCGCGCGCTGGTGGTGACCTCGTCCTTCCGCAGCGTGTCCTGCAACAGCTCGGTAGGCGGCTCGTCCACCAGCCTCCACATGTGGGGTCAGGCGGCTGACCTTGGCCTGAGCAGCGCTCCCACCCAGTGCCAGATGTTCAGCGCCGCGAAGTCGGCCGGTTTCGAGGAGATCCTCGGCCCTGGCTATCCGGACCACAACGACCACGTGCACGTTGGCAACAAGTCCGGCCAGTTCTGGAGCGCCCCGAACTGCTGAACGTCTGCTTAAGACATCGTGAAGCAGAAGTCGCTGGTGCCGAGCCCGCGTCGGGCTGATCCTGACCCCATGGAACCTGACACGAAGGACTGGACCTGGGTCCTGGACCGCCCCTGCCCCGAGTGCGGGCTCGACACCAGCACCATCGACCACGACGACGTCCCGGCCCTGCTGCGCGCGAACGCACGGGCCTGGCAGGACGTGCTCGCCGGGCCGAACGCCCGCACCAGGCCCGACGACCACACGTGGTCCCCGCTGGAGTACGGGGCCCACGTCCGCGACGTCTGCCGCGTCTACACCGAACGCCTCCACCTCATGCTCACCGAGGACGCCCCGGACTACCCGAACTGGGACCAGGACGCGACCGCCGTCGAGGACCGCTACGACGAGCAGGACCCCGCGACGGTCGCCAGGGAGCTGGCCGCCGCTGCGGACCGTCTGGCGGACGACTTCGCGCAGGTCACCGGTGCCCAGTGGGACCGCACCGGCTCGCGGAGCGACGGCGCCCACTTCACCGTGGACACCTTCGCCCGCTACTTCATCCACGACCCGATCCACCACCTGCACGACGTCACCACGAAGGTCAGCGCCGGGGCTCCCAGCGGAACAGGCGGCTGAACACCACCCCGGCCACGGCGAGCCACAGCACCGCGGACGCGATGTCGAGCGGTACGACCGGCACGTCGCCGACCATGGCCCCGGCCGACGACCATCCCTTCGCGACCAGGTCGGCCGGGCCCATGAGCGGCATCGCGACCCCGACCGCGGCGAGTGCGGGTGACGCCATGCCGGACAGGAAGATGCCGGCCACCCCGGCCATCACCACCGGGACCGACGTGATCTGCGTGGCCTCCACACTGCGGCTCAGGCACGCGGTCGCCACCCCGAGCGCGGTCGCGACCACGACCCCGAGCAGCACGCCGAACACCACCAGCAGCGGGTTGGCCGGCGCGGGCGCGTCGGCCAGCAGGCAGGCGGCGAAGTAGGCCGCCGACTGCGCGAGGCCCACGACCATCACCGGCCCGAGGACGCCGAGCAGGATCTGGCCGTCGGAGAGCGCCGAGGTCCGCAACCGCTTCAGCACCAACGACTGCCGGCGGGCGGTGAACACCATGAGGCTCACCATGAACACCGACAGCGCCAGCAGCAGCATGAACTGGCTGGACAGCACGTTCGCCCACTCCGCGGCGTTCGGCGGCGGCTTGCCGAACAGCGTCATCGCCACGAGCGCGAGCGGCACGACGATCGCCGAGAACGCCGTGAGCTTCTTACGCAGCAGCAACTTCAGTTCCACGACGGACAGCGCGAGCATCATGACGCTCCTGTTCGGACGGCGGCGAGTTCGAGGAAGACGTCCTGCAGCGAGGCCGACGCCGCGTTGAGCTGGTCGAGCCGGACGCTGTGCTGGTCCGCCCACCCCAGCAGCTCGGTGAGGTCGTCCTGGAGTTCAGTGGTGTCGATCGTCAACGCTCCACTCGCGATGGACACCGTGCCGGAAAAGCTTGGCAGCACAGGAAAATCGAGCGGCAGCATGGCCGAGATCCGCGCCGGTCGGGACGCCAGCACGGACTCGAGCGTGCCGGTCACCCGGATCCGGCCGCCGTGCATGATCGCCACGCGGTCGGCCAGCGCCTCGGCCTCTTCGAGGTAGTGGGTGGTGAGCAGCACGGTGGCGCCGCCGGCGGCCAGGTCCTCGATGAGTGCCCAGACCCGTTGCCGAGACTCGGGGTCCAGCCCGGTGCTCGGTTCGTCGAGCACGACCAGCCGCGGCCGTCCCCAGGTCGCGAGCGCCACGTCGAGCCGTCGGCGCTCACCGCCGGACAGCTGTTCGACGGCGACCCCGGCCCGGTCGGCGAGGTCGAGCCGGTCGAGCACGGCGGCCCGGTCGTCGGTCCGGCCCGAGATCTGCGCCCACAGCGCGACGGTCTCGCGGACGGTCATCTCCCCGACGAACCCGGACTCCTGCAGCATCACGCCGACCGACGGCGCGAGCGCGGTCCGCGCCGCGAAGGGGTCCCGCCCCAGCACCCGCACGGTGCCCTCGGCCGGCCGGCGGAAGCCCTCGACGATCTCCAACGTCGTGGTCTTCCCCGCCCCGTTCGTGCCGAGCAGCGCGAACACCTCGCCCTCAGCGACGGTGAAGTCGACGCCGTCGACGGCCGTGAAGGAGCCGTACACGTAGCGCAACCCGGAAACTTCGATCGCGTTCATGACGGAGCCGTGCCGGCTCCGTGGCGCCGGCACGCTCCGCAGGCTCCGCTCCGCCGGCGCCCTCCGCCGGCCCGGCGCCGTCCTGAGTGCTGATGGTTCGCTCCGCAAGCTCCGCTCATGAACTCAACAGTGCCGTCCCTGCAGTGCCCCTCGGCAGTGTGCGGGCTCATGACCTGCGGTGACAGCCGTCCGGGGGACGCGTGACACGTGTCATTCCGCTAGCGTCGCCCCGTGCCCGAACGCGATGCGCTGGTGTCGATGCGGCGCTACACGCGCCTGACGCTGCTCAGCACGGTGCCTGTCGTCGCGATGACGCCGACGCTTGCCACGTTTTCCAACGGTGCGTCAGTGTGGCGCTCCCTGCCGTTGCTCGCGGGCCTCGTCGTGCTGGTGCCGGTGCACTGGAAGCGGATCGCCCGTGCCATCGAGACCCCGATGGAGATACCGCCGGGGCGGCCGTCCGTGGTCACCCTGGTCGTGTCGTCCGTTCTGATGGTCTACGGCTACGTCTACGCGGATCCGGGCAACGTGCTGTGGGTGGTCCTGCCCGCGATGTCAATCACCGAGCTGCAGTTCGGCCGCACCCCGGCGGAGTCGTGGCGGCGCAGCCTCTGGTCCGCGGTCGTCTTCGGCGCCGTCGTCGGCGGTATCGCCGCGTTGTCGCCCTTCGGCTCGGATAATCCGCTGCCGGCGACGGCGATCACGGTGTTCCTCCTGCTCGTGTTCCCGTTCGGGGAGCTGATCGGGTTGCGGCAGTGGCGGATCGCCATCGAACTGGACCAGGCCCGCCGCGACGCGGCCGAGCTGGGCGCGACCCGCGAGCGCCTGCGGCTGGCCGAGGACCTGCACGACATCCTCGGTCACGCGCTGGAGGTGGTGTCGCTGAAGAGCGAGCTGGCGACGCGGCTCGGCAAGGTCGACCCGGACCGGGCGCACGCCGAGATGGCTGAGGTGCAGAAGCTGGCACGCGGCGCGCTCCAGGACGTGCGTGAGCTGGCGCAGGGTCGCCCCCAGACCGACCTCGACACCGAGCTTGCCGGCGCGCGGACGCTGCTCGCGTCGGCCGGCATCGACTGCGCGGTGGACGTCGAGGAGGCCCATCAGCGCCACAGCGAGCTGTTCGGCCGCGTGCTGCGTGAGGCCGTCACCAACCTGCTACGGCACGCGGACACCCGCCGATGCTGGATCACGGTCCGCCCCGCCGCGTTGACCGTGGTGAACGACGGTGTGACCGACACACCACCACGGGGCGACGGCACCGGCCTCGCGAGCCTCGCCCGCCGGGTCCGGGAGGCCGGTGGGGAGTTCACGGCGGGCCCGGGGGAGCGGCCGGGCACGTTCGAGGTGTCGGCGGTGCTCGCATGATCAAGGTGGTGCTGGCCGACGACGAGCGCCTGACCAGACAGGCCGTGGCCGCCCTGTTGGGACTGGAGCCCGACCTGACCGTGGTCGCGGACGTCGCCGACGGCGTGGAGGCACTCCGCGCTGTGGTCGAGCACCGGCCGGACGTCGTGGTCCTGGATGTGGAGATGCCGGGCATGGACGGCCTCGCGGTGCTGGCGAAACTCGCGGCCGACGGCCATCCGGCCCGCTCGGTGATGCTGACCAGGCACGCCCGCCCCGGTGTCCTGCGCCGCGCGTTGTCACTCGGCGCGAAGGGCTTCCTGGCGAAGACGGCCCCGGCGGCACTGCTGGCCGAGGTGGTGCGACGAGTGCACGCTGGCCTGCGCTACGTGGACCCGGACTTCGCGGCGGCCGCGCTCGCCGAGCCGGACTGCCCGCTCACCGATCGGGAGCTGGAGATCCTCCGCCACGTGGACGACACCACCACGGCCGCGGACATCGCGCGCACGCTGAACCTGTCCGCCGGCACGGTCCGCAACTACGTCTCGTCGGCCATGGCCAAGCTCGCGGCCCGCAGCCGCACCGAAGCGGTCCGCATAGCCCGTGACCAGGGCTGGATCTAGCGGCACCACCTGATCGTGTAACGCCCGATCGGGACGGTGCCGCGTTGGTGGAGCTGAACTGTGGAGCGGCTGACCTCGGCCTCAACGAAGATCGGTCCTGTGCTCGTCGCGCGGGAACATCGCGGCCCTGGGCTGCGTTGGAGCATTGGTCGACCCCGGTTTTGCCCCGCTTCGGGGTGCCAGGTATCTTTGGTACTCGCGCCCGGCCTATGTCGGGTCGATCCGCGTGCCTGTGCGCGGAGTTCGCGCAAGCGGACACCTCGCAGTAACCGCGGAGTTCCTTCCGAGCCTCGTAGGGATGATTCAATCCTGCCCGGGCGTTATGGGGAAGGGCGACACGCCCGACCTCGTGATACGGCGGGGGCGCAAAACAAAACTAGAGCAACACGCAGTACACCAGGAGAAAGCCGGTCCATGCCCACGATCCAGCAGCTGGTCCGTAAGGGCCGCCAGGACAAGGTCGCCAAGCAGAAGACTGCGGCCCTCAAGGGGAGTCCGCAGCGGCGTGGCGTGTGCACCCGCGTGTACACCACCACCCCCAAGAAGCCGAACTCCGCGCTGCGCAAGGTCGCGCGCGTCAAGTTGACCAGTGGCATCGAGGTCACGGCCTACATCCCGGGTGAGGGCCACAACCTGCAGGAGCACTCGATGGTGCTCGTGCGTGGCGGCCGTGTGAAGGACCTGCCAGGTGTGCGCTACAAGATCATCCGCGGCTCGCTGGACACCCAGGGCGTGAAGAACCGCAAGCAGGCCCGCAGCCGCTACGGTGCGAAGAAGGAGAAGGCCTGATGCCTCGCAAGGGACCCGCAGCCAAGCGGCCACTGATCACCGACCCGGTCTACAGCTCCCCGCTGGTCACGCAGCTGATCAACAAGGTGCTCCGGGACGGCAAGCGCTCGGTCGCGGAGAAGATCGTGTACCAGGCCCTCGAAGGCGCCCGTGAGAAGACCGGCACCGACCCGGTGGTCACGCTCAAGCGTGCGCTGGACAACGTGAAGCCGACCATCGAGGTGAAGAGCCGCCGTGTCGGTGGCGCCACCTACCAGGTGCCGATCGAGGTCAAGCCGGGCCGCTCCACGACGTTGGCGCTGCGCTGGCTGGTCACCTTCTCTCGCGCGCGGCGCGAGAAGACCATGACCGAGCGGCTGATGAACGAGCTGCTCGACGCGAGCAACGGCCTCGGGGCGAGCGTGAAGCGCCGCGAGGACACGCACAAGATGGCGGAGTCCAACAAGGCCTTCGCCCACTACCGCTGGTGACGACCGGCAGCCGAACAGACCGCTCAAGGTCGTACCACCGCATTTGAGATAGACAGGGGAAGAGACCCGTGGCACAGGACGTGCTTACCGACTTGGCCAAGGTGCGCAACATCGGCATCATGGCCCACATCGACGCGGGCAAGACCACCACGACCGAGCGGATCCTGTTCTACACCGGGATCAACTACAAGATCGGCGAGGTGCACGACGGCGCCGCGACGATGGACTGGATGGAGCAGGAGCAGGAGCGCGGCATCACGATCACGTCGGCCGCGACGACCTGCTTCTGGAAGGACCACCAGATCAACCTGATCGACACCCCCGGGCACGTCGACTTCACCGTCGAGGTGGAGCGCAACCTGCGGGTGCTCGACGGCGCGGTCGCGGTGTTCGACGGCAAGGAAGGTGTCGAGCCGCAGTCCGAGCAGGTCTGGCGGCAGGCGACCAAGTACGACGTCCCGCGAATCTGCTTCGTCAACAAGATGGACAAGCTGGGTGCGGACTTCTACTTCACCATCCGGACCATCTCCGAGCGTCTCGGCGCCAAGCCTCTGCCCCTCCAGTTGCCGATCGGCGCGGAGAGCGACTTCATCGGTGTCATCGACCTGGTGAACATGCGTGCGCTCACGTGGCGTGGTGAGGTCCAGAAGGGCGAGGACTACGCGGTCGAGGAGATCCCGGCCGACCTCGTCGAGCGGGCGAACGAGTACCGCGAGCAGCTGCTCGAGGCGGTCGCGGAGACCGACGACGAGCTCACGGAGATCTTCCTGGAGACCGGTGAGCTGTCCGTCGACCAGATCAAGCACGGCCTCCGCAAGATCGTGCGTGAGGGCACGGCCTACCCGGTGCTGTGTGGCTCGGCGTTCAAGAACAAGGGCGTCCAGCCCATGCTCGACGCGGTGATCGACTACCTGCCCGCGCCGACGGACCTCCCGCCGGTCGAGGGCACGCTGCAGGACGGCGAGACGCCGGCCTTCCGCAAGCCGAGCACCGACGAGCCGTTCGCGGCGCTGGCCTTCAAGATCGCCGTGCACCCGTTCTTCGGCAAGCTGACCTACATCCGGGTCTACTCCGGCAAGGTGGCCAGCGGCGCCCAGGTCATCAACTCGACCAAGGACCGCAAGGAGCGCATCGGGAAGATCTTCCAGATGCACGCCAACAAGGAGAACCCGGTCGGCGAGGCCATGGCGGGTCACATCTACGCGGTGATCGGTCTGAAGGACACCACCACCGGTGAGACCTTGTCCGACCCGGCGAACCCGGTCGTCCTCGAGTCGATGACGTTCCCGGAGCCGGTCATCCAGGTGGCGATCGAGCCGAAGACCAAGGCCGACCAGGAGAAGCTGTCGACCGCGATCCAGAAGCTCGCCGAGGAGGACCCGACCTTCCGGGTCAACCAGGACGAGGAGACGGGTCAGACGATCATCGCCGGCATGGGCGAGCTCCACCTGGACATCCTGGTGGACCGCATGCGCCGCGAGTTCAAGGTCGAGGCCAACATCGGCAAGCCGCAGGTGGCCTACCGCGAGACGATCCGCAAGACCGTCGAGAAGTACGACTACACCCACAAGAAGCAGACGGGTGGGTCCGGCCAGTTCGCGAAGGTCATCATCAAGATCGAGCCGATGTCGACCGCGGACGGCGCGATGTACGAGTTCGACAACAAGGTCACCGGTGGCCGCGTGCCGAGGGAGTACATCCCGTCGGTCGACGCGGGCGCGCAGGACGCCATGCAGGACGGCGTGCTGGCGGGCTACCCGCTGGTGGGCATCAAGATGACCCTGCTCGACGGCGCGTACCACGAGGTCGACTCCTCGGAGATGGCCTTCAAGATCGCGGGCCGGATGGCGCTCAAGGAGGCCGCTCGCCAGGCGAGCCCGGCGCTCCTCGAGCCGATGATGGCTGTCGAGGTGACCACGCCGGAGACGTACATGGGTGACGTCATCGGCGACCTGAACTCCCGCCGTGGCCAGATCCAGGCCATGGAGGAGCGGGCGGGCTCCCGCGTCGTCAAGGCGCTGGTGCCGCTGTCGGAGATGTTCGGCTATGTCGGTGACCTCCGGTCGAAGACCCAGGGCCGGGCGAACTACTCCATGCAGTTCGACTCCTACGCCGAGGTTCCGACGAACGTCGCGAAGGAGATCATCGCCAAGGCAACCGGCGAGTAACTGAATCCGGTGCGGGCTGCTCGGGTAGGTCCCTCTATGGTTCCGCACAACTGACCCCAAGAACTGCCGTCGCTGAAAGTCAGACGGCGGAGAGAACAAGTCCAGGAGGACGAGAGAAGTGGCGAAGGCGAAGTTCGAGCGGACCAAGCCGCACGTCAACATCGGGACCATCGGTCACATCGACCATGGGAAGACCACGCTGACCGCGGCCATCTCCAAGGTTCTGCACGACAAGTACCCCGAGCTGAACCCCTTCACGCCGTTCGACGAGATCGACAAGGCGCCGGAGGAGAAGCAGCGCGGCATTACGATCTCGATCGCGCACATCGAGTACCAGACCGAGAAGCGGCACTACGCGCACGTGGACTGCCCCGGTCACGCGGACTACATCAAGAACATGATCACCGGTGCCGCCCAGATGGACGGCGCGATCCTGGTGGTCGCCGCGACCGACGGCCCCATGCCGCAGACCAAGGAGCACGTGCTCCTGGCCCGCCAGGTCGGTGTGCCCTACATCGTGGTCGCCCTGAACAAGGCCGACATGGTCGACGACGAGGAGATCCTGGAGCTCGTCGAGCTCGAGGTTCGCGAGCTGCTGACCGAGTACGAGTTCCCGGGCGACGACCTGCCGGTGGTCCGCGTCTCCGCGCTGAAGGCGCTGGAGGGTGACGCCGAGTGGGGCAGCAAGCTGCTCGAGCTGCTCGACGCGGTCGACGAGAGCATCCCGGAGCCGGAGCGCGAGATCGCGAAGCCGTTCCTGATGCCGGTCGAGGACGTGTTCACGATCTCCGGTCGTGGCACCGTGGTCACCGGTCGTGTCGAGCGTGGCCTCCTCAAGCCGATGGAGGAGGTCGAGATCGTCGGTATCCGCGAGAAGGCCCAGAAGACCACCGTCACCGCGATCGAGATGTTCCGCAAGACGCTCGAGGACGCGCGCGCCGGTGAGAACGTGGGTCTGCTGCTCCGCGGTATCAAGCGCGAGGACGTCGAGCGCGGCCAGGTCGTCGTGAAGCCCGGCACCACCACGCCGCACACCGAGTTCGAGGCCCAGGTCGTCATCCTGAGCAAGGACGAGGGCGGCCGGCACACGCCGTTCTTCAACAACTACCGTCCGCAGTTCTACTTCCGCACCACCGACGTGACCGGTGTGGTGACCCTCCCCGAGGGCACCGAGATGGTCATGCCGGGCGACAACACGGGCATGCTGGTCAAGCTGATCCAGCCGATCGCCATGGACGAGGGTCTGCGGTTCGCCATCCGTGAGGGTGGCCGGACGGTCGGCGCGGGTCGCGTCACCAAGATCATCAAGTAGCTAGGCCGACGGGGCCCCAGGTCATCTACCTGGGGCCCCCCGGTTTGGGTGCCGCAAAACGCGTGTGGCATCCTTGACAGGTTGCTCGTCGTGGACGGTCATGCGATCGGCCATGCACGGGCTGGCTCGCGGATCCTGTGTTTGAGACAAGCGCAGGCCGCTGGGCCACTTATGACCACTCCCGAAGGACAAATGTCCAAGGGGCCGGTCTGTGCATAGGGCGCGACACACCCGACCGCGTGGACCGGAGCGGCACGAGTCTTAAAGACAAGGACGGCAAGCCACCATGGCGGGACAGAAGATCCGCATCCGGCTCAAGGCCTACGACCACGAGGCGATCGACGCTTCGGCGCGCAAGATCGTGGAGACGGTTACCCGCACGGGCGCTCGGGTCGTCGGGCCGGTGCCGCTGCCCACCGAGAAGAACGTGTACTGCGTCATCCGCTCGCCGCACAAGTACAAGGACTCGCGCGAGCACTTCGAGATGCGCACGCACAAGCGTCTGATCGACATCCTCGACCCGACGCCGAAGACCGTCGACGCCCTCATGCGCATCGACCTTCCGGCCAGCGTCGACGTCAACATTCAGTGAGGCCTGAGCACTAATGTCTTCCCGGCAGATGAAAGGGATCCTGGGCACGAAGCTCGGGATGACCCAGGTCTTCGACGAGAACAACCGGATCGTCCCGGTGACCGTCGTCAAGGCCGGACCGAACGTGGTCACCCAGATCCGTACCCAGGACAACGACGGGTACGTCGCGGTGCAGCTGGCGTTCGGCGAGATCAAGCCCCGCAAGGTGAACAAGCCCGAGAAGGGCCACTTCGCCAAGGCCGGCGTCACGCCGCGCCGGTACCTCGCCGAGCTGCGCACCACCGACGCCGACAGCTACGAGCTGGGCCAGGAGATCACCGCAGAGGTGTTCGAGGCCGGCGCCGTGATCGACGTGACCGGCACCAGCAAGGGCAAGGGCACCGCGGGTGTCATGAAGCGCCACGGCTTCAAGGGCCTCGGCGCCTCCCACGGCACCCAGCGCAAGCACCGCTCGCCCGGCTCCATCGGTGGCTGCGCCACCCCGGGCCGCGTGTTCAAGGGGCTGCGCATGGCGGGCCGTATGGGCCACGTGAAGGTCACCACCCAGAACCTCACCGTCCACCGCGTGGACGCCGAGGACGGGCTGATCCTCCTCAAGGGCGCGGTCCCCGGTCCCAAGGGCGGCGTGGTGTTCCTCAAGACCGCCGCGAAGGGTGATGCGTAGTGACCACCTTGGAGATCAAGACCCCCGAGGGCAAGACCGACGGCTCGGTCGAGCTGCCCGCGGAGATCTTCGACGTGCAGGCCAACATCGCGCTGATGCACCAGGTGGTCGTCGCGCAGCAGGCCGCCGCCCGCCAGGGCACGCACTCGACGAAGACCCGCGGCGAGGTCAGCGGTGGCGGCAAGAAGCCGTACCGCCAGAAGGGCACCGGTCGCGCCCGCCAGGGTTCGACCCGTGCGCCGCAGTTCGCCGGCGGTGGCGTCGTGCACGGCCCCCAGCCGCGTGACTACACGCAGCGGGTGCCGAAGAAGATGAAGGCCGCCGCTCTGCGTGGCGCCCTCTCCGACCGCGCCCGCTCCGGCCAGGTGCACGTGGTGAGCACCCTGGTGGACGGCGAGAAGCCGTCGACCAAGGCCGCCCGCAAGGTGCTCGAGTCGGTCAGCGAGGCCAGGAACCTGCTGGTCGTGCTGACGCGCGACGAGGAGATCAACTGGCTGTCGGTGCGCAACCTGGAGAACGTCCACGTGATCGCGCCGGACCAGCTGAACACCTACGACGTGCTCGTCAACGACGACGTGGTGTTCACCAAGACCGCGCTGCAGGCGTTCCTCGAGGGCCCGATCCAGGGCCGCTCGGCCAAGGCCACCGCGCGCTCCAGCGAGGTCGCCGAGGAGGAGGCCAAGTGATCCCCGACCCCCGAGACGTGCTGCTCGCGCCGGTGATCTCCGAGAAGTCCTACGGGCTGCTCGAGGAGAACAAGTACACGTTCGTCGTGGCACCGCACGCGAACAAGACCGAGATCAAGATCGCGGTCGAGAAGGTGTTCGGCGTGCAGGTCGTGAGCGTGAACACGCTCAACCGGCAGGGCAAGCGCAAGCGCACCCGCACCGGGTACGGCAAGCGCAAGGACACCAAGCGAGCGATCGTGACCCTCTCCGCGGAGAGCAAGCCGATCGAGATCTTCGGCGGACCGGCCTGATCCGGCGAGTAGAGACCCAAGGGACTGCGTAAGAGATGGGCATTCGCAAGTACAAGCCGACGACGCCAGGGCGTCGTGGCGCGAGCGTCTCCGACTTCGCCGAGATCACCCGATCGACACCGGAGAAGTCGCTGATCCGTCCCCTGCACGGCAGGGGCGGGCGCAACGTGCACGGCAAGATCACGACCCGGCACAAGGGCGGCGGACACAAGCGGGCATACCGCCTGATCGACTTCCGTCGGCACGACAAGGACGGTGTGCCGGCCAAGGTCGCGCACATCGAGTACGACCCCAACCGGACCGCACGCATCGCGCTGCTGCACTACGCCGACGGCGAGAAGCGGTACATCATCGCGCCGGACAAGCTGCGTCAGGGCGACCGGATCGAGAACGGACCGAGCGCGGACATCAAGCCGGGCAACGCCCTGCCGCTGCGCAACATCCCGGTCGGCACGGTGATCCACGCGATCGAGCTGCGGCCAGGTGGCGGCGCCAAGATCGCCCGTTCCGCGGGCGCCCGGGTACAGCTCGTCGCCAAGGAAGGTGCGTACGCCCAGCTGCGTATGCCCTCGGGCGAGATCCGCAACGTGGACGTGCGCTGCCGCGCCACGGTCGGCGAGGTCGGCAACTCCGAGCACGCGAACATCAACTGGGGCAAGGCCGGCCGTATGCGGTGGAAGGGTAAGCGCCCGACCGTCCGCGGTGTCGCCATGAACCCGGTGGACCACCCGCACGGTGGTGGTGAGGGCAAGACGTCCGGTGGTCGCCACCCGGTGAACCCGGCCGGTAAGCCAGAGGGTCGTACCCGCCGCAAGGGCAAGCCGAGCGACCGGATGATCGTCCGTCGTCGCCGGACCGGCAAGAAGCGCTAAGAGCAGGAGGGAGTGACAGATGCCTAGGAGTTTGAAGAAGGGCCCGTTCGTCGACGACCACCTGCTCAAGAAGGTGGACGCGCTCAACGAGTCCGGCAAGAAGACAGTGATCAAGACCTGGTCGCGTCGATCAACGATCATCCCCGACATGCTGGGGCACACGATCGCGGTGCACGACGGTCGCAAGCACGTGCCGGTGTTCGTCTCGGAGTCCATGGTGGGGCACAAGTTGGGCGAGTTCGCCCCGACGCGCACCTTCAAGGGCCACGTGAAGGACGACCGCAAGGCGCGCAGGCGCTAGAAGGACATAGGGAGTAAGCGATGAGTGACGAGACCGCGGTGGAAGAGCTTCCGCGCGCGATTGCTCGGGCTCGCTACGTCCGCGCCACGCCGATGAAGGTGCGCCGCGTTGTCGAGCTCATCAAGGGCCGAAGTGCCGAGGAGGCGCTGGCCGTGCTCAGGTTCGCGCCGCAGTCCGCGAGCGAGCCGGTGGCCAAGGTGCTCGCGAGCGCTGTGGCCAACGCCGAGAACAACCTGGACCTGGACCCGGAGACCCTCTGGATCAGCCAGATCTACGTGGACGAGGGCCCGACCCTGAAGCGGTTCCGGCCGCGTGCCCAGGGCCGTGCGTACCGGATCCGCAAGCGGACCAGCCACATCACCGTCGAGGTGGAGTCGCGGCCGAAGGCGGAGCCGAAGAAGGCGGCCGCGAAGGGCCGTAAGTCCAGTGCGAAGAGGAGTGCCAGCTAGTGGGTCAGAAGATCAACCCGCACGGCTTCCGGCTCGGGATCACCACTGACTGGAAGTCCCGCTGGTATGCCGACAAGCAGTACGCGGAGTACGTCGCGGAGGATGTGAAGATCCGCAAGCTCCTGTCCAAGGGCATGGAGCGCGCGGGGATCTCCAAAGTGGAGATCGAGCGCACCCGCGACCGGGTCCGTGTGGACATCCACACCGCCCGCCCGGGCATCGTCATCGGCCGCCGTGGCGCCGAGGCGGACCGCATCCGCGGCGAGCTCGAGAAGCTGTCCGGCAAGCAGGTGCAGCTGAACATCCTCGAGGTCAAGAACCCCGAGGCCGACGCCCAGCTGGTCGCGCAGGTGACCGCGGAGCAGCTGTCCAACCGTGTGTCCTTCCGGCGCGCGATGCGCAAGGCCATCCAGTCGGCCATGCGCAGCCCGCAGGTCAAGGGCATCCGCGTGCAGTGCGGTGGCCGCCTCGGCGGCGCCGAGATGTCCCGCTCCGAGCACTACCGCGAGGGTCGGGTGCCGCTGCACACGCTGCGTGCCGACATCGACTACGGCTTCTTCGAGGCCCGCACGACCTTCGGCCGTATCGGCGTGAAGGTGTGGATCTACAAGGGTGACGTCGTCGGCGGCCGCCGCGAGGTCGAGTCGCGCAGCCAGGCCCCGTCCGAGCGTGCGCCCCGGCGTGAGCGGCCCACCAGGGCTCGCCGCTCCGGCGCCGCCGGCACGACGGCGACGAGCACCGAGGTCGGCCGCGCGGCCGCGGAGTCGCCAGCAGAACCGGTCGAGCCGCAGACCCCGTCGGTGAACGGGACCGGCGAGACCCCGACGACCAACGGGGAGGGCTGAGCAGTGCTCATCCCACGCAAGGTCAGGCACCGCAAGCAGCACCACCCCAAGCGGGGCGGCGCTGCCAAGGGCGGCACCCGGGTCACCTTCGGTGAGTTCGGGATCCAGGCCCTGACGTCGGCCTACGTGACCAACCGGCAGATCGAGTCCGCTCGTATCGCCATCAACCGGCACATCCGTCGTGGCGTCAAGGTGTGGATCAACATCTTCCCTGACCGTCCGCTGACCAAGAAGCCCGCCGAGACCCGCATGGGTTCCGGTAAGGGTTCGCCGGAGTACTGGATCGCGAACGTCAAGCCGGGTCGGGTCATGTTCGAGCTGAGCTTCCCGAACGAGTCGGTCGCGCGCGAGGCACTCACGAGGGCGATTCACAAGCTCCCGATGAAGTGCCGCATCGTCACGCGTGAAGGTGGTGACTTCTGATGGCCGCTGGTACGCAGGCGACCGAGTTGCGCGAGCTGAACGACGAGGAGCTGGTCCTGCGCCTCAAGGAGGCGAAGGAGGAGCTGTTCAACCTTCGGTTCCAGATGGCGACGGGGCAGATGGACAACAACCGCCGGCTCCGGACGGTCCGGCACGACATCGCCCGGATCTACACGGTCATGCGTGAGCGTGAGCTGGGTCTGTCGGTGTCCCCCGACGAGGTTCCGAGTGGTGAGGGTGCCGCATGAGTGAGACGACTGAGACTGGCACGACCGGTGCGGCCGACAAGTCGCGCGGCCGCCGCAAGGTCCGCGAAGGCCTGGTCGTGTCCGACAAGATGGACAAGACGATCGTGGTCTCCCTCGAGGACCGCAAGAAGCACCCGCGTTACAGCAAGGTGCTGCGGTCCACGACCAAGGTGAAGGCGCACGACGAGGAGAACACCGCCGGCGTCGGCGACCGCGTGTTGCTGATGGAGACCCGCCCGCTGTCGGCCACCAAGCGCTGGCGGCTCGTGGAGATCGTGGAGAAGGCAAAGTGATCCAGCAGGAATCGCGGCTGCGCGTCGCCGACAACACGGGTGCGAAGGAGATCCTCTGCATCCGTGTGCTGGGCGGCTCCGCGCGTCGCTACGCGGGCATCGGCGACATCATCGTCGCGACGGTCAAGGACGCGATCCCGGGCGCGGGTGTGAAGAAGGGCGATGTCGTCAAGGCGGTCATCGTCCGGACCACCAAGGAGAAGCGCCGCCCGGACGGCAGCTACATCCGTTTCGACGAGAACGCCGCCGTGCTGATCAAGCCGGACAACGAGCCGCGCGGGACCCGTATCTTCGGACCGGTCGGTCGCGAGCTGCGCGACAAGAAGTTCATGAAGATCATCTCGCTGGCTCCGGAGGTGCTCTGACATGAAGATCAAGAAGGGTGACACGGTCGTCGTCATCGCCGGCAAGGACAAGGGCGCGAAGGGCAAGGTCATCCAGGCCTACCCGGACCGCAACAAGGTCCTGGTCGAGGGCGTCAACCGGATCAAGAAGCACACCCGGATCACGCAGACGCAGCGCGGCGCCCAGTCGGGCGGGATCGTCACCCAGGAGGCGGCGATCGACGTGAGCAACGTGATGATCGTCGGCGACGACGGCAAGCCCACCCGGGTCGGCTACAAGTTCGACGAGAACGGCCGCAAGGTCCGGATCTCGCGCCGCACCGGGAAGGAGATCTGATGACCACCGCGGAGAAGATCACTCCTCGGCTGAAGACCCGGTACCGCGACGAGATCGTGGCCGGGCTCAAAGAGGACTTCACCTACGACAACGCGATGCAGGTGCCGCGCGTGGTCAAGGTCGTGGTGAACATGGGCGTCGGTGACGCGGCGCGCGACGGCAAGCTCATCGAGGGCGCGCTTCGCGACCTGTCACTGATCACCGGTCAGAAGCCGCAGGTCCGGCGGGCCACCAAGTCCATCGCGCAGTTCAAGCTGCGTGAGGGCATGCCGATCGGCGCCAAGGTCACCCTGCGCGGCGACCGCATGTGGGAGTTCCTCGACCGGCTGCTCACCATCGCGCTGCCCCGTATCCGGGACTTCCGTGGCCTGTCGCCGAAGCAGTTCGACGGCAACGGCAACTACACGTTCGGTCTCAACGAGCAGTCGATGTTCCACGAGATCAACCCGGACTCCATCGACCGGCAGCGGGGGATGGACATCACCGTCGTCACCACCGCGACCAACAACGAGGAGGGGCGGGCGCTGCTGCGGCGTCTTGGCTTCCCGTTCAAGGAGAACTGAGCCCATGGCGAAGAAGGCCCTGGTTCACAAGGCGGCGCAGAAGCCGAAGTTCAAGGTGCGGGGTTACACCCGCTGCCAGAGGTGCGGCCGGCCGCGCTCGGTTTTCCGCAAGTTCGGCCTCTGCCGTGTCTGCCTGCGGGAGATGGCCCACCGCGGCGAGCTCCCCGGCGTGAACAAGTCCAGCTGGTAACACAGAAACATCCATCCCGCCACAGGCCCTGTGTCGATCACGACGAGGGGAACCATGGCGAGAAAGGTTGACAGGTCACCATGACGATGACCGACCCGATCGCAGACTTCTTGACCCGTCTGCGTAACGCCAACTCGGCGTACCACGACGAGGTCGTGCTGCCGCACTCGAAGCTCAAGGCCAACATCGCGGAGATCCTCAAGCGCGAGGGCTACATCATGGGCTACCGCGACGAGGACGGCGAGAAGGGCAAGAACCTTGTCGTCGAGCTCAAGTACGGCCCGAACCGGGAGCGCAGCATCGCCGGTCTGCGCCGGGTGTCCAAGCCCGGTCTCCGGGTGTACGCGAAGTCAACCAGCCTGCCGAAGGTGCTCGGCGGCCTCGGCGTGGCGATCATCTCCACGTCCGCCGGCCTGCTGACGGACCGGCAGGCCAGCAAGCAGAAGATGGGCGGGGAAGTCCTCGCCTACGTCTGGTAGGGGAAGGGGAAGACAGATGTCGCGCATCGGAAAGCTGCCGATCCCCGTCCCGACAGGCGTGGACGTGACGATCGACGGCCAGCAGGTCAGCGTGAAGGGCCCCAAGGGCACGCTCGCGCACACGGTCGCCGAGCCGATCACGGTCGAGCGCGAGGACGGCGTCCTGCAGATCAAGCGTCCCGACGACGAGCGGCGCAACCGCGCGCTGCACGGGTTGACCCGGTCGCTCGTGAACAACCTGGTCGTGGGCGTCACCGAGGGTTACGAGAAGAAGCTCGAGATCCACGGTGTCGGTTACCGCGTCCAGCTCAAGGGCTCGGACCTGGAGTTCTCGCTGGGCTACAGCCACCCGGTCAAGGTCACGCCGCCGGAGGGCATCACCTTCGCGGTGGAGACGCCGACCAGGTTCTCCGTCAGCGGGATCGACAAGCAGCGGGTCGGCGAGGTCGCCGCGAACATCCGCAAGCTGCGCAAGCCGGACCCGTACAAGGGCAAGGGCGTGCGGTACGCGGGCGAGAAGATCCGCCGCAAGGTCGGAAAGACGGGTAAGTGATCATGAGCGAAGCGACTGTTACGAAGCGCCGCAAGCCACTCGGCAAGGACGTCTCGACGCGCCGCCGGGTCGCCAAGGCCCGTCGTCACTTCCGGGTCCGCCGGAAGGTCCAGGGCACCGCCGAGCGTCCGCGCCTGTCGGTCACCCGGTCCTCGCGCCACATCGTGGCCCAGCTGGTGGACGACCTCGCCGGCCGCACGCTGGCGTCGGCGACGAGCCTCGAGGCGGACGTCCGGGCAGTGGACGGCGACAAGAAGGCCCGTTCGACCAAGGTCGGCCAGCTGCTCGCCGACCGGGCCAAGAACGCGGGCATCACGAAAGTCGTGTTCGACCGAGGTGGTCACGACTACCACGGCCGGATCGCGGCGCTCGCCGACGCGGCTCGGGAAGCCGGGCTGGAGTTCTAGACATGACCATGAACATGGGAAGGATCGCCTGATGCCGGGACGTTCACGGCAATTCGGCGGCGGCCAGCAGGGCGGCCAGGGCGGTGACAACCGCGGTGACCGCGGTGACCGCCGGGACCGCAGGGACCGTCGCGATGGGGGCCGTGGCGGGGCGGCCCAGGACAAGACCCCGCACATCGAGCGCGTCGTCGCGATCAACCGCGTCGCCAAGGTCGTGAAGGGTGGTCGCCGGTTCAGCTTCACCGCGCTGGTTGTGGTGGGCGACGGTGACGGCATGGTCGGTGTCGGCTACGGCAAGGCGAAGGAGGTGCCGGCCGCGATCGCCAAGGGCGTCGAGGAGGCGAAGAAGAACTTCTTCAAGGTCCCGAGGATCGCCGGCACCATCCCGCACCCGATCCAGGGTGAGCGTGCCGCCGGTGTCGTGCTCCTGCGTCCGGCCTCCGCCGGTACCGGCGTCATCGCCGGTGGCCCGGTGCGTGCCGTGCTGGAGTGCGCCGGTGTCCACGACGTGCTGTCGAAGTCGCTCGGTAGCGACAACGCGATCAACATCGTGCACGCCACGGTGGCCGCGCTGAAGGGTCTGCAGCGTCCGGAGGAGGTCGCGGCTCGCCGTGGCCTGCCGCTGGAGGACGTGGCCCCGGCCGGCATGCTGCGGGCGCGTGCGCAGGCTGGAGCGTGAGGACATGGCACAGCTCAAGGTGACCCAGGTCCGTAGCGTCATCGGGACCAAGCGCAACCACCGGGAGTCGCTGCGCACGCTGGGCCTGCGGAAGATCCGCCAGTCCACCGTGCGTGAGGACACCCCCGAGGTTCGCGGCCTGATCCACGCCGTCCGTCACCTGGTGACGGTCGAGGAGGTCGACAACTGATGGCCATCAAGATCCACCACCTTCGTCCCGCGCCTGGCGCCAAGACGGAGAAGCAGCGGGTCGGCCGTGGTGAGGGCGGCAAGGGCGGCAAGACCGCCGGCCGCGGTACCAAGGGCACGAAGGCACGCAAGAACGTGCCGGCGCGCTTCGAGGGCGGCCAGATGCCGATCCACATGCGGCTGCCGAAGCTGCGTGGCTTCAAGAACCGGTTCCGTACCGAGTACCAGCCGGTGAACCTGGGCGACATCGCCCGCGTGTTCGCCGACGGCGGCCAGGTCGGCGTCGAGGACCTCGTGAAGGCGGGCCTGGTCCGCAAGAATGAGCTGGTGAAGGTCCTCGGTGACGGCGACGTGTCCGTCAAGCTCGACGTGACCGCTCACGCGTTCTCGAAGAGCGCGGCGGAGAAGCTGTCGGCGGCGGGCGGAAGCGCCACGAAGCTGTAGTTTTCACGGTTGGCAAACGGCCGGTGGGGTTCGCGTGACTCCACCGGCCGTTCGCGTCCGATCGTGACATCCTCGTGCTATGGCGAGGACGTGCGATGCGTGACGCTCCAGGAATGACTTCGGGGGAGCACGCAGCCATGCCGATCTATCCGGCGGCCATGACCACGGTGGCCCAGCCGTTGATGCCCCCCGGCCACTGGCACCCGGCCCGCGTCACGGCGGCGGTGCTGTGCTTCGTCGGCCTCGTGCTGGTGATCTCCAGTTCGTTCCTGCCGCTGTACTCGGGTGAGCTGGACGCCGGCTTCGACCGCATCGAGGTGACCATCACCCCGTGGGCGGCGGAGCTGGAGGAACAGGTGGCCGACGGCCTGGGCGACGTCCCGAGGGTCGGCTACCCGATGGTGTTCTCGGCGGTCTTCCTGGCCTGCGCGGCCGCGGCGTGCTGGTACGCGGCCAGCCCGGCGGCACGGGCGGCGGCGGGGCGCGTGGCTGGTCTGGTCACGTCGGTCGGCACCGCCTTCCTGATCGGCACGGCCTGGACGACGGCCCTGCTGGTCAGCAACGGCGTGGACGTCGTCCTTCTGCTGGGCGTGCTGAACGAGGACCTGGACACGAACGCCAGCTACCTCGCCGGTTACTGGCTGCTACTGACGGCGTGCCTGCTGGCCTTCGCCGCGTCGGTGCTGTCACTGCTCCCGACCCGCCAGCCGGCGGCGGCCTGGCAACCACCCGTTGCGGTGAACCCGTTCATGGCGACCCCGCCCTTCGGCATCGCCCTGCCTGTGCAGGCCCCGCTGACGGGCCAGCCGACGCTGCTCGACCCGCTGACGGGTCAACCGGTCGGCCAGGGCCCGTTCGTCGGCCAGTCGAGCCCTCAGGCACCTCCTGGCGCCGTCGACCCGCTGACCGGCCAGCCGTTGGGGCCCGAAGCCGCCGCGAGCCCGCCTGGTGGCGTGCCGGTCGTCTACCCGCTTCCCCAGGCGCCGGCCTCCGCCTACCCACTGGCCGGGCAGCAGCTCCAGCCTCAGGCTCCTGTCGACCCGCTCACCGGGCAGCCACGTCCGCTGGATTCACCCATTGGTGGCCCGCAGGTCGAGCAGCCAGTCCAGGTCCCGGTCGCCGTCGACCCGCTCACCGGGCAACCGCTGTCACCCAGCCAGGTCATTCCCGTGAGCCCGCCCACCGGCATCCCGGCCTCACCGCCGGTGCCGTTCACCGCGGACCCCGTCGTCCTCGCGAACGGCACACCGCCGCCCGCGGTGGCAGAGCCGGCGCCGATCGTGCTCCCGGACGCGCCGCCGCTCCCCGAACGCCTGCCTGGCCCGGCGATCCCGGCCACCGAGGACCCGCTCGCGGAGCCTCCGCGCGCCTAGTGCAGGAAACCCGTACGCCAAATGGCGGCACCGAATCCCGTACAGGCCGGGGGGTGCATGAGCCCCCAGCGCTCCTGTTAAAGTCGGATGCACGCTTCGGGTGGAGTGTCCCCCGGAGCGTTCTGGCTTGCCAGCTGTTCTGACGGCCAGGAGTGTGTCCCGGCCGGTAACCAACCCGGCGAAGCCGATCGTCGGCGAAGATCGTCGGCGACGCCTAGGAGGTCCTTGCGTGCTCAGCGCCTTCCGCTCGGCTATCAAGACGCCGGACCTGCGCCGCAAGATCCTTTTCACCCTGATGATCATTGCGATCTATCGGGTCGGCGCGATGCTGCCTTCGCCTGGTGTGTCGTACCCCAACGTGCAGAAGTGCATCGCGGACGTCGACGACCAGAGCATCTACCAGCTGCTGAACCTGTTCAGTGGCGGCGCGTTGCTGCAGCTGTCGGTGTTCGCGCTCGGGATCATGCCCTACATCACCGCGAGCATCATCATCCAGCTGCTCACCGTGGTCATCCCGCGGTTCGAGCAGCTGCGCAAGGAAGGCCAGTCCGGCCAGGGCAAGCTCACGCAGTACACGCGCTACCTGACGATCGGGCTCGCGATCCTGCAGGCCACCGGCATCATCGCCATGGCCAACCAGGGCGGCCTCTTCGGTAACTGCGACGAGCCGATCATCCCGAACAACGGGATCTGGGAACTGGCCATCATCGTCGTGACGATGACCGCCGGCACCGCGGTCATCATGTGGTTCGGCGAGCTCATCACCGAGCGCGGCGTCGGCAACGGCATGTCGCTGCTGATGTTCGTCAACATCGCGGCCCGCATCCCGGCCGAGGGTGGCAACATCCTCCAGAACAACGGCCCGCTGGTCTTCACGATCGTGTGCGTCTTCGGTCTCGCGATCATCGTCGGCGTGGTGTTCCTCGAGCAGGGCCAGCGCCGCATCCCGGTGCAGTACGCCAAGCGCATGGTCGGCCGCCGCATGTACGGCGGCACCTCGACCTACCTGCCGATGAAGGTCAACCAGGCCGGCGTCATCCCGATCATCTTCGCGTCGTCGCTGCTGTACCTGCCCGACCTGATCACCAGGCTCACCGGTAGCACGAACAACTGGTGGACGAGGTTCGTCAACGACCACCTCGTGCGGCAGTCGGACTGGGTGCACATCTCGGTCTACTTCGCGATGATCATCTTCTTCACGTACTTCTACATCAGCATCCAGTTCAACCCGCAGGAGCGGGCTGAGGACATGAAGAAGTACGGCGGCTTCATCCCGGGCATTCGGCCGGGCCGGCCGACCGCCGAGTACCTGCAGTTCGTACTGAGCCGCATCACCCTGCCGGGTTCTATCTACCTGGGCATCATCGCGGTCCTGCCCAACTTCTTCCTGGACATCACCGGCGAGGGTCAGAACCAGAACTTCCCCTTTGGTGGCACTGCTGTTCTGATCATGGTTGGCGTTGGTCTTGACACCGTCAAGCAGATCGAAAGCCAGCTCATGCAGCGCAACTACGAAGGGTTCCTGAAGTGACACGACTCGTTCTCGTGGGTCCGCCAGGTGCGGGCAAGGGCACCCAGGCGACCGCGCTGAGCGAGAAGTTGGGCATCCCGCACATCTCCACCGGCGACCTGTTCCGCAAGCACATCGCGGAAGAGACCGAGCTCGGCCAGAAGGTCAAGCACATTCTCGACAGCGGTGGGCTGGTGCCCGACGAGATCACCAACCAGATGCTGGTCGACCGGCTCGAGCAGCCGGACACGGCGGACGGTTTCCTGCTCGACGGCTTCCCGCGCAACATCGGGCAGGCCGAGGTGCTGGCCAAGGAGCTCGCGGACTCGGACCAGAAGCTGGACGCGGTCGTGCAGCTGCAGGTCAGCGAGGACGTGCTGGTGCAGCGCCTGCTCGCGCGCGGCCGCTCGGACGACAACGAGGACGTCATCCGGCACCGCTTACACGTGTACCAGTCGGAGACGGCGCCGCTGCTCGACTACTACCGGGACCTGCTGGTGACCGTCGACGGTGTCGGCGAGGTCGGTGAGGTCACCAACCGGGTGCTCACCGCGTTGCGCGATCGGACGTGACCCGTGCGCTGGTCAACACGCTGCGGCAGTGGCGTGGCCGTTCCATGATCGAGCTGAAGAGCCCGACCGAGCTGGAAGCCATGCGCGCGGCCGGCCTGGTGGTGGCGAAGGCCCTGGCCGACGTCGTGGCCGCCATCCGCCCCGGGGTGAGCACCGGTGAGCTGGACGAGCTGGCTGAGCAGACGATCCGGGACGCGGGCGCGGTCCCGTCGTTCCTCGGCTACCACGGTTACCCCGCCACGATCTGCGCCTCGGTGAACGAGCAGATCGTCCACGGCATCCCGTCCCGTGAGCAGGTACTCGCGGAGGGCGACCTGATCTCCGTCGACTGCGGCGCCATCCTGGACGGCTGGCACGGCGACTCGGCGGTCACGGTCCCGGTGGGCACGGTGACCGACGCCGACCTCGCCCTGTCCGACGCCACCAGAGCAGCGATGGAGGCCGGTATCAAGGCCGTCGTCGCGGGTGCTCGCCTGACGGACGTCTCGCACGCCATCGAGGAGTCCGTCCACGCGACGGAACGCGCCACCGGCACCGCGTACGGCATCGTCCGCGAGTACGGCGGCCACGGCATCGGCACGTCCATGCACATGGAGCCGTTCCTGCCGAACTACGGCAAGCCGGGCAAGGGCCCGCGCCTGCGGGTCGGCATGGCCATCGCGATCGAGCCGATGCTCACCCTGGGCGGTGAACAGACGGAGGAGCTGTCCGACGGCTGGACGGTGGTCACGGCCGACGGCTCCCGCGCCGCGCACTGGGAACACACCGTCGCGGTCACCGACGACGGCCCCTGGGTCCTGACCGCGCCCTAGCTCCCGCACGTCACGCGCAGCGGTCCGGCCGTCACGCCGGTCGTCCCCTGGTCGCCGTCGACGTTGACCAGCAGGGCGTTGGTGTCGAACGCGACGGTGCCGGCCTTGACCCACTGACCCCGGTTGGCCTTCTGGTCGACGGTGAACCCACCCACCCGATAGTCGACGTTCTCGAACCGATCGGCGATTCCGTACCAGATCCGTCCGGATGCGAGCGGTGAGTTGGGCACGAACACCTCGACGCGGCAGGTCCGCGCCACGGGTGCGTCGAACGTGAACAGCCACTGCAGGTAGTTCGGGTCGTCGGGCGGGGAGTAGAGAAACCGGTCGCCGCAGCTGTCACCGGTCCAGCTGTCGCCGGGCACGACCTGCCAGCCGGCGGAGATGCGGGTGCGCTGGACGGCGTCCACGGGACAGGCGGGCCCGGCCACCGCCGTGAAGGACGAGCCCTTCGGCGGTGCCGACGAGGACGAGGAACCGCGGGGTGCCGAGGACGTGGGTGGAGAGGGCATGGGTTGGGCCGACGGGCGTTCCGATGACGTCGGAGAGCTGGTCGGCGTGGTCGTCGCGGCCGAGGTGGTGGCGGTGGCCGAGCTGGTGGCCGGCGGGTTACCGCTGGGCACCACCGGATCGGGTGCGGCGGCCACTGGCACGGACGCCGGCCCCTGCGTCAGAGCCGGTATCGCAAGCAGAAGTGCTCCCAGGAGAGCCCCCAGCAGGACCAGGTTCGTTCCTCGACGCCCCATCCTCGCCCCTCTCGTCACGGGTCGTTCGGAGAGGAACGGGTCTTTGTTTGGTCGGCCCGGATTGTCGTGGCCGGAGAAACTGACGAACGGGCCGGAATTCACCCGGAAATACCAACCGGTCGTGGCCGACGGAGTCTTTTCGATCATCGTCGTCGCTGACCGCTGCCGCCGACCCGGACGCCGCCACCGATCGGTGGTCGGTCGGTGATCGCTCGGAGTCGGTTGGTGGCGCAGAGCGGTTGTGGCCGTTGTCACGTGCCTACGTGAACCGTCCACCGCCGGGCGCGCGAACCGCCTCGGGAACCGTCCCTGCGGGCGCCGGTGTGCGCCCGCAGGACGCACGCCTGCTCGATGCGCTAAAATCGCTGGTCGAAGCTATGAAATAGCGGCCGGTGCCGGTGCTTCTCACCCCACGGGGTGGCGCGTCCGCGTGGCAGGGGGCCGATTTTTCCTGTTCAACACGCGCGCGTACACTGGACCGGTGGCGCAGCCTTTGCGCCGGTTCCGTCATGCGTTTCGCTCTAGCGTAGACGCACGGCGGTCTGCGTAGACAGAGACGAAACGCGGAGGACATGGGCAAGAAGGACGGGGCTATCGAGGTCGAAGGCCGTGTGGTGGAGCCGCTCCCCAACGCGATGTTCCGTGTCGAGTTGGAGAACGGACACAAGGTCCTGGCGCACATCAGCGGGAAGATGCGGCAGCACTACATCCGCATCCTGCCGGAGGACCGAGTAGTCGTGGAGCTTTCGCCCTACGACCTGTCCCGCGGCCGAATCGTCTACCGCTACAAGTAGAGCCACCAGTAGAGAGACAGGGACGTGAAGGTCCAGCCGAGCGTCAAGAAGATCTGCGACAAGTGCAAGGTGATCCGCCGTCACGGCCGGGTCATGGTGATCTGCGAGAACCTGCGCCACAAGCAGCGCCAGGGCTGATCACAGCACGCGTAGCGGACACACAAAAGAGGACCTCTCCACACCTGCCGAGCCACACGGGCTCGGTTCACCCCCGGACCAGGCCGGGGCCCGCCACGGTGCGGGACGGTTGGGGAGAAGACCTGGAAACTACCTTCAAGAGGAGATATGGCACGCGTTGCTGGCGTCGACCTCCCCCGCGAGAAGCGGATGGAGATCGCGCTGACCTACATCTACGGCATCGGCCGTACCCGCTCCAAGGAACTGCTCACGGCGACCGGGATCAGCCCGGACCTGCGCGCGAAGGACCTGTCCGACGAGGACGTGGCCAAGCTGCGTGAGCACATCGAGACCAACTACAAGGTCGAAGGTGACCTCCGCCGCGAGGTGAACGCGGACATCCGCCGGAAGATCGAGATCGGCTGCTACGAGGGCCTGCGGTGGCGCCGCGGTCTGCCTGTCCGCGGACAGCGCACGAAGACCAACGCCCGCACTCGCAAGGGCCCCAAGAAGACGGTCGCCGGCAAGAAGAAGGCTGGTAAGAAGTGAGCCAGGTCGTATCGGTCGTCGCACAGCGACGACGCAACCGGCAGTTCGTGGCTCTTCAGGTGGCGCCCAAGAGCGCCCGGCCACAGGCACTTCGCGACCTCTACCGGGTGCCCGGCTTCAAGCACGAAGCCGCCCGCGACGGCGACGCGGAGACCACCGAGTCCGCCGCGCGTACCCAGACCTCGACTTCCTCGCGTTAACAGGAGCACTCCGCAGCAATGCCACCCAAGTCCCGCCAGGGCGCCGGCGTCAAGAAGGTCCGGCGCAAGGAAAAGAAGAACGTCTCTCATGGCCACGCGCACATCAAGAGCACGTTCAACAACACGATCGTCTCCATCACCGACCCCAACGGCAACGTGATCAGCTGGGCCTCCAGCGGCCACGTCGGCTTCAAGGGCTCCCGCAAGTCGACCCCGTTCGCGGCGCAGATGGCGGCCGAGAACGCGGCCCGCAAGGCCGCGGAACACGGCATGCGCAAGGTCGACGTCTTCGTGAAGGGCCCCGGCTCCGGCCGGGAGACCGCGATCCGCTCGCTGCAGGCGGCGGGCCTCGAGGTCGGCACCATCCAGGACGTCACGCCACAGCCGCACAACGGATGCCGCCCCCCGAAGCGGCGCCGGGTCTAGGGATCGGGGGAGTAGAGAACAATGGCTCGTTACACCGGACCCGTGACCCGCAAGTCACGGCGGTTCAAGGTTGACCTCGTCGGCGGCGACCGCGCGTTCGAGCGCCGCCCGTACCCGCCCGGCCAGCACGGCCGCGGCCGGGTCAAGGAGAGCGAGTACCTGCTTCAGCTCCAGGAGAAGCAGAAGGCCCGCTACACCTACGGCGTGCTCGAGCGGCAGTTCCGCAAGTACTACGAGCAGGCCGCGCGCACCAAGGGCAAGACCGGTGAGGCGCTGCTGCAGCTGCTCGAGTCGCGGCTGGACAACGTGGTGTACCGCGCGGGCCTCGCCCGCACCCGCCGCCAGGCGCGGCAGCTGGTCAGCCACGGCCACTTCATCGTCAACGGCAGGGCGGTCAACGTCCCGAGCTTCCAGGTGTCGAAGTTCGACATCATCGACGTGAAGCCGAAGTCGCTGAGCATGCTGCCGTTCGTCGCGGCCAAGGAGTCCTACGGCGACCGGCCGATCCCGGGCTGGCTGCAGGTCGTGCCGAACACGCTGCGTGTCCTCGTGCACCAGCTGCCGGAGCGCGCGCAGATCGACGTGCCCGTGCAGGAGCAGCTGATCGTCGAGTTCTACTCGAAGTAGTTCAAGCCGGGAGGCGGTCGACGACCGCCTCCCGGTTCATCTCCGGTGGGCGTCAAATAGCGGGCGTCCCTGAGGTAAAGGAAAAGAAAGTGCTGATTTCTCAGCGGCCCTCGCTCGGCGAGGAGCCGGTCAACGAGACGCGCTCCCGGTTCACCATCGAGCCGCTGGAGCCGGGCTTCGGCTACACGCTCGGCAACTCGCTGCGCCGGACGCTGCTGTCGTCGATCCCGGGCGCGTCCGTCACGAGCATCCGCATCGACGGTGTGCTGCACGAGTTCACCACCGTGCCGGGCGTGAAGGAAGACGTCACCGACATCATCCTCAACCTCAAGGAGCTGGTCGTCAGCTCCGAGGAGGACGAGCCGGTCACCATGTACCTGCGCAAGCAGGGCCCCGGTGAGGTCACCGCCGGCGACATCGTGCCGCCGGCCGGTGTCACCGTGCACAACCCCGACCTGCACATCGCAACGCTGAACGGCAAGGGCAAGCTGGAGATCGAGCTCGTGGTCGAGCGCGGTCGCGGCTACGTGCCGGCCGTGCAGAACAAGCAGGCGGGCGCCGAGATCGGCCGCATCCCGGTCGACTCGATCTACTCGCCGGTGCTGCGGGTCACCTACAAGGTCGAGGCGACGCGTGTCGAGCAGCGCACCGACTTCGACCGGCTGATCCTCGACGTCGAGACGAAGCCCTCGATCACCCCGCGGGACGCCGTCGCGTCGGCCGGTAAGACGCTGGTCGAGCTGTTCGGGCTCGCCCGCGAGCTGAACGTGGACGCCGAGGGGATCGAGATCGGTCCGTCGCCGCAGGAGGCGGACACCATCGCCGCCTACGCGATGCCGATCGAGGACCTCGACCTCACCGTGCGTTCGTACAACTGCCTCAAGCGCGAGGGCATCCACACGGTGGGTGAGCTGGTCTCGCGCAGCGAGGCGGACCTGCTGGACATCCGCAACTTCGGTGCGAAGTCGATCGACGAGGTCAAGATGAAGCTCGTCGGCCTCGGTCTCGCGCTGAAGGACAGCCCGCCCGGGTTCGACCCGACGACCGCCGCTTCCGACTACACCAGCGAGAGCTGGTCGTCCGACAGCGGGCTCGGCGATGCCAGCCACGATGACGGCCAGGACTACGCGGAGACGGAGCAGCTGTAATGCCCACCCCAACCAAGGGCGCCCGCCTGGGCGGCTCGCCGGCCCACGAGCGGCTGATGCTGGCAAACCTCGCCACATCGCTGTTCGAGCACGGCCGGATTCACACCACCCAGGCCAAGGCCAAGAAGCTGCGGCCGTACGCGGAGCGCCTGATCACCAAGGCGAAGAAGGGCGACCTGCACAACCGTCGCCAGATCATGCAGGTCATCCGGGACAAGTCGGTCGTGCACCGCCTCGTCACGGAGATCGGCCCGTTCTTCGCCGACCGCGAAGGTGGCTACACCCGCATCCTGAAGACGCTCCCGCGCAAGGGCGACAACGCCCCCATGGCGATCATCGAGCTCGTGCAGGAGAAGACGGTCACCGCCGAGGCCGAGGCCGCGCGCAAGACCCGGTTCGCCAAGGACGAGAAGGCCAAGACCGAGGCCGCCGAGACCGAGACCGAGGAGACCGCGGCGGACACCGCGGCCGACGAGGCGGTCGAGGCAGCGGACGTCGAGGTCGAGGAGAGCGCGTCGGACGACGAGCACCCCTACGGCGCCGGCAGCCGTGCCGCGCTGGAGGACGGCTCGCAGCCCGAGGGCTTCCCGATCAAGGGCAACGCCGACTCGATGCTCTACCACGAGCCGGACACCCAGTACTACGACCAGACCGAGGCCGAGGTGTGGTTCGCCACCACCGAGGACGCGGAGCAGGCGGGCTTCAACAAGCCCCCGTCACAGGACGACGAGTCCTGACTGGTCAACTGTCACCGAACGAGCCCGTCGTCCACCCGATTGGTCCGATCCTGCTCGCCGCTGTGCGGCTTCGCGGGATCGGGTGGTGGGGATGATGGGGGGCGCTGCCCCCCACGCCCCCCGGGTGGACGGCGGGCTCGTCCGGTTCATGCTGGACATCGCCTACGACGGCACGGACTTCTCGGGCTGGGCGCGTCAACCGGGCCGTCGCACGGTGTGCGGGGTCATCGAGGACACCATGTCGATGGTCCTGCGGCACGACGTGCGCCTGACGGTCGCGGGCCGCACGGACGCCGGTGTGCACGCGTCCGGCCAGGTCGCGCACACCGACCTGCCGGCGGCCCCTGACCTGGCCCGGCTGACAAGGGCACTACCCGCGGACGTTCGTATCCGTGCGATACGCGAGGCCCCACCCGGCTTCGACGCCCGCTTCTCCGCCGTCCGCCGGCACTACGTCTACCGGGTGTGCGACCAGCCGTGGCTGGCCGACCCCCTGCGCCGGCACGACACGGTGGCGTGGCCCCGAACGGTGGACGTGGACCGCATGAACGAGGCGTCGGCACTGCTGGTGGGCCTCAACGACTTCGTCGCGTTCTGCCGCCGCCGCGAGGGCGCCACGACGATCCGCGATCTGCAACGCCTGCACTGGACCCGCACCGGCGAGTACGTGTCGGCACAGGTCTCGGCGGACGCGTTCTGCCACTCCATGGTCCGCAGCCTGGTGGGCGCACTGCTGGCGGTGGGCGAGGGCCGCAAACCACCCGAGTGGCCGGCATCCCTACTGAAGGCGGAAGCCCGCCCCAGCACCATCACGGTCGCCCCGGCCCACGGCCTGACCCTGGTAGGCGTGGACTACCCACCCCCGGACCAACTGGCCACCCGCGCGGAACAAACCCGCAACCTCCGCACCCACCCATAACCCGGCGCGGTAACCCCCAGTGGCCTCCGGCCCCCGGTTCCACGCTACGGCACAGCACCGACAAAACCGGCCGCCCCAACCCGCCCCCTGTGGACAACCGCGTGTCCAACACTCCAGACCCGCGAGTCGCGCTTTCGGCCCCCGCGAGTCGCGCCTTCAGCCCCTGCGAGTCGCGCTTTCGTGTACGCGTGGGTCAGAGGTTGCCGAAGTAGCGGAGTGCCGCCGCGACGCCGCCGCCCTTGCCGAGGGCGACCATCAGGGCCATTCGGGCCTTTTCCGGGGGCAGGCCCGCCGCGCTGATCGCGCCCATGCGTTCCACCAGCCCGATCTCCGTCGTGTGTGCGCGGGATGCGACGACCACGGGGATGTCCATCTGGGTCAGGCTCATGACCGTGCCGAACAGCTCCACCGGGACGTTGCCGTCGCCCGTGCCTTCGAGTACCACGCCCTGCGCGCCGAGGTCGGTCACCATCGTCAGCAGCGAGGACGGCATGGTCGGGTAGGTCTTGAGCAGCGCCACGTCCGTTTCCGGCTCCCCGCCGACGACGGGTGGCCGTGGCGGTGGTGTGGACGTGAGCCGGACCTTGCCCTCGACGACCCGGCCCAGCATCGGGTGCGGTGTCGACGTGAAGCCGTCCCGCAGGCGTGCCCAGCGTGCCGCGTGTAGTTCGTCGCCGAGGCACACCACCGCGCCGACGCCACGCAGCGCCGGGTCGGCCGCGGCGACGAGTGCGGTGGCGAGGTTCGCGGGACCGTCGGGGTTGGCTGCCGACAGCGGCCGAAGCCCGCCGGTGAACACGATGCCGCCGCGGGCTGAGCCGGCGAGCAGGTCCGCGAGAAACGCGGTCTCCTCCAGGCTGTCCACGCCGTGCGTGACCACGACCCCGGTGAACTCGTCCTCTGCGATGGCCTTGTGTACCCGGCGAGCCAGCGCGAGCTGGGTCGACACCGACGTGTCCCAGGACGGCTCGGCCATCACGTCCTCGACGACCACCCGCATCGGCGGCGGGCCGGCGAGCTCCAACAGGTCCCGGCCGGAGGCGACGCTCGCGGCACGGTGGGCCATCGTGTCGCCGGTGGCGACGAGCAGCAGGGACACCCCGTCAACCTAACCGAGAAACACGGGCATGGACCGGCGCTCCCCGCTCAGCGAACAAGCGAGGAGCGCCGGAAAGAACCCAGGTCAGAGGTCCAGGGTCCAGGTGTCGATGCGGCCGGTGTCGATGGACGCCGCGTCCTGGACCCGCAGGTTCCAGGTGCCGTTCGCGGTCTCCGTCGACAGGTTGACGGTGTAGGTCTGGTTCAGGTTGTCGGTGCTGCCACCCTCACGGTTGTGCAGGGTGTAGACGCTCCCGTCCGGTGCGACCAGGCTGACGACCAGGTCACCGATGTAGGTGTGGACGATCGACACGGCCACGGTGGAGCCGGTGCTGGCGGTGCCGGTGCAGCCGGAGATCGTGATCGGGCTGTTCACCGTGGAGTTGTCGTTGATCGCGAAGTCGGTGCCGTTGCTCGCCGCGGCGCAGGCGCCGTTCGACGGCGGCGGCTCGGCGCCACCCGTGCCCGTGTACAGCAGGACGTTCGGCGAACCGGTGCCCGGGCTGGTGATCTTGCCGGTGGTGCCGTTCGCGACCAGTGCCGCTGCCACCTCGGCCGGTGCCGCGGCTGGATGGTCCGCCAGGTACAGCGCCGCACCGCCAGCCACGTGTGGGGTGGCCATCGAGGTGCCGCTGATCGTGTTCGTGCCGTTGGCCAGCCACGACGACGTGATGTTCTGGCCCGGCGCGAAGATGTCGGTGCAGTTGCCGAAGTTCGAGAACGAGGCCCGTGCGTCGGTGTTGGTCGACGCGTTCACGGTGATCGCGGTCGGCACACGCGCCGGCGAGAAGGTGCAGGCGTTGGCGTTCGAGTTGCCGGACGCGATCGCGTACGTGACACCCGAGGCGATCGAGTCCGCCACGGCCGAGTCGAGGGCGGAGTCGGCCCCGCCGCCGAGGCTCATGTTCGCCACGGCCGGCTTGATCGCGTTCTGGGTCACCCAGTTGATGCCGGCGACGACCTGCGCCGTCGTGCCCGAGCCCGAGTTGTTCAGCACGCGGACGGCGACCAGCTGCACGCCCTTGGCCACGCCGAACGTCGTGCCACCCACAGTGCCGGCGACGTGCGTGCCGTGGCCGTGACCGTCCTCCGCCGTGCCGCCGTCGATGGCGTCGAAGCCGCTGGTGGACCGGCCGGTGTAGGCCGAGTGGTCCAGGTCCATGCCCGTGTCGATGATGTACGCGTGCACGTTGCTGGCGGTCGTCGTGTACGAGTAGTTGCTGTTCAGCGGCAGGCTCCGCTGGTCGATGCGGTCCAGGCCCCAGGACGGCGGGTTCGGCTGGTCCGTGGTGATGCTCAGCGTCTGGTTCTGCTGCACGAACGCGACATCCGGGTCGGCGGCGAGCTCCTTGGCCTGCTGCTCGCTCATCGAGGCGGCGAAGCCGCCGTTCAGCACCGCTGAGTACTTGTGGGTGACCTTCGAACCGAGGGACGCCGCCGTGCTCGCGGCTTCCGCGGCGGCGCCGTCCTTGTAGGCGACGATGTAGCTGCCGTCGACCGCGTTGGCCGAGTCGGCGCCGAGGATCTGGCCCTCCGGCGCGGCCGAGGCCGGCGCGGCGGTCACGACCGCGAGACCGACGGCGGCCGCCGTGGTCGCGCCGGCCGCTAGCAGCCGTCTCACTGAGACAGCACGAGACCTGCCCATACCCGTTCTCCTTGTCGCAGGGCGCACGAGACCTCAAGCCCTCGATGAGGCCTCGTGCGTAGGGGGAGATGACGTCGTTCGCGAGCGAACTATCTCCACACTGCGTTGAGAACGGGGGTGACGCAAGAGAGCCACCCGTGTTCGAGGAGCTACTTATGAACACTTGCTCATCACGTGTGAACAAGTTCGACCGATCAGCCGCCGAAATTGGGCCGGTTGCCGCGTCCCATAGAGCGGTTCAGTCGCCTCGGCGGACCGGGCCGAGGATCTGCTGCTCCTTGGTGTTGGTGATGAGCCGCATCCGCTTCCACAGCATGTGCCCGAGAGCGACCACCTCGTCGTCGGCGAGCGTGGTCAGCTCGTGCACCATCGGCGGCGGCAGCCGCCACACCCGGGCCGCCAGCTGTGCCTGACCGACCGGCAGGCGCTGCAACAGCACCAGGTCGGCGGCGTTGGCGGTGGCCCCGGCCTGCGGGTGCATGTAGGGCAGCACGTACACGGTGGTCTGCCACGGCGAGCGCGGCGGGAACAGCTCCTGCGGGGTGGGGCCGCCGTCGTGCACGACCAGCAGTGGGCCGTCCTCGGACGGGCGGGGCAGCTCCACCGGGCTCAGGCGCCGGATCTGCACGAGCGGCGCCGGCCGCCCGTCCGGTCCGGTGCCGGCGGCCTTCTGCAGCACCTGCCACGACGCGGGCCGTCCGGTCGCGACGACCACCCAGGCGCCGACCGCCATGGCCCGCAGCGCCACCTGCCGTGCCATGTACAGCCCGCCGACCAGCACGAGCCTGGTCGGTGCCGGCCGCAGCGCGGAGATCGTCATCGGCTCGCCCTGCGGCGTCGAGCCGAGCATCATGCCGCCCCGGTCACCGGTCGGGCTGATCGCGTCGAGGATCTCGGGCGACACCAGGAACTCCTCGGTCAGCCCGTTACCGGTCTGGAGATCGAGAAGCCTGGACGACTCACTCATGACTGTTCCGCCTCCCCGGAATTGAATGTGTTGGTCACGTGGGGGACGGATGGTTCTGTTTGGTCACGTACTTGTGGCTGGCTTGCGTCACGTTCCCCTGAGGTGCGGCTGCGTTGCACTCGGCCGGATCTCGATCCCGAGGCTGACACAGGGCTACTCATGCCCGTCCTCCCAGCGGGAGCGTGGCGGCGAGCCCGGCGACCTGGAGCCCGCGCAGCGGGGTGAGGGTGATGCCGAGCCGGTCGGACATGGTGGACAGCCGCTCGTCGGCGTACTCCAGCTCACCGGGGGTGCGGGCGCTGACCCGCACGAGCCCGCGCAGGCCGACCTGGTTCTCCTCGGCGCCCGGGGAGATCGACACGGCCACCGTCGACGACAGCGCGCGCACGCCGGTCAGTGCGTTGAGGCTGGTGGCCGGCTTGCCCCGGGACCAGCCGGTGATCGCGTAGCTGGCGTGCCCGATGCCGGCGACCGTGACGCCCGACCAGCGCTCGGTGAGCCGTGCTCGCGGGGTCTGCGGCGGGGCCTGGGCGCCGCCGCCGTTCGGCGGTGGCACGTGCAGCGCGCCGGTCAGCTCGGCGGCCGAGATCCCGGCCTTGAGCAGCTCGTCCGGGTCGAGCGGCCGGGTCGGCACCCCACGCGACTCGAGCGCGTTGCGGACCCGGGACAGCGCGCCGATCAGCGCGCGGTGCGCGCCGATCACACCGCCGCCACGCTCGCGGACCGCGGCGGGGCAGCGGCGCGGGTCGAGCCGGACGGCGACCCAGGTGGTGCGGCGCGCGGCCGCGGGCAGCGGGCCGAGCAGCTCCATGTACGAGGCGAGCGCCGGCGAGCTCGGCGGCAGGGCCGCGCTGCCGGGGTAGCAGTGCCAGATGACCTGGATGGTGTCGAGCACCACACCGCGGTCCTCCAGGCAGGGCGCGAGCGCGCCCAGCGGCAGGTTCGGGGCGCCGCCGAGCTGGGTGACCAGGCCGGGGGCCGGGTCGACCAGCAGTACGGCGGTCCACGTGCCGTCGTGCCAGGACAGGCCGAGGGGGCGCCGCTCGTGGTCGGTGCCGTGCGCGACGACCAGGTCCGGCACGGCGAGCCGGAGCAGTGCGACCCTCGGGTCGTCCGGACCGGTCACGGGGGTGACGTCGGAGTCGGCGATGCCCTCGATGCTCACGGGTTTGGTCGGCCTGGACAGCCGCGCGTGCGAGCGGAAGGCGTAGCGCAGGGTGAGGCCGATCCACTGGGTGAACCAGCGGCCGTTCCAGCGGATGAGCGCGACCAGCAGGCCGACGACGGTGATGCCGATCGCCACGTAGACGAGGTCGATGTTGATCGCGAGCAGGATCAGCCCGATCGCGAACGCGACCTCCAGGGCGACCAGGTTGGAGACCGGCAGGGTGCCCAGGCTCGATCCCCGCGTGCGGCGCCGGGCCGACATGGGCGGCCGCGGCGGGGCGGGTGGCGTCGGCGGACCAGAGGGACCGCCTGACCCGCCGGGACCGTTACCGCCAGGCCCGCCGGGCCCGCCAGGCCCGCCGGGACCTCCCGGTCCACCGGGCCCACCGGGACCGCCGCGGCCGTTGGGTGGGGCAGGGCTACGAACACCGCCGGGCCCGCCAGGTCCCGCGGGACGACCGGGCACACCACGTCCGCCGTTGCCGCCACGAGGTCCCCCCGGCCCCTGCGGTCTCGGCGGCTGGCCTGGCGGAGGAGTGCGGCCATTGCCATGCCGTGGAGGAGTGCTCACCGACATCCGCTCGATCTTCCCCTCATCCTGCGCTCGATCGGGTCGCTTCGCGCTTGCGCCCAGCCGCCTCCTTCCCTCGTCGCGTGCTCGTCGCTCGTTCCTCGCTCCCGAGCACGCTCCTCGGTCAGTCCGGCGGGGTGCTCCTTCGCTCCGCTCCCTGTGCTGCGCCCACCGAATTCTGTCGCCTGCTCCGAACCCACGTGCAACCGATGCCGGTAGGGCTATCCTGCGGAACCGTACCGCGAGTGGGGAGCTGCAGAGGCGGAAATGCCAAGTACACCGACCACCAAGTCTCAGGTCCAGGCGTATCGCTTCGTGCTGCGCAGGATGCAGTCGGCGCTGGTTCGCAAGGACGCCGTGATGTTGCACGACCCGATGCGCACGCACAGCCGTGCCACGGTCGTCGGCGTCTGCATCGCCGCGATCGGCCTCATCGGCTTCCTGATCTGGGGGATCCTCTCGCCGAGAGCGAAGGCGCCGTCCGACGACGGCATCGTCATCGGCAAACCGTCCGGCCAGGTGTATGTGATGATCGCCAACCCGGACCGCAGGCTCGTGCCGGTGTTCAACCTGGCGTCCGCGCGCCTGTTGCTGATGGCACAGCAGCAGAAGGACCAGCAGGGCGCGCAGGGCGCGCAGCAGGCGGCGGCAGCGGGGAACGCGAAGGTCGTCACGCCGACCGTGGTCGACGACAACGACCTTCGGGACATCCCCAAGGACCGCAAGGTCGGCATCGCGAACGGGCCGGACCTGCTGCCGAGCGCGGACCAGCGGATCGAGTCGATCTGGACGGTCTGCGACCAGTACGCACTCGACCGGACCCAGAACGACCCCGCCAGGGAGAGAAAAGTCGAGACCACGGTGATCGCCGGGGTCCCCGAGCGCGGCCCGCAGCTGGCGCAGAACCAGTCCCTGCTGGTAGAAGCGCCGGACGGGGAGACCTACCTCGTCTACCGCACGCCACCGACGGCGAACCTGCCGAACACGGACGCGGTCCGCGCGAAGGTCGACCTGGGGCGGCCGGAGGTGAAGGAAGCGCTCAAGCTCACGAACCTCACGCCGCGCGTGATCTCGACCGGCATGCTGAACGCGATCCCGGAGAAGGCAGAACTCAGGACTCCCAACATTCCCGGCCGCGGTACCGACTCCAACGTCGACCTCGGTGATCCGGACCTGGACAAGGTCGGCTCGGTGTTCCGGGTGGAGCGCGCCGGCAATGTCACCGAGTTCTACGTGCTGTTCAAGGACGGCATCCAGCAGGTCAAGGAATCCACGGCGGACCTCATCCGGTTCTACGAGGCCCAGGGTGATCCCGAGATCAAGGCGGTCAACCCGGACCAGATCACGAACGTCCAGCAGCTGGACGAGATCGACGACTCGACGTACCCGGAGACCGCCACCGAGGTGCTCAAGCCGGAGACCTTCCCGGTGGCCTGTCTTGGTTGGCGCTTCACCGGTTCCGGCGACGGCGCGGAGGAACACACGTCGGTGCACGTCGGCACGGCGCTCCCGGGCGTCCCGCTGAACTCCGACGGCTCGGCGAAGTCCGTCGCGATCTCGACGCCCAGCGCGGACGGCGTCCGCATCGACCACTTCTACATGCCACCGGGCCGCGGCGCGGTCATCCGCCAGGCAACGTCCACAGAGGACTTCAACACCGGGCAGATCACACTGGTTTCCGACCGTGGCGTGAAATTCGGCATCCCGAACGTGGCGACCGCGAACATCCTCGGGCTCGCCGACCAGAAACCGGCGCCGGAGAACATAATCCGGCTGCTACCGGACGGTGCCTCGCTCAACGTGAAGGACGTGCAGCAGAGCTACGACTCCGCGCCGATCGGCCCCGGCCAGTACCCACCGAGCAGCCAGGCCAACGGTGGCGGCTGAGTCGACGAACCGAGATGGCGTCACTTCGTATCTAGTTGCAAAAGCAGCCACGGGAACCAGGTTGGTTCCCCTATCGTCGGAATCGACTGAGCGGAGCTTGCGGAGCGAATCATCAACAATCAGGACGGCAACTCGCCCGCGGAGCGTTCCGGCACCACGGAGCGGGGGAGTGGGCGTCATGACGGAGGGTGACCTGTGACCGGGATCAAGTTGGACGCCACCTGGGTTGGTGGCTACGCGAAGCTCGCCGCGTCCAGCGCGGACACCCTTGCCGAGGGTGTCGACACCATGGCCATCTCGCCGCTGGACGACTCGTCGTTCGGCGAGCTGGGCCGCGCGCTCAACACCGCGCAGGCGTACGGGAAGGCGGCACGGCTGCTCCGTGACCAGCTGGCCCGCGCGGTGGAGACGTTGTCCACCGCGTCCGACGGGCTGGAGAAGGTCACCACCGTCTACCAGGACACCGACGAGTCCGGGATGCGCGCGATCAAGCGGGAGCTGAAGTGACCAGTCCAACGATCGACGGCCAGGACATCGAAAGCCAGGTGGCGGCGCAGCTCGACTACCTGTCGCAGCTGGCCATGCGCCTGGGCATCGCGGACCCGGTCGAGGAGTACTTCGCCCCGGTCGTCGGCCGGTGGAGCGACATGCACGCGGAGGCCGACCGCTGGCGGATGGTCGGCGAGAGCGTCGAGCAGGTCACCGAGGCCCTGAGCACGCCGCTGGGCCGGTTGGACGCGGCGTGGGACGGCGCGGCCGCGGACTCGTTCATCGCGTACATGCAGCGGGTTGGCCTGGCCGGCAACGACCTGGCCGATGCCATGGTCGCGATGGCCGAGGTGCTCGACCAGACCGCCAACGGCATCCGGGAGATCGTCCAGGAGCTGGCGTCCGTCCTGGCGGAGACGGCCGAGACCGCGTCGGAGGCCATGGCCCTGCCGGTGGAGGGCGACGCCCGCGCCCGCGAGTACGTGGACATGATGCGGCGCCCGACGAAGGAGCTTTTCGAGTCCGTCCGGCAGATCCTCGAGGCGTTCGTGCAGCTGTGTGAGGGCGCTGAGGGCGACGAGTTGTTCCGCCAGGTCACGATGAACCACATGTTCCCTGAGGAGAACTGGGCCGCCCCCTCGGCCCCGTCGCCAACACCGGGGACACCGGCGCCGAGCACCCCGCCGGAGGTGGACACGTCGACTGACCTGGCCGGCGCGACGCCCGGGATGGACCTGGCGGGCGCGGGTATCGGCGGCGGAGGCGGTGGCCTCGGGGGCGGCGGTGGCGCAGGCCTTGGCAGCGGCGCGGCCGCGGCCGGCGCGGCAGCCCCGCTCGGCCCGGGCAACTACACGGTGACCGGCGAACAGGCCCCGCGTGGCAACGCCCCGGCGGCCGCGGCGGCCGCCCCACCGTCCGGCGGCAGCCCGAAATCAGGCATGGGCGGCATGGGGATGATGCCTCCCATGATGCCGATGGGCGGCCAGGGCCAGGGCGGCGACGCGGACCACAAGAGCCGCAGCCGCGTCCAGGGCGACCCGCAGGACATCTTCGGCAAGCCGCCGAGGGCGAGCACCCCGGTCATCGGCGCCGACGACTAGCTAGCGGGCTCCGGCTGTGCCGGGGGAGATGTCGGAGCCCGTGGCGATCAGCACCGTGATCACGGTGAGCCAGATCAGGACGAACGTCATCATCCAGAAACGCGGGTTGGTGAACAGCCTGGGCACGGGAAACCTCCCTCGACAAAGGTGGACGGATCAGCTGGGAGCGCTGGACGGCGGGAATCCGCCGCCCAGCTACAACCATCGGTTCCGGCGGAAGATGCGGTAGAGGATGAGACAGACGCCGATGATCACGCCCATGATGAGCGGATAGCCGAACCGCCAGTGCGTTTCCGGCATGTAGTCGAAGTTCATGCCGTACACGCCGACCCCCATGGTCGGCACCGCGATGATCGCCGCCCATGCGGTGATCTTGCGCATGTCCGTGTTCTGCTGCAACGAGATCTTCGCGAGCGTCGCGTCCACCAGTGTGGTCAGCAGCTCGTCGTAGCTCGCCACCCGCTCGGACACCGTCGTCAGGTGGTCGTCGACGTCGCGGAAGTACGACCGCACCTGCTCCGGCACCAGCGGCGTGTACCCCTCGGCCAGCCGGCGCAACGGCACCGCGAGCGGCATGACCGCCCGCCGCAGCTCCAGGATCTCCCGCTTCATCAGGTACATCTGCTCGGCGCCGATCGGGCTGCGCGGCGCGAACACCGATGCCTCGATCACGTCGATGTCGTTCTCGAACGACTCGCTGACCGCCAGGTACGAGTCCACGATCCGGTCGGCGATCGCGTGCAGCACGGCGGCCGGCCCGATGCGCAGCCGGTCCGGCGCCGCCTCCAGCTCCTCACGCAGCTGCTGCAGGCCCGAATGCTTGCCGTGCCGCACGGTCACGATGAACTGCTTGCCGAGGAACGCCATGATCTCGCCGGTCTCGACGATCTCGTTGGCGGAGGTCGGGGACTCGTGCTCGATGTACCGGACGGTCTTGAGCACCATGAACAGCGTCTCTTCGTACCGGTCGAGCTTCGGGCGCTGGTGGGCGGTCACCGCGTCCTCGACGGCCAGCTCGTGCAGCCCGAACACCTCGGCGATGCCCTGCAGCTGCTCAAGCCCCGGCTCGTACAGCCCGATCCACACGAAACCCTCGCGGCGCCCACGCACCTCGTTGATCGCGTCCAGCGGTGACCACTGCCCGGGCAGGCGCTCGCCGTCGACGTACACGCCGCAGTCCACGACGTGCGCGAGACTCTCCTGGCCGGCCTGATGGTTCTGGTTGCGCCGGTTGTTCCGGCCTCTCAGGTTGCCGAGCGAGGGAATCGCGGGCATGGTGACCTCCCAGCTGGGAACGAACTGACGACGCGCCACGAGAAGGCGCCGGAGCGTCCGAGCGGAACCAGCGGGAGACCTGCTGCCTTAGCGGGTGACCCTTCCGGCGGGGACGCTGGTGCTACTGCGACCGGTCGAGCTGGGATGGTTATGCGGGTCGCTCACGCGTCCTCACCTCCTTGGGTCAATGCGGTGCGGGCTCACTCACACACCAGTCGTCAAGACTACCTCACCTGGCAGACTGCCCGAGTCCGGTCATGACAAGGAGGCGTGACGTGCAGTTTGGTCGGTACTACGAGGAGTTCGAGGTCGGCGCGGTCTACAAGCACTGGCCCGGCAAAACGGTCACCGAGTACGACGATCACCTCTTCTGCCTGCTGACCATGAACCACCACCCGCTCCACATGGACGCGAACTACGCCGAGAACACCACCGACTTCGGCAAGAACGTGGTGGTGGGCAACTACATCTACTCACTGCTGTTGGGCATGTCCGTACCGGACGTCTCCGGCAAGGCCATCGCGAACCTGGAGATCGAGTCGCTGCGGCACGTGAAGCCGACCTTCCACGGCGACACGATCTACGGCGAGACCGAGGTGCTGGACAAGACCCCGTCGAAGTCGAAGGACGACCGTGGCGTCGTGTACGTCGAGACCCGCGGCTACAAGCAGGACGGCACCGTCGTGTGCGTCTTCCGGCGCAAGGTGATGGTGCCGAAGCGCTCCTACGGCGATGCGCGGGGAGGCGAACAGCCCGGGCGCCCGGAGCCTCGGGCAAACTAGACATATGAGCGCCGCACTCGACGAGGTTCAACAACGGTTGCGGCGGTTCGCCTCCGACGTCAAGGAGACGTCGCCGCTCTACAGCTACCTCGCCGCGCACGCGGCGGAGGACGACGAGGTCGGGCGGCTGCTCACGGTGGCCGCCGATCCCGACCCGGAGCTGCTTCTCGCCGCCGTGCAGCGGGTGCTGCAGGCCGAGCCGTTCCACGAGTTGACCAACTACTACCCGACGCTGGGCGGCTCGTACGGCCCGGACGGCGGGCTGTGGCCGATGTTCCGGACGTTCGCGCTCGAGCGGGCCGACCGGATCCGCTCGCTCGTGGTCACCCGCGTGCCGAGGAGCAACGAGGTCGGCCGGGCCGCGTTGTTCTATCCCGCGGTGGCGTTCGCGGCGCGGCAGGCCGGCGGTGGCCCGGTCGGACTCCTGGAGGTTGGCTCCGGCGCCGCGCTGCTGCTCGGCATCGACCTGTACTCCTACCGCTACCAGTCCGAGCAGGCCGGTCAGGTCGCCGCAGGGCCGGGGCGGGCCGCGCTGGGCCTGCACTGCGCGCTGAAGCTCGCACCGGGGCAGAAGGGACCGACGATCCCGAAGCGGCTCCAGGTGGCGGCACGGGTCGGTCTGGACCACGATCCGGTAGATCTGGACGACGAGGACGAGTACGCGTGGCTCGAGGCGTGCGTGCGGCCGGACCAGCCCGACCGGCTGCGGCAGTTGGGCGCCGCGGCCACCGTACGCAGCAAGAAAGCGCCGATCCTGGTGAAGGGCGACCCGGTGACGGACCTGGCCGGCGCGGCCGACCGCATTCCGGCAGAACTACCCATAGTCGTACTCACCAGCGACGCACTGCGACCGTACTCGGCCGAACGGGTGACGGCCTTCCGGACGGCCCTCGCTGAGTTGGCGGCAGCACGGGCGACGTTCTGGGTGAGCCTGGAGGCGTACTCGGTGGGCCTGGTACCGGATCATCCCGAGCTCGACACGGGCCAGGCGGTCCTCGCGTGCACCCGCTGGATCGATGGCGAGGAGCTGACCACCGCGCTGGCACAGACCTCGTGGCACGGCGAACGCATGCACTGGCTGAACTAGACGCGGGGGAGAGCGTGCCAACCGGTCAGAGTGTCCGACAACTGCGCCACCAACATGTTCCCGTCGTCGAGGCGGGCGAACTCCGCCCTGGTCACCCATGCCGCGGCGGACGCGTCGTCGCCGGCGGCCAGCTCGCCGCCGATCACCTCGGCGGCGTAGTCGAAGATCAAGAAGGGGCCGCGCTGTACGCTTCCGATCAAGGAACCGACCCGCACCTCGAGGCCGGTCTCCTCACGGAGCTCGCGGGCGACGGCGTCAGCGTCGCTCTCGCCAGGCTCCACCCGGCCACCGGGCAGCGACCACTGCCCCCGGCCCGGTTCGTTGGCTCTGCGGACCAGCAGCAGCCGGCCAACCGAGTCGTGCACCACCGCGCCGACACACCTGATCATCGGATCGTCGAAGGCGGTCATGGACACGAAGCGTAGCCGGATCGCCGGTAGATACCCGACCTTTGCCCCAAGAGCAGTACTGGCCTCCCGTTCGGCCGCAGCGTGCGGTACAACCATTTTCAAGAACAAGTTCAGCAACCCACGGACACGGAGTGGAACCCGGTGAAAGTCAAGAAGGTTTTGATTCTGTCTGGCGCGGCGTTGTTGGTGTTCTTCCTGGTCACCCAGCCCGAAGGCGCAGCGTCGATCGTCAACAGCATCCTCGACACGTTGCAGGACGCCGCGGAAGCGTTGATCACGTTCGTACGCTCGGTGTTCAACGGCTAAGCCCGGTACCGTCACCACATGTTCGCGCCACGCGATTCAGACGAGTACCTGCTGGACACCGAACGCCGTGTCATCCGGGTGCGCAGGCACTGGGCGTATCTCGCGTGGGACATCTTCGAGACGATCGCGCTGCTCGCGGTCGCCGTGATGGTGTCCTACCTGCTGCCGCCGTCGATGTGGCTCCTGCAGAACGTGCTCTGGTACGCGGCGCTGTTCGTGCTGCTCCGCTTCAGCTACGAGGTCATGTCGTGGTGGGTGGAGCGGATCGTGGTCACCGACAAGCGCATGATGATGACGACCGGCATCATCACCACCAAGGTGCTGATGATGCCGATCGGCAAGGTGACCGACCTCACCTACGAGCGTCCGTTCATCGGCCGGATCTTCGGCTACGGCACGATGATCGTCGAGTCGGCAGGTCAGATCCAGGCGCTGAACCGCATCGAGTACCTGCCCAAGGCCGAGCAGGTGTACGACGCGATCTCCGAACTGGTGTTCGGTGACAAGGACGCGCAGGCCAAACGCTTCTCGATGATCAAGGCGCAACGCCTGGCCCGACGCAAGCCGATGGTGGGTTGATTGGCGTCTCGCGTTCAATAGGACCGTGAGGATCGATCTGCACACCCATTCGACGGCCTCGGACGGCACCGACACCCCGGCCGAACTGGTCGCCGCCGCGGCCGCCGCGGGGCTGGACGCGCTGGCCATCACCGATCACGACACCACGGCCGGCTGGGCCGAGGCGCAGGCCGCGCTGCCGGCGGGCCTGCGGCTCGTCAGGGGCGCCGAACTGTCGTGTGTGAGCCCGGACGGCCGGGGCGGCCACTGCACGGTGCACCTGCTGGCGTACCTGTTCGACCCGGACGCCGAGGCCGTGGTGCGTGAGTACGCCCGTGCCCGAGCCGAACGCCGCGGCCGCCTCGCGAAGATCGCCGACCGCATGGCTGCGGACGGCTTCCCGATCAACAGCGAGACCCTCCTGGCGTCGGTGCCCGAGGAGGCGACCGCGGGCCGCCCCCACCTGGCGATGGCGCTCATGCGGGCCGGCGTGGTGTCCTCGGTGGACGAGGCGTTCGCCAGGTTCCTCAACGACCGGGGCCGGTACTACCTGCCCAGTTCCCGCACCCCGATCGAGGCCTCGATCGAGATGATCGACGAGGCGGGCGGCGTCACGGTCCTCGCGCACGCCTTCGCGACCCACCGCGGCCCGACGGTCACCGCCGACGTGATCAAGGAACTGGCCAGCCTCGGCCTGGGCGGCGTGGAAGTCGACCACCCCGACCACGACCCGGATGCCCGCAAACGCTTGCGCACCCTGGCCGACGACCTCGACCTGATCGTCACCGGCTCGAGCGACTACCACGGCACGAACAAGGTCATCAGCCTCGGCCAGGAAACCACGGCCCCAGCCATGCTGGACGAACTGTCCCGCCGAGCCACAGGCGTAGCGGTACTAACAGGCTGACCGTCCGCGAGTCGCGCGTTCGGCCCCGCGAGTCGCGCTTTCAGCCCCCGTGAGTGCGCGTTCGACGGTGGGGACTCGCGTGTCCAACGCTGAGGACACGCGAGTTCAACGGCGGAGACTCGTGAGTTCAACGGTGGCGTTTGGCGAGTTGGGGTCGGCCCGCTTCGCGGGCGCCGGGCGCGCAGCGCCCTGCGGCCCCGCACCCACCGACCCGCGAGAGATCATCAGCGGCTCAATGCCTCCGAGGCGTGTCCAACGGCCACGACGCATGGGGCTGACGCACGAATGTCCCATTCGCTCGGACTGGCCACCGAAAGTTGTCCACAGGGCCCCGCGACCTGGGGTTTTGTCTGTGTCGGTTGGTACGATGGCCTCGGGGTGGCCCCCCGGGTATGGGTGGGGGATGCCTGCGCAACCATCTGTGTTGGCGTTGATCATGAAAACGGTCTCGGGCGATGTCGGGGCGTTGAACCCGTGTGGTGGTTTCACGGGCTGACGGCGGGAAGTGCCTGCTTCGCGGGTGGTTCGGTCGGTGGCTGTGCGAGGAAGGCGTCTTTCCTAACGCCCGACGTGAGGAAGGCCCTTCACCGCACCGCTTCGGCCAGGCCGGTTCCCGGATCCCCTGAAGGGCACCCCCGAGGGGTCGCGATCCTCTTGGGACGGTTGGTGTGTCGGGTGGCGGGGCTGCGTGGCAGGCTGGCGCGGTGCTGTTTGACGTGCGGCTTTTCGCTGAGGCGACCATCACGCTCATCGTGATCATGGATCCGCCGGGCACGGTGCCCGTGTTCCTCAGTCTGGTGGGGCGGCGGCCGCGGCCGGCGCGGGTGCGGGCCGCTCGGCAGGCCGTGTTGGTGTCGCTCGGGGTGATCAGTCTCTTCGCGGTCGGTGGGGAGGCGATCCTCGACTACCTCGGCATCGGGATTCCCGCCGTGCAGGGGGCCGGCGGGTTGCTCCTGTTGCTGATCGCGCTCGATCTGCTGACCGGGCGGGACAACACGCAGCCCAGGGAGATGGACGACGTCAACGTCGCGCTCGTGCCGCTCGGGACGCCGTTGCTCGCCGGGCCCGGTGCGATCGCGGCGACGATCGTGTTCGTGCGGCACGCCGACAGCGGCGGCAAGTATCTCGCGCTCGGTCTCGCCATCGTCGCCGTGCACCTCGTGCTCTGGTTGTGTCTGCGGTTCTCCGGGGCGCTGATCCGGGTCATCAAGGACAGCGGCATCACGCTGCTCGCCAAGATCGCCGGTCTGCTTCTCGCGGCGATCGCGGTCCAGCTGGTCGCGGACTCCGTGCAAGGGTTCGTGAGCGGCACGTGAGCGGAGCGAACCAGCGGACACAGGCGAGTCGGACGACCACTGTCGGTGGTCTCCTCTACCTTGGACCCGTGCAACTCGGGTTCGACGCCATGCCGCGCAAGCTCATCAAGGTCACTCCCTCCCGTGTCGCGGCGTGGGTGGACTGCCCGCGTCGGTTTCGCATGACCTACCTCGACCGGCCCACGCCGCCGAAGGGTGGCGCGTGGGCGCACAGCACGCTCGGCGCGGTGGTGCACAACGCCTTGCGGGCGTTCTTCGAGCTCCCGGTCCAGCGCCGTACGCCGGAGGCCGCCGCCGCGCTGGTGACGCAGCAGTGGAGTGACGAAGGTTTCGCCGGGCCCGAACAGGCGGCCGAGTACCGGTCGCGGGCCCAGGGGTGGGTGTCCGACTACGTGGCCGAGCTCGACCCCACGCTGGAGCCTGTCGGGCTGGAGCGGTGGGTGTCCGCGCCCGTCGGCACGATCGTCGCCGAGGGGCGGGTCGACCGGATCGACGAGCGGGACGGCGAGGTGGTCATCGTCGACTACAAGACCGGGCGCAGCGCGCTGACCACCGACGACGCGCGGTCCTCGCAGGCGTTGGCCCTGTACGTGCTGGCCGCGCGGCGAACGCTGCGCCGGCCCTGCACCCGGGTCGAGCTGCACCACCTGCCGTCCGGGACGGTGGCGGCCTGGGAACACACCGAGGAGTCGCTCACCCGGCACCGGACGAGGGCCGAGGAGGCCGCGGAGGAATTTCACCTCGCAACGGATACGCTGAACGCAGGTGGCGACCCAGACGTCCTCTTTCCAGCGCGGGTTGGTCGCCAGTGCTCCTGGTGTGACTTCCGGCGCAGCTGCGCGGACGGCCAGGCGGCCGGCCCGGCAGTGGAACCCTGGGCGATGCTTGTCCCGTAGGAGGCTTGGTGGACTACTCGAACGTCACCACGGTGGAGCTGCCCATGACGCCACGCGCTGAGCCGGCGCCGCGTCACCGGGGTGGCCCGTGGCGTGAGCTGTCCGGTGCGCTGGCGGTCGGCATGTCCGTCCTCGCCGTGGTCGTCATCGTCTTCCAGGTGCTGGCCTGGGGCCGTGACGTGCCGGGGCCTGGCCTGTGGACGGTGATCGGACATGTGGCCGCCGCCGCGCTCGCGGTCGTGGTCCAGCGCTTCGCGGACCGCCTCACCGGCTGGCCCGCGGCCGCGTCCGTGCTCGGTGTGGTGGCCGTGTCCGGCACCGCGCTATGGCTCTTCTGGTGGGCCTAACAGCAGGTCGACGAACGCCAGCACTGCCGCGTCGACGCCTTCCCGGTCGCCGGTCGCCAGCAGGTCCAGCAACGCGCCACGCGTGAAGGCGAGCGCCATCCTCGCGTGCGACAGCGGCAGACCCGCGAACAGCGACTCGTCCGCCAGCCACGACGTGACAATGCCGTCCAGTACCGGCGCAACCGACTCCTGACCAGCCAAGGCTGCCCCGTACAGCTCGAAGAACAGCCGCTCGTACGGGGCCAGCGACGGGTCGGCCAGCCGGTGCCAAAACTCCAACGCCATCTCTCTCGGTGTGCGGGACCGCAGTGACGCCAGCGCGACCCGCTGCCGCTCCTCCACCGCGCGCACCACCTCGACGAGCAGCGCGTCCCGCGAGCCGAAGTGGTAGATCAGCATGCGGTGACTGGTGCCCGCCCCCGCCGCGATCTGACGCAGGCTGCGATCGCCGACCCCGGCTTCCGCAAGGTAGGAGATCACGCGGTCGAGAAGGGTGACCTTCGACATGTACCAAATGGTACAGTTGCTGTCATGAGGCACGAGGTCACCATCACGGTCGACGCGCCTGCCGACCGCGTCTGGCAGGCGATCAGTGACGTGGAGAAGTGGTCCGAATGGACACCGACCGTCACCGAGGTCCGCCTGCACGGCGGCGGTGAGCTGGCCCAGGGAAGCGTCGCCACCCTTCGTCAGCCTCAGCAACCGGCACGCGAGTGGACGGTCACAGAACTCGTCGAGGGCAGGTCGTTCACGTGGACGAGCACCGGTCTCGGCCTGCGGTTCTCCGCCGAACACATCGTCACCGAACGCGACGGTACGAGTGTCACGCTGGTGTTCAGCATGGCCGGCCCGCTCGAACCGCTCGCGAAACTCGTTGCCGGTAAAGCGATCCGCCGGGCCGTCGACACCGAGGCGGCGTCGCTCAAGAAGCGGTGCGAGACGTAGGTTTCACGCGGCGAGCCACGAGCGCCACGTCGGCAGCAGCGTCGACAGCAGCTCTTCCGGGTTCTCCGTGTTCGGCGAGTGCCGGGCCGCCGGGATCACGGCGAAGTCCGCGTCGAGGCGGTCCGCCATGTCACGTTGGGTCGACACGGGCCACGCGTCGTCGAACTCGCCGCAGCACACCAGGCACGGGATGCCGGACGTGTGCAGTACGCGGGCGAGCGAGCTCACCAGGTCCGGTTCGTTGCGCAACGCTCGTGCCTTGCCAAGCAGCGCGGCCGGCCGGGACCTCAGGAACCGCTCACGCATGAAGGCCGCCAGCGCGGGCGTGTGTCCCGGCCTGGGCGGGTTCAGCGCTTCGAACTGCTCCCGCAGCTTCTGCGCGGCCGCGATGCCGTGCTGACGCATGGTCGGCTCGCCGAAGTCCAGCGCCTGTCGACGTAGACCGTCGGGCAGCTCGGACGGGCCCGAGCACATCAGCGTCAGACCGGCCACCGGGGCACCACTCAGCACGGCGGCCCGCGCGACCAAGCCGCCGAACGAGTGGCCGAGCACCACCACGGGACCGCCCTCGGCCGCCAGCTTGCCGACGAGTTCCGCGACCACGCTGCCGAGCGCTGACGGGACGTACGCGGCCTCGTCGTCCGGTCCACCGGACTCGTACTGGCCGGGCAGGTCGATCGCGATGGCGTCGAACCCGCCTGCCGCGATCGAGTCCATCAGCGGGGCGAAGTCCTCCTTGGAGCCGGTGTAGCCGGGGATCAGCAGGGCTGCCGGCCGCGGCTCCGTCGAGTTGGCGGCACGCCTGCGTAACGCGGCGACCGGACCGTACCGGCCATGGAGGTCAACCCGGTCCGCTCCGTGCGGAGTCAACTGCGACGGAATGTTCACACATCGAGTGTGCCTCACGAAGCCTTGAAACGGCGTCGAGTGCTGAGCGTCTCACGGTGCCGTGTTATGTCTGCCCGTCAGTGCAGTGCCACCAGTGTGTCGCCGCGTTGCTCGAGCACGATGGAGCCGATCTTCGACATCGTGACGAGGCCCTCGTAGTCACCTCGGTCGACGGGGATCCTGCCGACGTATTCGCCTGTCGCCGGGTCCAGTACGGCGAGGCCACCGGTCACGGGCACGAGGATCTTGCCGGCGAACGCCGTGCCCGGGCCGAGCGCGTCGTCCACGGTCCAGAGCGGCCGCAGGTCGTCCATGGACAGGGCGATCGTCTTCGAGCCGGTGAACCAGTACACCGCGCCGGTCGCCCGGTTCACCGCGACCGTGTGGTCCTTCGGCTCGTCGCGCAGGTCGTTGGCGCCGATCGAGAGCTCGAAGGTCTTGACCTGCTCGCCCTTCTCGTTCAGCACGACCAGGCGGTTCGGGTTGGGCAGGGCGACCGCGGTGCACTGCTGCACCTCGTCCGGGTTCGCCGGGTTCAGCCGGCACTGGTCGCTCATGGCCACGACCTGGGCGCCATCGCCGACCACGACGCTCGCCACGACCACGGGCTTCTCGGAGTCGTCGTTGCCGGTCGCCTTGTAGACGGTCAGCCGGTCACTCGCGTCGATCGGGCAGCGCTCGATGACCGCGATCTTGCCGGTGACCACCGACACCGTGCCGTAGGTGCAGCCGGTGCGCGGCTGCTTGTCGGGGTTCTGTATGGCCCCGATCTTGCCGTACTCCATGGTCATCACCAGGTCGGAGCGCCACGTTGTGAGCAGTTTCGAGCCGGTCGTGGTGACGTAGCTGCCGTCCGACAGCAGGCGTGTGCCGAGTTCGGCGTCCGAGTTGCGCTGCCCCTGGAACGGCTTGTCCCGCTGCTCGTCCGGCTGGGTGGGGCGGCCACGCTGGCCGGTCGCCGGCCAGAGCGCGGTCACCTCGCTGCAGCCGCCCTGTGCGCGTGGGTCGCTGTCGGGCAGGAAGTTGTCGGGCTTCGCGTAGACGGCGACCGCCAGCTGCCACGCCGAGGACACGGTGCACAGCGGCAGGTCGCGGGAGTAGCGCCAGCGGACCTCGCCGGTCAGCGGGTCCCGGCCGGCGACCTCGCCGCCGTTGCCGGTCACCACGGCCGGGCCGACGGCCACCGGTTCCGGTGTGGCGGGTGACTTCGCCCGCCACGCCTCGCCCAGCGAGGGCGGGAACACGGTCGGACGGGCCGGCGAGGTCGCCGGCCCGTCGTAGGTCTGAGAACTGGTCGCGCGGATGTCGCTGGACTGCCATAGCAGCAGTCCGCCGACCAACACGGCGACCGCGATGAGGGCGGTGACGAGGACGTCCCGCTTGCGGTGGAACTTCGTCCGCTCCCAGCGCTCGACGGGTTCAGTCCCGTCAAGCACGTCCTCGTCGCCCATCATGGTTGGCTAGTCTGCCGAACCGCCTGTTTCGCTCGTGTTCGGCGTCTCCGAGACGGGCGTGCCGCCCCGGCTACGACGACGCACGCGGTTGCGGGCCGGGCGTTCCGAGCTGGGGGCCGTGGTGGCCTCCGGTGCCGGCTGGTCGGTTTCGACGCCACCGCGGCGACGGCGACGACGACGTGGCTCGCCCGTCGACTCGGCCGTGTCGGTCTTGCGGACCGTTTCCGTCTTGGCCGGGCCGCCGCTGCGTGCGCGCTTCCTGGTGCGGCCCTTCTTGCGGCCGCCCAGGTCCTCCTCTGGCTCGGCGGACAGGCCGGCGCGGGTCCGCTTCGACAGCGGCAGGCGGCCGGTCGCGTCCTCCGGGATGCCCAGGTCGGCGAACAGGTGCGGCGACGTCGAGTACGTCTCGACCGGCTCGGGGATGTCCAGGCTGAGGGCGTCGCTGACCATCTTCCAGCGCGCCTCCTCGTCCCAGTCGACAAGCGTGACCGCGACACCCTCGCGGCCGGCACGGCCCGTGCGGCCGATCCGGTGCACGTAGGTGCCCTCGTCCTCGGGGCACTGGAAGTTGATGACGTGCGTCACGTCGTCGATGTCGATGCCGCGGGCCGCCACGTCCGTGGCGATCAGCACGTCGACCTTGCCGGACCGGAACGCCCGCAGCGCCTGCTCACGCGCGCCCTGACCCAGGTCGCCGTGCACGGCCGCGACCGCGAAGCCGCGCTCGGCCAGTTCGTCGGCCGTCTTCTGCGCGGTCCGCTTGGTACGGCTGAAGATCATCGTGAGGCCGCGGTCCGACGCCTGCAGCGCCCGCGCCACGATCTCGACCTTGTCGAGCGAGTGCGCCCGGTAGACGAACTGGCGGGTGCGCTCGTGGATGGCGCCCGCGTCGTTCTCCTCGGCACGGATGTGGGTCGGCTGGTGCAGGAACGTGCGGGCCAGCGTGATGATCGGGCCCGGCATGGTGGCCGAGAACAGCATGGTCTGCCGCTCGTCCGGCACCATGGTCAGGATCCGCTCGACGTCGGGCAGGAAGCCCAGGTCCAGCATGCGGTCGGCCTCGTCGAGCACCAGTCCGCGGACCTTGCCCAGCACCAGGTGGCGCTGCTCGGCGAGGTCAAGCAGGCGACCCGGGGTGCCGACGACGATGTCGACGCCCTTGCGCAGCGCGGCGATCTGCTGCTCGTACGGCCGGCCGCCGTACACGGACGCCACGCGGGCGCCGAGGTGCTTGCCCGCGTCGGACAGGTCGTGGCAGACCTGCAGGCACAGCTCACGGGTCGGCACGACCACCAGCACCTGGGGGGTGCCGTCACCCGGGATGGTGAGCCTGTTCAGCAGCGGCACACCGAAGCCCAGCGTCTTGCCGGTGCCGGTCCGTGCCTGGCCGATGATGTCGTCGCCGGCGAGCGCCAGCGGGAGTGTGAGTTCCTGGATCGCGAAGGTCCGCTCGATGCCGGCCTCGGTGAGGGCCTTGACGATCTCCGCCTGTACGCCGAACTCGGCGAACGTGGGGGAGTCGGAGCGAACCGGAGCGTCCGCCTTCAGCGGATGCGATGTGTCGGTGTCGGGGACGCCAGCCTCGCTGTGCTCCAGCGCGACCGCGTCCATGTCATTTGTGTTCTGTTCAGTGATGTGATCTCTCCCTTGTCCAGCGCGCTCCGCCCTGGACGGGCCGCTCGACCGCACCGTCTAACCCAGGTGCGGGAGGGCCGGCGAGGCGCGCACACCCTCTCGACGCGGCTCAAGTGTGAGCCTGCATCGGTGCCAGTCTACCTGCGACATTGGCCCGATACGCTCTGGGCTCATGAGCGGAGCCTGCGGAGCGAACAAATCGGCACAGGGCGACCGCGAGCGGCCGCTCGGAGCCTGCGAGGACCGGTCGTGAGCGTGTCTGGTAACGATGGCGAAAAGGCCGGCATCGATGCCGGGGTGACCGACCTGCTCGGCGTACTCGCGTACGGCGAGCTGTCGGCCTTCGACCGGCTCGCCGAGGACGCGCGCACGGCACCCTCGCTGGACGGGCGGGCCGCCCTGTCGACCATGGCCGCCGCCGAGATGGGGCACTACCAGCGGATCGAGCGCTACCTCGCCGGCCACGGCATCGACGTGCAGGCGGCCATGCGGCCGTTCATCGGGCACTTCGACACCTTCCACGCCTCGACCGCACCCCGTTCGTGGCTGGAGTCGCTGGTCAAGGCGTACGTGGGCGACGGGCTGGCCGCCGACCTGTACCGCGAGATCGCGACGTGGCTCGACCCGGAGACCTCCGAGCTGGTGACCGACGTACTGGCCGACACGGGGCACTCCGCGTTCGCCGAGCGGACCGTCCGCGCCGCCATCGACGCCGACCGCACCGTGCGGGACCGGTTGACCCTGTGGGGACGGCGGTTACTGGGCGAGGCGTTGACGCAGGCGCAGTACGTGGTGGCCGAGCGGGACGGGCTCGCCGCGCTCATCGTGGCCGGTACGGGCGACCTGGCGGGAATCGCCGCGTTGTTCCGGCGGTTGCAACAGCAGCATGGCAAGCGGATGACCGCGCTCGGCCTGGGCTAGCCTTGCCGTGTCGATTCGTACTGCTTGGAGGTCAGCGTGGAGGTCAAGGTCGGAGTCGCGGACACCGCGCGAGAGCTGTTGATCAACAGCTCGCAGACTCCGGAAGAGGTCGAGGCATTGGTGGCCGACGCGTTGAAGAACTCCTCGGGCATGTTGTCACTCGTCGACGACAAGGGGCGCAAATACGTGGTGCCCTCCGCGCGGGTGGCGTACGTGGAGATCGGCTCGGCCGACTCGCGCAAGGTCGGTTTCGCCACCGCCTGAGATTTGGTGAAGGGCAGGACCTGAAGGGGTCCTGCCCTTTGTCTTTTCACCCCGCGGTGGGGTGGGCCTCCGCGAGCTTGACGACCTTGTTCAGCTCGAGCGGCTTGTTCGCGTCGATGGCGATGCCGTGGGAGCGGGTGAAGCCGTCGATGGCCGACCAGATGATCTGCGTCAGGTACTCCACGACCGCCTCACGGCTCATGGTTCTTCGGTCGAGCCACCATTCGCTGACGTTCTGGACCATGCCGACGATCCCGTGCGCCCACGGCTCAGCGGCGCCAGAGTCCAGGCTCATCGCCCGCAGGTAGTCGCCGAGCAGCGCCGACAGTGCCTGCGCGATGAGCTCCTTGTCCTCCGCCACGATGTCCTGCTCGACCGGGCGGTTCGCGAGGTTCCTGCGCAGTAGCAGCCGGTACAGGTGGGGGTGCTCCTCGACGGTCGTGAAGAACGCGTCGAGGCTCTTCCTGATGCGCGGGACCGGCGCTTCCTCGTTGTTCAGCGCCGGGATCAGGCGGTCGAAGAGGATCTCCGTGCCCCGGTGGCCGAGCGCGACGAAGAGGTCCGCCTTGTCGGCGAAGTGCCGGTACAGGACCGGCTTGGTCACACCCGCCTCGGCCGCGATGTGGTCCATGCCGACGTCCGGACCGTGCTCGGCGAGTGCGCGCATGGCGGCTTCCACGAACTCGGCCCGCCTGGCCGCCCGGTGCGACCGCCACCGATCCCGCCTGGCATCCCCAGTGCCGGTTGCTTCTGGCATTTCGCGGACGGTACTCCTAGCCGTGCTGGTGCAGCGGGAACCCGCCGCCGATGCCTTTCCAGGCCAGCGTGCTAATCAGGCCGACGGCTTCCTCTTTGGTCATCGATCTGTTGTTGGCCAGCCAGCTGCGGGCCGCGACCTGGCTGATGCCGACCAGACCGACCGCCAGCAGTCGGGCCTGCTCCTCCTCGAGGCCCGCGTCGGCGGTGATGGTCCGGGTGATGGCCTGCACACACGCGTCCGTGCCCCGGTCGATGGCGGCCTGGACCACCGGCTCGCCACGCAGGTCGGACTCGAACACCAGCCGGTAGGCCTGGCTCTCGCCGTCCACGAACTCGAAGTACGCGGTGACCGCGTTGGCGACGCGCTTCTTGTTGTCGGAGGTCGACTCCATCGCGTCGGTCACCCGCGCGATGAGCTCGTCGACGTGGATCTCCAGCAGCGCCAGGTACAGCTCGAGCTTCCCGGGGAAGTGCTGGTAGAGCACCGGCTTGGACACCCCGGCCCGCTCGGCGATCTCGTCCATGGCCGCCGCGTGGTAGCCGTTGGCCGCGAACACATCCTGGGCGGCGGCGAGCAGTTGGGCCCTGCGAGCGGTGCGCGGTAGCCGCGCCGCCCGGTTCGCCTGCCCTGCCATGCCGTGCTGAATCGTTTCCGACATACGCCCTCCAGATCCCTCGCGAATCGGGGTCACCGACCCGTGGTCCGACCTTACTCGTCGGTAATGCCAAACCGGGAGAGTCATGGCGGGTTGTGCGGACTCCCGGGGTCGGCTAGAGGGGGTCGCGTGGCGACCGCCACGTCGGCGGTGTCCCGTTCTGCTCGTCGAGCATGGAAACTGGATGGATGAGTACCGGCACCGAACCCCGCCAACCAGTCACGTTCGTCCCCATGTCCGATGCCGTGCTCCCGGCCGCCGACATGACGATCCCGCCGTGGCCCGGCGAGGAGATGACGTCGGGCGGGATCCGGCTGCACGTGCGCGTCACGCCTGGTCCTGAGGGCGGCCCGACCGCCGTGTACGTGCACGGGCTCGGCGGGTCGGCCACGAACTGGACGGACCTATCGGACCAGCTGTCCGACTTCGTGCCTGGCCTGGCACTCGACCTGCCGGGGTTCGGGCGCTCGGAGCCGCCACGTGACTTCGACTACTCCATCCCCGCGCACGCGGACGCGGTCGCCCGGTTCATCCGCGGCCTGGGGGTCGGCCCGGTCCACCTGTTCGGCAACTCGATGGGTGGCGCGATCTCGATGTACGTCGCGGCCGACCACCCCGACCTGGTGCGGACGCTCACGCTCGTGTCCCCGGCCGTGCCCGACCTGCGGCCGTTCACCTCCCGCATGTCAGATCCCCGCCTTGCCATCGCCTACCTGCCGCTGATCGGCGCGTCGGTCCGCCGCCGCATCGTGTCCGAGCCCCTCGACGTGCGGGTCATGCGGCTGCTGCGGCTGTGCTTCGCCGAGATCGACCGGGTGCCGCTGTCCCGCAAGGAGGAGGCCGCCGCCGAGCTGGCGTACCGGGAGCGGCTCGTGTGGGCCAACCCGGCGCTGGCCCGCAGCACGTTCGGCCTGTTCCGGACATGGCTGGTGCCGAAGTCGAAGTCCATGTGGTCGCTCGCGCCCCGCATCAAGGCGCCAACGCTCGTCGTGTGGGGCGCCGAGGACAAGCTGGTCACCGTGCGCAAGGCGCCGAGGACGGCACAACTGATCCCGCGTGCGCGACTGCTGGTGCTGCCGAAAACCGGGCATGTCGCCCAGATGGAGCGACCCGGTACGGTCGCGCGTGCGGTGCTGGGGATGTGGGAGCAGGTCGACGCTGGTAACTGGTGAGTGGAGCGGGCTCGTAACCGCTGTGGCACTCTTGTTGTCGTGACGAGACCTGTCCGTGACCGGCAGCGTGCCCGCGAGCGCCGCGTGTCCGGTGAGCCACTCGCCGCGTCCTGGCGTCCCACGGACAACCCTGGGACGGGCAGACACGTTCGCCAGAACAAGAAGGGCTTCTTCGCCACCTACGGCTGGCGCGTCTACGCCGTGCCGATCATGCTCGCGGTCACCGCGCTGGTCGTGATCCAGACCGCCGGCGACAAGGGGTCGGGCGCCTCGGCCACCGAGCAGCAGGGCGGCGCGGCGATCGACGCCGCGGCAGGCGGTGACGTGGCCACGGAGCCGCCCATCACCGAGAAGCCGGCGAAACCGGCCGACCCGAACATCCCGACCGCCGACCTGCCGCCCGGCCCGGAGTACCTGCAGGGCGGCAACGGCAAGTACGCCGTCGTCCCCGGCACGACCCCACGGGTCGGCGGCGGCGGGAAGCTGTACACGTACACGATCGAGATCGAAGAGGGCATCGACCTCACCCCCTACGGGGGCATCGACTCGTTCGGCCGGCTCGTCGACTCGACGCTCGCCGACCCGCGTGGCTGGGCCGCCACCGGCCAGGTCTCGGTGCAGCGGGTGGATGGCAACGCCGATCCGGACATCCGGTTCACCCTGGCCACGCCGGACACCGTGCACCGGCCGGACTACTGCGGCTTCTCGATCAAGTACGAGTCGTCGTGCTGGCGGCGCGGCGAGAAGCGCGTGATGATCAACCTGGCGCGCTGGGTGCGCGGGGCGCTGGCGTTCGGCGGCGACATCGGCTCGTACCGCGAGTACGCCATCAACCATGAGATCGGCCACGCGTTCGGGCAGGGCCACGTCGGCTGTGCCGAGCAGGGCGGGCTGGCGCCGGTGATGATGCAGCAGACGTTCGGCACGGCAAACGACTACGTCGCGCTGCTCAACGGCCAGGCCGGCAACCGCGACCCGGTGCAGGCGGACGGCAAGACGTGCCGCTTCAACCAGTGGCCCAACCCACAGGCCCAGCCTCCCACCTGATTCCCGCGTCCCGGCATGTGGGAGCCGGGGAAGCCCGAGTGGGATGTTCGCGTTGCAGACGTGGAGACTTGTTTTACGAAGTCACGCGTCGAGGAGGAACCCATGGCAAGCGGTTTGCCACCGCTGGTGGAGCCGGCCGCCGAGCTGACCAAGGACGAGGTCGCCCGCTACAGCCGTCACCTGATCATCCCGGATGTCGGGGTCGACGGCCAGAAGCGCCTGAAGAACGCGAAGGTCCTGGTGGTCGGCGCCGGTGGGCTGGGCAGCCCCGCGCTGCTGTACCTGGCCGCGGCCGGGGTCGGCACGCTGGGCGTCGTGGACTTCGACGTGGTCGACGAGTCCAACCTGCAGCGGCAGGTCATCCACGGCGTCTCCGATGTCGGCAAGCCCAAGGCCGTGTCGGCCAAGGAGTCGGTCGCCGAGATCAACCCGTTCGTCACGGTCAACCTCCACCAGGAGCAGTTGACCTCGGACAACGCGCTGGACATCTTCCGCGGCTATGACCTGATCCTGGACGGCACGGACAACTTCGCCACCCGCTACCTGGTGAACGACGCCGCGGTGCTGCTGGGCAAGCCGTACGTCTGGGGCTCGATCTTCCGGTTCGAGGGCCAGGTCAGCGTGTTCTGGGAGGACGCGCCGAACGGCCAGGGCCTGAACTACCGCGACCTCTACCCCGAGCCTCCGCCGCCCGGCATGGTGCCGTCGTGCGCCGAGGGTGGCGTGCTGGGCGTGCTGTGCGCGTCGATCGGCTCGATCATGGTCACCGAGGCCATCAAGCTGCTCACCGGCATCGGTGAGACGCTGCTCGGCCGGCTGATGGTGTACGACGCGCTCGAGATGTCGTACCGGACGATCCGGATCCGCAAGGACCCGGAGTCGAAGCCGATCGAGGGCCTCATCGACTACGAGGCCTTCTGCGGCATCGTGTCCGACGACGCGCAGCAGGCCGCCGCCGGCAACACGATCACGCCACGTGAGCTCAAGGAGAAGTTCGACCGGGGCGAGGACTTCGCGCTGATCGACGTCCGCGAGCCGCACGAGTACGAGATCGTGAAGATCCCCGGCTCGATCCTGATCCCGAAGGACGAGATCCTGTCCGGTGCCGCGCTCGCGACGCTGCCGCAGGACAAGCCGATCGTGCTGCACTGCAAGTCCGGCGGCCGTTCCGCGGAGGCGCTCGCCGCACTGCACAAGGCCGGTTTCAAGGACGCGGTCCACGTGGGCGGCGGTGTTCTCGGCTGGGCCCGCGATGTGGACCCGAGCCTGCCGACCTACTAGATGTAGTTACTAGTAGCGTTCTCGTAGTTACTAGTAGCGTTCATGTGCGGCTGCCTCGTAAAATCGAGGCAGCCGCACGCGCGTCGTCGGGGCCGCCTGGGGGGAGCCCTGACATGTGGATCATGCCTGACCCGTTCGACCTCCGATCCCTGTGGTCGCGGCGCTTTCTGCGCGGGTTCGCCACGTCCTTCCTGCTGTTCGCGGTCGTCCTCGTCGGCGTCGCCGGGTGGTTCGCCTGGGACCAGGCCACCAACGGCACCGAGACCGAGGCGGTCATCGTGGGCCGGGAGGAAGGCAGGTTCACGACACTGACCGTCGCCTTCACCACCGAGAGCGGCGAGCGGGTGGTGACCGACCTCCGGGCGCCCGCCGACGCCGAGCCCCACCTCGTCGGCGACGTGCTGCAGGTCAGCTATGTGGCACGGGATCCCCGTATCGCGCGGCAGGTCGACGAGCCGCCGGTCGACCTGGACTTCCTGACGGTCGGCGGGTCGATCCTGCTCGTCTCGCTCGGCGTGGTGGCGGCCTACGCCTGGTGGTTCGCCCCGGCGAACCTTGGCCGGACCGCGCACTAGCGCACACAGGCCCTGTGTCCTCTCCCGAAGCCGGACCTTCCCCGCCGCTGGTCCCGGCGTCGGTGGCGGGTGGTCTCCACTGCCTTCGCCGCGGTCGTGTTCTTCATCGTCGGCCTGTATGTGGTGCACGCGAGGGACCAGGCCGTCAACGGCATCGAGACCGACGCGGTCGTTCTCGCCAGGGGCAAGCTCGGGACCGGCACGGGCCTGACGGTCCGGTTCGTCACTGACCGGGGGCGGGCCGTGACGACCGAGATCAGCGAGTACTCCGACGCCGCCGCCCATCCCGTCGGCGCGACCATGCGTGTCCGCTACACGCCGGATGATCTCATCGCGTTCCAGGCCGAGGATCCGCCTTTCTCGCCGGAAGGCATCCTCCTCTTCGGATCCTTTCTGGTCGTGGCGGTCGGGTTTCTGGTCTACGCGTGGGGATTCGCCCCGCCCGGCCACTCGTCCGTTCGGGTCCGGACGCGCCACGACGGCGTGACCTGACCGACATCTGACGTGGTGGCGGGGTAGCGTGCGCGGTCGTGAGTGCGTCCCCACCGCCCCAGCATGTGCGGGCCGCTTTCGGCGCGAAGGACAGCGTGCCGGAGCCGGTCGGTACCGGCCCGCAGTGGCGTTGCGATGACATCGCCCTGCGGCCAGTGACCAATCCCGCCGAGGCGTCGTGGGTGGCACAGACCTTGACCGACCTCAGCGTGCCCGACCTGCGCATCGGTCGCCCGCTGCGGTCCAGCGACGGGCGCTTCGTCGTCGGCGGCTGGGTCGCGTTCCGGTACGTCTCCGGCCGGCCGGAACCGCGCTACGACGAGGTGATCGCGGCCTCGCTGCGCCTGCACAAGGCGACGGCGGACGTTCCGGTGCCCCGGTTCGTCGCGACCAGGGCCGACGTGTTCGCGATGGCCGACCGCGCGGCCGCCGGTCTGGAAGAGGCGCCGCTGAACCCCGCGCTGGGCGGCCGGCTGTTCGACGTGCTGTCCGGCACCCGCAAACCACTCGGTCTGCGGCCGCAGGTGGTGCACGGCGACCTGTTCGGCACCGTCCTGTTCGACGGGGAAGCCGCGCCCGGCATCGTCGACTTCACCGCGTTCAACCGGCCGCGCGAATGGGCGGCGGCGGTCGTGGTCGTCGACGCGCTCGCGTGGGGCGGCGCCGACGACGGCCTGCCCAAGCGATGGGCCCACCTGCCGGAGTGGCCGCAGGTGATGTTGCACGCGCTGCTGTTCCGGCTGGCCGTGCACGCACTGCACCCGCACTCGACCGAGCAGTCGATGCGTGGCCTCGAGCGGGCCGCGCGGCAGATCACCGCCCTGTGACCGGTGCGGCGAGCAGGTTCAGGTACTGGACGAGCGTCCACAGCGGCAGCTCGATCATGGCGAGCCCGGTGAGCACCGCCACGGCGGCGAGCACCGCGGCCGCGATGTTCAGCCTGGGCGGCCGCGCCAGCATGGCGGCGAGGAGCGTGAACGGGAGTCCGCCCGCCGTGTAGGCGAGGATCAGCTGCGCGACAAGGGAGAAGTCCGCGGCCAACGTGATCGCGGCCGCGAAGGCCCATCCGCCGAGCCCCGCCCCGCCGACCAGGCAGGCCCAGAGGACGACCGCACGCGGCTGGTCCGGCAGCCAGGACGCGTCGATGGTGCGCCAGCCGAGCGCGAACAGTGCCAGGAACAGCGTGACCCCGAGCAGGAGAAGCGCGAGGACCTCCAGGCCGCTGAGCATGAGCAGCGGCCGGAACGGCAGATCACCCCGGTCGTGGGTGAGCAGAACCGCGATCGTCCCGGGGACCACCGAGCCGATGAGCCATGTGCCGGCGAGCTGCAAACGCATGGGGGCGAACTTTATCCACCTGCCGGTGTCGATTTCGCGTTTTGGCCGCGTCGTCATGGTGAGACGCTGCACCGGGCAAGGAGGACTACGTGCGGTACATGCTGATGATCACCGATGACGGGGCGGGCCCCGTCGAGTCACGCGAGGGCACGCTGCTGCTGCGGCCGCCTGCGGACGCCGTGACCGTGCGGGTGCGGGACGGCCGGCTGCTGCGAACGGGCGGCCCGTTCGCCGAGACGAAGGAGCACGTCGCGGGCGTCGAGCTCGTCGAGTGCGCGGACCTCGACGAGGCCATCGCGATCGCGTCCACGCACCCGGCCGCGGGGCGGCACCCCATTGAGATCCGGCCGTTCTGGCCGTTCGAGGAGGACTGATGCGGTTCCTGATGTTCGTCGTCGACGACCCCGACCTGGCCGGCACGGCCGACGCCAGTGCGGTGCCCTGGGTCGAGGACGCCACGGTCAAGCGGGTGCGGCTGGAGGGCGACCGGCTCCGCCCGGTCAGCGACGCGACCACGTTGTGGCCCAAGGACGGCGGCGGCACGTTCGTGTCCGACGGCCCGTTCGCCGAGACCAAGGAACAGATCTGCGGCTACGACCTCCTCGAGTGCGCCGACCTCGACGAGGCGGTCGAGGTGGCGGCCAAACACCCGATGGCGAAGCTGGGCGCCATCGAGCTTCGGCCCGTATGGCAGTGAAGGACGCGGTCGACGAGGCGTTCCGCACCGAGTGGGGGCGCGTGGTAGCCACGTTGATCCGGGTCACCGGTGACTGGGACCTCGCCGAGGAGTGCGCGTCGGAGGCGTTCGCCAGCGCGTTGGCCACCTGGCCCCGGGACGGCGTGCCGCGTCGTCCCGGGGCGTGGCTCACCACCGTGGCACGCAACCGCGCGCTCGATCGCGTCCGGAGCGCCGCCGCGGAGTCCAACCGGTTGCGCGGGCTCGCCCCGATCGTCTCGGAGGAGCAGGAGTGCGCCCAACCGGACGACGCCGTGCCGGACGACGCCGTGCCGGATGACCGGCTGCGGCTGATGTTCACCTGCTGCCACCCGGCACTGCCGCTCGAAGCCCAGGTAGCGTTGACGCTCCGCACGCTCGCCGGTCTCACGACGCCGGAGATCGCGCGGGCGTTCCTCGTGCCGGAGGCGACCATGGCGCAGCGGCTCGTGCGCGCGAAGCGCAAGATCCGCAACGCCGGCATTCCGTACCGCGTGCCGCCGGCCGAGCTGCTGCCCGAACGCGTCGCCGGTGTGCTCGGCGTGCTGTACCTGTTGTTCAACAAGGGTTACTCGCGCGGTGAGCTGTCGACCGAGGCGGTCCGGCTTGCGCGGGTGCTCGTGGCACTCATGCCCGAGGAGCCGGAGGCGGGTGGCCTGCTCGCGCTGATGCTGTTCCACGAGTCCCGTCGCGCGACCAGGGTGGACGCCGCCGGCGACCTGGTCACGCTCGCCGACCAGGACCGCACCCGCTGGGACCGCGCGATGATCGACGAGGCGGTGGCCGTGCTGGACACGGCGTTCGACCACGCGCGGCCGGGCCCGTACCAGCTGCAGGCCGCCATCGCGGGCTGCCACGCCACCGCGGTGGACGCGAAAAGCACCGACTGGCAACGGATCGCCGACCTCTACGCGCTCGTCGCGCGAGTGAGCCCGTCCCCGGTGGTCGAGCTGAACCGGGCCGTCGCGGTGGCGGAGGTCGACGGCCCGGCCGCCGGACTCGAACTGGTGGAAGCCTTACGGGACAGCCTCGCCGGCTACCACCTGCTGCACGCCACGCGCGCGGACCTGTTGCGCCGCCTGAACCGTCTGCCCGAGGCCAATGCGGCGTACGAGGAGGCGCTGGCGCTCGCCCCGACCGAGGCCGAACGACGCTTCTTGACCAGGCGCGTCGACGGTCTGTGGGACTGAGATACAAACGGGATCTCCTTGCGCTAGCGTCGCGGTCGTGAAGCGGCGAGCACAAATCGAAACAGGCCGACGGGCCAGACCTCACCCAGGCGAGGTGCGTTGCCAACGGAAGTCGGCCGGACTTTTGAATTGTGCTCGCAGATGAGTAGTGCGGAGGACAGCACGGACGACTCACCTGTTGGGCGCGTCGGAACCCTTCTGATCGGCACGCGCGGCGCACGGGGTCCCGGTGAGGTGCTGATAAAGATTCGGGGTGGTTCGGAGGCGTTTCTCGCGTTCTCCGACGAGCCGCTGCCCAAAGGTGCGACCGTGTTGGTCGTCGAATCTCGAGGGGCCCGCGCGGTGGACGTGACGCCCTGGACAGACCCGTTTGGAGACCTGTGATGTTCTTCTACCGCGTGCCGGCGCCCGACGAGGCGATGCTCATCTCCGGCGGGAAGGTCAGGGGAGAGAGCGACGCGCCGTTCCGGGTGGTGACCGGCCGGGGCGCGTTCGTCATGCCGTTCTTCCGCAAGGTCAGGTTCCTGTCGCTGCACATGGCCGAGGCCGAGATCACCGAGACGTGCGTGACGAAGCAGGCGATCACGCTCAAGGTGCGGGCCGTGATCGCGTTCAAGGTCGGCAACGACACGGAGAGCATCGTCAACGCCGGGCAGCGTTTCCTGTCCGACCAGCGGCAGATGGAGGAGCTGACCGGCCGCATCTTCTCCGGACACCTACGCTCGATCGTCGGCGCGATGACCGTCGAGGAGATCATCACCGAACGGCAGAAGCTGGCGCTCGAGGTGCTCGACGCCTCGGCCGTCGAGATGGCCCGCATCGGACTCACCATCGACTCGCTGCAGATCCAGTCCATCGACGACCTGGACCTCGGCTACATCGCCGCGCTCTCGGCCCCGCACAACGCGGCGGTCCAACGCGAGGCGAAGATCGCACAGGCCCGCGCCGACCAGGCCGCCGCCGAGGTGGCGCAGGAGTCGGCGCGCCGGCAGGCCGAGTTCGCCCGCCAGACCTCCGTCGTGCAGGCGCAGTACAAGGCGGAGGTGGACAAGGCGCAGTCCGAGGCCGCCCAGGCCGGCCCGCTGGCACAGGCGGTCGCGGCACAGGAAGTGATCAACGCGCGCACCGAGCTGGCGCAGCGCGAGGCTCAGCTCCGGGAGCAGCAGCTGGTCGCTGAGGTCGTGAAGCCGGCCCAGGCCGAGGCGGAACGGGTCCGCATCATCGCGAAGGCCGAAGCCGAGGCGACGGAGATCCAGGCCGCCGCGGCCGCGTCCCACGACCGCGTCGCACTGGACCGCCTGATCATCGAGCAACTACCGGACATCGTGCGCGAAGCGGCCAGCGGCCTGCGCGGCGCGAACGTGAACATCCTGAGCGGCGCGGACGGCCTCGGCGAGATGGCCGCCGGCCTCGTCGGCCAGGGCCTGGCGATCCTGGACTCGGTGAAGAAGGGCCTGAACGGCGAAGACCCAACCCCCCACCCCAAGCGCGACGAACTGACTCCCTGAGCCGCCGGCGGCCTGGTCCTGCGAGACGCCTTCCTCGCAGGGGCGCCAGCGGCATGGGCGCGTTGCGCCCGCAGGCGCGCAGCGCCGCGAACGACGCTTTCGGGACATGACCGGCGTCCTGAAAGACGCGATCGGGACGTTCAACGACACGAGCGCGTCTTTCAGGACATCGCTCGTGTCGTGAACACGCCACTCGCATCGCCGCTGGCCGAAGCCGCCGCAGCCCCGTGACGTCAGGCGGCGGTTTCGGGCGCTTCGCGCCCGAAACCGCGCAGAGGGCCAACCGCGCAGAGGGCCAACCGCGCAGCGCCGCAAATCACCAAAGACCCTCGGTGGGTCTGGGTTGAGCGTCTCAAGGGGCACCTTCGAGACGTCGGCGGTGCCCCGAATCCGCGCAGCGGGCCAACCGCGCAGCGCCGCAAATCACCGAAGTCCATCGGTGGATCTGGGTTGAGCGTCTCAAGGGGCACCTCCGAGACATCGGCCGTGCCCCGAATCCGCGCTGTGAAGCGGGTCTGAACAGCGCGAACAACTTTGCCCACCCCTGGGTGCCGCCGGGGGCCCCCCGGTTTCCACGTTACCGGTGGGCACCGACAGCGACGGCTCGTGAAGATCCACAACCGGCGAGTTGTCCACAGGGGGACCAGTTGTCCACAGGCCGCGGTGCGACGGCCCGAAACCGTCGGTTCCCGCTGGTAGCGTGGATTCCGGGGGCCGGAGGCCGCCGGGTCATGGCTGCCAGCGGTATTTCCGCATGCTGACCTTCTCGCCGTCCGCCAGCACGCCTTCCGCGCGCAACAGTTCCAGTTGTCGCCGTGCGAGGCCGGGTGCGGGAGTTCCGTTGGCCCGCAGGACCCGGTGCCACGGCAGGTCGTGCCCGTCCTCCGAGAGGATGCGGCCCACCAGGCGCGGGGTGGGCGCCGATGCCATGGCCGCGATGTCGCCGTAGGAGGCCACGCGCCCGCGCGGGATCGACTTGATGATCTCCCGCACGCGCTCGTGCAGCTCCTCCGACACCATGCCGCAAAGTATGCCGGCGTGCCGATGTCGGCCAATCGCGGCCGGCGTGGTTCCATCGTCGGCGTGGTCGCCTCGAACGCTCTTCGGCTCGTGCGCCGGCCGGTGGCTTCGCGCGCGCCGTTCCGGTGGGAGCCGGCCGCCCAGCGGGTGCTCGACGGTGCCGAGGGATTTGTCCGGGTTCTCGGTGGTCCCGGCACCGGTAAGACCACCTTGCTCGCCGAGGTCGTTGCCGACCGCATCCTGCGTGGTGGCGTCGATCCCGAGCAGCTTCTCGTCGTCACCGCGAACCGTCGGGCGGCGACCGAGACCAGGGCCGCCATCGCCCAGCGCATCACCGAGCACGACGAGGCCGCCGACGTGCTCCGCACCGTTCGCGAGCCCCTCGTGCGCACGGTCCACTCCTACGCGTTCTCCGTCCTGCGCCTGCACGCCCACCTGCGCGACGTCCCCGGGCCCCGCCTGCTGTCCGGGCCAGAGCAGGACGCCGTCGTCCGTGAGTTGCTTGCCGGGGACGTCGAGGACGACGTGCCGTACTGGCCAGACCGCCTCCGACCGGCCCTCACCGTGCCCGGTTTCGCCGAGGAACTCCGCGACCTCATGCTCCGCGCCGCCGAACGCGGGCTCGGGCCGGAGGACCTGATCCGGGTCGGCGAGAACACCAAACACCCCGAATGGGTCGCGGCCGGCACGTTCGCCCTCCAGTACGAGCAGGTCAACCTCCTCGCCGGCGCCGCGGACAGTGCCGTCGCCCAGGAAAGCGCCCCCGCACTGGACGCCGCCGAGCTGGTCGCGTCCGCCCTGCTCGCCTTCGAGACCGACGCCGAACTGCTCGCCGCCGAACGGGACCGGGTTCGCTACCTCCTCGTCGACGACGCGCAGCACCTCGACCCGATCCAGTACCGCTTCCTCGCCCGGTTGGGGTTCGCCGCCAAGGAGTTCGTGCTCGCCGGCGACCCTGACCAGGCCGTTTTCTCCTTCCGCGGCGCCGATCCGCGCCTGCTCGCCGACACCGAACCGGACGGTGGCACGGTCGTCCTCACACGCACCCACCGGATGGCGCCGGCCGTCCGGGAAGCCGTCGCCCGGCTCGCCGCCCGCCTGCCCGGTTCCGCGCCGCAACGGCTCACGCCCGGTGAGAAGACCGAGAACTCCCAGCAGAACGGCACCGTCGAGGTCCGCCTCCACACCACCGAGGCCGCCGAGGCCGCGTGGCTCGCCGACCAGTTCCGCCGCGCGCATCTCCTCGACGGCGTGCCCTGGTCGCAGATGGCGGTCCTGTGCCGCTCCGTCACCCGTTCCGCGCCGGTGCTGCACCGCGCGCTGAGCGCTGCCGGCGTGCCGGTCGCCACGGCCGCCGAGGAGCTGCCGCTCGCCCGCCAGCCCGCGGTCCGCCCGTTCCTCGAACTGCTCCGGATCGCGAACCATCCGCGCGTGCTGACCCCCGAGCGTGCGGAAATGTTGCTGACGAGCCACTTCGGCGGCGCCGACCCGTTGGCCATTCGCCGGCTACGGCGCGGCCTGCGCAGGTTGGCGCTCGCCGCCGGGCACGACCGGCCGTCCGACGAACTGCTCGTCGAGGCGCTCCAGTCCGAGGATTTCCTTACCGCGCTTGACGACGCGGAGGCCACCAGCGTGCGCCGCGTCGCCGGGCTGCTCGCCACCGCGCGGCGGGCCATCGCGGACAACGTCGGCATCGAACAGGTCCTGTGGCTGGTGTGGCAGGAAAGCGGGCTCGAACCGGTCTGGCTCGCGCGGTCCCAGCGCGGGGGAACCCTTGGCGCACAGGCGGACCGCGACCTCGACGCGATCGTCGGGCTGTTCCACGCGGCCGCCCGCCACGCCGACCGGTTGCCGGGCGCCGGCGTCACCGGCTTCGCGGACTTCCTTGCCGCACAACGGATCGTGGGCGACTCGCTCGCCCCGGTCGCGCAGCGCGAGGACGCGGTGTCGGTGCTCACCGCGCACGCGGCCGTCGGTCGCGAGTGGACGGTCGTGGCGGTGCTCGGTGTCCAGGAGGGCACGTGGCCCGACCTGCGGCTGCGGGGTTCCCTGCTCGGTGTGGAACGGCTCGTCGACCTGCTGGCCGGGGTGGACGACTCCGCTCAGCTGTCCGCGATCGCACCGGTGCTGGCCGAGGAACGCCGGCTGCTGCTGGTCGCCGCGAGCCGGGCCCGCCACATGCTGCTGGTCTCGGCGATCCGCGGTGAGGACGAGCAGCCGTCCCGTTTCCTCGCCGAGCTGTCCGGTGTCGACGTCGAGAACCTGAGCGACGCCGGCCGGCCGACGTCGCTGGGCGGCACGCGACGCGCGCTGGTCCTCGCCGACCTGGTCGGTGACCTGCGTCGTGCGGTCTGCGACAGCGCCGCGTCCGAGGACCGTCGGCGCCGTGCGGCCCGCCAACTCGCCCGGCTCGCCGAGGCGGGCGTGCCCGGCGCCCATCCCGACACCTGGTACGGCCTGGCCGACCTGTCGAGCAAGGAACCGTTGCGGGGCAAGGGCGACGGCGTCACGGTTTCCCCGTCGAACGTGGAGACGCTGGCCAAGTGCCCGTTGCGGTGGGCGATCGAGCGGCACGGCGGCACCGACCCGGCGGAGCTGGCGTCGATCACCGGTGTGCTCGTGCACGCGCTCGCGCAGGCCGCCGCGACCGGCGTCGACGAGGTGCACCTGCGGGCCGAGCTGGACCGCGCGTGGGACGCGGTCGACGCGGGCGCCCCGTGGTTCTCGCGCCGCGAACGGCAGCGGGTGCACGCCATGCTGGACACGTTCCTGACGTGGGTGGCGGCCACCCGCGGCGAGCTGACCCAGGTCGCGGTGGAGCACGAGTTCGACGTCGAGATCCCGGAAACCGAGCCGAACGTCCGCGTCCGCGGCCGGGTGGACCGCCTGGAGAAGGACGACGACAATCACCCGGTCGTGGTGGACGTGAAGACCGGCAGGCAGGCGATCAGCGAGTCCGACGCCCAGGAACACCCGCAGCTCGCGGTCTACCAGCTCGCGGCGGCGTACGGGGCGTTCGTGAAGCTCGGCCTGGACACCGAGCCGGGGGGCGCGCGGCTGCTGTATGTCGCGAAAGCCAACCGCCGCAAGAAAAACGCCGCGACCGAACGCAATCAGGACCCGGTCGGCGAGGACGGCGTCAAGCACTGGACCGGCGTGGTCGCCGACGCGGCCGCCGCGAGCACCGGCCCCGAGTACGTCGCGAAACAGAACGCGGACTGCCCGCGCTGCCCGGTCCGTACCAGCTGTCCCATGCATTCAAGTGGCCGTCAGGTCACCGAGTGATCTCGCCGAAAGCGATCGCGAAGGAACTCGGCCTGCCGGCGCCGACCGACGAGCAGGCCGAGGTGATCGCCGCACCCACCGATCCCGCGCTGGTCGTCGCGGGTGCGGGCGCAGGCAAGACGGAGACCATGGCCGCCCGCGTGGTGTGGTTGGTGGCCAACGGCATCGTCACCCCGGAACGCGTGCTGGGCCTCACGTTCACCCGCAAGGCCGCGCGTCAGCTCGCCGACCGTGTCCGCTCCCGCCTGCGCAGGCTGGCCGGTTCCGGCTTGCTGCAACGGCTCGACCCCAGTGGGCAGCGACTCGCGGACGTGTACGCGGGCGAGCCGACCGTGCTGACCTACCACGCCTACGCGGGCCGGCTGGTCGGTGAGCACGGGCTGCGGCTGCCCGTCGAACCGGGGTCGCGGCTGCTGACGGAGACCGCGTGCTGGCAGCTGGCGCATCGCATCGTGTCGACGTGGACCCACGACCTGGAGACCGAGCGGGTGCCGATCACGGTGACCGGCTACCTGCTGGCACTGGCGGGCGAGCTCGCCGAGCACCTCGTCGACGAGAACCACCTCCGGGAGTACGGCGAGGATCTCGCGTCGACCATCGAGAACGCGCCCCGCGGCCCTCGGCAGCGTGCCGAGCTGTCCCAGGACCTGAAGGAAGTCGTTGCCACGCAACGCTTTCGGATCGCCTTGCTGCCGCTCGTCCAGGCGTACGCCGAGGCCAAGCGCAAGGAGGGCGCGCTGGACTTCGCCGAGCAGATGGCGCTGGCCGCGCGGCTCGCGAGCACACAACCCGAGGTGGTGGCGGGGGAGCGCGCCCGCTGGGGCACGGCGCTGCTCGACGAGTACCAGGACACCGGTCACGCGCAACGAATCCTGCTGCGGTCGCTGTTCGGCGGCGAGAAACCGATGCCGGTCACGGCGGTGGGCGACCCGGTGCAGGCGATCTATGGCTGGCGTGGCGCGAGTGCCGCGAACCTGCCCCGGTTCACGACGGACTTTCCCAAGCTGGACAACCAGAATCTCGAACCGGCCACTCGCTACGGCCTGCTGACGAGCTTCCGCAACCCGCCGGAGGTGCTCGCGCTCGCGAACGCGATCTCCGGTCCGCTGCGTGGTGCCGGTCTGGACGTCGATGAGCTTCGTGCGCCGGCAGGCCGGGGTTCGGCGGACGTCCGTGTCGCCTTGCTGCCGGACGCGAACGCCGAGGTCGAGTGGCTGGCCGACGCGATGGCCGAACGCTGGCGGTTCATCGCGGACGAACGGGACAAGCCGCCGACCGCCGCGGTGCTCGTGCGGCGCCGCGCCGACATGAACGACCTCGCGACGGCACTGCGTGCCAGAGGGCTGCCGGTCGAGGTGGTCGGCATCGGCGGCCTGCTGGACGAGCCGGAGGTGCGGGACCTGGTGTCGGCGCTGCGGGTGCTGATCGACCCGCTCGCCGGCTCGGCCGCCGCCCGGCTGCTGACCGGCGCGCGCTGGCGGCTCGGCGCGGCGGACCTGGCCGCGCTGTGGAAGCGGGCCGCCGCGCTCGGCCAGGCGTACCAACCGGAAGGCACCGGTCGACTTGTCGACATTGTGCCGGGCGAGGGTGCGGAGCAGGCCGGCCTGGTCGACGCCATCGACGACCCCGGCGACGCCGAGCAGTACTCACGCGAGGGTTACCGGCGGATCCGGACGTTGGGCCATGAGCTGCGGATGCTGCGGAGAAGGCTCGACCAGCCGCTGCCGGAACTGGTCGCGGACACCGAACGCGCGATGCTGCTGGACGTCGAGGCCACCGCACGGGTCGGCGGCGCACGTCGCGCGCACCTGAACAAGTTCGCTGACGTCGTGTCGGACTACGCGCAGGCCAGCCCGTCGGCGAGTCTGTCGGCGCTGCTGGACTACCTGGCCGCGGCGGAAAGCGCGGAGGACGGCCTGGAGCCCGGCGAGGTCACGGTCGCCGAGGATCGCGTGCAGATCCTGACGGTGCACAGCGCGAAAGGCCTCGAGTGGGAGATCGTCGCCGTGCCGCACCTGGTGAACGACGTTTTCCCCAGCCGCAAGCGGACGTCGTGCTGGCTGCGCGCGGTGACCGAACTGCCGGCCGCGCTGCGTGGCGACTCGGCGGACCTGCCGGTGCTCGATCTGTCCCGTGCCGAGAACCGCAAGGAGATCGAGGTCGAGCTGACCAACCACGCGGAGGCGTTCGCGGAGCGGGACCTCGTCGAGGAACGCCGGCTCTGCTACGTGGCGCTGACCCGGTCGGAACGGTCGTTGCTGGTGTCAGCGCACTGGTGGGGCCGCACGGGCGCGAAACCAAAGGGCCCCTCGGCGTTCTTCACCGAGGTGGCCGACGCGGTGCGCACGATGGACGAACGGGTGGCGTCGGTCGAGCACTGGGCGGCCGAACCCGACGAGTACGAGGAAAACCCACTCGCCACGGCGGAACGGACCGCGTTGTGGCCGGCCGACCCGCTGTCCCACGCCCGCGAGGACGTGCTGGCCGCGGCGGCCATGGTCCGTGCGGAACTGGCGGTGCTGCGCTCGGGTGAGCAGCTGCCGGCCGACGACGACCCGGACGGCTGGGGCGCCGACACGGACGTGCTGCTGGCCGAACGCGCCGCGGCCGCGAACCGGCAGGAGGACGTGACGCTGCCGCCGTCGATCTCGGTCACCCAGCTCGTGGAACTGGCTCGCGATCCGACGGCCCTGGCCCGCCGCCTGCGCCGCCCGCTGCCGTTCCCGCCGAACCCGGTGATGCGGCGCGGTACCGCGTTCCACACGTGGCTGGAAAAGCGGTTCGGCTCGCGGGCCCTGCTGGACCTGGACGAGCTGCCTGGCTCGGCGGACGCCGACGCCGCCCCGGACGCGGACCTGGAGTCGCTGCAGGAGGCGTTCCTGGCCTCGGACTGGGCGGAACGCTCACCGTCGGAGGTGGAGGTGTCGTTCACCTGCGACGTCGACGGCATGACGTTGCGGGGCCGCCTGGACGCGGTGTTCGCCGACCACGACGGCGGCTGGACGGTCGTCGACTGGAAGACCGGCGCCGTCCCGCCGGAGGAGGACCTGCCCGCACTGTCCGTGCAGCTGGCCGCGTACCGGCTGGCGTGGGCGAGCCTGTCGGGCGTCCCGGTCGACAAGGTCCGCGCGGCGTTCCACTACGTCCGCTCGAACACCACCCTGCGCCCGGTCGACCTCATGGACGCCCCGACACTGCGCACCCTGCTGCGCGGCCTCCCGTCCACATAGCGCGTTTCCCTGCGGGGGCACGGCGTTCTCCCTACACTGGTCGCCGTTCACGAGGGGGCCGACGTGGGGCACGCGGGAAGATCGTGTTGGGCGTCGCGGTTGTCGCCGCGGCCGTGGCGGGTGTGCTCGTGTGGCGAGGTGGCGACAACCCGCATCCGCCGCCACGGGTCGACGCACGGCCGGCGCCCACGCTGCAACCGTTGCGGGTAGCGGAAAAGCCGCTGTGGACCGAGCCCGGCGACGTCGTGTGGGTCGAGGAACAGGACGGCCTGATGCTGTTCGCGCACAGCGGGCTCGAGCTGACGTTGTACGACGCGACCACCGGCACACCGCGCTGGACACTGGGAAAGATGCACGACTTCGGCGGCTTCATGTACTCGCCCAGGTTGTGGGGCGCTCCAGACGAGCGGCACCTGGTGGGGCAGGAGGGCGTCCTCGTGCAGTACGACCAAGGGGACTGTCACGCGGGCTTCTGCGAACCCAGTCCTGGCCACGAGAGCGGGCTCGTTCTGGTGTCCGCGACCGACGGCAGCATCGTGTGGCGGACCCCTGCGCTGACCTTTCCCGAAGGGCCGCTCCGAGAGCGGCCTGAGCCGATGCTGCAGGTCGTCGACGACCGGGTCGCGGTGGTCAGCGTCCTGACCGGTCTGGTGGGCTCCGTCTACGACAAGGGCATCCAGCGCAACGTCGCGTTCGACGTGCGGACTGGCGCGAAACTGTGGGAGGGGGCCGACGGGGTCTGGCCCATGTGGATCGTCGGCGACACGATGCTCGGGGTCGTCTCGGCGCGGTTTCCGTCCACGTGGGTGAACGGTGAGGCGACCGGCGCCACGATCGTCGCCACCAATCTGCACACCGGTGAGAAGCAGTGGGAACGCGCGGATTCGCGGCTGGTGATGGTCGCTGGAGACCTCGCGTTGATCACGGACGGGGCGCCGCGTCTCACCGCCGTCACCGCCGACGACGGCCGCGAGGTCGGCTCCCTCGACCACACCGATCGCATGGCCGACTGCCGGACCGACCGGACAACGCTGGTCGCGTGCTCGTCCAAGTCCGACGGCCGGGCCCACGACATCGTCACGTTCGACGTGAAGCGCAGGAAGCTCGGCACGGCGACCCCGGGCAAACAGACAGTGCTGACCCTGGACTCCGTGCGTGGCGGGCGGCTCTGGGTGACCGGCCGGCAGGCCCGCGACCCGGGCGAGGACCGGGCGTACACAATAGACAGTGCGGGCAACGAGATCGATCGCAAGCTCGACCTGCCCGGGGACATCCTCCTGCTCACCGAGGACAAAGCCGTACTGAGGAACGAGGACGCCACCGGGGTCTACGAGATCCTCGACTGACCTGGCACGGCGACCGGCACCGCGAGCACCTGCCCGCTGCCGGGTTCGACCAGCTCGTCCCCGGTCATGCCGAGGAACTCGGCCGTGGCCACGTACAGGGTGGTGCCGCCGACCACGCAGTCGAAGCCGCCGCGGTCCAGTGCCACCTTTCGCAGCACCTCGCCGCCCTCGGCCACCCGTACACAGCACCGGTTCGGCACGTCGGCGTACCAGACGGCACCCTCGACGTCCGCGCACACGCCGTCCGGGGTGCCGTTGCCGAGGTCTGCCCACACCCGCCGGCCGGACAGGTCGCCCTCCGGCCCGATGTCGAACGCGGTCAGCCGCTGCCCGTAGGACTCCGCGACGACCAGTGTGTCGCCGATGACCGTCATGCCGTTCGGGAACGCGAGCCCGTTCGCGACCTCCCGCGACTCGCCGTCCCGCACGAGATGGACCGCGCCGGGCTCGCCCGTGAAGTCGACCCGGTTCACGAACACGTTGCCCCGGCCGTCCACCGTGATGTCGTTCCACAGGCCCTCGCCGAGAAGGGCGTGGCTGGTCAGCGTGCCGTCCGGCTCGACACGGAACAGCTGGCCGTCCGCCGACGAGACGAGCACCAGCCGCCCGTCCGGCAGCCAGTCGAAGCACAGCGGCAGCGAGGGCACGCGGGCCACCACCTCGCTGCGGCCCGACCGGTCCACGGTGAGCACCTCGCCGGCCGACCAGTCCGACACGTACAGCCGGTCGTCGTGCCAGCGGATCGACTCGAGCAGGCCACGTCCGCTCAACAGCACCTCGGTCATCTCGAACCCCTCCTCAGCCCGTACACGAACGGGCATCGCGCGGGTCGACAGGCCAGCGTGGCCGGTGTCACCGTCTCCAGCTAGTCTCGCGGCCGTGACCAGTCCCGACGAGACCGGACATCGGCGCCTGCGCAAACTGCGTTTCACTGATCGGCTCACCGACCGGCCGGACCACTCGTTGGTGGGTGTGATCCGGATGCCGGAGAGCACCGTCAGCCCGATCACGTCCATCGTGCGGCGCGTGATCTGGGCGCTTGTCGCGTTGTTCGCCGCTGTCATGATCGTGTACCTGGACCGCGACGGCTACCGGGACGGCAACGGTGACGGGCTGTCGTTCCTCGACGCGGTCTACTACGCGACCGTGTCGCTGTCCACCACCGGCTACGGCGACATCACGCCGGTCAGCCCGTCGGCGCGACTGGTCAACGTCCTGGTCATCACCCCGCTGCGGGTGCTCTTCCTCATCGTCCTGGTCGGCACCACCCTCGCCGTGCTCACCGAGCGCTCCCGCCAGGCGTTCAAGCTCCAACGTTGGAGGACGAAGGTGCGCGATCACGTGGTCGTCGTCGGGTACGGCACGAAGGGCCGCTCTGCCGTGCAGTCCGTGCTGTCGGACGGGGTGGAGCCGGACCGGATCGTGGTGGTGGACACCGACCACGCGATGCTGGAGACCGCGTCCGCGCTCGGGCTGGTCACCGTGCACGGCTCCGGTACCCGCTCCGACGTGCTGCGGGTCGCGGGTGTTCCGCGTGCGCGTGCCGTGGTGGTCGCCGCGAGCCGCGACGACTCGGCCGTGCTGATCACGCTCACCGCGCGGGAGCTCGCGCCGAACGCCCAGATCGTGGCGTCGGTGCGGGAGGCGGAGAACGTGCACCTGCTGCGGCAGTCCGGCGCCAACCAGGTCGTCGTGTCCAGCGAGACTGCCGGCCGGCTGCTCGGCATGGCCACACACACGCCGACGGTCGTCGACATGGTCGAGGACCTGATCACCCCGGAGTCCGGCCTCGCGATCGCCGAGCGGGACGTCGAGCAGGGTGAGGTCGGCGGCTCGCCCCGGCACCTGTCCGACATCGTGCTCGGCGTCGTCCGCGGCGGGAAGCTCTACCGGGTGGACCACCCGGAGGCGGACGCGATCGAGTCCGGCGATCGTTTGCTGTACGTCCGGAAAGTGACGCCCGCACAGGACGACTGAGGCACCGCGCTCCCTACCGACCACCGTCCGGTATCTGGGACCATTCGCGGTGTGCGGATCTGGGGCGTGGACATCCCACCTGGCTACGTCCGATGGGCGGGGGCCGGTGCCGGGGTCGTCGTCCTCGGCGTGCTGATCGCCGTGCTGGTCAGCGTGGTCGGGGTGTTCGGTTCGTCGTCGGAGGGCCAGGGCACGACGGTCCGCGCCGCTGTCGTGACCGGCGTTCCGTGCAGCGCCGACGCCACCGAAACGGTGAAGTTCACCGTCGGCGGCCGCTCGCACCAGGCGCGCTTCGACGGCTGCGGTCACGCCGTGAACGAACCGGTGGACGTCACGGTCCCCTCGGGCGCGCTCCCGGACGACCTGGTGGTCCACGCCGCGGCCGCTGCCATGGGCGACAGCGAGGAAGGCGAGGGCCTTGGCCTTCTCCTGATCGTGGTGAGCGGCATGTCCGGCGCCGCATACGCATTCCTGATCAGAAGAGGCCCCCGCGCAACCCCCCTCCCAACCCCGCTACGCCTGGCCTGAAACTCCGCGACTCGCGAGTTTCAGGCCACGTCTTCTGGTGGGGCCAGCCAGGTGTTGCACTGGTAGGTGCGGTTCTGTTGGGCGCCTTGCTCCCACCAGCCGATGGCGTGGTCGTCCGTGCCGTGGTCGCGGGGCACGCCCGGGTTGTGGTCGCCGCGGTCCTGGCTCGTGCGGGCCTCGTTCAGGACGTTGTCGTTCACCGAGCCGCGGCCGTACGTCGCCGCCAGGAACATGCCAGAGAAGCACTGTGCCTGCAGTTCGAAGCGGCGCGACAGTTCGAGACCGAGCTCGGTGTCGACGCCCGCGTCGTAGCGGTGGTCCCAGTACGTGTCCATCACGCCGGCCAGCGTCTGCACGTGGTGCCCGTACTCGTGTGCGAGCAGCGCAAGGTAGACGCCCGGTCGCGCGCCGTACATCTCGGTCTGCAGCCCCGAGAACGGCATGTAGATCGTGTTGTCGCCACTGCAGTAGAACGCCGCGACCGCCCCGCCCGCCGTGGACACCGAGCCGCACGGGGTCGACCACGCCGAGCCCTCCGGGAACACGATGTTCGGGGTGAAGAACGGCAGCCCCTGGAACTCGAGCACCGGCTGCCACGCCGCGTCCAGGCACGGGATCGCGCTGGAGAAGAACGCGGCCGCCCCGGCAGGGCTGGTCTCCCACCTGGCCAGGTTGCACGTGATGGCCGGGGTGCCGACGTCACCGGAGAACAGCGGGTTGTCCTCCAGCGCGTACACCGGCTTCGGACCGGCCGGCGTCGTCTCGGTCGGCGTGTCTTCCGTCGTCTCGGTGGTCGTCCTGGTGGTGGTCGTCGTGGTGGTCTCGTCCGAGGTGGTCGTGTACGTCTCGGACGAGGACGTGTAGCTCGGGCTCGTGTCGTAGCCGGTGTCGGCGACGCTGGTGCCGCCGCCGTCGCTCATCGAGACCAGGCCCACGATGGCGACGCTGCCGAGCAGCACCACGACGAGGA